>CAMTUN010000047.1:0-23542 GCA_947084915.1 uncultured beta proteobacterium | reverse complement strand
CTTCCGGTTGCTCTCCACCCCGCTTCGCAGCGACGCAGTTACCTTCAGCTTCGGGGTCTTGGCTTGCCCCGGCACGGACTTCCACCATGCGGTTATCGCGCCTTCACAGGCGCACTCATTCCCGCGAAAGCGGGAATCCATGGGTCCCCGCTTCCGCGGGGACGACAGTCAATCCGCCGTCTCGTGGGGACTGACTTTGCGTTTCACCTTGAAGGAGGCCATCGCCTTCGCCACCAGTTCGCCCTCTGCGTCGCGCATCTCGCCTTCGCAGAAGATCAGCGTGGCGCCGCTGCGCAGCACGCGCGCATCGACTGTCAGGCGGCCCTGCCCGGCACTCATGAAGCTCACGCTCATGTCCACCGTCACCACGCCGGCGGCATGCGGCACCATGCTGCGCGCCGCCGAACCCATGGTGACGTCGAGCAGCGTCATCACCACGCCACCGTGGGCGTATTCCCAGCTGTTGTGCAACTCCGGCCGCACCTCGACGGAAGCCACCGCACGACCCTTCTCCCATTGTTCCTCCTTCGCGCCGAGCAGGCGGATGAAGGGGATGTCGAGGCCGAAAAATTCCTTGTCCTTTGTCATGCGTAGCAAGCTAATTCATCCCCTCTCCCCGCATGCGGGGAGAGGGCTAGGGTGAGGGGTGAACCGCCGGTCCACCCTCACCCCAACCCTCTCCCGCCAGCGGGAGAGGGAGAAATAAAATGCGTCACTTCGAGATGCACGCCCCGCCGTCCACCGCGACGTACTGGCCGGTGATGTGGCGCGAGGCTTCCGAGGCAAGGAACACCACCGTGCCCATCAAGTCCTCGTTGCCGCCCAGCCGCCCGAGTGGCGTCACGTCGACGATGTGGTCGCCGATCTGGCTAAGCAGGCCCTGCGACATCTTCGAGGGGAAGAAGCCCGGGCAGATGGCGTTCACGTTGATGTTGTAGCGGCCCCACTCCGAGGCCAGGGTGCGGGTGAAGTTCACCGCTGCGCCCTTGCTCGTGTGATAGGCGATTGCATTCATGCCTTTCGGGCTGCCGGAGAGGCCGGCCACCGAGGCGATGTTGATGATCTTGCCGGATTTCTGCGGGATCATGCAGCGCTTGCCCACCTCGCGGCTGAGGAAGAACATGGCGTTGATGTTGAGGTTCATCACCTTGTTCCAGGCTTCGTCCGGGTGGTCCTCGGCGGGCGCGCCCCAGGTGGCGCCGGCGTTGTTCACCAGGATGTCGATCCTGCCGTACTTCGCCAGCACGGCATCGACCATGCCGGGGATCTGATCGAACTTCGACAGGTCGTTGGTGACGGTCATCGCCTCGATGCCCTTGCCCTTCAGGTGCGCCTCGGCCGCCGAAAGTTCGTCCGCCTTGCGCGCGGTGATTGCCACCTTGGCGCCCATCTCGCCCAGCGCCTCGGCCATCTGCAGGCCGAGGCCGCGCGAACCGCCGGTGATGAGGGCGACCTTGCCGCTGAGATCGAAAAGTTGTTTGACGCTCATGTAAACCCTTTCTAAACCATTAACCACAGAGACACAGAGGCACAGAGAACTGCAAAAGTAAATTTTTCTTGTCTTGTTTTTCTCTGTGTCTCTGTGCCTCTGTGGTGAAACAGGTTTTTGCCTTTCAACAAACTTCGAACAAACCCGCCGCGCCCTGGCCACCGCCGATGCACATGGTGACGACGACGAATTTCGCGCCGCGGCGCTTGCCCTCGATCAGCGCATGGCCGACCAGGCGCGCGCCGGAGACACCGTAGGGATGGCCGACGGCGATGGCGCCGCCATTCACGTTGAGGCGGTCGTCGGGAATGCCCAGCTTGTCGCGGCAGTAGATGACCTGCACGGCGAAGGCTTCGTTGAGCTCCCACAGGCCGATGTCTTCCAGCTTGACGCCGGTGCGCTCGAGCAGGCGCGGGATGGCAAAGACCGGGCCGATGCCCATCTCGTCCGGCTCGCAGCCGGCCACGGTGAAGCCGCGGAAGATGCCGAGCGGCTTGAGGTTGCGCTTCTCGGCAAGCTTCGCGTCCATCACCACGCAGGCGGAAGCGCCGTCAGAAAACTGGCTGGCGTTGCCGGCAGCGATGACGCCGCCGGGGATCGCCGGCTTGATCTTGGCCACACCCTCGTAGGTGGTGTCGGCGCGGATGCCCTCGTCGGACGATACGGTCACTTCCTTGGTGAACAGCTTGCCGCTCGCCTTGTCTGCAATGCCGGCGGTGACGGTGATCGGCACGATCTCGTCGTTGAACTTGCCGGCGGCCTGGGCGGCGGCAGCGCGCTGCTGGCTGCGCGCGCCGTACTCGTCCTGTTTGTCGCGCGGGATGTTGTAGCGCTTGGCCACCGTCTCGGCGGTCTGCAGCATGGGCCAGTACACCTCGGGCTTGTGCTGCATCAGCCAGGTTTCCAGGATCATGTGGCGGTTGATCTCGTTCTGCACGCAGGAGATGGACTCGACGCCGCCGGCCACCATCACCGGCACCTTGTCCACGATGACGCGCTGCGCCGCCATGGCGATGGTCTGCAGGCCGGAGGAACAGAAGCGGTTCACCGTCACGCCGGCGGCCGTCACCGGCAGGCCGGCGCGCAGGGCGATCTGCCGCGCGATGTTGCTGCCGCAGGCGCCCTCGGGCGTGGCGCAACCCATGATGACGTCCTCGACCTCGGCCGGGTCGATGCCGGCGCGGGCGACGGCGTGCTGCACCACGTGGCCGCCCAGCGTGGCGCCATGGGTCATGTTGAAACTGCCGCGCCAGGATTTGGCGAGGCCGGTGCGGGCGGTGGAAACGATCACTGCATCGGTCATTTCGAACTCCTGTTCGCTTGTCTTGTAGGTCGGCCTTCAGGCCGACGGTTGCGGTAGTTTTGTCGGGCTGAAGCCCGACCTACATGATCCCTAGTTGAACGTCTTGCCTTCGGCGGCGAGCTTCGCCAGCAGCGGCGCCGGCTCCCAGAAGGCATCGCCGCTGGCGGCCTTGAAGCCCTGCATGGCGCGCGCGACGTTGTAGAGGCCGACCTGGTCGGCGTAGAGCATCGGGCCGCCGCGATACAGCGGGAAGCCGTAGCCGGTGAGATACACCATGTCGATGTCGGAGGCGCGCTGCGCGATGCCTTCCTCGAGCAGGCGCGCCGCCTCGTTCACCAGGGCGAAGATGCAGCGCTCGACGATCTCCGCGTCGCCGATCTTGCGCGGCGTGATGCCCTTTTCCTTGCGGTAGTCCTCGATCATCTTGTCGACGACCGGATCGGGCATCGCATCGCGCCTGCCGGCCTCGTAGCGATACCAACCCATGCCGGTCTTCTGGCCGTAGCGGCCCAGTTCGCACAGCTTGTCGGCGATCTTCGCGTACTTCACGTCGGGCTTCTCGACGTAGCGGCGCTTGCGGACGGCCCAGCCGATGTCATTGCCGGCGAGATCACCCATGCGGAACGGGCCCATCGCCATGCCCCACTTCTCCAGGGCGCGGTCCACCTGCTGCGGCGAGGCGCCTTCCTCGACGATGAAGCCGGCGATGCGGCCGTAGTGCTCGATCATGCGGTTGCCGATGAAGCCGTCGCAGACGCCGGAGACGACGGCAGTCTTGCGGATCTTCTTGGCGATCTGCATCACCGTGGCCAGCACGTCCTTGGCGGTGGCGGCGCCGCGCACCACTTCGAGCAGCTTCATGATGTTGGCCGGGCTGAAGAAGTGCATGCCGACCACGTCCTGCGGCCGCTTGGTGAAATTGGCGATCTTGTTCACGTCCAGCGTCGAGGTGTTGCTGGCGAGGATGGCGCCGGGCTTGGCGACCTCGTCGAGCTTCTTGAACACCTGCTCCTTGACGCCGATCTCCTCGAACACCGCCTCGATGATCAGGTCGGCGTCCTTCAGGTCGTCGTAGGACAGCGTGGCCTTCAGCAGACCCATGCGCTGGTCCAGTTTCTCCTGCGTCAGCTTGCCCTTCTTCAGCGAGCTCTCGTAGTTCTTGCGGATGATGCCGACGCCCTTCTCCAGCGCTTCCTGCTTCGTCTCGAGGATGATCACCGGGATGCCGGCGTTGAGGAAGTTCATGGCGATGCCGCCACCCATGGTGCCGGCGCCGATGATGCCGACCCGGGCGATGGTGCGCGTTGGCGTGTCGGCCGGCACGTCGGCGATCTTCGAGGCAGCGCGCTCGCCGAAAAAGGCGTGGCGCAGGGCTTTCGACTCCGGCGTCTGCACCAGATGGACGAAGGCCTCGCGTTCCAACTGCATGCCCGCATCGAAAGGCATGCCAGCCGCAGCGGCGACGGCGTCGACGCATTTCAGCGGCGCCGGGAAATTCTTCGCCATTGCGCCGACGGTGTTGCGGGCGAACTGGAAGAAGGCCTCGGCGTTCGGGTAGTCGATCTTCAGGTCGCGCACGCGCTTCAGCGGCAGCTTCTCCTTCACCACCTTTTCGGCGAAGGCCAGCGCGCCGGCCTGCAGGTCGCCGTCGATGAAGGCGTCGAAAAGCGGCGTGCCCTTGAACTGCTCGGAGGGCACGATGGCGCCGGAGACGATCATGTTGAGCGCCGCCTCGACGCCGATCAGGCGCGGCAGGCGCTGGGTGCCGCCGGCGCCGGGCAGGATGCCGAGCTTCACTTCCGGCAGGGCGATCTGCGCAGCGGCCACGGCGACGCGGTAATGGCAGCCGAGCGCCAGTTCCAGTCCGCCGCCCATGCAGGCGCCGCCGATGGCGGCGACGACGGGCTTGGTGCAGGCCTCGATGGCGCGGATCACGGTGTTGAGGTTCGGCTCGGCCAGCGCCTTGGGCGAATTGAACTCGCGGATGTCTGCGCCGCCGGAGAAGGCCTTGTCGGAGCCGATCAGCACGACCGCCGATATCTTCGGGTCGGCCATCGCCTGGTCGATCCCGGCGACGATGCCGCTGCGCAGTTCGTAGCCGAGGCCGTTGACGGGCGGGTTGTTCATGGCGATCACGGCAATGGCGCCGTGCGTCGAATAGGCTGCTTGGGTCATGGGGTCCAGTCCTATGGCTTGCTGAAAAAAGGGTTCGCGGGGCGTTTATCTCGCACTCATTCCCGCGAAAGCGGGAATCCATACGCCGCTTGGATTCCCGCTTTCGCGGGAATGACGGAGGCTAACGCATACATCGACAATCCTCGGTAGTTTCGCAGAGCGGAATAGTATTTCGATTTATCTGAAAGCATGGTATCGTTCGATGCAGGATTTGTAAACCTTATAAGCGGCGCCTTCAACGCGCTCGCCCCCTTCGGCGGTTTCAAGCAGTCCGGCAACGGCCGCGAACTGGGCAAGTACGGCCTCGAGGAATTCCTCGAGTACAAGGCGATGCAGTTCAAGCCGGCGCCGAAGTGAATTACCCGCATGTAGGAGCGGCGTCCACGCCGCGATAGCAGCCGCCGATATCGCGGCGTGGACGCCGCTCCCACATGCCTGTAAAAAAATTTGAAAGGAAAGCATCATGCTCAAGCTCTGCGGTTTCGCCGTCAGCAACTACTACAACAAGGTCAAGCTCTCCCTGCTGGAAAAGGGCATCCCCTTCGAGGAGGAGCCGGCCTATCCCTCGCAGAAGGACGAATTCCTCGCGGAATCGTCGATGGGCAAAGTGCCTTTCCTGCGCACCGACCACGGCATCCTGACCGAATCGCAGGTGCTCACCGAGTACATCGAGGACACCTATCCGGAGCCGGCGCTGTATCCCAAGGATGCCTTCGAGCGCGCCCGCTGCCGCGAACTGATCCAGCATCTCGAACTGCACCTCGAACTGCCGGTGCGCCGGCTCTACGGCGAAGCGTTTTTCGGCGGCAAGGCCTCGGACGAGACCAAGCTGGAAGTGGAGAAGCTGCTCGGCAAGGGACTACGCAGCCTCGCGCACCTGGCGCGCTTCGCGCCTTTCATCGGCGGCAACGCGTTCACCCACGCCGACTGCGCGGCTTGGGCGCACCTGCCACTGCTGTCGCAGGCAACGAAGAGGATCTACAACCTCGATTTTCTCGAGGAACTGCTACCCAACGCCAAGCCGTACCTGAAGATGCTGGCCGAGCGGCCCCACGTGCAGAAAGTGAACAACGACCGCAAGGCGGCAATGGAATCCTACACGGCAGCCAAGGCCGCGAAATAACAACCTCTCTCCGGAGTCGCATCATGGACCTGAACTACACGCCAGAAGAGCAAGCCTTCCGCGCAGATGTGCGGAAATTCGTCACCGCCAGCCTGCCGGCGGACATCAGCGCCAAGGTCAAGGGCGGCAAGCGCCTCGCCAAGGAGGATTTCGTGCGCTGGCAGAAAGTGCTGCATGAAAAGGGCTGGGGCGCCACCATGTGGCCGCTGCAATTCGGCGGCACCGGCTGGTCGGCCGTGCAGCAGCACATCTTCGAGGAGGAATGCGCCGAGGCCGGCGCGCCCTTGCAACTGCCCTTCGGCCTGAAAATGGTGGCGCTGGAGATCACCAACATGCGCGTGCTCTCCGCCGAGAAGGGAAAGAAGGGAGGTCACGCGATAGGGCCGGAGGCCTCCATCCTGAAGATCAAGGGTTCTGAAATCCAGCAGACCATCGCCGGCGGCGAACTGATGATGGCGCTGGCCCACTTCGAGCCGGGCGGCCGCTACAAAGTCAGCCGCGTGGACACGGCGGCCAAGGCCAAGGGCGACGGCTGGACGCTCACCGGCGCCAAGGGCGTGGTGCTCTCCGGCGGCGCCGCCGGCAAACTGCTGGTCTCGGCGCGCACCTCCCACGAGCCGCGCGATGACCGAAGGAAATCCCTGTGGGACGAAGACGGCATCTCGCTCTTCCTGGTCGACCGCCAGGCCAAGGGGGTTTCCGTGCGCAGCTACATGACGCAGGATGGCGGTCGCGCCGCGGATATCCGCTTCGACGAGGTAGAACTCGGCCCGGAGGCATTGCTTGGCAACCTCGGCGCCGCGCTGCCCGATCTCGAGCGCGCGCTGGACTATGGCCGCGCCGCGCTATGCGCCGAGGCGGTCGGCATCATGACAGCGCTGAACGAGGCGACGCTGGAGTACCTGAAGACGCGCAAGCAGTTCGGCCAGCCCATCGGCCGCTTCCAGGCGCTGCAGCACCGCATGGTGGACATGGTCATCGCCACGGAGCAAGCCCGCTCGATGGCGACGCTGGCGGCAGTCAAGGCCGACGCGACCAACGCCGCCGAGCGTCGCCGCGCCCTCTCCGCCGCCAAGGCCTACGTCGGCCAGCAGGCGCGCTTCGTCGGGCAGCAGGCGGTGCAGCTGCATGGCGGCATGGGCGTGGTGGACGAGCTCAACGTCAGCCACTACTTCAAGCGCCTGACCATGATCAACGCCACCTTCGGCGACGCCGACCACCACCTCGGCCTGTTCAGTGACATGCTGCTGGCGGCGTGATGGTGAAATTCGGCAGAGCCGCACTTCGCTCCCCTCTCCCGCCCGCGGGAGAGGGGCTGGGGGAGAGGGCCGCGGCCTTTGCCCCTCTCCCTACCCTCTCCCCGCAAGCGGGGAGAGGGGACAAAAAGCGCCCTCTCCCCGCTTGCGGGGAGAGGGAATGATGGGTTCGGCATGACCGAAAAGATCATCAACCGTCGCGACCTGGAGTTCGTCCTCTTCGAACTCCTCGACACCGAGTCGCTGACGGCGCGGCCGCGCTTTGCCGACCACACGCGCGAGACCTTTCTCGCGGCGCTGGACACGGCCGAGGCCATCGCCGCGGAGAAGTTCGCGCCGCATAACAGAAGCGCCGATGAGCACGAGCCGCAGTTCGACGGCGGGCGCGTGAGCATGATCCCGGAGATCCAGGACGCCCTGAAGGCCTTCATCGACGCCGGCTTCATGGCCGCCGCCCACGACTACGAGTTGGGCGGCATGCAACTGCCGGTGACCATGACGCAGGCCTGTTTCTCGCTGTTCAAGGGCGCCAACGTCGCCACTTCGGGCTATCCCTTCCTCACCATCGGCAACGCCAACGTGATCCGCCGCTTCGGCTCCGACGCGCAGCAGGCGAAATACCTCAAGCCGCTGCTGGCCGGGCGTTTCTTCGGCACCATGGCGCTGACCGAGCCGCAGGCCGGCTCCAGCCTGTCCGACATCACCACGCGCGCCGAGCCCAATCCGGACGGCAGCTATTCGATCAGCGGCAGCAAGATTTTCATTTCCGCCGGCGACCACGAACTCTCCGAGAACATCGTGCACCTGGTGCTGGCGAAGATCCCCGGTGGTCCGCCCGGCGTCAAGGGCATCTCGCTCTTCATCGTGCCGAAGTTCCGCGTAAACGACGACGGCAGTCTCGGCGAGCGCAACGATGTGCAGCTCACCGGCCTCATCCACAAGATGGGCTACCGCGGCACCACCTCGACCCTGCTGTCCTTTGGTGAGAAAGGCCAATGCCGCGGCGAACTCGTTGGCGAGCCGCACAAGGGCCTCTCGTACATGTTCCACATGATGAACGAGGCGCGCATCGGCGTCGGCATGGGCGCCGTGATGCTCGGCTACCGCGGCTACCTCGCCTCGCTCGATTACGCCCGCGAGCGGCCGCAGGGCCGCCCACCGGCCGCGAAGAACCCGCAGTCGCCGCAGGTGCCGATCATCGAGCACGCCGACGTGCGGCGCATGCTGCTGGCGCAGAAGGCCTACGTCGAGGGCGGCTACGCGCTGTGCCTGACCTGCGCGCGGCTGGTGGACGAGCAGAACAGTGCGCCGGATGAAGCGACGCGCCGCGACGCCGGCCTGCTGCTCGATCTGCTCACGCCGATCGCCAAGTCCTGGCCCTCGCAGTGGTGCCTCGAAGCCAACAGCCTCGCCATCCAAGTGCACGGCGGCTATGGCTACACACGCGAGTACCCGGTCGAGCAGCTCTACCGCGACAACCGCCTCAACGCGATTCACGAGGGCACGCACGGCATCCAGGGACTCGATCTGCTCGGCCGCAAGGTGATGATGCACGAGGGCGCGGCGTTGAAGCTGTTCGGCCGCGAAGTGCAGAAGACCGTGCAGGAGGCCGGCGCCGTGCCGGACCTGCAGACACACGCGCTGGCGCTCGGCGCGGCGATCACCGAGGTCGGCGTCACCACGCGCGCGCTGGCCGAAGCGCTGGGCCACGACGCCGACGCCGCGCTGGCCAATTCGAGCGTCTATCTGGAAATGTTCGGCCATACCGTGCTGGCCTGGATCTGGCTGCGCCAGGCCGTCGCCGTATCGCGAGGACTGACTTTGGGGAACGCCGCAGATGCGGATTTCTACAACGGCAAGCTCGCCGCCTGCCGCTACTTCTTCCAGTGGGAACTGCCGAAGACCCAGGCGCAGCACACCCTGCTGCGCGCGCTGGAGCCGACCTGCCGGGAGATGAGGAACGAATGGTTTTGAGCGCGTTTCATGTAGGAGCGGGCTTGCCCGCGATCAACGGCCGTATCGCGGGCAAGCCCGCTCCTACTAAGCGTGGTTCTGGAAATTCCGCATGAGCGAACACATCGTCACCGAATTGAAAGCCGGCGTCCTGCGCATCGAGATGCGCCGGCCGGAGAAAAAGAACGCCCTCACCGGGCCCATGTATGCCGCCATGGCCGACGCGTTCGAGCGCGCCGCCGGCGAGGACGCGGTGCGTGTCGTGCTCATCCACGGCCAGCCGGACGTGTTCACCGCCGGCAGCGACCTCGCCGACTTTCTCAATGGCCCGACCGGCGATCCGGACCGGCCGGTGTTCCGCTTCCTGCGCAACATCGCCGCCGCGCCGAAACCCCTGATTGCCGCGGTGGCGGGCAACGCCGTCGGCGTCGGCACGACGATGCTGCTGCACTGCGACCTGGTCTACGTCGGCGAGAGCGCCCGCTTCCAGTTGCCCTTCGTCAATCTGGCGCTGTGTCCGGAAGCCGCCTCCAGCCTGCTGCTGCCGCGCCTCGTCGGCCACCAGCGCGCGTCAGAACTGCTGCTCTTCGGCGAACCGTTCAACGCCGCCAAGGCGTACGAGCTCGGGCTGGCCAACGCCATTCACCCGGACGCCGCGCTGCTCGACGCGGCACTGGAACGCGCACGCAAGCTCGCCACCCTGCCCGCCGCCTCGCTGCGCGAGACCAAGCGCCTGCTCAAGCAGGGCCATGCCGCCCTGGTGTTGCAGACCATGCAGGCCGAAGGCGAGATCTTCACGCGCCAGCTTGCCTCGTCCGAAGCCAAGGAGGCCTTCAGCGCCTTCCTGGAAAAGCGCAAGCCCGACTTCTCGAAATTCGGCTAGGAGATTGCGCGACATGCACCCGGTTATTCGTCGTCCCCGCGGAAGCGGGGACCCATGGATTCCCGCTTCCGCGGGAATGACGTGGCGCGGTTCCCGCTTCTGCGATTTTCAATAGGCCTGCGATGAACGACACCATTCCCGCCGGCTTCAAGCCGATCGAGCACCTCGGGCATTACCTCACCCTGCTCGGCCCCTTCTACTGGAAGAAAACCGACGACAAGCTCGTCGTCGGCCTGCGCATCGGCGAGCGGCGCATCCTGCGCGCCAGCGGCGTCTTCGCCCTGATGCCGCCGGCCAAACCAAAGGAAGAATCCGAGGGCTAGAACATGACCAAGAAATACTATTGGGAAGACTTCCCGGTCGGCTCCGTCACCGAGTACGGCGGCGTCACGCTGACGAAGGAGGACATCATCCGCTTCGGCAAGGAGTTCGATCCGCAGCCCTTCCACACCGACGAGGAGGCGGCGAAACATTCGCAGTTCGGCGGCCTCATCGCCAGCGGCTGGCACACCTGCAGCCTGTGCATGCGCATGATGTGCGACGCCTATCTGCTGGAGTCGGCCAACCTCGCCTCGCCCGGCGTGGAGAACATCCGCTGGCTGAAGCCGGTGCGGCCCGGCGACACCCTGCACGTGCGCAGCGTCGTGCTGGAAGCGCGCCCGCTGGAGAGCAAGCCGCACATCGGCCTGATGCGCAACCGCTGGGAAGTCATCAACCAGAACGGCGAGGAAGTCATGCAGATGGAAGGCTACGGCATGATGCACCGGAGAAATCCGGAATGAAAATCCACGTCCTGCTGAAAAAGGAAGAACTCGACGCCCAGCGCCTGCCGGGCAAGACGGTGATCGTGCTCGACATCCTCTTCGCCACCTCCAGCATCGTCGCCGCGCTCGCGCACGGTGCGGCCGAGGTGATTCCGACGCTCGACGGCGCGGCGGCTCAGTCCGAGGCGGCGCGCCATCCGGCCGAGACCTGCGTGCTCTCCGGCGAACTGAACGCCGACACCCTGCCCGGCTTCGTGCACCCGACGCCGCTGGCGCTGCTGGCGGAAAACCTGGAAGGCAAGACGCTGGTCTATTCGACCACCAACGGCACGGTGGCGGTGGCCAAGTCGCGCGAGGCCGACCATGTCTACGCCGCCGCCCTGCTCAACGCCGAGGCGGTGGTCGCGCACATCGCGCGGCACCACGCCGACGAGACTGTGCTGATCGTCTGCTCCGGCTCGGCCGACAACTTCAACCTCGAGGACTTCTACGGCGCCGGCTACCTCGTCTCGCTCTTCGCGCGCGAACCGAACGGGCACGAATTCACCGATGCCGCGCTGGCGGCATGGCTGCTGCACGACAAGTGCGAGGCGGCCGAATGCCTGCGCCGCGCCCGCGTCGGCCGCATTGTGCTGGCGCGCCATCTCGACCACGAAGTCGACTTCGCAGCGCAAAAGAGCCTGTACACCGTCGTGCCGAAGCTCGACGGCAACCGCCTGGCGCCAATATGAAGAGTAACTACGCGCAACTGGACGACATCCGCCTGCACTATATCGAAGCGGGCGAAGGCCCGCTCATGCTCTTCGTGCACGGCTTTCCGGAATTCTGCTACGCATGGGAGAACCAGCTTTCTGAATTCTCGAAGGACCACCACGCAGTGGCCCTCGACATGCGCGGCCACAACCTGTGCGACAGTCCGGCGCAGCAGGAAGCCAGCCGCTACATGCTGTGGCTGCGCCAGCCGAAGGCGGCTGCGAAGCTCCTGGAGAACGACTGCGCACGGCTCGTAGACATGCTGTCGAAGACCGCCGCCGATCCACGCTGGCTGACTTCCGACCTGCTGGCGCGCTACCGCGAGGCGTGGACGCAGCCCGGCGCGCTGGAGGCCAGCCTGAACTTCTACCGCGCTTCGCCGCTGCGCCCCGCAGGAAGTCCCCTTGGGGGGCACCCGCCCACGCCCGAGGAGCCCGGCCCTGCCGCCCTGCAGCTCGACCCGGCCGATTTCACCGTGCGCGTGCCGACACTGGTGATCTGGGGCGAGCGCGACACGGCACTCCTGCCCGGCCTGCTCGACGGCCTCGAGGCGCTGGTGCCCGACCTGACCGTCAAGCGCATCGCCGACGGCTCGCACTGGGTCATCCACGAGCGACCCGATGAGGTCAGCCGCCTCATTCGTGAATTTCTGGATAATCCTGATTAACGCAAACCACCATGTAGGAGCGGCGTCTACGCCGCGATAGCAACCGCCAATATCGCGGCGTGGACGCCGCTCCTACACTGCCCCGGTACAAGAAGAATGTCCAAACTCACCCTCCACAATCTGGAAGAACTCAGGCAATGGATCGGCAAGGAAGTCGCCGTCAGCGACTGGCTGCAGGTCGACCAGGTGCGCATCGACCGTTTCGCCGAGGCCACGGGCGACCACCAGTGGATTCACATCGACCCGGCGCGTGCGGCAAGCGAATCGCCTTTCGGCGCCACCATCGCCCACGGCTACCTGACGCTCTCGCTCATCCCGCACATGATGATGGAAACGCTCGCCGTCGAAGGCGGCCGCATGAGCATCAACTATGGCCTCAACCGCGTGCGCTTCGCCGCTCCGGTGCGCTGCAACGATCGTATCCGCACGCGTTTCACGCTGGCGGCGATGGAAGACATCGAAGGGGGCGTCCAGCTCACCTGGCACGCGCTGATCGAGATCGAGGGGCAGCACAAGCCGGCCTGCGTGGCGGAGATGATCGCGCGGCGCTACGCCTGACCGCGCTGCCCGTTGTAGTATTTCAAAACCGGTTCCCTACCGCCAACAGAGGAGACAAAACATGAACGAATCGATCTACGACATCCCGCTGCGCCGCATCGACGGCAGCCCGGCCACGCTCGGCGACTTTCGCGGCAATGTGGTGCTGGTGGTTAACGTGGCCTCCGCCTGCGGCTTGACGCCGCAGTACGCCCTGCTGGAAAAGCTCTACGAGGAAAAGAAGGATGCCGGCCTCGTCGTGGCAGGCTTTCCGGCCAACGATTTCAAGGCGCAGGAGCCCGGCACCAACGAGGAAATCGCCGAATTCTGCACCTCGAAGTTCGGCGTGAAGTTCCCGATGTTCGAGAAGCTCTCCGTCAAGGGCCCGGACCAGCACCCCTTGTACAGGCGCCTGATCGAAGCCCAGCCGCACGCCCGCGAAAAACCGGACAGCGACTTCCGCGCCAAGCAGGCGAAATACGGCCTTGTCCCGGAGAACAAAACCGATGTCCTGTGGAACTTCGAGAAATTCCTCATCGACCGCTCGGGCAAGGTGATCGACCGCTTCACGCCCAATACGGTTCCGGACGATGCCGTACTCAAGGACGCCATCGAAAAAGCCATCGGCGCCTGAGGGCGGGGGTACCCCGCCCGAACAAGTACTCCTGGGGTGCGCCTGAGGGGGCGCTCAGGAACTCTTGACAGCTATGGGGGTAACCCCCCCGGCCTGTTTCTTCGCCTGCTTGGCCGACTTCTTTTCCTTCGTCGTCAGCAAGGGTTTCTTCTTCGTTTCCTTGTTCGATTTTTGGGCTTTGGCCATGGTGTTTGCTCCTGCTCATGTTGAATGAAGGGCATTTGCCCGGGCCTTCCGTTCAGTCATGCACTGCCGGACACCGGGATGCATTCCGAGTATAAGCGACCGGCGGCGGAAAAGCGGGTTATTCACGGTCGGCTCAGTCGTGGCCCGTGTATGATCAGGCGACATGCCAGGGTGCATATGCCGCCCTGATCACTTCGCCGCCGTCCCGGGAATGACTCCCGGGCGTCCGGGCCAAGCGCCCCTAGCATTCCAAGCTTCTTCATCGTCACTGTGATGTCGTGTCACGTGGCGCAATTGCATCCATTCGCCGAAAGGCTGGGAGAACAGCGTGAGACCAGCATGGAAGGCGGGCAAACCATTCAAGGAAGAGCCGCCGCTGCGGGCGGAGCTGTTCAGCACGGATCAGATGGAACAGCACGGCGTGCGGCTGGCGTCCGCCCACCGCCTGACGCCGGGACGCGTGCCGGATCAGCTGCTGTCGCGGCTGGCCGCGAACGAGGGCGTGCTGATCGAGACCTGCAACCGGCTGACGGCGGCTATCGCTGCGAACCACCGCATCACCCCCGCCGGGGAATGGCTGCTCGACAACTTCTATCTCATCGAAGAACAGATCCACACGGCCCGGCGCCACCTGCCCAAAGGCTACAGTCGGGAATTGCCGAGCCTGGCCGAAGGCGCTTCGGCCAGGCTGCCGCGCGTGTATGACCTCGCCATCGAGACCATCTCCCATGGCGACGGACGCGTGGCCCCGGACAGCCTCAGTCGTTTCGTCGCGGCCTACCAGACAGTCACCCCCCTCCGGCTCGGCGAACTGTGGGCCATCCCCATCATGCTGCGTCTGGCGCTGATCGAAAATCTGCGCCGTGTCGCGGTGCGCATCGCCGCCGGCAGGATCGATCGGGATCTGGCTGTTGCATGGGCGGACAAACTGACGAAGGTTGCCCGCAAGGATCCGAAAAATCTGGTCCTGGTGATCGCGGACATGGCGCGCTCGATCCCGCCGATGACCACGCCGTTCGTGTCTGAGCTGGCGCGCCTCCTGCAGGGGCAGGGTCCTGCGCTGGCCCTGCCGCTGACCTGGATCGAACAACAACTGGCCGAGTCGGGCTTGAACATCGAGCAGTTGGTGCGTTCGGGAAACCAGCAGCAGGCCGCCGACCAGGTCACCATCAGCAACAGCATCGGCAGTCTGCGCTTTCTCGGGATGATGGACTGGCGCGAGTTCGTCGAGGCCATGAGCGTGGTCGAACATACCTTGCGCACGGATCCGGTGGCGGCCTACGCGGCGATGGATTTCGCCAGCCGCGACCGCTACCGTCATGTCATTGAGCATGTGGCGAAAACGAGCGGGCTCTCGGAGGGCGTGGTGGCCAGCCGCGCCATCGAGCTTGCGCGTACGGGCGCGGTCCGCCACGGGGGCCGCGACAGAACGGCGCATGTGGGCTTCTACCTGGTCGACCTGGGTCTGCCCGAGCTTGAAAAGGCCACGCAGACACGCCTTCCCCCTGCTGCTGCGCTGCGGCGCGCGGCAAGCCGATCGCCCCTGCTGCTGTATCTGGGCGCGATCGCACTGATCACGCTATTCCTGACTGCAATCCTGTTGATGGAAGCGCAGGCGGACGCGCTGGACGATTGGGCATTGGCGCCGCTGGGCATCCTCGCACTGCTGGCCGCCAGCCAGCTCGCGGTGGCGCTGGTTAACTGGCTGGCCACCTTGCTGGCGACGCCGCATCCGCTGCCGCGCATGGATTTCTCCGCGGGCATCCCGCCGGAATCGCGCACCCTGGTGGTGGTCCCGACCATGCTCACCAGCCCGCACAACATCGAGCGTCTTGTGGAGGCGCTGGAAGTCAGGTTCCTCGCCAATCGCGACGTCAACCTGCACTTCGGCCTGCTGACCGATTTTCGCGACGCTGCCGAGGAAACGCTGGCCGAGGACGCTGATCTGCTGCAACTTGCCCGGGAGCGGATCGACGCATTGAATGCGCAATATGCGGCCGGCAGGAATGATGTCTTCTTCCTGTTCCATCGCCCGCGCCGCTGGAACCCGCACGACCGCATCTGGATGGGTTACGAGCGCAAGCGCGGCAAGCTGGCGGACCTGAACCTCCTGCTGCGCGAAGGCGCAGGCAAAGGAAACAGCGACGGCTTCTCCCTGGTCGTCGGCGCGACCGCGGTGCTCGCCGGCGTGAAATACGTGATCACCCTGGACACCGACACGCAACTGCCGCGCGACGCCGCGCGCCAGTTCGTCGGCACCATGGCGCACCCGCTGAATCGTCCGGTCTTCGACGAAGCCCTGCGGCGGGTCAGCGCGGGTTACGGCATCCTGCAGCCGCGCGTGAGCGCGAGCCTTCCCGGCACCAATCTGTCGCGCTATGCTCGCCTGAACGGCGGCGAGGCGGGCATCGACCCCTATACCCGCGTCGTCTCCGACGTCTACCAGGACGCCTTCCAGGAAGGCTCGTTCATCGGCAAGGGCATCTACGACGTCGAGGCGTTCGAGCAGTCGCTCAAGGATCGCTTTCCCGAGAACCGCATCCTCAGCCACGACCTGCTGGAAGGCTGTTACGCCCGCTCCGGCCTGATGAGCGACGAGCAGTTGTACGAGGAATACCCGACCCGCTACGGCAGCGACGTCAACCGTCGCTACCGCTGGATCCGCGGCGACTGGCAACTCGCGGGCTGGCTGCTGCCGTGGGCGCCCGGGCCCGACGGGCGCACCCGAAGCAACCCGCTCTCGGCGCTGTCACGCTGGAAGCTGTTCGACAACCTGCGCCGCAGCCTGGCGCCGGTGTCGATGACGCTGCTCCTGCTGCTGGGCTGGACGGCGTTTCCATCGGCCGGGTTCTGGACCCTGGCGGTGCTCGGCATCCTCCTGATCCCTCCCGTACTGGGCGCCCTGCTGGATATGCTGCGCAAGCCGGACGACATGCGGCCGGGCCAGCATCTCATCGCCGCCACGCGCGCCGCCGGCCACCGCCTGATCCAGACAGGCTTTGCCCTGATGACGCTGCCGCACGAGGCGTACTACAGCCTGGATGCCGTCCTGCGCACCCTCCGGCGCCTGCTGTTTACGCACCAGCGGCTGCTGGAATGGAATCCCTCCGGCGACCAGGAACTGCAGAGCCGCAGCGACCTCACCGCCTCATTCCGCAACATGTGGTTCGCACCGGCGCTCGCCGCCGGTACGGCCGCTTTCATTGCGGCAGTGAATCCTGCCGTGCTGGCCGTGGCGGGCCCCATCCTGCTCCTGTGGCTGGCCTCCCCCGTCGTCGCCTGGTGGATCAGCTTGCCCCTCACCCGCCGCGAGGCCCGGCTGTCGGACGAACAGACGCGTTTTCTCGGCAGGATCGCGCGCAAGACCTGGGCCTTCTTCGAGACCTTCGTCGGCCCGGAGGACCATTGGCTGCCGCCGGACAACCACCAGGAGTACCGTGAGGCCACGCTTGCCCACCGCACCTCGCCCACCAACATCGGGCTGGCCCTGCTGGCGAATCTGTCCGCCCACGACTTCGGCTACATCCCGGCGGGACAACTGATCGAGCGCACGACAAACACCGTGGAGACGATGGCGGGACTGGAACGCCACCGCGGCCATTTCTACAACTGGTACGACACGCAGTCGCTGCGGCCGCTGCACCCCATTTACATCTCGACCGTGGACAGCGGCAACCTGGCAGGCCATCTGCTGACCTTGCGCCCGGGCCTGATCGCGCTGCTCGATCGCCCGATCCTCGAGACCCGCTGGCTGGACGGCCTGGTCGACACCCTGGGGGTACTGGAGGAAGCCGCCAGTGAAACCGCTCCAGCCTCGCTGGCAAAATTCCGCAAGGACCTCGAATCCGCGCTGGATTCCCGCCCGGCCACGCTCCCGGCAGCGCTGATGCTGCTGGACCGGCTGACACGATCCGCCGAGGCCGTCGTCAGTGTCCTGGGCGATGCGTCGGAGAGCCAGGCAGGCTGGTGGGCGCTCGTGCTGGCCCGGCAATGCCAAGCCCACCGCGACGAGCAGACCTTTCTCGCGCCATGGACCGGGCAGCCGCAGGCGCACGAGGCTGCGGAGACGCTCGGCGCGTTTCCTGAAATCAATGCCATTCCGACGCTGCGCGCCCTGGCGGGGCTCGAGGTTGCATTGTCGTCCCGCCTCGCGAATCCATCGAAGGCGGACGCGGCGCCTGCGCAGAGCGCGTGGCTGGCCGATCTGCACCAGCACATCAAGCAAGGCAGCGCACGCGCCCAGGCGCGCATCGCCGCCATCCAGCGCCTGGCTTTGCAGGCCGGCGAGCTCGCAGACATGGAGTATGGCTTCCTCTACGACAAGGCCTCGCGCCTGCTCTCCATCGGCTACAGCGTCGAGGAGCGCCGGCGCGACGCGAGTTACTACGATCTTCTGGCTTCGGAGGCCCGCTTGTGCGTGTTCGTCGCCATCGCCCAGGGCAAACTGCCGCAGGAGAGCTGGTTCGCGCTGGGGCGCCTGCTCACGGCCTCGGGCGGCGATCCGATCCTGCTGTCCTGGAGCGGCTCCATGTTCGAGTACCTGATGCCGCAACTGGTGATGCCGACCTACGACAACACGCTGCTCGACCAGACCGCCAAGGCGGCGGTGGCGCGGCAAATCGAGTACGGCCACCAGCGCGACCTGCCCTGGGGCATGTCGGAGTCCGGCTACAACGCGGTCGATGTGCATCTCAACTACCAGTACCGCGCCTTCGGCGTGCCCGGCCTGGGGCTGAAACGCGGACTCGCCGACGACCTGGTCGTCGCGCCCTACGCCACCGTGCTCGCGCTGATGGTGGCGCCGGAGGCGGCCTGCCTCAACCTGCAGCGGCTCGCCGCCGCCGGAGCGGAAGGGCAGTTCGGCTTTCATGAAGCCATCGACTACACCCCGGCACATCAACGACGCGGCGAATCCCATGCCCTGGTGCACTCCTACATGGCCCACCACCAGGGCATGAGCCTGCTCGCCCTGGCCTGGCTGTTGCTGGGCCGTCCGATGCAAAAGCATTTCGAGTCCGATCCGCTGTTCCAGGCCACTTTGCTGTTGCTGCAGGAACGCATACCCAAAACCTCGGCGTTCTATTCCCACGCCGCCGAACTCTCCGATAGCCATGTCGGTGCGGAAAGCCCGCTGATGCCGATACGCGTGCTGAACAGTCCCGACACGCCGATTCCGGAAGTGCAGTTGCTCTCGAACGGCCGCTACCACGTCATGGTCACCAACGCGGGCGGCGGCTACAGCCGCTGGAAGGACCTCGCGGTGACGCGCTGGCACGAAGACGGCACGCGCGACCACTGGGGCGCCTACTGCTACCTGCGGGCGGCGGATAGTGAAAACGAAGCGGGCGGCGGCGCGGTCTGGAACAGCGCGTATCAGCCCACCTTGCGGCGCGCGGACCACTACGAGGCGATCTTCTCGGAAGGGCGCGCGGAATTGCGCCGCCGCGACGGCGACTTCGATACCCATACGGATATCGTCGTGTCGCCGGAGGATGACATCGAACTGCGCCGGGTGCGCATCACCAATCGTTCCGCCGTGCGCCGGACGATGGAGATCACGAGTTACGCGGAGGTGGTGCTGGCGCCGCCCGCCGCCGATGCGCTGCATCCGGCGTTCAGCAATCTCTTCGTGCAGACCGAGATCGTCGCGCCGCGCCGCGCCATCCTGTGCACGCGCCGCCCGCGCGGCCGCGACGAAGCGGCGCCCTGGATGTTTCACCTGCTGGCCGTGCACGACGCGGAGGTCGGCGCGCTGTCCTACGAGACCGACCGAGCGCGCTTCGTCGGCCGTGGCCGCACCGTTGCCGCGCCCCAGGCGATGGATGAAGCCGTGCCGCTGTCCGGCAGCCAGGGCTCGGTGCTCGACCCGGTAGCGGCGATACGCTGCCGCATCACGCTCGAGCCGGAGCAGTCGGCCAGCGTGGACCTGGTGTACGGCATTGGCGACAGCCGCGACGCGGCCCTGGGCCTGGTCGAGAAGTATCAGGATCGGCGCCTGGCCGACCGCGTCTTCGAACTGGCGTGGACCCACGCCCAGGTGGTGCTGCGGCAGATCAACGCCAGCGAGGCGGACGCGCAACTCTACGGACGCCTGGCCAACTCGGTGATCTACGCCAATGCCTCGCTGCGCGCCGACAGCAGCGTGCTCATGCGCAACCGGCGCGGGCAATCCGGCCTCTGGGGCTATGCCATTTCCGGCGACCTGCCCATCGTCCTGCTGCGCATCGGCGACCTGGCCAATATCGAACTGGTGCGCCAGCTCATCCAGGCCCATGCCTACTGGCGCCTGAAGGGACTGGCGGTGGACCTGGTGATCTGGAACGAAGACCGCGCCGGTTACCGGCAGGCGCTGCAGGACCAGATCCTCGGCCTGGTGGCGGTGGGCGTCGAAACCCAGGTGATGGATCGGCCCGGCGGCATCTTCGTCCGCTCGGCCGAGCAGATCTCGGAAGAAGACCGCACGCTGTTCCAGACGGTCGCCCGCGTCATCCTCAGCGACAGCCGCGGCACTTTGGCGGAACAGGTCAACCGCCCCGCTGCGGTGGCCGTGCGCGTGCCGCGACTGGTGCCGGAGAAATCCCATCCCGCCGAACCGCCCGCCGCCTTCGAACTGCCGCAGCACGATCTGATTCTCTCCAACGGCATCGGCGGCTTCACCCCGGATGGCCGCGAGTACGTCATCACCACCGCGCCCGGACAACTCACGCCGGCGCCGTGGGCGAACGTGCTGGCCAACCCGCGCTTCGGCAGCGTCGTCTCGGAGAGCGGCCAGGCCTATACCTGGGGCGAGAATGCCCACGAGTTCCGCCTCACCCCCTGGCACAACGACCCGGTATCCGATTCGAGCGGAGAAGCCTTTTACCTGCGCGACGAGGAAAGCGGTCATTTCTGGTCGCCGACACCGCTGCCACGGCGTGGCGCCACGCCCTACGTCAGCCGGCACGGCTTCGGCTACAGCGTGTTCGAGCACACCGAGGGCGGCATCCGCTCGGAGCTGTGGGTCTACGTCGCCCACGATGCGGCGATCAAGTTTTCCGTGCTCAAGGTGCGCAACGTATCCGGCCGGCCGCGCCGGCTTTCCGCCACCGGCTACGTCGAATGGGTGCTGGGCGATTTGCGCACCAGATCGGCCATGCACGTCGCCACTGAAGTCGATCCCTACAGCGGCGCGCTCTACGCGCGCAACCCGTACAACACCGAGTTCCCCGACCGGGTCGCCTTCTTCGACGCGGGCGACGCGAGCGACACGGGCGACATGAAGCGGACCGTCACCTGCAATCGCGCCGAATTCATCGGGCGCAACGGCAGTCTGGAGAATCCGGCGGCGATGTCGCGCACCCACCTGTCCGGCAAGCTGGGCACCGGCCTGGATCCCTGTGCCGCGATCCAGCTGGGCTTCGATCTGGCCGACGGACAGGAACGCGAGATCGTCTTCCGGCTCGGCCTGGCGGGCACGCCGGGCGGGGATGCCGCGAACCCGGACGCAATTCTCGATGCCAACAGCCTGGTGCATCGCTTCCGCGGCGCCAACGCCGCGCGGCGGGCGCTCGAAGCGGTCTGGCACTACTGGAACCACACCCTCGGCGCCGTCCAGGTGGCGACGCCCGACGAATCGCTCAATGTGCTGGCCAACGGCTGGCTCCTCTACCAGACCCTGGCGTGCCGCCTGTGGGCGCGCAGCGGCTATTACCAGTCCGGCGGCGCCTTCGGCTTCCGCGACCAGTTGCAGGACACGATGGCGCTGGTGCACGCCGAGCCGCGCTTGCTGCGCGCCCAGTTGCTCCTGTGCGCCGGGCGCCAGTTCCGCGAAGGCGATGTCCAGCACTGGTGGCATCCCCCGTCCGGCCGCGGCGTGCGCACCCATTGCTCCGACGATTACCTGTGGCTGGCCCTCGCCACCTGCCGCTACGTGCAGAGCAGCGGCGACACCGGCGTGCTCGACGAGCCCGTGCTGTTCCTCGAGGGCCGCCCGCTCAGCGCGGACGACGATTCCTACTTCGACCTGCCCGGCCGCTCCGTGGCGGCGGAAACCCTCTACCAGCATTGCGTGCGGGCCATCCGGCGCGGGCTCAACTTTGGCGCGCACGGCCTGCCGCTGATCGGCACCGGCGACTGGAACGACGGCATGAACCGCGTGGGCCTCCTGGGCAAGGGCGAAAGCGTCTGGCTCGGCTTCTTCCTCTACGAAGTGCTCGGCCGCTTCGGCGCGCTGGCGCGCAGGCACAACGACACCGACTTCGCCGAATTGTGCGCGGCCGAGGCGACGCGCCTGCGCGAGAACCTCGAACAGCATGGCTGGGACGGCGCCTGGTATCGGCGCGCCTGGTTCGACGACGGCACGCCCCTCGGCTCGGCCGGCAATGTCGAATGCCAGATCGATTCGATCTCGCAAAGCTGGGCGGTGCTCTCCGGCGCGGGCGACGCCGAGCGCTCGCGCCTGGCCATGCAGGCAGTGGACGCGCGGCTCGTGCGCCGCGACCACGCGCTCATCCAGCTGCTCGATCCCCCCTTCGACAAGACGGACCTCGATCCCGGCTACATCAAGGGCTATGTGCCGGGCGTGCGCGAGAACGGCGGACAGTACACCCATGGCGCCATCTGGGCCGCCATGGCCTTCGCCGCATTGGGCGACCGGCAGCGCGCCTGGGAACTGACGACCATGATCAACCCGGCGAACCATGCCACCTCACGCGAAGCCATCGAGACCTACAAGGTGGAGCCCTACGTTATCGCCGCCGACGTCTACGCCGTGGCGCCCCACATCGGCCGCGGCGGCTGGAGCTGGTACACCGGCTCGGCCGGCTGGATGTACCGGCTCATCATCGAATCCCTGCTCGGACTGCGCCTGGAAACAGACAAGCTGCATGTCGCGCCCTGCCTGCCCGCCCACTGGGACGGCCTGAAGATCCACTACCGCTACCGCGAAACCGTCTACCACATCGCCATCGTGCAAACCCCCGCCGGCGAGGATGGCAAGAGCGGCAAGCGCGGCGAGACGCGGGTGACGGTGGACGGCGTCGACCAGGGCAGCCAGCCGATTGCCCTGGTCGATGACCATCGCGAACACACCGTGGAAGTGTGCGTACCGGCACAATAAGGTCGTGTCCGTGCAGGACGATGGAAACGCTCGCCGTCTTGCGGGGGCTGACTTTTGTTGCGCCGTGCTGTGGAGGCTGACTTTTACTAAGTGATGGTGAAGTGCAGTCTGGCATGGCCGTTATTCGGCCTTATGTGAAGCTTCACATAAGGCCGATCAGCGGAAGCTCTATCGAATTCACTGACAGGCCAAATAGGGCCGTTTCCGGCCCACAAACTTGTTTCGTCGCCGTATCCCAGGGACTGACTTTCATTTCAACCCGGATAATCCATTAGGCCGAGATCATGTAGGTCGGGCTTCAGCCCGATGACCGAAGGAAATCCCCGTGGGACAACGGCCGCTGTCGGGCTTCAGCCCGACCTACAGGGCGAACGGATTTTTGGCTAATGGATTATCTGGGTTCAAAGCTGAACGCAGGAAGGACATGGCTGCGGGTGGCGGCGCTTGGTAAGGAGTTCTCGGGGATGGGGTTGGGCTGATCTCGCTTGCCCTTTCACCCCTGCCCTCTCCCCCGGCCCCTCTCCCCGCGGGGAGAGGGGAGCTACGCGGTCTCTGCCTGGACTTCTGCGCCCAGCATCGGCCCTGACTTTGACACCGCCAAGTAACACGCTCCTCGGAAAGCCGCATGGCGCAAGGCATTCGGCGAGGAGGCCGAAATCGGTGTGTATCTAGGCGGGGAAGGCGCTCAATCGAGATTCAGGATTGGCTTTGGCGGCTTGATT
>CAMTUN010000046.1:0-30682 GCA_947084915.1 uncultured beta proteobacterium | reverse complement strand
TGGCCTCGAGGCCGACATGGACGGTTCGGTCCACCGGCGTGCCGGTGGGGGCGAGGACACCGACGACGGTGAAGGGCTTGTCGTCATGATCGGCGTGCGCTGCTTCCTCCAGCCCGTGGGAAAGCGTGATGCGATCGCCGGAGCGATGGCCGAGGCGGGCCGCGACCTCGCTGCCCAATACCGTTTCGAACAACTGGCCGAAGGCCTGGCCCGAGGCGAAGGCGAGCGGTCGGCCTTCGCCGTAGCGATAGCGCGAGAAGTAGTCCGGGGTCGTGCCCAGTACGGCGAAACCGTGGTGCGAATCGCCCAGCGCCAGGGGCAGCGCCCAATCGACCGCCGGGTGGGCGGCCAGCGCCGCATGGCTCTCCCAGCGCATGGTGTGCGTGGCGGCGCCGGAATGAAAAATGGCATGGAGCATCAGTTGCACGCCGCTGCCGCGTGGCCCGACGACAAGATCGATGCCCGAGGCGGATTGCGTGAAACTTTGCCGCGCGTCGTGGCGCACGCGTTCGACGGCGAGCAACAGGGCGCTGGCCAGCGCGATGGCGACGAGCGTGATGCCCAGCGTCAGCCGGCGCGCCCAGGCGCTCTTCAACGCCAGCAGGAGCACCGCCCTCATGCCCGCGGCTCCGCGGTCTGCGCTTCCTCATGCGCGGCCCGGTTGATGTCGGCCAGCGCCACGCTGCGATCGAAGTGCGCGGCCAGTCGCTGGTCATGGCTGACGAAAAGCAGGGCGGCATCGGCCGCCGCGGCCTCGGCGAGCAGCAGATCGACAAAGATCTGTTGTCGCGGCGCGTCGAGCGCCGAGGTGGGCTCGTCGGCAATCAGGATCTCCGGCCGGCCGATCAAGGCCCGCGCCGCCGCGACACGCTGCTGCTGGCCGACGGACAATTCGGCGGCCGGCTTGCGCCACAGGGCGGGGACCAGATCGAGATGGGTCAACAGGCGTTCGGCCTCGTCCTGCGCCTTGCCGGCCCGCGCCTTGCGTCGCGCCGAGAACGTGCAGGGCAGCAGCACGTTGTCGAGAGCGGACAGCCAGGGCAGCAGATTGAACTGCTGGAACAGGAAGCCGATGCTGTCGGCGCGCAGGCGATCGCGCGCATGGCCGCCCAGGCGCGTCATGTCCCGATCGAGAAGGGTGATGCTGCCGCGCTCGGGCAGGGCAATGCCGCCGAGCAGCCCGAGCAGTGTGCTCTTGCCGCTGCCGCTGGCGCCATGCAGGAACACGCGTTCGCCGGCTGCCAGTTCGAAGTCGGGGATGTCGAGGCAGGCCGGCTGGCGCGGCCAGCGGAAGACGAGGTCGGTCACTTTGATGGCAGGCGGCATGTGTCGAATCGGTTTCACCGACGAAAGTCGGCGCTGGCGGGACGGCGAACCTGGCTAGGGGCGCTGCCGCCGCCAGGGATAGGGTTCGACCTGGGCATCGGCGATGCGGTAGCCGGTCGCGCCTTCCGCCGTGACGGTCGACACCGTGCGCAGGGTGCCGACGACCCAGACCGGAAAGATCGCCTGGTCGGGCGGCACGGGCGCGGCAGGCAGCACATGCACGATCTGGTTGGCGGGCGGCGGCGGGGTGTGGATGCAGGCGCCGAAATACGGCACCAGCAGGAATTCGCGGATGCCGCGGTCATTGCGTTCGAGCGTGACGGTGAAACCGGCCAGGCGCACGCGCTTGCCGTCGAGCGCCTGCAGCACCGGCGCGCGGTCGGCTTCCTCGCGCAGCTTCGCCAGCAGTTGATTGGCGCGCGGATCGTTGTCGGACAGGGAGGCGAGATCGATGCCCTTCAGTGCCTCGCGGGCGTTGCCGCCTTTCGGCATCAGGTCTTCCCATTCGATGTCGCTCACGCCGGCCGGGGGCGGCTTTTGCGCCGGTGCGGCGACGCGCTCACCGACGCGAAAGCCGGGGTCGCCGGCGCCGGATTGCGCCTGGGCCAGCGCGCAGGCGAGCAGAAAAACGGCGAGGCCGCAGCCCCGCCGCAGGGTGCGCGTCACGCAATGACGATCAGCGCGGCAGTTCTTCAAAGATGTTGGTCCAGACATTGAGAACCTGGGTGCCGCCGGCGGCATTGCCCGTCTTGATCTCCTTCACGTAGGACAGCGACTGCATGTCGATCTTGTGCAGGTTGCCGTCGCCGGCGTTGGACAGATAGCCGTAGCGGCCGTCCCGGGTGAAGGCGACGTGGCCCATGCGACCCTTGCCGACGTTGAGGTCCTTGACCACCTTGAAGCCCTGCGTGTTGTCGATGATCGACACCCAGTTGTTGCCGTAGTTGGTGACCACCGCGTACTTGCCGTCCGGCGAGTTGTAGGTATGGCCGATGCCGGTCGAGACGGTGTCGGTGCGGGTCACGAACTTCTTGGTGGCGGCATCGAACACGGCGACCTCGGTGCCGACCAGCTTGCTGCCGGGGCCGCGGTTGAGCACGAAGAAATACTTGCCGTCCTGGGTGAAGTTGCCGTGGTGGCCCTCGATCACGTCCTGGTTGGTGAGGGGCATGTCGACGCGGGCGGTCTGCCTGAAGCTACCGATCTCATAGACCAGTGCGCCGGGACGCTCGGTGGTCTTGTCCTTGCCTTCGACCACCAGCCAGACTTCCTTGCCGTCCGGGCTGGGGGAAATGTAATGCGGCTTCGACGCGGTCTTGATCTTCTTCACCGACCAGTCGGCGGTGTCGATGATGACGAAGTGGTCGTCGACCCGGTCGACCGTGAAGGCGTAGCGGGAATCGTAGCTCCAGGCGTTGTGCATGGAGGTCGGGCCGCCAGGTTTGCCGGCGACGTCGAGATCGATGTTTTTGGTCACCGTGTCGGTGGCGGTGTCGATGAAAGCGACGCGCAGCTTGCCGTCGTCCAGCCCCCAGTGATTGACCATGACCCACTTGCCGTTCGGGCTGACCGCCGGATGTTTGGGCCGGTTGCCGGTCTTGACCTTGCCGGCGACGGCACGGCGGTCGAGATCGAGTACGGTCACCGTGGTGCCGCCTTCGCCTTCGGAACCGACATAGACCTTGCGACCGTCCGGTGTCGTCGCGCCCAGCACGGCACCTTGCTTTTCAGTCGGCAGCGCAGCGACAACAGCATCGGTAGCCGGATCAACCAGATAGGCCATGCCGTTACCGGCGTGCAGATGCACGATCACATTGGGCCATTTGACATCGGCAGTTTTCGGGGCAGTCGACGTGGTGGCGCATCCGCCGAGAATGAATGCGGCGGCGACGCCGGCGGCGATGAGGGTCTTGTTGAATTGCATGCTTCCTCCTGGGGTTGTGGTCGGATGCCGGCAGGTACCGGGTCTCATATCAAAGCAGCGAGCGTGCCTGCCGCCAGAAGCGCCCAATCGACTGATTTTCAAGGAAGAGAGAAATTCCGCTATGGCATTTCGCCATGACATGCAATGGAAACTGTGGCAAAAATCCCGAAACTGCGTGACGCATTCAGTCCGCACAATTTTGAACCGCACGGACAGGCACCCAATCCGCATCGTCGACGGGCAACCAGGTTTTGCACAGCTCAGTTCCAAGGCGCCGTCAAAACCGGGTTTCCAACCTCAGAATGCAAATAGCCCGAAAATCATGCGCTGCGCAAGAAAGCTTCGTGCCGCAGGCAGCAGATCGAGCGCCAGCAGGCCGGCGCCGCGCGCATGTCCCACCCAGTTGCTCCGCACGCCGAACAGGCGGATCAGACCGTCGGTGAAACCAATGGCGCCATGCCTGTCCAGCTTCCGCGCTGCAGCATGGCGGGCGAGCAGCAGGGCGTCGCCGCAATCGGCGGGTTTGTCCTGCAGCAAGCGGACCAGCTGCGAGACGTCGCGCAGGGCGAGATTAAATCCCTGGCCGGCCACCGGATGCAGCGTTTGTGCCGCGTTGCCCAGCCATACGCAGCGTTCGGCAACGGGGGTTTGTCGATAGCGCAGGCCGAGCGGGAAAGCCGAGCGTTCGCTGACAGAGAAGAACGAGAGCCGACCGGAAAACGCGCTGTTCAGGCGCGCTAGAAAATCGCTATCGTCGAGTGCAAGCAGGCCGGCTGACTTGTCGTCGGGAGCGGTCCACACCAGGGCGTAGTGGTCGTGGTCGCCGATCGGCAGCAGCGCGACCGGGCCGGTTGCCGTGAAGCGCTCGTAGGCGATGCCTTCGCCGGGCTCGCGCGTCTGTACCCTCGCCACGATTGCCTGCTGGCCGTAGTCGCGGCGTACGACGCCATCTCCGTCGTCGATCCCACCTTCAGCCCACGCAATCAATTGCGCCTGCATTTCCTTGCTGCCCTGCGCCGTGGTACAGCGCAGCAGAGCGTGATTTGCGCCAGCTTCCGTGCCCGTCACGCGCATCTCGTGCCGGATCGGCACGGCTGCGGCCATGGCGGCCTGCGTCAGCGCCATCCCCAGCGCGCCGGCTTCGGCGACATAACCCAGTGCCGGCACGCCGGCCTCCTGCGCCCTGATGAGCGTGCGGCCGAGTCTGCCTTGCTGCGAGACATGGATGGTATCGATGGGGGTTGCGCCTATCATCTGCCATGCGCCGAGGCGCTCGATGATCTGGCGAGAACCGTGGGAGAGCGCGAGTACGCGCCGGTCGCTGCGCGCGGCGCCGGCCGGCCGCGCATCGACCACTTCGCAGTCGATGCCGACACGGCGCAGCATCAATGCCAGCGCCAGCCCGACCGGGCCGCCTCCAACGACCGCGACTGAGCGCATCAGTCCTGCGCCATCAGCGCCTCGATCTCGCTGACCGTGTTGGGCGCGGCGACGGTGAGAATTTCGCAGCCTGCTGCGGTAACGAGCGCATTGTCCTCGATGCGCACGCCGATGTTCCGCAGCGCCGGCGGTACGTCGTCCGCGGCGCGTATGTAGCAGCCGGGTTCGACGGTGAGCGTCATGCCGGGCTGCAGGGGCCGCCACTGGCCGTCGACCTTGTATTCGCCGGCGTCGTGGACATCCATGCCCAGCCAGTGGCCGGTGCGGTGCATGTAGAAGCGGCGATAGGCGCCGGATTCGACGATGCCATCGACGCTGCCGGAGAGCAGCCTCAGATCGAGCATGCCTTGCGCGAGGACGCGCACGGCCGCTTCGTGCGGCGCGTCCCAGGCGTTGCCGGGCGCGATTTTCCCGATCGCCGCCCGTTGCGCGGCAAGCACGAGTTCGTAGACGTCGCGCTGGGCCGGGGAGAACTTGCCGCTGACGGGAAAGGTGCGCGTGATGTCCGCCGCGTAGGAATCGAATTCGCAGCCGGCGTCGATGAGCAGCAGGTCGCCGTCCTGCAGCGGCTGACTATTGCCGACGTAATGCAGGATGCAGGCGTTGGCGCCGCCGGCGACGATGGGCGAATAGGCCGGCGCCTGCGCACCGCAGCGGCGGAACTCGTGCGCCAGTTCCGCCTCGATCTCGTATTCGAAGCGGCCGGGCGCGGCGGTGCGCATGGCGCGGCGGTGGGCCGCTGCGGAAATGTCGGCGGCGCGGCGCATGTCGTCGATTTCGCGGGCGTCCTTGATGAGGCGCATTTCGTCCAGCTCGACGCGCACGTCGCGGATTTCCGCCGGCGTGTGCGCCCCGTTGCGCACATTGGCGCGCACGCGGTTGAGGGCGGCGACGAGGCGGTCGTCCCAGCCGGCATCGTGGCCCATCGAGTAGTGCAGTACGGGTTGACCGGCGAGCAGATCGGACAGTTTCTCGTCGAGACTGCCAATCGGGTAGGCGGTATCGAAGCCGAAAGTTTCCCGTGCGGCCTCGGGGCCATGACGAAAGCCGTCCCATACTTCCTTCTCCGGATCCTTCTCGCGGCAGAAGAGCAGCGTTTGCGGCGCATCTCCGGCGATGAGGACGATGGCAGCTTCCGGTTCGGGAAAGCCGGACAGATAGTAGAAGTAGCTGTCGTGGCGATACAGATAGTGCGAGTCGCGATTGCGCACACGTTCCGGCGCGGTGGGGATCACGGCGATGCCGCGCCCCATGGTCCTGAGCAGGCGCGCGCGTCGCTCGGCGAAAGCTTGGTTGTCCACGGTCGAGACCGGTAGTTGGGGTGAAACGATTATAGCGCCGAGAGGAAGCGGTCGAGTTCGGCCAGACGCTCGGGCGTGCCGATGTCCATCCAGCGGCCGGCATGCTCTTCTCCGCTCACCCTGCCGGCGTTCATTGCGGTGCGCAGCAGTGGCGCCAGCATCGCCTTGGCGCCCCGCGCGATACCGGCGAACAGCGCGGGTGCGTAGAGGCCGATGCCGGAGAAGGTGAGCATCGGCTCGCCTTGCACGGCAACCCGGCCATCGCGCAGGGCGAAGTCACCCTGCGGATGGTGCGGCGGATTGGGCACCAGCACCAGATGGGCCACATCCTGTTCACGCAGGGCGGAGGTCGCGCGGGTCAGCCGTGCATAGTCGAAATCGCAGGCGATGTCGCCGTTGATGACGGTGAACGGCGCATCGCCGAGCAGCGGCAGGGCATGGGCGATGCCGCCCGCGGTCTCCAATGCTTCGCCTTCGGGTGACCAGGTGATGCGCGCGCCGAAGCGGGCGCCGTCGCCAAGCGCCGCCTCGAGCCGGTGTCCGAGGTGGGCGTGATTGATGACGATGTCGCAAATGCCCGCTTTCACCAGCGCTTCGATGTGCCAGGCGATGAGCGGCTTGCCGCCGGCCATCAGCAGGGGCTTCGGCGTCTCGTCGGTGAGCGGGCGCATGCGTTCGCCGCGGCCTGCGGCGAGGATCATTGCCTTCACGGGCGCCAGCCTTTGTTCTGTGGCACTGGTACCAGCCTTTGTTTCTGTGGCATCAGAAGGTATAGCCCACTTGGGGCGTGCGCTTCTCCAGCTCATCGAAGAGGTGCGCGAGCGGTGTGAGCTGGGTGTAGCGTGTGGCGACCTGGCGTATGTAATTTACGAAGCGCGGCGTATCGGCAAGATACTTCGGCTTGCCGTCGCGATAGTTGATGCGAGCGAAGATGCCCAGCACTTTGAGGTGCCGCTGCAGGCCCATCCACTCCATGTCGCGGTAGAAGGCGCCAAAGTCGGCGTCCACCGGCAAGCCGGCGCGCCTGGCCTTCTCCCAGTAGCGCATCGTCCAGTCGAGGACGCGCTCCTCTTCCCAGCTGAGGAAGGCGTCTCGAAAGAGTGAGGCCACGTCGTAGGAAATCGGACCGAGCACCGCATCCTGGAAATCCAGTACGCCGGGGTTGTCCTCGCACACCATCAGGTTGCGCGGCATAAAGTCGCGATGTACGAACACCTTCGGCTGGGTGAGAATGTTTTGCAGGAGCAGGCTGTGCATGCGATCCAGCGTTGCCTGCTGGGGCGCGGTGAGCGGTGCGCCAAGATGGCGGGCGATGTACCAATCGGGGAAGAGATTCAGTTCGCGCCGCAGCAGGGCTTCGTCGTAGGGCGGCAACGTATCCGGGCGGCTGGCGAGTTGCCATTTGACGAGGGCGTCGAGGGCATCTCGGAACAGGCTGTCGGCGTTCGCGTCGTCAAGGGCATCGAGGTAGGTGGTGCTGCCCAGATCGGTGAGCAGGAGCAGCCCGCACTCCAGGTCCCGGGCAAGAATCTCCGGGGCATGCACGCCTGCGCCGTGAAGCAGCCCGGCGACACGCACGAAAGGACGACAGTCTTCGTGCTCGGGCGGCGCGTCCATGACGATGCGGGTGAGGCCGTCGTCGAAGGTAACGCGGAAATAGCGCCGGAAACTGGCGTCGGCGGAGGCGGGTGCGATGGAATGAGGCCGCCCGGGGAAAAGCCCGGCCAGCCATTGATGGACCAGTTCAAGGCGCTGCATTGCCGGTTTCGCAGGTTTCAGAAGAGGCGCTTGGTGATAAACTGCGCGATTCTACCATTGGTGCCGTGGCGTCCTTTTCGGCCGCGTAACGGCAAACAAGAAAAGAAACACAAAAATGCACGCTTCGGCGCGGCTCGCTCTAGTTTTCGCTCTCGGCTCGTTCGGCACCCTGCAGGCTGCCGAGAATTTGCCGCTGCTGCGTGTCGCCCCGGCGCTGCTCGGGGCGGGCGTGGTGACGGTACGGCCGGCGCGCGAGGCCGAGCCACCTGGCGCTGAAGTGAGGCCGGTACAGGCGCCTCCGCAGGCGCAGCCGCTGCGCGAGGAGACGGTGGTCCAGCCGGTCGTTGCCGTTCCGGCGCAGCCGGAAAAGAAAAGCGAGGCTCCTGTTCCCGTAGCACAGGAAACAAAACCTCCTGTGCGTCCGGCGCCCGTTGCTACAGAAGCAGCCGAACCGCGCAAGGCGCCCGTTGTCACCGCAAGACCTGACGCGTCGAGTGAAACGCCCAAGTTGGCTGCTCCCGCTGCGTCCCAACCGCCCCCGGCCAGGCAGACGCAGATCGCACAACCTCCTCTGGTGGAGGAACAACCGGCACTGCCGCCGCTGTACTCCGCTCACGCTGATGCCGGGCTGGTTCCGGCACTCAAGCCTTCCGGCCAGATTTCCCCTCTGCTGGTCGACAAGAACGCCGCCTACCCCACCTTTATCGCCGCCTCGCGCCTGGATGGCCGCAACGATAACGAGGTGGTCGCCCAGGGCGAGGCGGAACTGCGCAAGGCCACTACCACGTTGACGGCGGACCGCCTGACCTACTGGAAGATCGAGGACGAGTTGGAGGCGGTGGGCAACGTGCGCTACGCCAAGGATGCCGAGTTCATGGCCGGGCCGAAGCTGCGCCTGAACCTGACGGAAAACACGGGTTATTTCGAGCAGCCGAGTTATTCTGTGACGCGTTCTGCGAAAGAGCAGAAGCCGACCTACTCACCCACGCTGGGCGCACAGCCGGTGCGATCACTGCCGTCTTTCCTGCCGCGGGAAAAAAAGCCTAAATCCAGCATAGCAACCATTGCCGGTGAAGTGGTGGATGGCGGACAAAACCTGACGACCGCTTCGGGCAACGCGGATCTGATCGAGTTCCAAGGCGAGAACCGGATGCGTTTCACGAATGCCACCTATAGCACCTGCTCGGCGGAGGATCCGGATTGGTACGCGAAAATCGCGGATCTCAATCTCGACTACGACCGGGAGGTCGGCGAGGGGCGCGATGCCACGGTGGTGTTCAAGGGAGTCCCGTTGTTCTACACGCCCTGGCTCAGCTTCTCGCTCAACAACAAGCGCAAGACGGGGCTGCTCACTCCGACCTTCGGCACCAGCTCCAAATCGGGCATTGAATTTACTCAGCCCTTTTATTGGGACATCGCACCCAATATGGACGCGACGATCTCGCCACGCCTGATGTCGAAACGCGGCCTGCAGATCAATTCGGAGTACCGCTATCTGAATCAGGATTATCAGGGGCGTGCCCAGGTCGAATGGCTGCCGGATGATCGGCTCGCGGACAGGAAGCGTTACGGCTATTCGATCCTGCATACGCACAACAATCTGGGCTACGGCTTCAGCGGCCTGCTGAACGTCAATGGTGTTTCGGACGGCAGTTATTTCCGGGACCTCAGCAGCCGTATCACGCAGGCCTCGCAGGGCAATATGCTGCGCCAGGGAGTCTTGACTTACGGAGGTGGCTGGTGGTCGGCGACAGCCAACGTACAAACCTACCAGACGCTGCAGGACCCCGACCTGCCGCCCGTTGCCAAGCCCTATCAGCGCGTGCCGCAATTCACCTTGACAGCCGGCCGGCCGGAGTTCTTCGGTGGAACGGCCTTTGCCTTCAATGGCGAGTATGTGAGTTTCGACCATCCCACGCTGGATACCGGCCGCCGGGTTACTTTCTATCCACAGTTGTCGCTGCCGCTGCAGAGTCCCGCCTGGTACATCACGCCGAAGATCGGTCTTCATTCGACGCGCTACGATATCAATCGCAGGACGAGCACGGGCCCGGACACCGTTGTGCGCAATCTGCCGATCTTCAGCGTTGATGCAGGCCTGGCATTCGAGCGTGATTTTTCGTGGTTCGGGAAGTCGCTGGCTCAGACGCTCGAGCCGAGGCTGTATTACCTGCTGGTGCCGCAGCGTACGCAAAACAATATTCCCGTCTTCGATTCGGGCCAGGCGGACTTCAATTTCGCCACGATTTTCTCCGACAACACCTATTCCGGTGTCGATCGCATCGCCGACGCCAACCAGATTACTGCCGCGCTGACCTCGCGCCTGATCGATCCGCAGACCGGTGAAGAGTATGTCCGTGGCATGGTGGGGCAGCGCTACTACCTGGCCCGACAGCACGTCACGCTGCCGGGAGAACCGGCGCGACCCGGCGGAACGTCAGACTTTCTCGCGACTTTGTCAGGCCGGCTGATGCCGAATACCTACGTGGACACTGCCTGGCAATACGATCCGCGCGACCGAGAAACCGAGCGTTTTGTGGTGAGCGGGCGCTGGCAGCCGGATTTTGCCAAGGTGCTGAATGCCAGTTATCGCTACACGCGGGACCATACCGAGATCGTTGGGGGCACCCCAGGAATCCGTCAGGTTGACTTCTCAGGCCAATGGCCACTGGGGCGCGGCTGGTATGGTGTGGGACGGTTCAATTATTCGATTCGAGAGAAGAAGATTATCGAAACCATCGGCGGCCTCGAGTACAACGGCGGCTGCTGGGTTGGCCGGCTCGTGCTGCAGCGTTATGCCAGCGCCTCCGGAGACACCAACACGGCTCTGTTTTTCCAGTTGGAGCTGAACGATTTTTCCAAGATTGGCTCCAATCCGCTTGAACTGCTGGCGAGGAGAATTCCTGGCTACGGCAGAATCAATCAGCCCCCTTCCGACCCGGTATTCGGTTACGACTGACGACTTCAGAAAGGTGCGCAGGTGAGTCGCAATTCGTTTTGCGCTGGAATTGTTTTTGCTGCAACGGCTTTCTCGTGCTTGCCTGGCGGGCAGGCGCTCGCGCAGGGACGCGCAGCGCAGGTGATTGCAGCCGATCGCATCATTGCGGTGGTCAATGATGAGGTCATTACCCTGCATGAGCTGAAATCCAGGATAACGGCTGTCGAGAGGCAGCTCAGGCAGCAGGGCACGCAAATGCCGCCACGCGATGTGCTCGAAAAACACGTTCTCGAACGGCTCATCGTCGATCGCGTGCAGATTCAATTCGCCAGGGAGACAGGCCTGCGCATCGATGATGCGCAGCTTGACCAGACGCTTTCGCGCATCGCCGAAGGCAACCGTATGGACCTGGCCCAGTTTCGCGCATCGCTGGAACAGGACGGCATTCCCTGGACCAAGTTCCGGGAAGATATTCGCGATGAAATCGTCATCAGCCGGATCAGGGAACGCGAAGTCGATAGCAAGATCGTCGTATCGGAAGGCGAAATCGACAACTTCCTCGAAACCGCCGGGGTGGCAGGCAGCGAGGAGTTCAACGTTGGGCATATCCTCCTGCGTGTACCGGAGCAGGCGAAGCCCGAGCAACTGGCGCGGCTTCAGGCGCGCGCCGAGGAGATCATTTCCCAACTGAGACGCGGTGCGGATTTCGCCCAGTTGGCAGCGAGTTACTCTGATGCGCCGGATGGACTATCGGGTGGCATGATCGGGTGGCGGCCTCTTGAGCGATTGCCCACGCTGTACGCCGAGGCGGTGCCGAAGCTCAAAACGGGCGAGGTATCCGAAGTGTTGCGGAGTCCGGCGGGATATCACGTTCTCAAGCTCCTCGATCGACGTGGCGGTGCGATCAAGGCGCAACCGGTGGAGCAAACGCGCGCTCGCCATATATTGATCAAGACCAGCGAACTGGTGTCCGAGGCGGAGGCCAAGCGGCGCCTGGTGACATTGAAGGAGCGGGTTACCCACGGGGCCGATTTCACCGAGCTTGCCCGCCTGCATTCGAATGATCTGTCCGCAGCGAAGGGCGGCGATCTGGGCTGGCTGAGTCCGGGCGATACCGTGCCCGAATTCGAGCGGGCCATGAACGGCCTCAAGCCGGGAGAGGTCGGCGTACCTGTGCAATCCCCTTTCGGCTGGCATCTGATCCAGGTGATGGAACGTCGCATGGATGTGTCTCAGGAGCGTGTGCGCCAGGGTGCGCGCCAGGCCTTGCGCGAGCGCAAGGCGGATGAAGCCTATCAGGACTGGCTGCGGCAGATGCGCGATCGGGCTTACGTCGAATACCGGCTGGAAGACAACCGGTAAGGGCACGCTGGGCCACGCGTGAGCGGCATGGAGCGCCTCCCCGTTATCGCTGTGACCAGCGGCGAACCGGCCGGCATCGGGCCGGAGATCTGCGCCAATCTGGCAAGCCATCCCTGCATTGCACGACGCGTGATCCTGGGGGATCGCACGCTGATTGCGGCGCGGGCGCGGCAGACGGGTGTCTTCCTGACACTCGCCGATTATCAGCCCGATCAACTTCCCGCGGACGGCATGCTGGAGATTCTGCATGTGCCCCTGCGCGCGCCCGCCCGCGCAGGCCGCCTCGATGCGGCCAACGCACACTACGTTCTGGCCCTGCTCGATCGCGCGCTCTCGGGATGCCGGAAAGGCGAGTTTTCCGCCATGGTGACGGCCCCGGTGCACAAGGGCGTGATCAACCAGGCGGGCATTGCTTTCACCGGGCATACCGAATATCTGGCCGAAAAGACCGGCACGGCCAGGGTCGTCATGATGCTGGCCGGGGCCGGGCTGCGCGTCGCGCTGGCAACGACGCATCTGCCGTTGAAGGAAGTGCCTGGCGCCATTACGCGATCCGGTCTTGAATCCACCCTACGCATCCTGCATGCCGATCTGGTGAGAAAGTTCGGCATCGTGCGACCGCGCATCCTTGTTGCCGGGCTGAACCCGCATGCCGGCGAGGGCGGACACATGGGTCGGGAAGAGATCGACGTCATTTCGCCGGTGCTTGAAAAAATGCGCGGAGAGGGCATGGATCTGGTGGGCCCGCTGCCGGCGGATACGCTGTTCACGCGGGGCGTGCTGGCCGGTTCGGATGCGCAACTCGTCATGTACCACGATCAGGGTCTGGCAGTGCTCAAGTACGCGGCTTTCGAGGACGGCATCAACGTTACCCTGGGCCTGCCCATCATCCGTACATCGGTCGATCACGGCACCGCGCTCGATCTGGCCGGCACCGGCAAGGCCGATCCGCGCAGCCTGTTTGCCGCGCTGGATCTGGCGATCGACCTGGTGCAGCGTCAATGACCGAAGGGAATCCCCTGGAATGAAAGCCCATGTCGCGCGAAAGCGATTCGGTCAGAATTTCCTCGTATCCTCCGGCGTTGTCGCGAAAATCGTCGATGCCATCCATCCGCAGGCGGGTGACACGCTCGTCGAGATCGGCCCGGGACTCGGCGCCCTGACCGAGCCGCTGCTGGCGCGGCTGGATCATCTGCATGTTGTCGAGATCGATCGCGACCTGATTGCGCGCCTGCGTGATCGCCTCCCGCCGGACAGGCTGACGATTCACGAGGGCGATGCCCTGCAGTTCGATTTTTCCGACCTTGGGCCCGGCTTGCGTGTGGTCGGCAATCTGCCTTACAACATCTCCACGCCCCTGCTGTTCCATCTGGCCGCTTGCGCAGACCGTGTGCGGGATATGCACTTCATGCTTCAGCGGGAAGTGGTCGAGCGCATGGTAGCGGCGCCGGGTGGATCGGAATACGGTCGCCTCTCAGTGATGTTGCAGTACCGCTTTCAGATGGAGCGGTTGTTCCTGGTGCCGCCGGGCGCTTTCAATCCGGCGCCCAAGGTCGAATCGGCGGTGGTGCGCATGACGCCGCGGCCGCACGAAGAACTCGCCGCCATCAACGAGGCGTTGCTGGAGGAGGTGGTGAAGGCGGCCTTTTCGCAGCGGCGCAAGATGCTGCGCAATACGCTGCGGGAACGGTTAGGCGAAGAGGATTGGGCCGAGTTGGGGATCGACCCGAAGCGTCGTGCGGAGGAGTTGGCGGTCGGCGACTACGTGCGCATCGCCAACCGCCTGGCCGCCGTCAGGCCTGCTTCTTCGTCGCGCAAGTGCTGATGCCGAAGGGCAGGTAGGCCGGACACCAGCCGATGGCGCCGGTGGCGACAGGGATCACGCCGATCCAGGCCCACACCGGGCCGCCCATGGCGGCCCAGGCTACCAGGCCGAGGCCGACGACGATACGAAGCGTGCGGTCGAGACCGCCCATATTGGTTTTCATGATTCCTCCTGTTGCGGGTTGGGATGACACACCTATTAGACTGCCAAAGCGGTTCTGCTGTCTGTAACCAAGGTTACACAGCCTCCGCGATGCGCCGCAGGCCGGCCGCATCGCGGATCTCGATCTGCTCGCGCCCCAAAGCCACAAGCCCTTGCTCCGAGAAGCCTTTCAGCAGGCGGCTGACCATTTCACGCACGCTGCCCAGTTCGTCGGCGAGCTGCTGGTGCGTGGCATGCACCGTGCGCCCCTTGCCCAGCAACACAGCCGCGAGCCGCTGATCCAGTTTGCGAAAGGCGACTTCCTCGACCAATCGCATCAGGTCGGCCATGCGCTCTGCGAAAAGATTGAAAATGTAGTTGCGGAAGGGGAGTTGCGCCAGCAATTTGACGAACAAGCCCTGCGGCAACAGCACCAAGACCGTTTCGCTTTCCGTTGTGCCTCTGGCGTTGTAGGGGACATTGCCGAGCAGGCAACTGGACGTGATGATGCAGGTCTCTCCCGGTGTGACGCGATACAGCGGCAGTTCGCGGCCCGTGGCCGAGACCTTGGCCACGCGTATGGCGCCGGTGAGAATGAAGGGAAATCCCTGGCAGGGCTGACGCTCGTCGAACAGCACTGCGCCGGACGGTACGGTAACGGACTGGGCGGATTCAGCAATTTCATTGCGCAGATTTTGCGGCAATTCCGTCAGCACCGGGTACTGCGCATCAAGTTGTGGCAACGGCGGGATCATTTCAGATCTGCAATGACCGGAGCGTGGTCGGAGGGCCGCTCGGCCTTGCGCGACTCCTTGTCAACGACGCACGCTGCGCAACTCTTCGCGAGACTTTCCGACAGCAGAATGTGATCAATGCGCAAACCCCTGTTGCGCCGGAAGGCCATCATTCGGTAGTCCCACCAGGAATAGATTTTCTCGGGCTGTTCGAAGAGCCGGAAGGCATCCTTTAGCCCTAGCTCCAGCAGGCGCCGGAAGGCAGCGCGCTCCGGTTCGGAGAACAGCACCTGGCCTTCCCAGGCTTGTGGATCGTGCACATCGCGCGCTTCCGGAGCGATGTTGTAATCGCCGAGCAGCGTCAGCCGTGGATGCCGCACCAGTTCCTTTCGCAGCCAGTCTGTCAGCGCTTCGATCCATCTCAGCTTGTAGGCGTACTTGTCCGAGCCGACGCTCTGGCCGTTGGGGAAGTAGCCGCAGACGACGCGAACGCCGCCGGCCGTTGCGGCGATGAGCCGTTGCTGTGCATCGTCAAAGCCGGGGATGCCGACGGACACTTCTTCGAACGGAAGGCGGGACAGGATGGCGACGCCGTTGTAGGTCTTCTGGCCGGCGAAAGCGGCCCGGTAGCCGGCCGCTTCAAGCTCGATTCGGGGAAAGTTCCTGTCTTCGAGCTTGGTTTCCTGCAGGCAGACAATGTCGGGCTGGTGTTCTGCCAGCCATGCCAGCACCTGTGGCAGGCGGACCTTGAGTGAATTGACGTTCCAGGTGGCGAGCTTCATTGCGCTGGAGGCGCAGGGGCCGCCGGCGCGGCGGGCGTGGCGGGCGTGGTATTCGGAATCGTGGTACGCGGATAGCCGGCAACGTCGAGAAGACCATGCCAAGTGTCTCCCTCGAAACCTATCTGCTGTTGCGAGCCGACGGTCAGCGCCGGGAAAAGCAGCTTGTCGGTTTTCAGGGCCTGCTTGAAAGCGTCGCCATCTTCCTTGGTCACGACACGACTTTCCCTGAACGGAATGCCGCGACCGGTGAGAAACTGGCGGGCCGATGCGCACTCGGCGACGCAATCCGGCGTGGAATACAGCGTCACCGGGAAATTCTGCGAGGCCTTCTGCGACTGGTAGCTCAATCCACTCGTCTCGATGGTGGATTCCTTGAGACGCGGCTGATCGACCTTCTTGATTTCCTTCGGCGGCGGCTGGTCGGAGTAGGTCACCTTGCCGTTCTTGTCCACCCAGCGATACAGGGTCTGTGCATCGGCGCCCGTTGCGAGCATGGCCAGCGAAAGCAGGCAGATCGGAATAATCTTCATGGCACGCCTCCGACAATCAGTTACGCCAGAATCATACCACTGTGCCGCAGCAGGGCATCGACGCTGGGCGCACGGCCGCGGAAGGCCTTGAAGGACTCCAGCGCCGGGCGGCTGCCGCCGACGGCAAGGATCTCGTCACGGAACCGGCTGCCGGTAGCTGGGCTGAGGACGCTGCCGTCGCGCCGTTCCTCCTCGAAGGCCTCGAAGGCATCGGCCGAGAGCACCTCGGCCCACTTGTAGCTATAGTAGCCGGCGGCGTAGCCGCCCGAGAAGATGTGGGAGAAGCTGTTGGGGAAGCGGTGCCAGGGGGGCGGGAAGATGACGGCGACTTCGCGCCGGATCTCATCGATCAGATCAATGATGCTCTTCTGTCCGGCCGGTTCGAAATCGCTGTGCAGCAGCAGATCGAACAGGCTGAACTCGAGCTGGCGCACTGTCTGCATGCCGCTCTGGAAATTCTTTGCCGCGATCATGCGGTCGAAGAGCGCGCGCGGCAGGGTCGCGCCGTTGTCCACGTGGGAGGTCATGTGGGCAAGCACTTCCCACTCCCAGCAGAAATTCTCCATGAACTGGCTCGGGAGTTCGACGGCATCCCACTCGACGCCATGGATGCCCGATACGCCGAGCTCGTCGACGCGGGTCAGCAAGTGATGCAGTCCGTGCCCGGTCTCGTGGAACAGCGTGATCACCTCGTCATGGGTGAACAGGGCGGGCCGCTTTTGCCCTTCCTTTTCGCCGATGCCCCGCAGGAAATCCCCTTGGGGGACCGGCCGCGAGAAGTTGCAATTGAGGTAGGCCACCGGCGTCTGGATGCCCGCAACGGTGTGGCGACGCGTGATTGCATCATCCATCCAGGCGCCGCCGCGCTTGGTCTCGCGGGCGTAGAGATCGAGGTAGAACTGGCCGATGAGGGCGCCGCTGCCATCCTCGATGCAGAAGAAACGCACGTCTTCGTGCCAGACCGGCGCGGTGTCTGGCTTGATGCGCACGGCAAACAGCGTCTCGATGACATGGAACAGACCGGCCAGCACCTTGTGCTCGGGAAAGTATTGCCGTACCTCTTCGTCGGAAAAACTGTAGCGATCCTGCTTCAGCTTTTCCGAAGCCCAGCCGATGTCCCAAGGCTCGAGCAAAGTCAGTCCCTGGGAGACGGCGGCGCATTCGCGCAGTTCGGCCATATCCCGCTCGGCGAAGGGCTTCGACTTGACCGCAAGCTCGCGCAGGAAGGCCAGCACGTCTGCGGGCGATTCCGCCATCTTTGGCACGAGCGAGATCTCGGCGTAATTGCCGTAACCGAGGTGGCTGGCTTCCTCCGCGCGCAATTCGAGGATGCGGCGGATAAGCGGCATGTTGTCCCACTCCGGCTTGCCGCCCAGGTCGTGGAACTCGGCGGCGCGGGTAGCGTAGGCGCGATAGAGTTTTTCGCGAAGCGGGCGGCTTTCCGCGTATTGCATGACCGGCAGGTAGGAAGGCATGTGCAGCGTGAATTTCCAGCCTGTCACATCATCCTTGGCGGCAGCGGCGCGCGCCGTTTCGACGACGTCGTCGGGAATGCCGGCCAGTTCGGCCTCGTCGGTGACGATCTCGGCGAAGGCATTCGTGGCGTCGAGCAGGTTTTCCGAGAACTTCGCGGAAAGAGAGGCCAGTTCTTCCTGGATGGCCTGGAAGCGCGGCTTGACGGCTTCCGGCAGTTCGGCGCCGGAGAGGCGAAAGTCGCGGATCTCGTTGTCGACGATCCTGCGTTGCGCAACGGACAGGCCGGCGAAATCCGGGCCGGACTTGAGCGCCTTGAATTGCGCGAAGAGATGCTGGTTCTGCCCGAGTTCAGCGAAGAATCGCGTCACCTCGGGCAGCATGGCGTTGTAGGCCTCGCGCCAGGACGGAACGTCCATCACCGAATGCAGGTGGCCGACGATGCCCCAGGCACGCGACAGGCGCTCGTTGCCGTCGAAGAAGGGCGCAGCGAAGTCCTCCCACGTCGAAGGGGCCGTCTCCAGTCGTGCCAGCAATGCGCGGTTTTCGGCGAGCAATTCGGAGATCGCGGGGGTGACGTGCTCCGGCCGGATGGTGTCGAAGTGCGGCAGGTCGGAAAAATCGAGCAGGGGATTATTGGCTGTCATGGTGTCAAGTTAAAAAGGGCGCGGACCGCGCCCTTTTTATATGGGGTTGCGGGTTGATCAATCAAGCGACTTCCCGGTCAGCCTTTCATAGGCCTCGCGGTACTTGGCGCTGGTTTTGGCAACGATTTCGGCCGGAAGTTTCGGTCCGGGCGCCTGCTTGTTCCAGTCCAGGGTTTCCAGGTAATCGCGCACGATCTGCTTGTCGAAGCTGGGCGGGCTGATGCCTTCCTGGTACTGGCCGGCCGCCCAGAAGCGCGAGGAGTCGGGCGTCAGCGCCTCGTCGATGAGATGCAGCGTGCCCGCGGCGTCGAGACCGAACTCGAACTTGGTGTCCGCGACGATGATGCCGCGCGTCAAGGCATAGGCGGAGGCTTCGCTGTAGAAGCGCAGCGTGGCATCACGCACTTGCGCAGCCAGGGACGCGCCGAGCGTTTTTTCCACCGTCGCGAAATCGATGTTCTCGTCGTGCGTCCCCATCGCGGCCTTGGTCGAGGGCGTAAACAACGGCTGGGGCAGTTTCTGCGCCAGTTTCAGCCCGGGCGGCAGCGGGATGCCGCAAATGGCGCCGGTCTTCTGGTAGTCCTTCCAGCCGCTGCCGATGATATAGCCGCGCACCACGGCCTCGACCGGCAGGGGCTTCAGGCGCTTCACCACCACGGAGCGGCCGCGCACCTGGGCGCGCTCCTCATCACCCTTTACCACCGACTCAGGATCGATCCCGGTGAGGTGGTTGGGCACGATGTGGGCCAGGCGCCCGAACCAGAAATTCGACACGGAGACCAGTACGCGCCCCTTGTCCGGGATCGGGTCGGGCAGGATGACGTCGAAGGCTGACAAACGGTCCGTCGTGACGATCAGCATCTGCTGGTCGCCCACGGCGTAGATGTCTCGCACTTTGCCGCGGGCGATCAGGGGCAGGCTGGCGATGCGGGACTCGTAGACGGTCTGGCTCATGGGCGATCCGGTAGCGGAAAACGAAGTTTCAGTGTGATAAGTATCCAACCACGTCTTGAGATTGGGAAGGGCAGCGTTCTCCAGACTGTCCAGAACGGCAACTGCGCCGGCGAAGGACTGGCCGCGGGTGTAGCCGCAGGGCGTGACGACGGTAGCCAGGCCGGCGCCCAGTGCGGCGCGCAGGCCATTCTCGGAGTCCTCGAAGGCCAGGCAGTCGCTGGCGGGCAGGCCGAGCCGCTCCAGTACCCATTGATAGATGTTCGGCGCCGGCTTCTTGGCCGGTACGATATCGCCGGCGCCGACTGTCTCGAACCAGGACATGGCCTCCGTCCCGAGGGCGGGCACCAGCAGGGCAGTCACATTTTCTGGCGCGGTGGTGGTGGCGATGGCCAGGCGCAGGCCGGCGGCACGGGCTTCGTCGAGCAGTCGCGCCACGCCGGGCCGCAGCGGGATGGCGCCGGTGGCGAGCAAGGCCGTGTAATGGCGCGTTTTCGTTTGGTGCAACATGGCGACACGCTCCTTGAAATCCGGCAACCGGGCGAACTCCGGCCGGTATAGCGCGACAAAATAGGAGATGCGCTCCTTGCCGCCGGTGACGGCGAGCAGTTCGCCATACAGCGCCTCGTTCCATTCCCAGTCGAGGCCGGCCTCGCGGAAGGCAGCATTGAAGGCCACGCGGTGGCCGTCGCGCTCGGTGTCGGCCAGTGTGCCGTCAACGTCGAAAATCAGCGCCTGCAGCATGGCGTCAGCGCCCGCACGGCCGCCCGAAGGGCGCTGAGCACCCCCTTGGGGGGCAGCGAACGTAGTGAGCGTGGGGGCCGTTCATCTCACTCCCTGACGTAAGGCTTCTCGACCTTGCCATTGCGGTCTTCGCGGTCTTCACGGTAGGGAAACTTGATGTGGCCGTAGCGGATGACCAGGACGGCAACGGTCAACAGCAGGATTGAACCCGAGACCGCCAGCATGCGCCATTCGCTCATGTCCTTCTGATCCAGGATCACATAGCGGGCGAGCGCCACCATGGCGATGTAGAGGGGGAAGCGCACGGGGAGCTGGCCGGTCTTGAAGTACTGGCCGATCATGGCCAGGACCTCGAGGTAAAGGAACATCAGCAGCAGGTCCGCGAGGCCGACCTTGCGCGCCTCGACCATGACCATGACCTCCTGGTAGATGGCGACGGTCGTTGCCACGGCGATGATCAACAGGCCGAGGTATTCGACAATGTCCAGACCGCCATCGAAGAACTTGCGAATGCGGTCGAATGTGTGCGAGCGGATGTCCATGCCTGTCTCCAAATGCGGGGAGCCGCACGAGGCGGCTCCGTAAGCGTGAGTCGGTGCGGCTTACTTGACGATCTGATTCAGTTCGCCCTTCTTGTAGCGCTCGGCCATTTTCTCCAGCGGCATCGGCTTGATCTTGGCGGCCTGGCCGGCGCAACCGAAGGCTTCGTAGCGCAGCTTGCAGATTTCCCGCGCGGCCTTCTGTGCGTCGGCGAGGAATTTGCGCGGGTCGAACTCGGCCGGCTTTTCCGCCATGTGGCGGCGCATGGCGCCGGTCATGGCGAGGCGGATGTCGGTGTCGATGTTGATTTTACGCACGCCGTGCTTGATGCCGGTGACGATCTCCTCGACCGGCACGCCGTAGGTCTCCTTCATCTGGCCGCCGTACTTGCGGATGATCTCCAGCCACTCCTGCGGCACGCTGCTGGAGCCATGCATCACCAGGTGGGTGTTGGGGATGCGGGCGTGGATTTCCTTGATGCGGCCGATGGCGAGGATGTCGCCGGTCGGCTTGCGCGTGAACTTGTAGGCGCCGTGCGAGGTGCCGATGGCGATGGCCAGCGCGTCGCACTGCGTCTTCTGCACGAAATCGGCGGCCTGGCCGGGATCGGTGAGCAGCTGTTCGCGCGTCATCTTGCCCTCGGCGCCGTGGCCGTCCTCCTTGTCGCCCTGCATGGTCTCGAGCGAACCGAGCACGCCGAGTTCGGCTTCCACCGTGACGCCGATCGAGTGGGCGATGTCGACAACGCGGCGCGACACTTCGACGTTGTACTCGTAGGAGGACGGCGTCTTGGCGTCGTCCATCAGCGAGCCGTCCATCATGACGCTGGAGAAGCCCGAGCGGATCGCCGCCACGCACACCGCCGGGCTGGCGCCGTGATCCTGGTGCATCACCACCGGGATGTGCGGATAGGCCTCGATGGCGGCCTCGATCAGGTGGCGCAGGAAAGCCTCGCCGGCGTACTTTCGCGCGCCTGCCGAGCCCTGCATGATGACCGGGCTGCCGGTCTCGTCGGCGGCTTCCATGATGGCGCGCACCTGTTCCAGGTTGTTCACGTTGAAGGCGGGCAGGCCGTAGCCGTTTTCGGCAGCGTGGTCGAGCAGTTGTCGCATGGATACGAGGGGCATGGTGGTCTCCTTGATTGACGGGTATTAAATGCTTTCGTGGCGCGGCGGCGCGGCGTTTTCGCCGACGCGGACAATCTTCATGGTATTGGTGCCGCCGGGCGTGCCGATCGGCTCGCCGATGGTCAGCACGATGGTGTCGCCCGGCTCGACGGCGCCGGACTGGATCAGGATGTGCTCGGCTTCGCGCAGCAGTTCGTCGCGGTCGTGGCCGATGTAGCGCATGAGCAGCGGATAGACGTCGCGGTAGAGGCTCATGCGGTAGCGGCTGCGGATTTCCGGCGTGAGGGCGAAGATGGGCACGCCGCAATGAATGCGCGACATCCACAGCGCGGTGGAGCCGGATTGCGTCAGCGAGGCGATGGCCTTCACCTTCAGGTGGTAGGCGGTGAACAGCGCCGCCATGGCGATCGACTGGTCGATGCGGGTGAACACGCGGTCGAGGAAGTGGTGGTCGAGCTTGATCTCGTGGGATTTCTCCGCCTCGAGACAGATGCGCGCCATGGCCTCGACCGTTTCCACCGGATAGGCTCCGGCCGCCGTTTCTGCCGAGAGCATCACGGCGTCGGTGCCGTCCAGCACGGCGTTGGCGACGTCGGAGACTTCCGCGCGCGTCGGCACCGGGCTGGAAATCATCGATTCCATCATTTGCGTGGCGGTGATGGCGATCTTGTTGTGTTCGCGTGCCGCGCGGATCAGGCGTTTCTGCAGGGCGGGCACGGCGGCATCGCCGACTTCCACGGCCAGGTCGCCGCGCGCCACCATGATGGCGTCCGAAGCATGCAGGATGTCATCCAGCGCATCGATGGCCTCCACCCGTTCGATCTTGGCGACCAGCAGCGCATCCGAGCCGGCGGCACGCAGCAGTTCGCGCGCCAGGCGCATGTCGGCGCCGGATTTCGGGAAGGAGACGGCGACGAAATCGCAGTTGATCTCCGCGGCGGTGCGGATATCTTCCATGTCCTTCTGCGTCAGGGCCGGCGCCGAGAGGCCGCCGCCCTGCTTGTTGATGCCCTTGTTGTTGGAGAGCGTGCCGCCGATGCGCACGCGGCAGCGCACTTCGCGTTCGATGATTGCGTCCACCTCGAGGACGATGCGTCCATCGTCGAGCAAGAGCACGTCGCCAGCGGCAAGATCGTCGATCAGGTCGGGGTAGTCGAGGCCGACGCGCCTGGCGTCGCCCGGCACGTTCGACGCGTCGAGCACGAAGTGGTCGCCGGGCTTGAGCAGTACCTTGCCTTCGGCGAATTTGCCGACGCGGATTTTCGGTCCCTGCAGGTCGACCATGATGCCGACCGTGCGCCCGACCTTGCGTACGGTCTCGCGCAGCAAGGCGACACGCCGGCGATGGTCGTCGGCGGTGCCATGGGAAAAATTGAGGCGCACGACATCGACGCCGGCTTCAATGATCCGCCTCAGCACGTCAGGTTCGGAACTGGCGGGGCCGAGGGTGGCGACGATTTTGGTTGAGCGTTGCATCAAGAACCTTTCACCACAGAGGCACAGAGGCACAGAGAAAAACACATGGACAGGGAGTTCTCTGTGCCTCTGTGTCTCTGTGGTTAAGGGTTTTAGCCTTTGGCACGCTGTTCCAGGATATCCACGGCCGGCAAGGTTTTGCCCTCGAGGAACTCGAGGAAGGCGCCGCCCGCGGTCGAGATGTAGGACACCTTGTCGTAGATGTCGTACTTCAGGATGGCGGCGATGGTGTCGCCGCCGCCGGCGAGAGTGAAGGCCTTCGTCTGCGCGATCGCCGCCGCGACCATCTTCGTGCCATCACCGAACTGATCGAACTCGAACACGCCGACCGGGCCGTTCCACACCACGGTGCCGGCCTTCATGATGATGTCGACCAGCGCCTGCGTGCTTTTCGGACCGATGTCGAAGATCATGTCGTCGTCGGTCACGGCGTCGGCCTCCTTCAGTACGGCAGGCTCGGCAGCATCGAATTTCTTGCCGCAGACCACATCGACGGCGATCGGGATGGTGGCGCCGCGCGCCGTCATTTTCTTCATCAGGGCCTGCGCGGTGGGCACCAGATCGTGCTCGCACAGCGACTTGCCGACCGGCTTGCCGCTGGCCTGGAGGAAAGTGTTGGCGATACCGCCGCCGACCACCAGCTGGTCGACCTTCTCGGAGAGGGATTCCAGCACCGTCAGCTTGGTCGAGACCTTCGAGCCGCCGACGATGGCGACCATCGGCCGCGCCGGGTCGAGCAGGGCCTTGGTCAGGGCCTCCAGTTCTTCCGTCAGGAGCATGCCGGCGCAGGCGGTCGGGGCGAACTTGGCGATGCCGTGGGTGGACGCTTCCGCGCGGTGGGCGGTGCCGAAGGCATCCATGACGAAGACATCGCACAGCGCCGCGTACTGCTTCGCGGTGTCGTCGACGTTCTTCTTCTCTCCCTTGTTGAAGCGGCAGTTCTCCAGCAGCACCAGTTCGCCGGCGGCAACCTCGAATCCGCCGGCCACCCAGTCCTTGACGACGCGCACCGGCTTGCCGAGCTTGGCGGCGATGACGTCGGCCACCGGCTTGAGCGAGTTCTCCTCGGAGTATTCGCCCTCGGTCGGGCGGCCGAGGTGGGAGGTGACCATCACCTTGGCGCCGGCCTTGAGGCAGTGCGCGATGGTGGGCATGGAGGCCGTGATGCGGGCGTCGGAAGTGACCTTGCCGTCCTTGACCGGCACGTTGAGGTCGGCGCGGATGAAGACGCGCTTGCCCTTGAGGTCGAGATCGGTCATGCGGATGAACTGCGGCATGCGTGTTCTCCTGAAAAATAAGCGGTAAGGACTGGGTGATCCCAGGCCTTACGACTCATGCATGAGGGGCGGCAGAACGGCGAACCGCAACCGGCTCGCCGTCCTCCAGCGGCTGACTTTTACTTCGCGACGTGCTTGACGAAGCGCAGCATGTTGCAGGTGTAGCCGTACTCGTTGTCGTACCAGGCGACGACCTTGACGAAGGTCTTGTCCAGGGCGATGCCGGCCTCGGAGTCGAAGATCGACGGCTGTGTGCAGCCGCGGAAGTCGGTGGACACCACTTTCTCGTCGGTGTAGCCGAGCACGCCCTTCATGGCGCCTTCGGAAGCGGCCTTCATGGCCTTGCAGATATCCTCGTAGGAGGCTTCCTTGTTCAGCTCTACGGTGAGGTCGACCACGGATACGTCGGAGGTCGGCACGCGGAAGGCCATGCCGGTGAGCTTCTTGTTCAGCTCGGGCAGCACCACGCCGACGGCCTTGGCGGCGCCGGTCGAGGACGGGATGATGTTCTCGAGGATGCCGCGGCCGCCGCGCCAGTCCTTGCTGGAGGGACCGTCCACGGTTTTCTGCGTGGCGGTGGCGGCGTGCACGGTGGTCATCAGGCCGCGCTTGATGCCCCAGTTGTCGTTGAGCACCTTGGCGACCGGCGCCAGGCAGTTGGTGGTGCAGGAGGCGGCGGAGACGATGGCCTGGCCGGCGTACTTCTCGTGGTTGACGCCGTAGACGAACATCGGCGTGTCGTCCTTCGACGGAGCCGACTGAACGACCTTTTTGGCGCCGGCGTCGAGGTGCTTCTGGCAAGTGTCCTTGGTCAGGAAGAAGCCGGTGGATTCGATGACGATATCGGCGCCGACTTCGTTCCACTTGAGGTTGACGGGATCCTTCTCGGCGGTCAGGCGGATCTTCTTGCCGTTGACGATCAGATTGTTGCCCTCGACGGAGATGCTGCCGTTGAAGCGGCCATGCACGGAGTCGTACTGCAGCATGTAGGCCAGGTAGCCGGGCTCGAGCAGGTCGTTGATGGCAACGACTTCGATCTCGGGAAAGTCCTTGGCGATTGCGCGGAATGCCATGCGGCCGATGCGACCGAAACCGTTGATGCCGACTTTGATAGCCATATTTCGTTCTCCAGAAAAAAAGTTACAAAACCGATTCCACGGCCTTCACGACGTTGGCCACCGTGAAGCCGAATTCCTTGAACAGCACGCCGGCCGGGGCCGATTCGCCGAAGCGGTCGAGACCAATAACCGCGCCCTCCAGACCGACATACTTGTACCAGCCGCCGGTTACGCCGGCTTCCACGGCGACGCGCGGCAGGCCCTTGGGCAGAACGCTTGCGCGGTAAGCTGCATCCTGGCGGTCGAAGGCGTTGGTGTTCGGCATGGAGACCACGCGCACCGGAATGCTTTCCTGGGCGAGTGCGGCCTGCGCCTTGAGCGCCAGTTCCACTTCCGAGCCGGTGGCGATAATCACCGCCCGGGCCTTGCCCTGGGCTTCGGAGAGAACATAGCCGCCCTGCGAGATGGCCGCGATCTGAGCTTCGTCGCGCTTGACGAAAGGCAGGTTCTGGCGCGACAGGCACAGCGCCGACGGGCCGTCGCGCTTTTCCACCGCCTGCGTCCACGCCACCATCGTCTCGACGGTATCGCAGGGGCGCCACACATCCATGTTCGGAATCATGCGCAGCGTGGCGGTCTGCTCGACCGGCTGGTGCGTCGGGCCGTCTTCGCCGAGGCCGATGGAATCGTGCGTGAACACATAGATGACGCGCTGCTTCATCAGCGCCGACATGCGCAGGGCGTTGCGGGCGTACTCCGAGAACATGAGGAAGGTGCCGCCGAAGGGCAGGATGCCGCCGTGCAGGGCCATGCCGTTCATGATGTGCGACATGCCGAATTCGCGCACACCGTAGGAAATGTAGTTGCCCGGCGTGCGGCCGGAGACGTGTTTGCAGCCGCTCCAGTTGGTCAGGTTGGAGCCGGTCAGGTCGGCCGAGCCGCCGACGAACTCGGGCAGGGCCGGCGCCAGTGCGTTGATGGCGATCTGCGAAGCCTTGCGCGTGGCGACGGTCTCGCCTTTGGCGTTGATCTCGGCAATGGCCTTCTTCGCATGCTCGCTCCAGTTGGCGGGCAATTCGCTGGCCATGCGGCGCTTGTACTCGGCGGCCAGGTCGGGGTGTGCCTTGGCATAACGATCGAACTTGTGCTGCCATTCGGATTCGGCGGCGGCGCCTTTCTTCTTCGCGTCCCAGGCCTCATAGACTTCCTGCGGAATCTCGAAGGGGGGAAACACCCAACCCATGTGCGGACGCGCGGCGGCGATCTCGGCATCGCCCAGCGGTGCGCCATGCACGTCGTGCGTGCCGACCTTGCTGGGCGATCCGAGGCCGATCCGCGTCTTGCAGCAGATCAGGGTCGGGCGCGAGGGCTCCGCCTTGGCCTTGTTGATCGCGGCATGGATCGCTTCCGGGTCGTGGCCGTTCACATTGGCGATGACCTGCCAGCCATAGGCCTCGAAGCGCTTCGGCGTGTCGTCGGTGAACCAGCCTTCGACGTGCCCGTCGATGGAAATGCCGTTGTCGTCCCAGAAGGCGGTCAGCTTGCCCAGACCCCAGGTGCCGGCCAGCGCGCAGGCTTCGTGCGAGATGCCTTCCATCAGGCAGCCGTCGCCGAGAAAAGTGTAGGTGCGGTGGTCGACGATCTCGTGGCCGGGCCGGTTGAACTCGGCGGCAAGCAGCTTTTCCGCCATGGCCATGCCGACGGCGTTGGTGATGCCCTGGCCGAGCGGTCCGGTGGTGGTCTCCACGCCCGGCGTGTAGCCGTATTCGGGATGCCCCGGCGTCTTGCTGTGCAACTGACGGAAATTCTTGATGTCGTCGATGGTGACGTCGTAGCCGGTCAGGTGCAGCAAGGCGTAGACGAGCATCGAGCCGTGCCCGTTCGACAGCACGAAGCGGTCGCGGTCGGCCCACTTGGGATTGGCCGGGTTGTGGCGCAGGTGGTGGTTCCACAGCACCTCGGCGATTTCCGCCATGCCCATGGGCGCGCCCGGATGGCCGGACTTGGCTTTCTCCACCGCGTCCATGGCGAGGGCGCGGATGGCGCTGGTCAGGTTATTGAACACTGGCTTCTCGAAGTCGGCAAAAGTGGCACTCTGTGCGGACATTTTTGATTTCCCTTATTCCTGGTCAGTCGTGCCGGTTGGAAAGCTATCAATTATCTTCCAAACCGGGCGTTATGGGTAGTTTGCCGGGTGGCGTCAGGCCTTCTTGCGCCGCTCCATGAGCTTCAGGATGAGCGGGGTGAGGACGAGCTGTATGGCCAGTTCCATCTTGCCGCCAGGCACGACGATGCAGTTCGGCCGCGACATGAAGGAGCCGTGGATCATCGTCAGCAGGTAGGGGAAGTCCACGCCGTGCGGATCGCGGTAGCGGATCACCACGAAGGACTCGTCCAGGGTCGGGATGTCGCGGGCGATGAAGGGGTTGGAGGTATCCACCACCGGCACGCGCTGGAAGTTGATGTGGGTGCGCGAGAACTGCGGCGTGATGTAGTGGACATAGTCGTACATGCGGCGCAGGATGGTCTGCGTGACCGCCTCGACCGAATAGCCGCGCGTCTGGGTGTCGCGGTGGATCTTCTGGATCCACTCGAGGTTGACCGTCGGCACCACGCCGACGAGCAGGTCGGTGTAGCGGGCGACGTCAACGGTGTCCGTCTTGACGCCGCCGTGGAGGCCCTCGTAGAACAGGCAGTCGGTGCCCTCGGGCAGCGTTTCCCACGGGGTGAAGGTGCCGGCCTTCTGCTTCCACGGCGCGGCCTCTTCGTCGTTGTGCAGGTAGTAACGGCGCTTGCCGCTGCCGGTTTCGCCATAGACCTTGAACAGGTCTTCGACTTCCTCGAACAGGTTGGCTTTCGGGCCGAAGTGGCTGATGTGTTCGCAGACGCCGGCCTTTTCCGACATCTGGATGGCCTTCTTCATCTCCTCGCGGTCGTACTTGTGGAAGCTGTCGCCCTCGATCACGGTGGCGTTGATGTTCTCGCGCCGGAAGATGTGCTCGAAGGAGCGCTTGACCGTGGACGTGCCGGCGCCGGAGGAGCCGGTGATGGCGATGACGGGGTGCTTGGCTGACATGGTCGAACTCTCCTCAAATCGTTGCGTTGCGAATTCTGCTTTGTCGCCGTCTTCGGGATGCGAACAGGCAAAGACGCGGCGCCCACGATGGATGGGTGACGCTGCCTGCTTCCGGGTGACGGCAAAGGATGAGATTTCGGCGCTCGTGGCGGCCAGTCATCCTTCCTTATATGGATAACCAAACTCTAATGGTCTTGATCCATAAGTGCCATTCACTTTTACTTATCGAATGAATAAGTGAATTTTGATTCAGGACACTAGTGCATGAACCCATAAATAACGAAACAAGCGCCGAAGCGTAGGTAGGTCGGGCTTCAGCCCGACATGTCGGCCTGAAGCCCGACCTGCATTGTGTGGCATTACGTTGCACAATTCATGAGTCATGTTACTAGTGATCCTCGATACCGTGAAGTTCGTCTTCGTGGACAGCCAGTTTGAGTCAGTTGGCCGTGCTGGCCTGGCAGGGGGCATCGCCGCCAACACAGGGACGGCGACCTGCAGCGACGCATCAGCGGGAAGTCGGCGCTGGCGGGACGGCGGCGCCGAAAACATCGCCGGTGAGAGCCACCTCATTCCTTGAGCCGCCGTTCCAGTTCTTCCGCAATGGCTAGCAGGGCCGGCTCGCGAATGCGGCTGGCGCCGAAATGATATTGCAGCACGGTGCAGGCTACCGGTGCCGAGAGATCGCTGCGACCGGTATCAGAAAAACGCAGCCAGGCCAATACCGGCGCATCGGCGAGCGTTGGATCGACGCAGACCCACACCCTCTCCTCGAGCACAATTTCCATCGGCACCAGTCCCGGCAGGGCGAAGCGGGTCTGCGCGACGCGTGGCCAGCAATGTCGTACCCGCCGCCAGACGTTCCAGACCGGCGCGGGGATGCGTGACGGATACTCGTCGAGCACCGGAAAGTCAGCCAGCCGCGAATACACGGCGCTCAGTCCAGCAGGTAATCAGTCTTCAGACGATCCTCGGCATGGGGCCGGAACACCGTGTCGGCATAGGCCAGATGGCGTGGATCGGCCATGTAGGCGGCCTCGGCTTCCGCGCTGGCGAGGCGGACCAGCCAGGCACGGTGGTAGCGGGCGTCTGCGCGCAGGGCATGACCGAGCCTGACGCCGCGCACACCCGGCACCAGGTCCAGCGCATCGATGCCCTGACGCTCGTATTCCTCCGCGCGCCCGGCCACGGCGTCGCTCCAGTTGAACAACACCAGGTGTTCGGTTTCCTGCCAGGGCCGGCAGGTGGCCAGGGAGGCTTCCGCCCTCCCGGCGGCGCCGAAAACCTCGCAGGTGCGCGCCACCTCGTTCGTCACCGCTGCCCGCACCGCATCGATGCCGGCCGTATAGCCGGCGTCCGTGGGATCGAGCGTAGCGGCTGCGGCGGCGGCCAGATCGGACAAGGCCGTGTAGTAATTGATCTTGGTCACGCCACGCGCGACGATCTCGCGCAACTGCTTGTCGGCGAGCCCGGTACCGCCGTGGATCACCAGCGGGATATCCACCGCAGCGGCAATCGCCGCCAGCCGGTCGAGGTCGATGCGCGCGGCTTCACGCAGCCGGCCATGCAGGGTGCCGATGGAAACGGCAAGAAAATCGACGCCGGTTTCCGTGACATAGCGGGCCGCCTCTTCCGGCGCGGTCAGCCGGATGGCGCCCGGATGACGCGCGGCAACCTCGCCTTCCACGCCCGGCACATAACCCAGCTCTCCCTCGACCGGCACGCCGACGGCATGGGCCATGGCGACAACCGCGCGCGTCGCGGCCACGTTTTCATCGAAGGACAGGTGCGAGGCATCGACCATCACGCCGTTGCAGCCGTGACGGATCGCCGCCACGGCGCTGTCGTGACCGCTGCCGTGATCGAGGAACAGCGCCACCGGCACGCGGGAGCGCCGCGCCGCCGTCACTGCCGCCGCCATCAGCACCGGAAAGTCGTAATGGGAAAAATGCGATTCGGCGAAACTGACGATCACCGACGCGTCCACCGCTTCCGCCCCGGCCAGGATGGCGGACAGGAAGGTGCTGTCGACCGCGTCGTAGGCGCCGACGGCGTAACCCGTGGCGCGCGCGTGGCGCAGCATGTCGTCGATACGAACCAGCGGCATGGCTATTTATATGGACGCCTCCCGTTTGCAAGGACGAATTGGTGTGTTGGGACAGATAGGCTGCAGTTTTATATCCGGCCTGTTGTGCAGGTCGAACCTGCTGGCCCTGATGGAATCCGCTGACCCACGCCTCATTTCTCCTAAG
>CAMTUN010000045.1:0-37648 GCA_947084915.1 uncultured beta proteobacterium | reverse complement strand
GCCTTGCAATGCGGGCAGCTAGCCGCAGCGGTAAAACGGCCCTCGACGATCGCCGTCGACGCCGGTTGCGCGTCCAACGCAGCCAATTCCACCGCCACGACTTTGCGCTGCACGGGACTCATCTGCCGCAGGGCAGCGGTGCGGGCAGAGGGGGCCAGGGTCGATTTGTTTTGCGAGCGGGCGAGCGATGTATTCGGCCAAGGTGCGGGCGCGGGGCGCACGCGACCGCGAACTGGCCTCGCACAACATGATCTGCGAGGCGCCGATGCCGCTGGTCGATGGCTGGTGCGGTGCGTTTAGGAGAAATGGCTGGCGGCGAAGTGGCCGTGCTATCCATGAACGGGAGCGGGTGGTGAGAACGACGATACTGATACCGATGCTGATGGCCGGCGCGCTGCTCGCCGCCGGTTGCAAGACGGTGCGCTACGAGATGCGGCCGCCGCCAAGCGATGCCGGGCGGCTGTGCGTGACGCAATGCGCGAGCATCCGCGAGGACTGCCGCGGCAACGAGATCCGCCGCGCCAGGCTCGAAGTCGATAGCTGCGAGCGTCGCGCCGAGCAAGCGCTGCGCGCCTGCCACGGCGGCGCGGAAGGCAACAAGGACAAGCTGCGCGAGTGCGAGCGCAGGAAACCCGGTTGCTGGAGTCACGAGAATGCCAGCCGCTGCGACGACGATCACCGCACCTGCTTCAGCCAGTGCGGCGGCAGCGTCGTCAAGATCGTCGAATAGCGGACGGAATTCCACGGGAAAAAGCACTTCCGATGGCGAGTACGGCCACCCAACCCCATGAAAGGAAATGTCATGAACATCATTGAGCGAGTCAAGGAAATCCTGATCACGCCGAAACTGGCGTGGACATCCATCGCGACGGAGGAAACCGACACTGTCACCTTGTATACCCGGTACATCATGATTCTCGCCGCCATTCCCGTGGTGGCCGGGTTCATCGGGATGTCGCTTGTCGGGGCCAGCCTCATGGGTATTTCGGTGCGCGTGCCCATCGTGACCGGACTGGTGCAAATGGTGTCGGGCTATGCCATTGGGCTGGCGATGATTTATGTCGCGGCGATGATTGCCAGTGCCCTGGCTCCCGGTTTTGACGGGCAGAAGAGCCAGATGAACGCGCTGAAGCTGGTGGCTTACAGTGCCACGGCGGCAATGCTGGGAGGTATCTTCGCGCTGATTCCGGCGCTTGGCGTGTTGGCTCTCGTGGCTTCGCTCTACTCCTTGTATTTGCTGTATCTGGGTGTGCCGACGCTGATGAAAGTGCCACGGGAAAAAGCGCTGCCTTATACGGTGGTCCTGGTGATCTGTGTGATTGTCCTGGGTGCGATTGCCGGTGCGCTGACGAGCGTCGTGTCGGGTGGTCCGGCGAGTATGGGTTCGACGAGCATGGGTTCGACGAGCCAGACGGACTCTGGCGCAAGATCGAGTGCGCCGTTTGGTCGGGTTGCCGTCGAAACGCCCAGCGGCACCGTCAATATCGATACGGCCAAAATGGAGACATGGGGCAAGCGCATGGAGGAGATTGGCAAGCAGCTTGAAAAGGCGCAACAGTCAGGCGATCAGGCTGCCATGGAGCGGGCCATCAAGGAGATGAGCGTGCTGCAGCTTGAGCAGCCGCCGGTGACGCGATAACCGCGGCAAATGGGGGGCAGGCAACGATTTTCGACAAAAGTCGGCGCTGGCGAGTCTCTTGACGATGTTATGTAAGAGGCTTGTAAGAGCCGCCTTGCGAATATGCACAAGCCCAAGACGCTTGGGCGGTGCGGACACCGGATGCACCTTGATATCACTATCACTTGAGGAGAAATGACCCATGAATCGATCATTGAGCATCATTGCCATTGCCGGACTGTTTTCCATCTCTGCCTTTGCCGCCAGCGGCTCGGCCAAACCCCCCGGCGGCAAGGAAGGGGTCATGATGGAACGCAGTGGGGGCGAGGAAAGGTCCAGCGTGGCCGCGCAGAAAGGGGCCGCGACCGCCAAGACCACGCAAGGCAAGGCGCCGGCCGGGGCGGCAAGCAAGGGGATGAGTCCGATGAACAAGGACGAAGTCACCCGCGCCGGTGCACGCGGGAAGTAATCGACGCTGCAGGGCGGCAGGGCGGCGGCGCGGCGGCCTGATTTTTCGAGCGGGTTCGTCGCGCCACCGAGCCTCCGGGCGAGCGCCGCACGCTGCTCATGCCCCATTCGTCAAGGGAGAGATCGATGAACTATCTGAATGGATTGATACTGAACAGCGCCATGCTGGCTTTTTTCAGCGCGAACGCTTTGGCCCAATCGCCCAAGGACAACCCGAAATGCGAACCCAATCCGGTGTTCAACCGTTTTGCCGGGGAAGCGATGGGCCAATGCGAGCGAGCGCGCTTCAAGGATCTCGGTCTGTGGCGATGGAAGAAGGCTAACGACCCGAAGTCCGGCGCCGAGTCCTTCAAGGTCGAGGGCGAATACTGGTATTACTTCAATGGCATCGAAAAGGACGCCAATGGGCGACATCCCGGCAAGCTGGAAGTGGTGCGCAACTTTGAAAATGCCGTGCGCGAGGCCAAAGGCGAGGTGCTGTCTACCACCGAGAAGACGGTGTACTACCGTTTGCGCAAAGGAGACGCCGAGTTCGCGGGTGAAGCGGGTTGCGGGCGGGGCGGTCCAACCGACTGCTCGGCAACCATGCACAAGATTGTTCGCGTGGCCGGCATGGAACAGTCCGTCGTGGTATCCAGCGAGCAGATCGCCAAGGCGATGGGCGACGAGGGCAAGGTGGTTTTTTACGGCATCTACTTCGACACCGACAAGGCGACGCTGAAAGCCGAATCGGCGCCGACCCTGGCCGAGATGGCGAAGTGGCTCAAGACCAATGCCAGCGCGAAAGTCTTCATCGTCGGCCATACCGATATGCAGGGGTCTATCGAACGCAACCAGAAGCTGTCGCGCGACCGGGCTGCCTCGGTGATCGCCGCATTGACCAGGGATCATGGCATCAAGGCCGACCGGCTGGACGCCGATGGAGTCGGCCCTCTGGCGCCGGTGGCGAGCAATGCCGATGATGCCGGGCGGGCAAAAAACCGTCGGGTTGAAATGGTGCTGCGTTGATTTGATGCGGCGGTTTTTCCCGGCAAAATAACGTAAGGGGGGGCCATGGAACACACGCTGACGGTGGTGTTTGGCCCATACTGGCCCATTCTGCTGTTCGTGATATTCGGCGGCAGTTTTCTGGCGTGGATATGGGGACGAAAAAAGCGTAAGGCAATCGTCGCCCGCAACATGGCGGATGCCCGGCAACATGGAATGGATTACGTCCCGCCAAGCGGAGGCGGAGGCCTGCAAGGCACGCATCGTTTCAGCGGCACGACCCGAGGCGTGGCATGGACCGCCGAGGTTGTGCTTCTCAGTGCCGAGGTGGATGACGGCATGGCCACCCGAAGCCATGTTTCGACGCATTACACCCGGTGGACCGCACATGAGGCGGGGACCGGTGGCGGCGCGCTGTTGCTGATGGCGCTTGCCGATGGCGTGCGTCCTCAACCGGCCAAAGCCAATCCAGGCGGCTTCTTCGGCGATCTGGCCGCCAAGGCGTCCTGGCTTGCCTCTCAACTGTATATCCGCTCGCATTTCGGCAACGCCCGTGGCAATTCCCTATCGATCACCCCCGAAAGTCACTTGCCGCTTCCGGCCGATGCTTTTGGCCTGGCCTTCACTGCCTTCGGTGATCGGCCGGATCTGCTCCGGCGCCTGTCGTCAAGCGCCCGCGACTGGCTGCTCAAGGGTTGCAATGGAAAGGCAGCATTTTTGTGGGACCCGCAAGGACTCTCGCTGACCTGGCCGGCTGCCCACATAAAACCCGAGCAAGTTGCCTCCTGCGCCGAATATGGGGCGGTGCTCGCGGGTCTGCTCGGCGCAACTCGCGCTTAGAACCGCCACCATCATTTGGCACCGGGCTCGCGGTACAGGTCATTCCAATTGCTGATGCGCTTGCACAGGTACGTGCGTCGCTGAAGTGAAGCTCGTCGTTACTCCGCTGGCGCTCGCCGAACTACACGATACGGCCACGTTCTATGCGCTGAAAGCGAATGTTGAGCTTGGTCTCGCTTGTTTCGCCGTCCCGCCAGCGCCGACTTTCACCAGGCAATAGGCTGCTATTTCCCTACCACCTCGGCACGCATCGCCTTGGTGCGCGCCGAGGGCGCCACGCCATGGGCGGCGAGCAGCGCCGCGCTCAGCCGCTCGAAGACGGCCAGGGCTTCGCCGCGCAAGCCTTGCTCTGCGGCTTTCCGCATGTATTCCTGCGCCGCTAGTTCGGACAAGGGATCCGCGTCGTAGGCGAGTTGCAGGGCAGCCAAGGCATCGGCGGGTTCGAGCCGGACGGCAAGGGCCAGCAGGGCGCGCACCAGCCGGGCGCGCAGGCGCAGGCGCGGCTCGTGGGTCCAGGTTGCCTCGTCCCCGGCGAGAAAATCTCCCGCGTACAGCAGGCGAATCCGCTCCAGCATCGCCGGCGCATTGGCAGCCTGCGCGGCATCCAGCAGCGCATGCAACGCGAAGGCGTCCACGTGCCAGCGTTGCCGGTCCAGGGATAGCAGCCCGCCTTCGAGAGTGATGGCGCTGTCGTCGCCCAGCAGTCGGCGCAGGCGATGGAGCGTCGTGTCGAAACTGCGCCGGGCCTGGTCGCCTTCCGCGTCGGGCCACAACAGGTCGGTCAGGCGCGTCACCGGCACGCCTTGTCCGCCCAGGGCCACCAGTGCCTTGAGCAGTTCCACTGCCTTGGCCGAGGCGGCACTCAGGGCCAGCGGCTCGCCATCGCGTTCCAGCGCCAGAGCGCCCAGTACGCGCAAGCGAAAGCGCCAGGGCCAGTCGGCTTCCGCCAGCGCACCGTTTGGCGGCGCGAGCTCACGCAGACGGATCATCTGCTTCACGTACTCAGGCTCCAGTCCGGCGGAGAGGGCCTCGGCATAGAGGCGGGCCATGTCCTCGTCGCGCCAGAAGGCATGGTTGCGGAAACCCTGGCGCCGGGCCAGGGCGAGGGCTTCGCCCAGGCTCGACAGGCCTGCGGCGCGATGGCCTTGCCGCAGGCCGAAGTCGGCCAGATGCAGCAAGGCTTGGTATTCGACGGCCCGATTGCGCGCCTGGCGCGCGAGCAACAGGGCTTGTTCCATGGCTGCCTGCGCGGCCTCGGTCTCGCCGCGCCGGAACAGCAGCAGGCCAAGGCACACGGCGGCATTGGCGGTGTGGAAGGGCGAGCCGCTGGCTTCCACGTCCGCTCGCGCGGCCTGGGCATGGCTGGCGGCCAAATCCGGATTGTCGCGCGACAGGGCGTCCCATGCCGCCAGGTAGTGATACAGCAGCGCGTCCAGACGGCGGTGGCTGCCAAGGGTTGCGGCCATGCGATCCAGGTAGCGGCGCGCGTCTCCCGGCGTTTTTCCCGACAAGGTGGCGAAGGCGCCCTGCGCGCACAGCAGGAAATCCAGAAGCGGCAGGCTGTGTTCCGCCGTCAGGGCCAGACCATGCTCGACGCTTGCCACCGCGTCCTTGTTCTGCGCTGTCATCCATAAATAGCCAGCCGACATGGCGCACCAGAGAATGCGTGCCAGAGGTGGCATGTCCACTTGTCGGGCGAGCGGCGCCAGCAGGTCCATCAGGTGGCCGGCCGCGGCCAGGTCACCACGCCACCAAGTGAAATAAATGAGCAGGTGGCTTCCGATTTCCAGACGCAGGCGAGGGTCCGGAGCTTCGAGCACAATGGCGCGCACACGTGCCACCCACTCGTCCAGGGACGGGTGATCAGGCTGACCGTACATCAGGGCGGCGAACATGCCGATGGCCACGCGTCCGCCAATTTCGGCGGATGGCAGCGGGTGGCGCAGCAGAAGGGATTCCAGCTCGGTCACGCTTTCACACAAGGGGCCGACCTGGTTCCATTCGTTCACCCAGGATTCCACCTTGGCGCACCACGCGAGGTATATCCCGGCGGCGTCGGCGTCGGTCTCGAATCGGCGTGCTGCCTGTTTCAGCCAGACGCGAGCCTGTGCCGGATCTTGCGGCAGCAGGCACTGGCCCATCCAGTAGGCCAGCCAGCCGTCGTGGTGTGCTTCGGGTAATGCGTTGATCCAGCCGGCCAGGGTCTGGTGGCGGCCATCCGCCAGCATGCCTGCCGCATGTTCGCGAATCAGGGCGACACTGGCAAGCCATTCGGCATGTTGCTGAAGTACGGCGATGGCGTCACCCGTCAGGCCGGTTTCGACAAGCAGGGCGGCGGCCTGGAGCGCCTGGTCGCGGCGGATCTCGGGTGCGAGATGCTTGTCGCGCCACGCCAGGAGAAAAGCCCGAAACAGGTCATGAATGCGGTAAGAAGGGGGCTGCCCGGGCAAGGTCTGCACAAAAAGCCGCTCGCCGACAAGTTCGTCGAGCAGGGTCGCGGCGTTCGGGTTGCCGCTGATCGCGGTGGCCATCTCGGCGTTCATCGCCGGAAATACCGCCGTCGCCAGCAGCAACTGCCGGACTTCGTCGTCCATGGTGGCAAAAATCTCGCCGGCGAAGTAATCGAACAGGCGGCTCTGATCGCCTCCCGAACCGTCCGGGGCGGCGGCGCCGCTGGCCATCAGCAGCGTCAGGCCGGCCGCCCAACCACCGCTTTGGTCAAGCAGGTCTTGCACGCTGGTATGTCGATGGCCGACGAGTTCCGCCAGGGCGCCGGCCTCGGCGTAGTCGAACATCAGAGCCGCGGCTTCGATGACCCGCATTTCGCCGTTGATCACCGAGCGCGCCCAGGTTTGCGGGCTGGTACGCCGGCTGGCGAAGACAAAGCGTCTGTCCGCCGGCAGTTCGGTGATGGCTTCGCTCAGTATCGCGAAGAAGGGCGAATCGTCGGCCAGTTCGTGGCAATCGTCGAAAATCCACAGTCCGGGCGCCTGCCCTGTCTCGAACAGGCGGCGGAAGCAGCGTCTGGCAAATGCGGCGAGATCGGTGCGATATTCCGCGGTGAGCGCGACATCCGACAGGCCGGCATACTGGCCGAGGTAATGGAAGAAGTTCGCCGGATCGTTGTCCTGCCGGTCGCATCGATACCAGAAGGCTTGCTGTCCCGCATGGTGCAGGTAACTGGCCATCAAGGATGTCTTGCCGGCACCGGGAGCGCCGGTGATCCAGACCAGCGGCCGAAATTCGTCGAGCAGACGGAACAGCCGCTGGCGGGGCAGAGCCTGCCTGCCCGAAGGCACCACGAGTTTGGCTGGCAGGGAGTGCAAGGACGTCATCTTCCCAAGGGATTCGAAGGATAGGAAATCCAACGCGACATCCGGAAGTATCTTCGACGCAGGCCGCCGCAGTCAATCGCCACCCCCAGCGCCAGCGCGGCCAGCAGGGCGGCCAGCAGGCGCGCCAGCAGGGATTGGCGGAATGAGTCCGGTATCATGGCGCCATGAGTGTAGCCCAGCCCGATGGCGAAACCCTTGCAGTCCTGATCGTCGAGGATGAACCGGACATCGCCGCCATCCTCAAGCGCATCGTCGAGGCGGCCGGCCCCTGGCGGGCGCGCGTGCTGACCGACCCGACCGGGCTGGAGGTGGCCCTCGAACCCCAGCCGGATCTCGTCTTCACCGATCTGGCGATGCCGGGCATGGACGGCTTCGAGGTCATTCGCCGCGTTGGCGCGCGCGACCCCGATCTGCCGGTCGTCGTGATCAGCGCCCATGCCAGCCTGGAGAATGCCGTGCGTGCCGTCCGCGAGGGCGCCTTCGACTTTCTTGCCAAGCCGTTCAAGCCGGAGGCGGTGGAACTGATCCTGGTCAAGACCGAACGCGACCGTGCGCTGCGCCGGCGTGTCACCGACGCCGACCCCGAGCTGGCCGCCCTGCGCGGCGACAGCGCGGCCATGCGCCACGTGCGCCGGTGGATCGCCACCGTGCGGCCGGCGCGCACCAACGTGCTGATCGAGGGCGAAAGCGGCACCGGCAAGGAGCTGGCGGCGCGCGCCATTCACGGCCAGCGCGGCGCTTTCGTCGCCATCAACGCGGCGGCGATTCCCGAGGCGCTGGCCGAGGCCGAGCTGTTCGGCTATCGCCGCGGGGCCTTTACCGGGGCGACCCGCGACCATCCCGGACTGATGCGGCAGGCCGATGGCGGCACACTGTTCCTCGACGAGATCAACGCCATGCCCATGGCCCTGCAAGCCAAGCTGTTGCGCGTGCTGGAGGACAAGCGGGTGCGGCCGGTGGGCGGCACGCAGGATATCCCGGCCGACTTTCGCCTGATCTGCGCCACCAACGTCACACTGGAAACCCTGGTTGCGCAAGGCCATTTCCGGCGCGACCTGTTCCACCGCATCAACGTGCTGCACCTGCGCCTGCCATCCCTGCGCGAGCGCCGCGATGACATTCCGCTCCTGGCCGAACATTTCCTGCAACGCTACGCGCGCACGCATGGCCGCAACTGCCGCCGCTTCGCGCCGGAGGCGCTTACCGCGCTCGCGGCCGCCTCATGGCCGGGCAACGTGCGCGAGCTGGAAAACGCGATCGAACAGGCGGTGGTGCTGTGCCCGCCGGAGCGTGCCGAGTTGCCGCTGGCCGTATTGCCGCCGGCGCTGGGCGGGCAGGACTGGGCCGCGAGCGTCGGCGCGGCGGAAAGCCCGCTGACGCTGGCGGACGTGGAGCGGCGTCACGTCCGCGATATATTGCGCCGCACCGGCGGCAACAAGTCGGAAGCCGCCCGGCTCCTGGCCATCGATTACAAGACCCTGCTGCGCAAACTGGCGAGTTGAGCAGCATCGGGCGGGTTCACCGGACGCAATGGCCAGCACGTCGAAGATCATGGCGACTCGGCGAGCGGCGGCTCTTCCTCGTATAGCTGACCTCCAGTAAGTCGACGGTCGAATGGCTCTTGAGGGCACGGTGCGGTCCTCCGACCGAGCCGAGGCTGACCGGCCGCAATCTGGGTGCTGCGGCCACTGGATAAGCCTATGTTCAGCACTCGGCTTTCAGTCCAAAGCAGGGCACAGCCACCTCAGGCCCGGTTCCAACCAATTGAAGTTGCATTGAGCTTGCGCCAAAGAGGCTGATTCCAACCTCGGCACTTAACCGGATTGGACTTCGAAATCTCAGCTATCCAACCTCAGAATGCAAATAGCCGATTTTCGGAGCGCGTGGCTGGTAAACCACGCAAAATAATTCCGGCTACGCTGTCTTTCCCATAGAAACAAAGGTTGGCATTAGCACCACAGTTGATGCCGGCATGCGGCGAATTGGGTTACAATCCTCGCCTCCCCCAAAGACCCCAGAACCACATAGCGCCCGATGCAATTCGCCGGCTATTCGCTACGCAACAACCTGTTCGTCGCGCCCATGGCCGGGGTCACCGATCGTCCTTTCCGCCAGTTGTGCAAGCAGTTGGGCGCCGGCCTGGCGGTCTCCGAGATGGTCACCTCCAACTCGCTGCTCTACGGCAGCGCCAAGACGAAGCGGCGCGCCAACCACGATGGCGAAGTGCAGCCGGTTTCCGTGCAGATCGCCGGCGCCGATCCCGCCATGATGGCGCAGGCGGCGCGCTACAACGTCGACCAGGGCGCGCAGATCATCGACATCAACATGGGCTGCCCGGCAAAGAAGGTTTGCAACGTCATGGCCGGTTCTGCGCTGCTGCAGAACGAAGCGCTGATCGAGCGGATTCTCGACGCCGTGGTACGCGTCGCCAACGTGCCCGTCACGTTGAAGATCCGCACCGGCTGGGACAAATCGAACCGTAACGCACTGGCCATCCTGAAAATCGCCGAGCGTGCCGGCATCCGGGCGCTGGCCATCCACGGCCGTACCCGCGCCTGCGGCTACACGGGCAACGCCGAATACGACACCATCGCCGCAGTCAAGGCGGAAGCGCGCATTCCCATCATCGCCAACGGCGACATCACCTCGCCGGAAAAGGCCAGGCAGGTCTTCGACGCCACAGGAGCGGATGCCGTCATGATCGGCCGCGCCGCCCAGGGCCGCCCGTGGATATTCCGCGAGATCGAGCACTACCTGGCAACAGGAGAAAAACTGCCGGCGCCACGCGTGGAAGAAATCCATCAAGTGCTGCGCGGCCATCTGGCCGATCTCTACGCTTTCTACGGTACCGAGACCGGCGTCCGTGTCGCGCGCAAGCACATCTCCTGGTACACCAAGGGGCTGGCTGGGTCGGCCCATTTCCGCCATGCCATGAACCAATTGCCGACGATCGACGCCCAGCTCGCCGCAGTCGATGCCTTCTTCCTCGACCTCGCCGCGCAAAACGACCGTATCTACTACATCGAGGAACTTGCAGCATGAGCCGAGCCAACCCAGCCAGCCGCAGCGAAATTTCCGAGTGCGTCAAGCGCTCACTGGATCGCTACTTCAAGGATCTCGATGGCGAGAAGCCCTGCGCCATCTACGACATGGTTCTGAGCAACATCGAGCGCCCGATGCTGGAAGTCGTCATGCGCGAGGCCGACGGCAACCAGACGGTTGCCGCGGATATGCTCGGCATCAACCGCAACACGCTGCGACGCAAACTGGTCGAACACAAGCTTCTTTAAAGCGTGAGGAGTAAGGGGTAAGGAGTAACCCCGCGCTGTTCACCCCTCACTCCTGACACCTCACTCCTCACGTTCTATGAAAATCACCCAGGCCCTCATCAGCGTCTCCGACAAGCGCGGCGCAGTCGATTTCGCACGCGCGCTTACCGAGTTCGGCATCAAGATCCTCTCTACCGGCGGCAGCGCGAAAATGCTGCGCGATGCCGGCGTACCTGTGACTGAAGTCTCCGACCACACCGGTTTTCCTGAAATGCTCGACGGCCGCGTCAAGACGCTGCACCCGAAAGTTCACGGCGGCATCCTCGCCCGCCGCGACCTGCCGGAGCATCTTGCCGCCATCGAGAAGGCCGGCATTTCGCGCATCGACCTGGTGGTCGTGAATCTCTATCCGTTCCAGCAGGCCATCGCCAGGCCCGACTGCAAACTGGAGGATGCCATCGAGAACATCGACATCGGCGGCCCGACCATGGTGCGCGCCGCGGCGAAGAACTACGGCGGCTGTGCGGTCGTCACCGATCCGGATGATTACGTTTCACTTATCGATGAAATGCGCGCTGGCAACGGAGCGCTGTCGGAAGCAACGCGTTTCGGCCTGGCGAAGAAAGCCTTCACACACACCGCCCGCTACGACGGCGCCATCGCCAACTACCTCACCGCGCTCAACGACGACGGCACGCGCGCCGCCTTCCCGCAACGCCTGCAATTCGCCTTCGACCGCGCCGAAGAACTGCGCTATGGCGAGAATCCGCACCAGCAAGCTGCGTTCTATCGCGATCCTGCGGTGGCTGCCGGCGGCATCGCCAACTACAAGCAACTGCAAGGCAAGGAGCTTTCCTACAACAACATCGCCGATGCCGATGCCGCCTGGGAGTGCGTGAAGAACTTCGACACCACCTGCTGCGTCATCGTCAAGCACGCCAATCCCTGCGGTGTCGCGCTCGGCAACAGTGCGGCGGAAGCCTACAAGAAAGCCTTTTCGACCGATCCGGTCTCGGCCTTCGGCGGCATCATCGCCTTCAACTGTCCGCTCGACAAGGCCGCGGCCGCGGCCGTCACGCAACAATTCATGGAAGTGCTGATCGCCCCGGAGATCACCGCGGAGGCGCGTGAGGTGCTCGCCGCCAAGCAGAATGTGCGCGTGCTGGCCGTGCCGCTCGGGCCGGGCTCGACCGGCTTCGACCTGAAGCGCGTCGGCGGCGGCCTGCTGGTGCAAACCTGCGACGATGCCCGCATCGATGCTACCCGGCTCAAGGTGGTGACCAAGCGGCAGCCCGACGCGCGTGAAATGGGCGACCTGCTCTTCGCCTGGCGCGTGGCCAAATACGTCAAGTCGAACGCCATCGTCTATTGCAGGGACAGCCAGACCGTCGGCGTCGGCGCCGGCCAGATGAGCCGCGTCGACTCCGCACGCATCGCCGCCATCAAGGCGGAAGGCGCCAGCCTTGCCGTGGCCGGTTCGGTGGTCGCCTCGGATGCCTTCTTCCCCTTCCGCGACGGTCTCGATGTACTGGCCAAGGCCGGCGCGACGGCGGTGATCCAGCCGGGCGGATCGGTGCGCGACGCGGAAGTCATCGCCGCCGCCGACGAACACGGTATCGCGATGGTATTCACAGGCTTCCGTCATTTCCGGCATTGAAATCTTGAACCACCAAGACACCAAGGCACCTAGGGTCACAAAGAAAATCTTGGTGCTGCTTGGTGCCTTGGTGGTAAAGGTGTTCCCATGAAGTTACTTGTTATTGGCTCCGGCGGCCGCGAACACGCGCTGGCCTGGCGCCTGGCGAAATCGCCGCGCATCCAGAAAATCTTTGTCGCCCCCGGCAACGCCGGCACGGCGGGCGAGAACGGTCTGGAGAACGTGCCGTTCAGCGCGGTCGACGACCTCGTCGCCTTCGCCGAGCGCGAACAGATCTTCCTCACCGTGGTCGGCCCCGAGGCGCCGCTCGCGGCCGGCGTGGTGAATGCCTTCCGCGCCAGGAATCTTCCGATCTTCGGGCCGACGCGCGAAGCGGCGCAACTCGAATCCTCCAAGGATTTCGCCAAGCGCTTCATGCAGCGCCACAGGATTCCCACCGCCGCCTTCGAAACCTTCAGCGATGCCGAGGCGGCGCACGCTTATGTCGACGCACAGGGTGCGCCCATCGTCATCAAGGCTGACGGCCTGGCCGCCGGCAAGGGCGTGGTGGTGGCGATGGATTCCGCCGAAGCGCATGCCGCCATCGACATGATGCTCACCGATAACAAGATGGGTGATGCCGGCGCGCGTGTTGTGATCGAGGAGTTTCTTGTCGGCGAGGAAGCCAGCTTCATCGTCATGTGCGACGGCACGCATGCCCTGCCGCTCGCCACCAGCCAGGACCACAAGCGGCTGCGCGACGGCGACGAAGGCCCCAACACCGGCGGCATGGGCGCCTACTCCCCGGCGCCCGTGGTCACCCCGGCTGTGCACGCCCGCGCCATGCGCGAGATCATCATGCCCACCCTCGCCGGCATGGCACAGGACGGCATTCCCTACACCGGATTTCTCTATGCCGGTCTGATGATCGCGGCGGACGGCAGCATCAAGGCGCTGGAATTCAACTGCCGCATGGGCGACCCCGAGACGCAACCGATCATGCTGCGCCTGAAGAGCGACCTGGTCGACCTCGTCGAGGCCGCCATTCACTGCCGCCTGAAAGACATCGAAGCGGAATGGGATCGCCGCATCGCGCTCGGCGTGGTCATGGCGGCAGCCGGTTATCCCGAGGCGCCGCGCAAAGGGGACGCCATTCACGGCCTGCCGCCCCGCGGTGGCAATGGCGACGACTACCATGTCTTCCATGCCGGCACCGCTTTCTCCGGCAAGGACGTCGTCACCGCAGGCGGGCGCGTGCTCTGCGTCACCGCGCTGGGCGACAACGTGCGGGCAGCGCAGATGCGCGCCTACGAAATCGCCGAGCAGATCGAGTTCGACGGCATGCAGATGCGGCGCGACATCGGCCATCGCGCCATCCGGCGCTAGCGGCCCGTCAGACAATGCATACCGCGCCGATCCTGGACTATTTTCGCGGGTTGCAGAATCGCCTCGTCGCCGCGCTTGAGGCATGCGACGGCGCACCGTTTCAATCCGATGCCTGGCAACGCCCTGAAGGCGCGAATCAGGGCCAACCCCCCGACCCCCTGCCCGCGGAAGGAGGTGATGTTGGCTCGCTTCACTCGCAGAGCGACGATGCCGCCGGCTCGGGGCGGCCCGTCGCCGGCGGCGGCCTCACCCGCCTGATCGAGGACGGGCAGTTCTTCGAGCGCGGCGGCGTCAATTTCTCCCATGTCACGGGCAGCAGCCTGCCGCCCTCGGCCACCGCCGCACGGCCGGCGCTGGCCGGACGCGCCTGGGAAGCGATGGGGGTGTCGCTGGTGCTGCATCCGCGCAACCCCTACTGTCCGACGGCGCACATGAACGTGCGTTGCTTCATCGCCTGCAAGGAAAATGAGGCGCCGATCTGGTGGTTCGGCGGCGGCATGGATCTGACGCCCTACTATGGCTTCGAGGAAGACGCGCGCCATTTCCACGCCACCTGCAAGCAGGCGCTGGCGCCCTTCGGCGCGGACGTCCATGCCCGCTACAAGAAGTGGTGCGACGCGTACTTCTTCCTCAAGCACCGCAACGAGCCGCGCGGCGTCGGCGGCATTTTTTTCGACGATCTCAATCAAGGTGGCCCGGGCGGCGACACCACCACACCCTGGTCATTTGATCGCTGTTTCAGCCTGACGCAGGCAGTCGGCGACGCCTTTCTGCCGGCGTATCTGCCCATCGCCGAGTGGCGACGCGACCTGCCCTATGGCGAGCGCGAGCGCGACTTCCAGGCTTATCGGCGCGGCCGCTACGTCGAGTTCAACCTGGTATGGGACCGCGGCACCCTGTTCGGCCTGCAATCAGGCGGGCGCACCGAGTCGATCCTCATGTCGCTGCCGCCCGTGGTGAAATGGCGCTACGACTGGAAGCCCGAATCGGGCAGCGCCGAGGAAAAGCTTTACTCGGACTTTCTCAAGCCGAGGGACTGGGCCTGACCCGGGCGCCGGGCCGCCCCAAGCCCGGGTAAGCCAGCACATGGAGCGGGCGTAGCCCGCGAACCGCCGTCACCCCCTTCCCCGGGAAGGGGGTTGGGGGAATGGCTAACCCTGTCGGCAAAGCGCGGCGGCGTTGCGGTAGGCCTGGTTGGCCTCTTCGTTGCGGCCCAACTGGGCGAACAGGGCGGCCAGTTCGGCGTAGGCATCCTGGCTCTGTTTTACCGCCAGCGAGGCCTCGAAATAGCTCTGTGCCTTGCCCCACAACTGCTGCGCCCGGCACAGCCGCCCCAGCGCCAGCAGCAGCCGCGCATCCTGCGGCTGCCGCTCCAGCCATTTCTCGGCACGCGCGATACGAGTCAGCATGTCGCCGCCCTGGCAGTCGGCATACAGTTCCGCCAGTTCAGAATCCCACGCCTCCTCGATCTGCGACTCGATGACGCGCTGCGCGAGGGGGCCATCACCGGCCGCGATCAGGGCACGCGCCGCTGTGGCCGCAAGCTGGGGCACATAACGCTCCTTTGCGGGGACCGCCTGCCAGTAGGCGGCCAGCGCAGGCGCATCGCCGGCACGGGTACGCAACGACTCCTGGTGCGCTCGCAGCTTGAGCGGCGCCGCTCCTTCCTGAGTCAACCCGCGCGCCTTCTCCAGTTGGCGCGCCACCTTCAGTACCTCATCCCAGTGGCCGAGTTCGCGATGGGCACGCAGCGTCAGGCGCAGGGCCGCAATATGACGTCCGCCTTTCACCTGCATCGCATCGAGTGCTGCCAGCGCCGCCTCGAAGCGGCGCGCCTCCAGATGCAGCTCGGCCTCGGTCATCAGCCGCGCTGTCTGCGCCCCGAAGGAAGTACCCTTGGGGTGCGCCCCGAAGGAAGTACCCTTGGGGTGCGCCCCGAAGGAAGTACCCTTGGGGTGCGCCCCCTCATCGTGTTTGGCCGCGCGTTTCAGCCATTCCTCCTCGCGACTGTCATCGCGCAAAAAATGCGCCGCCCTCGCCGCCACGAGAGCGGCAAGCGCCTGCGCCTCTTGTGCATCGTAGGAAATGGCCGCGTTCTTCAGGGCATGGCCATAGCGGCCCCCGAAGAGCTGCTGCACCGCTTCGTGCAGCGCGCGGATTCCTTTTTCGCGTCGCCTGCGGGAAAGGAATTCGCGCACCGCCCGCGGCAGGTGCAAGGTATGGAACAGGGTACGCAGCAAAAAATAGCCGAGCACGAATCCGACGACGAGGATCACCACGAAGAAGTTAAACGACAGCTCGACGCGCCAGGGCGGCAGTGCCATCAGGACATAGCCGTCGTTGTCGCCGAAGGCGAGTGACACGCCGACGGCAAGGGCGAACAGGGCCAGCAGCCAGAACAGCGTCCGCATGGCTCAGCGCCCCCCCGACCGCGCCCAGAAGGGCAGGCGAAGCTGCCCTGAGGGGCAGGCGAAGCCGCCCCGAGGAAATACTCTTGGGGTGCGCCCTGAAGAAGTACTCTTGGGGTGCCCGAAGGGCGCTAAGCGCCCCCACGGAGGGCAGCGAACGAAGTGAGCGTGGGGGTGGTTCATCTCAGTCTCCTCTGTCGCGCGATGCGGGCCGTACGGCATCCTTCGCCACCTTCAGGTTGCGCAGCGCCGTCAGACTGTCGTTGAGATTGGGCAGTTCCAGGTCGACCTGTGCGGCGCTCATCTGTTTCAGCGTCGCCACCGCCGTCTGGACAGGGACGGCGCGCGTGTCGAAATAGCGCTCGATCCAGGCCTGCGCCTGCTTCACATCCTGTCGAAAAACGGCACCATCCCGCTGCAGCAGGGCGAGTCGTGCATTGAGCAGGCGCAGCTTGAGATTCTCTCTCAGGAAAAAGGTATGCGAGGGCGCCAGCAGGACGGGATCGGGACGGTCGAGCCGCTCGATGCGGATCAGGCTTTTCAATTCCCGCCACAGCTCGCCGAATATTTGCCGGGCAATACCGGACCACGTGCCGTCGGGTGCCGTCGGCGCAACGGCCTCCGCCTGTTCCTTCGCCACCGCGGGCTTGGCCTCGAAAGCCAGCGGCAAGCTGTCTACCGCGGCAGCGACGCTCTCGATGCGCAGGCCGATGCCATGCACGTCCGCCAGCGGCAGCGCCTTCAGACGTTCCATGTCGCGCGCAATCATCTTGCGCAGCGGCAGGAACTGAGGGCGCCCGGCCGCCGCCAGGCGGACATCCGCCCCTTGCAGCGCAATCAGCGCCGCCTCGACATTGCCGGCAAGCTGGAGTTGCTGAACCGCCGCGCCGAGCGCCTGTTCGATCTCGGCCAGCAGCCGGTCGTCGCGGTTGCGCGACAGATCCTGCAGCATTGCGTCGAGGGCCACCTGCTGGCTTTGAGACTCGGCCAGCTTGGCTTCCAGGTCGATCAGCCTGGCCTGCAGGGTAGTGGTCGCTTCCTGGCCCTGCTTTGCCAGCAGGCGCGCCTCGCCGCCCGCGGCATCGCTCGAGGCGAGCCGCTGCGCCACCTCCGCCTGCAGGCCGGCAAAGCGTTCGCGCGTGTCGAACCAGTGCCAGCCGAGCAGTCCGAGCGCCGCGATCGCGACCAGCACGGCCGACCATGTCAGGGCTGTGCCGCGCGGGGCCTCGGGCGCCGAAGTGATCACGGCAGCCTTCTCGGCAGGCGCTTCCGATTTCTCCGCAGCCACCCCCGGCTCAGGCGGCGCCGCGGCCTCCTGCGTCGAATCGGCCTCCTGCTGCGATGCGGAAGTCAATGCATCCTTTTCCATTACCTGTCCTTCCCGAAATATCGCGCTTCCAACCCGGCCAGCAAGCCGGCATCCCCGGGCGCCGTCACCGTCACATCCGTAAATCCCGTGGCCGCAGCCTCCTCCGCAATGCGCTGATGGGCGACGAAGAGCGGCGCCGCCTTCAGGGCGGACTCACCCGCCGCGCCGATCATGGCCAGCAGATTACGCAATCCCTCGCTGCTCGTCACCGTCACGGCATCCACCGCCCCCCGCCCCAGCAGCTCCAGCAAAGGTGCGGGATCGCACACCGGCTGGCCGCGCCGGTAGCAGGGTATGCGTTCAACTGTCGCGCCGCGCGCCTCCAGCGTGTCGCCCAGCAGCTCGCGGCCGCCATCCCCGCGAAAGATCGCCACGCGCTTGCCGCGAATCGCGCCGGCCTCGAACTCCGGCCGCGCCAGCAGGGCTTCGCTGTCGAAGCGCCCACCCTCGGGGGTAATGATGCGCGCCACGCCGAAACCGGCAATGGCGCGCGCGCTCGTCTCGCCCATGGCGCAGGCCACCACACGCTCCGGCCAGGCGCGCCGTGCGCAGATCGCGCCGAGCGCCTTCTCCACCGCATTCGGGCTGACGAAGACGGCGTAGTCGAACGCCTCGATGTTCGCTGCTGCGGCCTGCAGGGCTTCGGGCCGCTCCGTCTCGAATATCGCCAGCACCGGAAAACGCACGGCAGCGCCGCCGCGCGCCTCGATCTGCCCGGCGAGCTTGTCGGCCTGCTCTGCCGGCCGCGTCACGACAATGCGCTTGCCGGCAAGGGTCTGCGCCGGGTTCATCCGCCCAGCGCAGCCAGTATTTCTTCGGCGCCGCGCGCGCGCAATTCATCGGCCAGGGTCTGGCCAAGCGTTTCAGGATCGTCCGGATCGCCGAACAGCTCCGCGCTGGCCATGCGGCTGCCGTCGGGTGCGGCAACGAAACCGCGCAGGCGCAACCGCCCTGCGTCGATTTCCGCAAAGGCGCCCAGCGGCACCTCGCAACTGCCCGCCAGCGCCCGCGACACGGCACGCTCGGCGAGTACGCAGGCCGCCGTATCGGCATCGGCCAGCGGCGCCATCCAGGCGGCGACTTCCGGCCGCGACAACAGCGCCTCGATGCCCAACGCACCCTGCCCCGCCGCCGGCAGCGACAGCTCGGACGGCAGCACGGCGCGGATGCGCGCAGCCAGGCCGAGGCGGGTCAGGCCGGCAGCGGCCAGGATGATGGCGTCGTATTGGCCCTCGTCGAGCTTCCTCAGCCGCGTGTCGAGGTTGCCGCGCAGGCTGGTCACCGACAGATAGGGAAAGCGCGCATGCAACTGCGCCTCGCGGCGCAGGCTGGAGGTGCCCACCACGCCGCCGGACGGGATGTCAGCGAGCGCGGCATACTTGTTCGAGACGAGGGCGTCGAGCGGGTTCTCGCGCGCCGAGATGGCCACCAGCGCGAAGTCCGTCTCCAGCGTCATCGGCACGTCCTTCATGGAATGAACGGCGATGTCCGCGCGTCTGTCCAGCAGGGCCGTCTCCAGTTCCTTGACGAACAAGCCCTTGCCGCCGACCTTGGCCAGCGGCCGGTCGAGGATCTGGTCGCCGCGCGTCGTCATGCCGAGCAACTCGACCGAGCAGCGTGGATATAATGCCCTGAGGCGGTCGCGCACATGCTCCGCCTGCCACAGGGCAAGGCGGGATTCGCGGGTGGCGATGACGATGCGCTCGGGTTGCGGCTGGTTCACGGTTGGGGACTCTCGGAGGTGGAAGTGGCTGTAGTGGTTGTACGGCGCGGCCTGCCTATCGTGGCATCGGTGGCATCGGTGGCATTGGTGGCCTTGATTTTATCATGGCTGCCCATGGCGCTCGGCGCCGCGCCCGGCATTGCGCCGGCCCGCGACCTGGCCGCCGATGCCCGCGAAATGCGCGCCCGGGGCAACGTCATGCTGGTGCTCTACAGCCAGGCCGGCTGCCGCTGGTGCGAGCGCGCCAGGAACGAGGCGCTCCTGCCCCTGCAGAACGATCCGGATTCGCGCGGGCGCGTCGTGCTGCGCGAGATCGCCCTCGACGAAGACAGCCCGCTCACCGATTTCGCCGGCCGGCCCACCACCCACCGCCGCTTCGCACTCAGTGAGCGTGCGCGCTTCACGCCGACCCTGATCGTGTATGGCCCGGACGGCGCGCACCTGGCCGAACCCATCGTCGGCTTCCGAATCGCCGATTTCTACGCCGAGTATGTGAATCGCGCCATCGAGGAAGGACTTTCGCGAATGGCGCCGCCGTCCCGCAGACGCTGACTATTGTAGGCACTCCTCACGCGCCCCCGCAGCCAAATCGTAGTCCCTGATGATGCAGGGAGTGCGGTTATCACAGCCGTAATCAATTCGGACCCGGTAGGAATGGTTCTATAATTGAACTTGGAATAGTTACCGGCAAAACCAATGGATGCGACGCTGTTGCAACAGCAAGCGGGCAACCGCTAAACCCAATCGACAGGAGCAAGGGCAATGAGCGCTACCGAGAAGGCATTGATCGAGAAGATCCGGCTATTGCCGCCGCAGCGGTTAGCGGAGGTCGAGGACTTCGTTGACTTCCTGCGCACGCGCGAGGACGAACAGCGCCTCACGCAGACCTCCGCCAAAGTAGCCGAGGCGAGCTTCGCGGCGGTGTGGGAGAACGACGAAGACGCCGCTTACGACCGGATGTGACGATGGCGCATTACGAGGTCGGCCGCCTGCGCCTGCCCACTTCGATGCTGCCAATCCTGGCCACGGCGCTGGGGGTGTCGGTCGAGGATCTGCTCGGGCAAGGCCGCACGCACGCCGCGGCCAAGCGCGGGCCGGCCTCGCGTCTGGCACAGCAGGTGGAGCGTATCGGCCAGTTGCCCAAGGCCAAGCAGCGCTTCGTGATGGAAATGCTCGATACCGTGCTCGCGCAGGCGAGCCGCTAAGGAAGGGAAACCATGACCACGCTGGAATTGAAACTGAATCTGCCCGACCGGCTGGCGCGCGAGGCGCAGGCCGCCGGGCTGCTCACGCCCGAGGCGCTGGCGCAACTGCTCAAGGATGCGATGCGCCGGCGCGCCGGCCAGGCCTTGCTCGCCGGAGCGGCACGCGCCACGCAGTCCGGCAGCAAGCCGATGTCGATGAAGGAGATCCAGGCGGAAGTGGCCGCCGTGCGCCGCGCCCGCAAGCCCCGCACCGGCACATGAGGCTGGTGGTCGACACCAACGTGCTGGCCTCGGCCTTCCTCTGGCAGGGCACGCCCGGCCGCCTGATCGAGCTGGCGGCCGAGAAGGAGATCGAGCTGTTCACCAGCCGGGCCTTGCTCGATGAGCTGGCCGCCACGCTGGCCAAGAAGAAACTGGCCAGACCGGTGCTGGCAACGGGTCTCACCGCCGAGCAGATGCTGCGCAACTATCGGCGACTGGCTTCCCTGGTAACGGCGCGCCAGCTCGCGCAGCCGGTCTCGCGCGATGCCGACGACGATCACGTGCTCGCCTGCGCGCTCGCCGCCGGCGCCGATCTCATCGTCTCCGGCGATGACGATCTGCTCACCCTCAAGCGCTTCCAGGACATCCCCATCGCCACCCCCGCGCAAGCCTTGCGGGTCATCGAGGGGACGTAAGAACGAAGGGCCGCAAAACGGCCCTTCTCACTTCAGCAGCTACCCGCCACAAGGCGGGTGGGGAAGGTTTATTTCACTTAGATTCTGTTGGCGTCGTTGGGGATTTTTCGAAGGCGGCTTTGATCCTCGGAACAAGCACGAACCAAAAGACGAAAGCCACTGCGATAACCAATACCGTCCCGCCAACTTGGACAACACTATCAGGTACCCACTGCCGGACAATGTCGTATAGATAAAACCACCAAATCACTCCAAACGGGATAGTCCAAGCCAAGAATAACCAGCCTGACACAATCGACGCGTCACCCCCAGCAAACGATCCAAACGCGAGCGCTACTGCAATGCAAGTCCATGCCATAGGCCACAGCTTCAGAAGCAGTCTCATTTTTTCCGCACCGAGCATTTCGCCACGCAGTAGCTAACGGTCGCGTTGGCATAGGTCTGGCAATTTTCTCCATGCGAAAGATCTACGCTGTAATTGGGGACCTGACCATTCTTAAACTGGCCTTGTATGCAGTCTTCGATGCACTGATTGTCGTCCTGAACCTTTTCGCATCTCTCTGGCTTATACGGGTCAGGCTCAAGCTGGCCTGGGCTGTTAAACATGCTGCCGGTTGGCCCCAGCCCCTTACACGAAAATCCCGATTTTGCATTGCCGGTACACACATACTGATGAAACAGCGGTCCAAAGCGGAATGGGACATCGTTTAGCCTGCGCGTACATTGATATGTCGCCAATCCCAGCGGATCGGTTTTCATCAGCGGTGCATTGTCAGCGTAAGTGTAGAGCGACAGACTCCCACCGGCGAGCCCTATCGGATCGCTCTGCACGTAGCGTCCGGTGGATGGATCGTAATCCCTGAAGTAGTTGTAGTTGAGATTGGTTTCGCGGTCGAAACCAATCTCCATCGCGTCGTAGCTGCATGCAAGCCTTCCCATGCGGCGGCATTCGGCATCGTAGGCGTATCGCTTCACTAGGCGGCGGCGCAGGCGCCCGCCGGATCGTGCGCGCCGTCCTGGCGGGACTGACTTTCGGGGAAGCATGATGGATTCCGGTCCCAGGGTTCAGCCTGACAGCCCGAAGAACGTCCGCATCTTGCCGAGCAGGCTGGCATGTTGGCGCGACTTTTCCCTCGCCTCGGCTTCGGCGCCGAGCGCTTCCTGTGCGTGTGCGAGCTGCATGTTGCGCTCGGTGAGGATTGCCGCCATTTCCTCGGCGATGGCCGGACGCGAATGGATGACGTCCTCGAAGCCGGCCTTGTCGAGGCGGTAGCATTCCACCTCGCTCTTCGCCGTGACGGTGGCGCGGCGCGGCTCGCCGGTGAGCATGCCCATCTCGCCGAAGACGCTCCCCGCATGCAGCGTCGTCAGCAGCCTGCGTTCGCCTTCCTGCTCCAGCCACACCTCGGCCTCGCCTTCCACCAGGATGTAGAGCCAGTGCGCGACCATGCCCTGACGCGTGATGACGTCGCCACGGGCAAACGGCGCATGGGCGAAGCGGTCGGCCAGCGCCTTGCGCTCCTCCTCGCTGAAGGACGAAAAAATCTCGATGCCGGAGAGCGCCTTGAGCCGGCGGCCCAGTTCGCGCGTATGCACCGCCTCGCGATGCGCCTCGTTCTCCTTGATCATGTGCACCGAGTATTCCGGTTCGGCGATGCGGATGCCGGCGCGCTGCAGCGCGGCCAGAACGTGGCTGCGCACCGCGGAATCCGTCGGGTCGTCCGGGCGCGGGTCGATGATCCAGTAGCGCAGGGCATAGCGGCCGTAGCTCGGTCCGAATTCCATGAGCACACAGTTGGGCGACGGCATGCGCGCCACGTTGGGAATGTCGGCGCCGGTCACGGCCTGCTCGACGGCCTGGATGACGCGCGCCGGCTGCGCGCTGTAATCGACATTGAACCAGACCCAGCGCCGCCACGTCTGCGTCGCCTGCTCCGGGCTCCAGATGACGGTGAACTTGCTCTTCATGAGCAAGCTGTTGGGCACGACGATGGTCTCGCCGTTGCGCGTCTCGATGGCAGTATGGCGCCAGTGGATGTCGATGACGCGCCCGGAGACGTCGTCGATCTTCACCCAGTCGCCGACCTCGATCGAACTGTCGAGCTGCAAGGCCAGGCCGCCGAGGATGTTGCCCAGCGTGTCCTGCATGGAGAAGGCGATCACCGCAGTGATCACCGCCGAGGTGGCAACAATGCCGGTCAGGTCGACGCCGCCCAGCCGCATGCGCACCAGGGCGAAGCCGACATAGGCGAGGATGACGACGAGGTCCTCGACGATGCGCGGCGGCCGCAGGCCTGCTATTGGCAGCAACGCACGGAAGAGGCACAGGCCGGCCAGTCGGATCAGCGCCACGCCGGAGCCGATCACGAACAGCTCGTGCGCCACCGAAGCACCGGCGGACAGGCCGCGCGCATCGAGCACGCCAGCGGCAAATTGGCCCGCCAGGCAAATCGCGAACAGGCCGAGCATGTAGCCGACCGAACGCCGGTCGGCCGGGCGCAGCGTCCACAGCAGCAGCGCCATCAGCAGCGCCGCCGACACTATGTAGGGAGACTCCTCGCGCCAGAAATAGGCCCAGGCCGGCTGCAGCCATTCGGCCATCAGGCTTTCCCCTCGCCGGCGATCACCGCCTTGACGGCGGGCCATTGCCGGCGCGACACCGGCAGCTTCTCCTCCAGGCCCGCCAGCAGCACGGTCCAGTGCGTCTCGCCGTCCTCGGCCGCGCTCTTTTCGAAGCCGGAGATGGCGTCACGCGCCACCAGGCAGTTGCGGTGCACGCGAATGAAGCGGATGGCGAACTCCTGCTCCAGGTGGGTGAGGGATTCGTCGAGCAGAAATTCGCGTTCGCGCGTTCGCGCCGTCACGTATTTCAGTTCCGCCTTGAGGTAGAGAATGTCCGTCACCGGAATCAGCAGGATACGGCCGCGCTCGGAGACGGAAAGGTGGTGGCGCGCCTCGGGCGCCAGGCTGGCGAGCGCCTCGCGCGCCAGCGGAGCGGCGCGGCGCGCCTTCTCCAAGGCGTCAGCCAGCCGCTGCGCCCGCACCGGCTTGACCAGGTAGTCGATGGCGTTCAGCTCGAAGGCCTGCACGGCATACTGGTCGTAGGCCGTCGTGAACACCACCGCGGGAGGGTTCTCCGCACCGGCAAGATGGCGCGCGAGTTCGATGCCATCCATCTTCGGCATGCGGATGTCCACCAGCGCAACGTCGGCTGGCGCCTGCGCCAGCCGCTCCAGCGCCTCGATGCCGTTGGCCGCCTCGCCGACGACTTCGTTGGGCAGTTCGGCGGCAATGTCCGCCAGCAGGGCCTTCATGCGCGCACGCGCTGGCGCCTCGTCGTCGACAATCAGGATGCGCAAGGGGTCGGATCTCACGTTTTCCCTCCGGAAGGACGGTAAGGCAGCCGGATGGCGACGCGGAAGACGCCCGCCTTCGCCTCGGTTTCCAGCCGCGCCTCGAGATCATAGAACAGCATCAGTCGCTCGCGGATGTTATCCAGCGCCATGCGATTGCCGGCGTGATTGGCGTTTTCGCCATGATAGGGGTTCGACAGAACGATATGGATCTCCTCGCCCTCGCGCGCCGCGTGGAGCGTCACGGTCACCGGTTGCGGAGACGGCTCGACGCCATGATAGACGGCATTTTCCAGCAGCGGCTGCAGCATCAGGGGCGGCACCTGCGCATCCGTCGGGCAGGCGTCGATGTCCCACACCACCCGCAGGCGCTCACCCAGGCGCAGATGCTCGAGTTCGAGATACTGCCGGCACAGCGCGAACTCCTCCTTCAACGTCACCAGTTCCCTGTTCTCGCCCATCAGCACGCGGAACAGATCCGACAGTTCCTCCAGCGCCCGTTCGGCACGTCGCGGATCGGAGCGAATCACGCCCAGCACGGCATTCAGGCTGTTGAAAAGGAAATGGGGCCGGATGCGCGCCGTCAACGCCATCAGGCGCGCTTCGGCCAGCGCCGGCGAAAAGGCCCGATTGCGCAGATCGAAATAGAACAGGACGGCCAGCGCCGCGCCGGCGGCCCACAGGGCGGCGCGCGACAGGGACGGCAGCGGCAAGCCGGGCGGATTGAGCAGGACCTGGAACAGGGCAGACACCAGGGCACAAGCCGTCACCACGACGGCCAGCGCCACGCCATACGGCAGGCGGGACAACTGCTTGCCCGTCGCATACAGCAGCACCACGCAGGCGATCAGCGGCGGTTCGACCACGGCGGCGAGTCCGACCAGTTCCTGCGGCAGGCGGGCCAGCTCCGTATTGCGTGCCAGCGCCGCACACAGCGCCAGCAGATTCACCGCCAGCAGGCTGCGCAGCATGACGCCCTGGTTGCCGAAGTCCGGCAGGCGTGTCGGCTGGGAGTTTTGCCTTATACTCATTCGCTGCCTTGAACCACAGAAGTATCCGAAACGATTATGACAGATCACAGCAACGATTCCAGCGACAAAGCCTGGTCGGGGCGGTTCAGCGAACCGGTGGCGGAACTCGTCAAGCGGTATACGGCTTCCGTGTCCTTCGACCGGCGTCTGGCCTTCCATGACATTCGTGGTTCGCTCGCTCACGCCCGCATGCTGACCAGGCAGGGCGTCATCGGCAAGGACGACCTTGCCGCCATCGAGCGCGGCATGGCGGCGATCAAGCTGGAAATCGAAACCGAGGCATTCAACTGGTCGCTCGACGACGAGGATGTACACCTCAACATCGAGAAGCGCCTCACCGCCCTGGTCGGCGACGCCGGCAAGCGCCTGCACACCGGCCGCTCGCGCAACGACCAGGTGGCCACCGACATCCGCTTGTGGCTGCGTGAGGAAATCGACGGCCTCGACGGCCTGCTGCGCGCCTACCAGACGGCGCTGCTCGACCTGGCCGAACAGCATGCCGCCACCCCGATGCCGGGTTTCACGCACCTGCAGGTGGCGCAGCCGGTCACGTTCGGCCACCACCTGATGGCCTATTTCGAGATGGCGGCGCGCGACCGCGAGCGTCTTGCCGACTGCCGCCGGCGGGTCAACCGCCTGCCGCTCGGCGCGGCGGCGCTGGCCGGCACCTCCTATCCGATCGACCGCGATTTCGTCGCCCGTGAGCTGGGCTTCGAAGACGTCTGCGCGAATTCCCTCGACGCGGTCAGCGACCGCGATTTCGCCATCGAATTCGCCGCAGCGGCGGCGCTGATCATGACCCATGTCTCGCGCTTCTCCGAGGAGCTGATCCTGTGGATGAGTCCGCGCATGGGCTTCATCGACCTCGCCGACCGATTCTGCACCGGCTCCTCGATCATGCCGCAGAAGAAGAATCCCGACGTGCCCGAGTTGGCGCGCGGCAAGACCGGTCGCGTGTATGGCCACCTGATCGGCCTGCTGACGCTCATGAAAGGCCAGCCGCTGGCCTACAACAAGGACAACCAGGAAGACAAGGAGCCGCTCTTCGACACCGTCGACACCGTGCGCGATACGCTGGCCATCTTTGCCGATCTCGTCGGCGGCATTCGCGTGCGCCCCGAAGCCATGCGCGCGGCGCTGCGGCAGGGATACGCCACCGCCACCGACCTGGCCGATTACCTGGTGAAGAAGGGCCTGCCCTTTCGCGACGCCCACGAGGCGGTCGCCCTCGCGGTGCGCGCCGCCGAGGCGCAAGGCTGCGACCTGGCCGAACTCGGTCTCGACGCCTTGCGCCGCTTCTCGCCGCTGGTCGGCGAGGACGCCCTCGCCATACTGACCGTGGAAGGATCGCTCGCCAGCCGCAACCACGTCGGCGGCACCGCGCCGGAGCAGGTATGCGCCGCGATCGCCAAGGCGCGGCAGGCCCTTTGATTCAGCAGGCCCTGTAGGTCGGCCTTCAGGCCGACTACCGGCGATGTCGGGCTGAAGCCCGACCTACACACCATGGACAAAATCGGAAAATACCAGGTCATCAGGAAGCTCGGCGAAGGCGCGACGTCCGTCGTCCACCTGGCGCACGATCCTTTCGCCGAACGCGACGTGGCCATCAAGGTCATGGCCAGCAATGTCTTTTCAGAGGGCGAGCGCGGCAAGATAGCGCGCAACCTCTTCGTTACCGAGGCCTCGCTGGCGGGCAAGCTGGTGCATCCGCACATCGTGCAGATCTATGACGCGGTGGCCGACGCCGATCCCAGCTACATCATCATGGAATACGTCGCCGGCGGCACGCTGGAACCCTTCTGCACGCCGGACAGGCTGCTGCCGATAGTCGATGTCGTCGAGATGATTTTCAAGTGTACGCGGGCGCTCGACTTCGCCTACCGCCTCGGCGTCATCCACCGCGACCTCAAGCCGGCCAACATCCTGCGCGCCGGAAGCAGCGGCAGCGACGTCAAGATCTCGGATTTCGGCGCCGCCCTGTCCGCTTCCAGCGACCAGACCGCCGTCGCCGGCATCGGTTCGCCGGCCTACATGTCGCCGCAGCAGGTGAAGGATCATCCGCTCAACCACCAGAGCGACATTTTCTCGCTCGGCGTGGTGATGTACCAGTTGCTCACCGGCCAGCTGCCTTTCCAGGGCAGCAACAACATCAGCATCATCTACCAGATCACCAATGTCGAACCGCTGCCGCCCTCGGCACTGCGGAAAGGCATCCCGCCGGCGGTGGACGCCATCGTCATGCGTGCCATGAAGAAGTCGCTGGAGGAGCGCTATCCCACCTGGGATGCGTTTTCCTTCGACCTCGCCGAAACCTTCCGCAACGAGCACCTCGAGGAAGCGCGGGAGCGCATCGCCGACACCGAGAAATTCAACACGCTGCGCGGGCTGGCCTTCTTCCGCGGCTTCAACGACGTGCAGCTGTGGGAACTGCTCGGCTTCTCCGACTGGCAGCGCGTCAAGCCGGGCACGCTCCTGATGCGCGAGGGCCAGCCGGGCGACAACTTCTGCATCCTCGCCGCCGGCGAGGTCAAGGTGACCAAGAACGCCAAGCTGCTCAATGTGCTCTCGTCCGGCGAATGCTTCGGCGAGATGGCCTATCTGAACGAGGCGGCCGGCACGCGCGGCGCGGACGTGTCGACGCTGCGCGAGGCCACCGTCATCACCGTGCCGACCGAGGCGCTGCGGCGCGCCTCGGATGCCTGCCGCCACAGCTTCGACCGCGCCTTCCTGCGCATCCTGGTCGAGCGCCTGTCGCTTGCCAATACCCGCTTGACATCGGTATAAAGGCGCGATGGAAACCCCGGAGAAAATCGGCAAGTACGACGTTCGCGGCCATCTCGGCGAGGGCGCCACCAGTACCGTCTGGCTGGGCTGGGATCCGTTCGCCCAGCGCGAGGTGGCGATCAAGGTCATTTCGCAGGAAGTGCTGCGCGACAAGGAACGCGGACGCCTCTACCGCCACCTGCTGGTCAACGAGGCCTCGCTCGCCGGCAAACTGATGCACCCGCACATCGTGCAGATCTACGACGCGGTGGTCGACGATGCGCAGAGCTACATCGTCATGGAATACGTGGCGGGCGGCACGCTCGAGCCCTTCTGCTCGCCGGACAATCTGCTCCCGCTCGACCGTCTGGTGGAGATCACCTTCAAGTGCACGCGGGCGCTGGACTACGCCTACCACCTCGGCATCACCCACCGCGACATCAAGCCGGCCAACATCCTGTTCGCCTCGGGTGGCGACATCAAGATCTCGGATTTCGGCGCGGCGCTGTTTACCAGCGGCGACCAAACGCGCACGCAGGTCTCCGGCATCGGCTCGCCCGCCTACATGTCGCCGCAGCAGGTGCGCGAGATGCCGCTCAACCACCAGACCGACATCTACTCCCTCGGCGTCGTCATGTACCAGCTTCTGACCGGCCGCCTGCCCTTCCAGGCGAGCAACAACTACAGCATGGTCTACCAGATCACCCACGACGCCCCGCCGCCGCCCTCGGATTTCCGTCGCGACATCCCGGAGAACCTCGACGCCGTCGTCGCCCGCGCCATGCAGAAAGACCTCGGCGCGCGCTACGCCAGTTGGGAGGAGTTTTCGCACGACCTGGCGCAAGCCTTCCGCAACAAGCAGTTGAAGGCGCGCGAGCGCGATTTCGCCGACACGGAAAAATACGAAACGCTGCGCGGCCTGCCCTTTTTCGCCGACTTCAGCGACGTCGAGATCTGGGAGGTGGTGCGCTTCTCCGACTGGAACCAGGTGGCGCCCGACACCGTCATCATGAAAGATGGCGAGCCGGGCGATTATTTCTGCTTCCTCGCCGAGGGAGAGGTGAGGATCAACAAGCGCGGACGCATCCTCGGCATACTCACCCCGGGCGACTGCTTCGGCGAGATGGCGGTCATCAGCCAGACCAGCAGCAGCCGCAACGCAGACGTCGTCGCCCAGACGTCGGCCAAGATCATCACCATCCGCGGCGATGCGCTGCGGCAGGCCTCCGAAGTCTGTCGCATGCATTTCTATTCCGCCTTCCTCGAAGTGCTGGCCAACCGCCTGGCACTGGCCAACGCGCGCCTCGCTTCGGTCTGATGTCCATTCAGGAATTGCTCTCGGCTGAGATCAGTCGGGCCTCGGGTCGCCCGTTCCGCGCCCATGCCAGCCGCGAGGCCGGCGGCGGCTGCATCCACCGCGCGCAGGTGCTCGAGGGAGACGACGCGAAGTGGTTCGTCAAGCTGAATGCCCCCGACGTCCTGCCGCTATTCGAGGCGGAATGCGACGGCCTGGAAGCATTGGCCGGAACGGAAACGTTTCACGTGCCGCGCCCGCTGTGCTGCGGCGTTGCCGAAGAGCAGGCCTATCTGGTGCTGGAGTACCTGGAGCTGCGGCCTGTCGCCGAACGCCCGGATGCCATCGCCTTCGGCCGCGCACTCGCCGCGCTGCACCGCAGTTGCGGCGCGCGCTACGGCTGGCCGCGCGACAACTTCATCGGCGCCACGCCGCAAATCAACACGGAAAACGACAGTTGGCCGCGCTTCTTCGCCGCCGCGCGCCTGCTGCCGCAGTTGGCGCGCGCCGCCACGCACGGCCACGCGCTGCGCAACAAGGGGGAGTTGCTGGCGGAAAAGTTGCCGGCTTTTTTCCTGGATGTCCGCCCGCAGCCGAGCCTGCTGCACGGCGACCTCTGGCACGGCAATGCGGCGATGAGCGGCGGACTGCCGGCCCTCTTCGATCCGGCCGTCTATCACGGCGACCGCGAGACGGACCTGGCCATGACGGAATTGTTCGGCGGATTTCCGGAAGCGTTCTATGCCGCCTACCGGGAGGCGTGGCCGCACACCGAAGGGTACGAGTCGCGCAAGACGCTCTACAACCTCTACCACGTCCTCAACCACCTCAACCTGTTCGGCGCCGGCTACCTGCGCCAGGCAGAGAGAATGATCGACTGGCTGCTGGCGGAGTTGCGGGGATAACAGTCAGTCTGCGTGATACGGCAAAGAGGGAAGCACGAGCCTGCCCCAACAGCGTCATTCCCGCTTGCGCGGGAGTCCATGTTCTCAATGCCAGCTGGATTCCCGCTTGCGCGGGAATGACAAATTCGGCGCCTACGCCGTGATGCCTTCCAGCTTCTTCTGCAACTCACCGGCCTGGTACATCTCGCTCACGATATCCGAGCCGCCGATGAATTCGCCGTTGATGTAGAGCTGCGGAATGGTCGGCCAGTTGGAGAAATCCTTGATGCCGGCGCGGATGGCCGGATGCTCCAGTACGTTCACCGAGAAGTACTGCTTCACGCCGCACTGCTTGAGAATCTGCGCCGCTTTGGCGGAAAAGCCGCACTGTGGAAACGTCGGCGTGCCCTTCATGTAGAGCACCACAGGGTGCGTGGAAACCTGTTCCTTGAGGAGGTTCTGTACATCATCCATCTGTATTCCCTTCATATAAACCTACTAATTTTGTCAAGTTTAGCGCCTGTCGGCGCATTGCGTCAAGACAGGCGCCCGCCGGACACGCGCGGGATGCCCGCAAGGTCGTTGCGATGCTCGATCCCGATGAAGCCGGCCCGAGCGAGCAGTTTCCCCGCCGCCTGCGCCTGATCGTAACCGTGCTCGAAAAAGAGTCTGCCGCCCGGCACGAGATGGGCGCCTGCATCCGCCACGATGCGCCGGATGTCGTCCAGCCCGTCCGGCCCGGCGGCCAGCGCGCTGCGCGGCTCGAAGCGCACATCTCCTTGCGCCAGGTGCGCATCGTCCTCGGCCACATAGGGCGGATTGGCCAGGATCAGGTCGAAGCGCTCACCGGCCACAGGCGCAAACCAGTCGCCCTGCAGGAAGCGCACGGCAACGCCATGGCGCACGGCATTCTCCCGCGCCACGTCCAGCGCCGCTGCGGACGCATCGACGGCCGTCACCTCGACCAGCGGCAGGTGCTTCGCCACCGCGATGGCGAGGCAGCCGCTGCCGGCGCCCAGGTCGAGGATGCGGCGGGCTGTCGCATCGCGGGCGATGTCCACCAGCAGCTCGGTCTCCTCGCGCGGAATCAGCACGGCGGGCGTCACCCGGAAATCCAGCCCGTAGAACTCCCGATGACCAATGAGGTAGGCGATCGGCTCGCCTGCGGCACGACGCACCGCCAGATCACGGAAACGCGCCGTATCGCGGGGACTGACTTTTGTTTCCGGGTGCGCTTCCAGTTCGGCGTGCGATGCGCCGAGGACATGGCACAGCAGCAGCCGCGCATCGCGCAGCGGAATCAGGGCGCGGACTTCCTCCAGCGCCGCGGCTAGAGTGGGCATCATCTCCTGTAGGAGCCAGCTTGCTGGCGATCCCGCGGCCGCATCGCCAGCAAGCTGGCTCCTACAAGCCCCCTGCCTCTCACGCCACGTCTTCCGAAAGCTGGGCCAGCTGTTCCGCCTGATGCTCGGCGGCCAGCGCGGCAAGCAGTTCTTCGAGGTCGCCGTCCATGATGGCGTCGATCTTGTACAGCGTCAGGTTGATGCGGTGGTCGGTGATGCGGCCCTGCGGAAAGTTGTAGGTGCGGATGCGCTCTGAACGGTCGCCGCTGCCGACCAGCGATTTGCGCGTCGAGGCGATCTGCGCCTGCTGCTCGCGCGTCTGCTTGTCCTTGATGCGCGCCGCCAGCACCGACAGCGCCTGCGCCTTGTTCTTGTGCTGCGAGCGGTCGTCCTGGCACTCGACGACGATGCCGGTGGGCAGGTGCGTCACGCGCACGGCCGAATCGGTCTTGTTCACATGCTGGCCGCCCGCCCCGCTGGCGCGGTAGGTGTCGATGCGAAGCTCGGCGGGATTGATGACGACGTCGGCCAGCTCGTCCGCCTCCGGCAGCACCGCCACGGTGCACGCCGAGGTGTGGATGCGGCCCTGCGTCTCGGTGGCGGGCACGCGCTGCACGCGATGGCCGCCGGACTCGAATTTCAGCTTCGAATAGGCGCCCTGACCCGCGATGCGCAGGATCACTTCCTTGTACCCGCCCAGGTCGGACGGGTTCTGCGAGACGACCTCGACCTTCCAGCGCTGGCGCTCGGCGTAGCGCGCATACATGCGGAATAGGTCGCCGGCGAACAGCGCCGATTCGTCGCCGCCGGTGCCGGCGCGAATCTCCAGGAAGAGGTTGCGCTCATCGTTGGGATCGGTCGGCAGCAGGGCGCATTGCAACGCTTCCTCAAGGCGCGCCATCTCCTCGCGGCAGGCGCGGATCTCCTCTTCCGCCAGGTCTTTCATCTCCGGGTCGGCCAGCATGGCCTGCGCCGATTGCATGCCCCCTTCCGCCTTGCGGTAGTCGGCAAAGAGCGCCACGACCGGCGCGATCTCGGCATGCTCGCGCGTCAGCCTGCGATAGGCGTCCATGTCCTGCGTCGCCGTCTCGCTGGCCAGCAGCAGGTCGAGTTCGCCGAGGCGGCGGGTCAGGTGCTCAAGCTTGTCGCGGATACTTTGTTTCATTGGACTGTAGGTCGGCCTTCAGGCCGACATGTCGGGCTGAAGCCCGACCTACGGCCCGCCTGAACTCCGGAACCCTATTCCTCGGGATGCAGGTGGTAGATGCGGGCGATGAGATCGGCCAGTTCGCTGCGGTGCTCGCCGTCGGTCTGGTTCAGCGCGGCGGTCGGTCCATGCATCAGCTTGTTGGTGAGGCCGTGCGAGAGCGTCTCCAGCACGCGCTGCGGGTCTTCGCCCCTGGCCAGCAGCTTCAGTGCATGCTCGACTTCGTGGCGGCGCGTGCGCTCGGCGGAATCGCGCAGCGCCCGTATGGTCGGCACCGTCTCGCGCGACTCCAGCCAGTGTACGAAACCATCCACGCGCGATGTGATGATCGCCTCGGCCTCGACCACTGCCTTTTCGCGCGTCTCCAGGCCGGACTCGACGATGGCGCCGAGGTCGTCCAGCGTGTACAGGAAGACGTCGTCGAGCTTGGCAATTTCCGGCTCGATGTCGCGCGGCACGGCCAGATCCACCATCACGATCGGGCGGTGGCGCCGCGCCTTGATGGCGCGCTCGACCATGCCCAGGCCGATGATGGGCAGGGGGCTCGCCGTGCAGGATACGATCACGTCGTACTCGGCCAGGCGGTCGCCGATCTCGTCGAGCCGCATGGCGTCTCCCGAGAAGCGTGCCGCCAGGGCCTCACCGCGTTCCAGCGTGCGGTTGGCGACGGTAATCCGCCTCGGCTTCTGTGCGGCGAAATGCGCGGCGCACAACTCGACCATTTCGCCGGCGCCGATGAACAGCACACTCTGTTCCGTGATGTTTTCGAAAATGCGCTCCGCCAGACGCACCGTCGCCGCAGCCATCGAGACGATGTTGGCGCCGATGGCGGTGGTGGAACGCACCTCCTTCGCCACGGCGAAGGTCTTCTGGAACAACTTGTGCAGCAGCGTGCCCAAGGTACCGGCATTTTCCGCCACGCGCGCCGCCTGCTTCATCTGGCCGAGGATCTGCGGCTCGCCCAGCACCATCGAATCGAGGCCGCTGGCGACGCGGAACATGTGGCGCACGGCATCGCGGCTGGGCAGGGTGTACAGGTAGGGGGAGATTTTCTGCGGCTGCAACTGATGATATTCGGCCAGCCACTGCGCCGCCGCCTCGGGCGCCTCGGCGGCGCAATACAGTTCGGTGCGGTTGCAAGTCGACAGGATTGCCGCCTCGCGCACCTCGTGGCCATGCGTCAGCTCAACCAGCGCCTGCGGCAGACGAATCGGGTCGAACGCCACCTGTTCGCGCACGGCAAGCGGCGCGGTATGGTGGTTGAGGCCGAGGGCAAATAGCTGCATTGGAGACGGGCGCGTCGAAATTTTCCAAGGAAATTATAGCATTAGGCTACCGAATCGACGGGATGATGCAGATCAACGCTGGGCGCACCAAAAAGAAACGGCCCGCACAATCGCGAGCCGTTATCGTGACTTGGTGGCCAGGGGCGGGGGATCAACCCCTGAATGATTTTGCCCCGCATGCGCGGGGCAAATCCTTGGTGCAGAGGCGACTGATTTCGAACTTGCTCTCCAAACACCTGAGTAACGCTTGGGGCTAACGGGTAAAGGTTCGGGTCAATGCAAAGCAGCCAATGCAGCCTCTGGCGCTTTGTCCAGAATTTTCAACAGGGCCTTGGCCGCTCCAGTTGGGCTGCGTTTACCCTGTTCCCAATTGCGGATCGTGTCCAGCGAAACGCCAATACGCTCCGCAAACTCCGTCTGGCTGAACCCCAGTCGCCGGCGCACACGGCGTGCGAACTTTGCGGCATCGAGCATCGCATCGGCGTCATCGGCTGCTTTGTGTTTGGCGATGTCTGCGTCAGTCGTTGCGTCGACCCGCGCGGCGTCAATCCGGCCAACTGGCTTGGCCTTCGGATTCTGAACATCAATCGTCATGCGAACGGTTTTCATAGCGCTTCACCTCTCGTGTATTGGCTTTTCGAGCAGAGATGATCCTGATCACATCGTGACGCGGCGTGTAAACGAGGACGAACAGACGTTTGCCAATGCGCCCGATCAGCTGGTAGCGATCTTCCCCATAGCCGTATCGGGTGTCTTGCCGGATGATCCGGTCCGGGTCGGCAAAGGCCGATGCCGCATACGCGAAATCAAAGCCACGCTCCCGAAAACAAGTCTCGCTCTTGGCCTCATCCCACTCGAATTTCATGGGTTGAGTGTAGTCCAATGAACGACTATCGACAAGCCGCAGCCCTGGCTTCCGTGGCAGCGCATTTTTTCGCTCGACATATGAACAGGGCGGGTGGCCCCCTGTGCGTTCACACGCCCGTCAGCCAGCGCCGCGCAAAGTCATCCACCGCTTCCGGCCGGCCGAAATGAAAGCCCTGCGCCTGCTGGCATCCCAGTGCCAAAAGCACTTCAGCCTGTCTGGCCTGTTCCACCCCTTCGGCAAGCGTCTCCATCAACAGCGCCCAAAACAGTACTTGACCCCCCCCCGCGTTATAAACGCGCTTTGTGTGCCCATGACGCCATGGTGGGCGCAAACAAAAACCAGTCAAAAACAACTCATCCGGGAAGGACAAAAACATGCTCGCAAAAACCCATCGCCGCGCGCGGCCATTCGCCTTCAAACCCCTCGCCGCCGCCCTGCTCGGCGCGCTCGCCCTGCCCGCCCAGTCCGCCGAATTCACCGGCCTGGGCTTCCTCGGCACGGGAACGTCTAGCTGGGCCACCGGCGTCTCCGCCGACGGCAGCGTGGTGGTGGGGACAAGCGACAACGGCAGCGCCACCGAGGCCTTCCGCTGGACCCAGGCCACCGGCATGCAGTCGGTCAAGAATTGGCTGGCGGGGGCGGGGGTTTCCATCGGCGCCTGGCGGCTCACCGAGGCCACCGGCGTCAACGGCAACGGCACTGTGGTGGTGGGTTATGGCACCGATCCCAGTGGCAACGATCAGGCGTGGCTGGCGCGGGTGGGCCCGGCGGGCAGCGGGTTCCTGGGCAACATTCCCGCCTTCAACGCCACCCTCGTCGAGACCGGCAGCCGCGCGGCGCAGGCGGGGGCGGGGATTTCCAATCTGACGATGTTCGGCGCGCATCACCGCTCGCTGCTGGATTCCGGCCTCGCCCGCACCCAAGACGGCGCCTGCGCCTGGGCGACGGCGGACGCGGCGCGCCACGACAAGACCGACACCCGCATGGAACTCGCCGAAGTCGGCGTCTGCAAGGACATCGGCAGCGCCCGCCTCGGCGCGGGCGTGGGCCAGGCCTGGGCGCGGCAGGACTGGAGCCTCTCCGGCGGCGCGAAATACGACGGGCAGTATCTGTATCTGGAGGCCGCCAACGCCTTCGCTAACGTCAAAGGTCTGGAAGGCAGCCTCGCCGGCTATTACGGCCGCTTCGACACTCGGCTCAACCGTCCAGGACCGTCGCACTCACCTTCGGCGCCAATGCCGCCAGCAACGGCGGTGATGCGACTTGGGGCGTGACAGCGGGGCTGCGGGCGAACTTCTGACCCGGCGCCTTCGCTTCTCCAACCCTTCAAGCCCGCACGGGGTGACCCTGGCGGGCTTTTTTAACGCCGGCGCAGCGGCCGCCGGCATGTTCTCCGATACCCCCTTGAATTGCAGTGGAGATACATCAAGGGGCGTGCGCGATGTCGGCGTGCAGTTTCACGCCCAACGCACGCATGACCTTCATCACCGTGCTGAATTCCGGGTTGCCGTCGGCGGCAAGCGCTCGATAAAGGCCCTCGCGGGAAATGCCCGTATCGCGGGCAAGCTGGCTCATTCCTTTGGCGCGGGCAATGCTGCCCAGTGCGGTACGAATCAGGCTGCCGTCGCCCGGATCTTCATCAATGCAGGCATCGAGATAAAGCACCATATCCTCATCCGTCTTGAGGTAATCGGCAGTGTCGTAACGTGAAAATTTCTCAGCCATGATTCAGTCCCTCCAATCTTTCGCAATTTTGATCGCACGCTCGATATCCGCATCCTGGGTGTGTTTGTCACCGCCCGCCAACAGAACAATCACCAGCGGCCCACGCCGGATGAAATACAGGCGGTAACCCGGCCCATGATCGATACGCATCTCGGAAACACCGTCACGCACGGGCTTTACATCGCCAAGGTTGCCGCCGGCGGCACGATCAAGCCGGGCATGGATTCTGGCTGCGGCCTGCCGGTCTTTCAAGCCGGACAGCCAGCCCTGAAAGCTTGCGCTCTGAATGATTTCAAACATGGGCGAGAGTGTGACCCATGGGTAACAATGCGTCAAGTGCTGCGCACCGCGACAGTTACGGCAGTCTTTCCCAAGAGCGATGGGAAAGTCGGCGCTGGCGAGACGGCAGCGCGACACCATAAGCAACACGGAAGCCGCCGCCGCGCGCCAAAAACCGCGATCGTGCTTGACGCCCCCCCCCCCCCCGAGTTATAAACGCGTTTAGCATGCCCATGACGCCATGGTGGGCGCAAACAAAAACCAGTCAAACATCCGGGAAGGACAAAAACATGCTCGCAAAAACCCCTCGCCGCGCGCGGCCATTCGCCCTCAAACCCCTCGCCGCTGCCCTGCTCGGTGCATTCATGCTGCCAGCCGCCGCCCAGACCCCAGCAGAACTCACCGGCCTGGGCTTCCTCGGCACGGGAACGTATAGCTCTGCCTACGGCGTCTCCGCCGACGGCAGCGTGGTGGTGGGGGAAAGCTACAACGGCAGCAACTACGAGGCCTTCCGCTGGAGCGGCGGCGCCATGAGCGGCCTGGGCTTCCTCGGCGGGGGAACGTATAGCTGGGCCTCCGGCGTCTCCGCCGACGGCAGCGTGGTGGTGGGGGGAAGCCAAAACAGCAGCGGCAATAACGAGGCCTTCCGCTGGAGCGGCGGCGCCATGAGCGGCCTGGGCTTCCTCGGCACGGG
>CAMTUN010000044.1:0-46046 GCA_947084915.1 uncultured beta proteobacterium | reverse complement strand
GACACCAGCAGGAAGAAGATGACGACGATCACCGAGACAATGATCGTGGCGTGGCCGTGGGTCATGGTGTAGGCGTTGGCGCTCTCGTCCATGACGCGGCCGTAGACATGCCAGTACTGACGGATGCCGGAGCGGATATAGCCCATCAGCCCCATCAGCCAGGTGAAGGAAACCGCCATGAAGAACAGCGCGTACTGGGCGCGGCCGGGGATGTGTCCCCATCTGATGGCGCCGATTTCCTTCGCGCCGCGCAGCAAGGGGATGTCGATGGCGACAAACACCGCCATCGCCGCCAGCACCGCCGTGACCTGGTATACCGAGAAGCCGATGCGCGTGATCGACGGCACGAAGTAGCTATATACGCCGTAGCCGACGACCACGACGGCAGCGGCGGCAATGACCAGCGCCTGCACGGCCTTGCCCGCCGTCGCCCAGGCCACGACGGGAATGCGGTTGCCGCGGCGATACAGCATGAAGGAGAAAAAGGTGGTGAGGATCATCAGATTCACCGCCGTGTTCTTCGCCGCCATGACGCCGAACAGGCCGAGAAAGGGATGATGCGAGCCGCCCATCGCCGACATCTCGGCGCCGGAGGCGATGATGGAGCGCGGCGTCGCCCAGACGATGAAGCCGATGGTCAGCACGATCATCATGCCGATCTGGAATTTGTTGTAGCGCTCCCCGCCGGGGATGCGCCCCATGCCCAGCCACAGGTAGAAGTTCGAGGCGAGGAACAGCCCGCCGATCAGCATGGCCTGCAGGATCCACAGCCAGGCGAAGCTGCCGCCCATCATCGACACGCCCATCTGCTCGGAGAACTGGTAGATCTCGCGTCCCAGCCAGTAGCCGGCGAAGGGCAGCGGGATGAAGGCGGCGATGGCGATGAAGGAGCCGACGTAGCCCATCCAGTCGAAGCGCGCGCGCTCCTCGTCGGTCTTCGCGTTGAGGAAGCGCACCGCGGCGTAGGCGGCGACGATGGCGCCGCCGAAGGCGACGTTGGCGAGCAGGCGGTGGATGTTGATGGGCATCCAGGTGTGGTTGTTGATGGCCTCCCACAGGCTGACGAGATTGTTGGCGTCGTCGATGCCGGCCGGGCTCATCATGAAGGTGACCCAGATGTCGGCGACGAAGAGCAGCGCCGTGCCCCACAGGTTCACCAGCAGGCCGAGCAACAGATGCCATTTCTTTGACTTGCCCTGCAGCAGATCCCAGGTATACCAGTAGAGATAGGCGACGATCACCTCGCCGAAGATGAGCACGATGTAGAGCAGCCAGGTCGGCTTGAACAGGCCCGACAGGTAGCTGGTGAGCTTCGGATACAGGACGATGAACAGCACCAGCAGCACGCAGCCGAGCATGGCGGTGAGCGTGTAGGCCATCGCCAGCAGCTTGGTGAATTCGCGCGCCAGGTCATCGTAGCGCTTCTCCTTCGTCGTCACGCCGACGATCTCGGTGATGAAGGCGAAGATCGGCACGCCCAGCACGAAGGCGGCAAACATCAGGTGCAGCTCGGCGACGATCCACACAGCCGTGCGGTTTGAAAAACCGAACAGCGAGCGGTAATCCGCCGCCGGCAGGAATGCGCTCAGTCCCTGCGCGACCAGGTAGGTCGCCACCAGCATGAGCGAGATCTTGACCACGCCCTTGTAGGTCCCCTTCAAGGCCTGAAACGTCGATGTCGCGGTTGCCTGGGCCAAGCGCTCCTCCTTTTGCGAATGCTGTTCAGCGCACGTAACACCGCGCGCGTGTGAGTCATTGCAGCATCCGTGCCAGAGGGGGAATCGGCATGAAAGCCAATACTGGCGCGGGGTTCAGGCCGATTGATGAGGAGATTAGGAGGTTTCGGGCGGTCAGGAATTGACCGCTGCGGCCATAAAACTACCGCTCACCTGGCTGGAAGTTGTCAGGAATTCAGAAAATTTACAGCGATGACGCGATCAGGCTGCGGACGGCGATTATCGACAGGCGCACTCATTCCCGCGCAAGCGGGAATCCAGCGGCGTTTGAACAAAGACACTGGATTCCGGGTTCCGCTGCGCGGCCCCGGAATGACGGCTCCTGGCCGACTCCATGCCTCACTGCTGTTGCTATTGCCGTACCACGCAGACTGACTTTCCCCCCAGAGCGACTCAATCCGCGCTGCCGAGAAACTCCGTCCAGCCGTAGTCGGCGATCTTGGTGCGCAGGGTCAGGCGGGTGATGCCGAGCAGCTTGGCGGCCTGGGTCTTGTTGCCGCGGCAGTGTTCCAGGGCGCGGCGGATGTGGCGCTTTTCGATTTCCGCCAGCGGCGGCACGGTGAGGCCGTCTTCGTCTGCCGCGGACGCCCTGCTCGCCTTGGCGCCGGCGATCTCCTTGGGCAGATGGGACAGCTCGATGGGAATGCCGCCGGAGAGGATGAGCGCGCGTTCCATGACGTTGCGCAGTTCGCGCACATTGCCGGGCCAGGCGTAGTTTTCCAGCAGGGCATGCACGGCCTGATCCAGACGCGGCGCGTGAATGCCCATCATCCTGCCCGCCTCGGTGAGGAAGTGCTGTGCCAGCGGTAAAACGTCCTCGCGGCGTGCGCGCAGGGGCGGCACGTCGATGCTGCCGACGTTGAGCCGGTAGTAGAGGTCCTCGCGGAAGCTGCCCGCCTTGACCATGCCGTCGAGGTCGCGGTTGGTGGCGGCGACGAAGCGCACGTCGACCGCGAGTTCCTTCTGGCCTCCTACGCGCCGGAAGGTTTGCGTTTCGATGGCGCGCAGCAACTTCGGCTGCAGGGTCAGCGAGAGATCGCCGATCTCGTCGAGGAACAGCGTGCCGCCGTCGGCCAGTTCCAGCAGGCCGCGCTTGGCGGCCTTGGCGTCTGTGAAGGCGCCCTTCTCGTGGCCGAACATTTCCGATTCGAGCAATCCCTCCGCCAGCGCCGAGCAGTTGATCGTCACCCACGGGCCGGCGGCACGCGGGCTGAGGTTGTGAATGGCCTGCGCCACCCGCTCCTTGCCGGTGCCCGATTCGCCGCGGATCAGCACCGGCACGCGCGGCGCGGCGGCGATGCGCCGCGTCACTTCCACCATCGCCAGAAAGGCGGGGCTGGCGCCGATCATGCCTTCGACCGGCGCCGGCTGGGCGGCGCTGATGCGCAGGCGCTCGACTTCCAGGCGCAGGTGACGCGTCTCCAGCGCGCGGCGCACGATCTCTTTCAGATCGTCGAGTTCGAAGGGCTTGTTGAAGTAGTCGTAGGCGCCGGCCTTGACGCAATCGACGGCGGTGCGCACCTCGGGATAGGCCGTCATCACCACCACCAGCGCTTCGCCGTCGATTTCGCGCATGGCGCGCAGCACCTCCAGCCCGTGCATGTCGGGCAGGCGCAGGTCGAGCATCACCAGGCCGTAGTTGTTGGCGCGAAACAGCGCCAGCCCCTGCGCGCCGTCCTCGGCCAGGTCGACGCCGTAGCCCTGCTTCTCCAGCACGTCGCGCAGGGTCAGGCGGATGGTGGTGTCGTCCTCGACGACGAGTATCTGTTCAGCCACTTTGCGAAAGCTCCATGCATGTCCCGGCGCGTGATGATGCGCGCAGACCTTCAATATCCTCGCCCGGTGCGATGGGCCAGACCAGTTCAAAGCAGGTACCGTGCCCGGGTGTCGAATCGACTCGGATGTCGGCGCCATGCTGTTGGGCAATCTTCTTCACCACGGCGAGACCGAGGCCGGACCCTTCCGCCCGCGTCGTGTAGAAGGGATCGAACACCTTGGGCAGCACATCCGGCGGGATGCCCACACCGCTGTCCCTCACGCAGAAACGCATCTTCGGCACATCGCCGTCGAGGTCTCCGGGATGGCCCAGGCCGGCGCACATGCCGATCTCGATGCGCCCGCCTTCCGGCATGGCGTGGATGGCGTTGATGACGAGATTGAGCAGCACCTGTTTCAGACGGTTGGGATCGGCCCACAGCGCGGGCACGCTGGCGTTGCACGGCGCGAAATCGATCGTCACGCCGCGCGATGTCGCCTCCTTGCGCGTCCATAGCAGTACATCCTCGAGGATCTGCTCCAGGCGGCAGGCGACGGGATGAAATTCCTGCGGCGCGGAGAAGCCATGGAATGTGCGCAGGAATTCGGACAGGCGATTGACCTCATTCAGGATGCGTTCGAGGTATTCGCGCTGGCGCGCGGGCAGGTCTTCCTCCAGCAGCATCTGCGCCACGGCCTTCATGCCGGCCAGCGGATTGCCGATCTCGTGGGCCAGCCCCATGGCGACTTCGCCCAGCGTCGTCATCTTCTCGACCTGGAACATCTGCCGGTCGAGTTCGCGCCGCTCCAGTTGTTCCCGCTCCAGGTCGGCGGTGCGGATCTGCACTTCCTTTTCCAGTTCGCCCTTGCGGTCCTCCAGGGCGCGGTAGGACTGCTCCAGCCGAACCGCCATGGCGTTGAACTGCCGGCCGAGGTCGGCGATTTCGTCGTTGCCGCGGATTTCGATGCGATGCGAGAAATGGCCTTGTGCGATTTCTTCCGTCTCGGCGCTCAATTGCTGCAGCGGGCGCAACAGATGGCGCGACAGCAGGAAACCCGCAAGCGCCGTGCCGACCAGGGTCAGCGCCAGCACGCCATAGAGCAGGTAGAGATTGAACACCGCCTCCAACAGATACTTGCGCGGAAAGGCCAGCGCTACCGCCCAGTCCATCGAACTGTCGCTGCGATCGGCCAGGGTTTCGCCGACGCCGATAGGCGCATGGGCGACGATCCACTCGCCAAGCTCTTCGGTGCCCTTCTCGCGATTGATGATGCGCGTCAGCAACTGGCGCGGCATGAAGGCTGTCAATGCCTCGACGGACTGCATCCTGAAGGATTCCGGTTCGGCGGCGTCGGCCGAGCGCGACAGGTAGAAGCCCGAACGGTCGAACAGGTAGGCAACACCACCGCGACTACCCGCCATTTCCTGAATCTGGCCCAGCAGGAAGGCGGCATGCAGGTTGATGATCAGGAGGCCACGCTTGACCCCCTTGCGGTCGACTATCGGCGTGGCGAAGCGGATCACCGGCCGCTCGGGTTTTTCCACCTGGCCGTGTTCGATGTTGAGATCCAGCGGAGAGACGTAGATCTGCCCGGACTCATGCTCCAGCCCTTCGTGTACGTAATAGCGGTCTGACTTGTCCTGCAGATCCTTTTCAGGGACGGTATGCAGGCGGCCGTCGCGGCGATCGATGCGCACCACCTCATGGCCGTTCTGGTCAAGAAAGCGCACCTGATAGATGTAGGGATAGGCGCGGGAGAAGGCGGAGTAATCACGCTCCAGGCGCTGGCGGGTTTCGCGGGGCAGGGTTGGATTGCTCGCCATGCTGTTCGCCACATCCGACAGCAGTGACGAACTCGCCAGGTAAAGCAACTCGCTGGTGAGTTGATCGAAAAAGCGCGCCATGCCCGCAGCCCGACTGGTGACCTCCTGCTCGAGATGGTGCAGCGTTTCCTTGCGCAAGGCATCGAGCGAGTAGTAAATGCCGACCAGACCGGCCACCAGGACCGGCACCACCGCCGTGACGAGGAAGGCGACATAGATCTTGGAGGAGAGGCCGCGGAAACGGTCCAGCAGGCGCATGGGATTACCCGGCGATTGTCACGGACAGCACACCGACCCCTTCGACAGCGCCCTCGAGCCGATCCCCCCGCTCCACTTTTCCCACGCCCGCCGGCGTGCCGGTGAAGATGATATCGCCGGGCAGCAGCGTCACGTAGCCGGACAGATTGGCGATGATCTCGGCCACCGGCCAGATCATGTCGGAGAGGTCGCCGTGCTGCCGCGGCTGACTATTCACCGTGAGCGTGATGGCGCCGCGCTGCGGATGGCCGATGCGGCTGGCCGGAACGATTGAAGAGACCGGCGCCGACTGGTCGAAAGCCTTGCCCATCTCCCACGAGCGGCCCTTGGCTTTCAGTTCGCCCTGGATATCGCGGCGCGTCATGTCGAGTCCGACGGCGTAGCCGAACACGCAGTCGAGCGCGGCGGTGGCGGAAATGTCGCGGCCGCCGTAGGCCAGCGCCACCACCAGTTCGATCTCGTGCTGCAGGTCTGAGGTTTTCGATGGGTAGTCCATGCGTCCATCGGTGACGATGGCATCGGCCGGCTTCATGAAGAAGAACGGCGGCTCGCGCTCCGGGTTGCCGCCCATCTCGCGCGCGTGATCGGCGTAGTTCCGCCCGACGCAGTAGATGCGACGCACCGGGAACTGCGCCTCGCTGCCGATCACCGGCACCGCAGGCAAAGACCACAGGGGGACGATGGTGCGAGTGCCCGCTTCAGTGTCCGGGGTACGCGTGCCCGCTTTTGTATCCAGGGTATTCATGGCTTGCTCCAATTCTGCCCACAACCGCTAGAATACAGTTCGCAACCCACTCAAGACAGCCCGAAATGAGCGTGAAGAAAAAAATCTCCAGCAAGGGCGGCACGAAAGACAATCTCAAGCTCGACCTGCTGCCCGGCCTGATCGGTTATCAGCTTCGCCTGGCCCAGTTGGCCGTCTTCGGCGATTTCGCCGCGGAGCTGAAGGAATTCGACATCTCTCCCGGGCGCTTCGGCGTGCTCGTCCTCATCTCCGCCAATCCGGGCATGACGCAAAGCCTGCTCGCCTCCGCCACCCAACTCGACCGCTCCACCATGGTCGCCGTGATCGACCAGCTCGAGTCGCGCGATCTGGTCGAGCGGCGCGCCTCGCCCATCGATCGGCGCTCCAACGCCCTGGTGCTCACCCCGGAGGGCGAAAACCTGCTCAAGCTGCTCAAGCGCCGCATCAAGAAGCATGAGGCGCGCATCGCCGCCGCCATGACGCCAGCCGAAACGGCCACCCTGGTCGAACTCCTCACGCGCATCCGCACGCGACTGCAGGCCGTGCCGGGCCGCCCCAAGCGGACTGCGAAGTAAGCCCGGAGCGAAGCGATCAACCGTCACCCCCTTCCCGGGGAAGGGGGCTGGGGGGAAGGCTCCGATCCGGAGCGCCGCACCAGCAAGAAGTAGCTCGCCAGCACCGCCCAGCCACACAGCGCGATCGCCCCGGTCATGGGGATGGCCGTGCCGTTGTAGGCATGCCCGACGACGATGCCCACGGCCGCCGCCAGCGCCATCTGCACGAAGCCCATCAACGCGGACGCCGCGCCCGCCATCTTCGGATAGGGCGCCAGCGCGCCACCGAAGGCATTCGGCATGATGAGCCCCGCCGCCACCAGAACGGCAGACATCGGCAGCAGGATGGCCCACACGCTGCGCACCTCCAGCAGTGCCAGCGCCACCAGCAGGGTGCCGGCCAGGGCGCCGAGGACGGCGCCCATCATCACCATGCGGGCCGGGCCCAGCCTGAGGGTGTACCTGGCCGTGATCAGGGTGCCGCAAATGTAGCCGGCGACCACCAGCCCGAAACTGGCGCCGAACCACTGCGGCGACAATCCGTAGATCTGGATGAGGACGAAGGACGAGCCGGAGATGAACGAGAACAGGGCCGCATAGGTGAACGAAGCGCAGAGCAGGTAGCCAAGGTAGTCCCGCGCGGACAGCAAGGCGCGGAAGTTGCCCAGGATGCGGCGCGGCTGCGTCGCTGTGGGATCACGGTGGGCATTGCTCTCGCCCAGCATGGCGAAAACCACCACCAGCATCACGACCGAGAACAATGCCAGCGCGGCAAAGTTGGCGCGCCAGCCGAACCACACCGTCAGCCAACCGCCAAAAAAGGGGCCGATCATTGGCGCGATCGCCATGGCGCCGCTGATGTAGGCCAGCACGCGCGCCGCCTGCACGGGACCATATACATCGCGCACGATGGCGCGCCCCAGCACCGGCCCGGCACAGGCGCCCAGGGCCTGGAAGAAGCGCGCCACGATCAGCATCTCGATGCTTTGCGCCAGCATGCAGGCCAGCGAGGAGAGCAAGTACAGCGCCAGACCAAACAGCATCAGCGGACGCCGTCCGTAGCGATCCGACAGTGGGCCATAGAAAGGCTGCGCCACGGCAAAACCGACCAGGAAAATCGACAAGGTCAGTTGCACCTGCGCCACGTCGGTGGCGAAGGTCTGTGTCAGGCCGGGCAGTGCCGCAAGGTACAGGTCGGTCGACAACGGACCCAGCGCCACCAATGTCGTAAGCAGGAAGGCAAGGCCGAAGGAGGGATTGAGCATCGAAAGAACCATTCACCACAGAGACACAGAGGCACAGAGAAAATCGGATGCGATTGATTTCGCATTTCTCTGTGCCTCTGTGTCTCTGTGGTTAGCGGTTTTCATCGCTTCTACAGTTTTTGCTCACACCGGGTTGTCGAGTTCGACGTAGCGAGACTCGATGCCGAAGCGCTCGGCCAGATGGGCGCCGACGGCTTGTACGCCGTAGCGCTCGGTGGCGTGGTGGCCGGCGGCAATGTAGGGCACACCGGATTCCTGCGCGAGATGCGCGGTCTGCTCGGAGATTTCGCCGCTGACATAGGCATCGGCGCCGGCGGCGATGGCCTGCTCGAAATAGTCCTGCGCCCCGCCGCTGCACCAGGCGATGCGCTTGACCGGTCGCGTCGCATCGCCCACCAGCAGCGGCAGCCGGCCCAGCTTGAGCGCCAGTTGCTCGGCCACTACGCCCGCCGTGCCCGCCGTCCCACGGGGCTTTGCACTTCCTTCGGTCGGACTTCCTCCGGTCGTGCTGCCGAGGAAGCCCACCTCCTGATCGGCAAAGCGCCCTTCGACCGTCCATCCCATGAGCCGGGCCAGTTGCGCGTTGTTGCCCAGTTCGGCATGCGCATCCAGCGGCAGGTGGTAGGCGAACAGACTGATGTCGTTCTCCAGCAGGGTTTTCAGGCGGGCGCGCCGGATGCCGGTGATGCGCCCATCCTCGCCGCGCCAGAAATAGCCGTGATGCACCAGCACGGCATCGGCGTCGGCGGCCAGCGCCGCCTCCAGCAGGGCCTGGCTGGCCGTCACGCCGCAGACCATGCGACTGACATCCTGACGGCCTTCCACTTGCAGCCCGTTTGGGCAATAATCCCGGAAACGCGCGGCATCGAGCAGCTTTTCGAGGTATGTAGCCAATTCCATCCTATCCATAATTCACGCTCTTCCATTCGGAACACTCAACATAATGCATCGATTGTGGCTTATTTTCGCCCAGGCCGTTACGGTAGCCGTCGCCGTCCTCTTCGTCGTCCTGACCTTTAAACCGGACTGGCTCGGCAGCAAACCGGGACCGTCGGTGGTCTCCTTGCAGGAAGCCGCCGCGCCCGGCGCAACGCAAACGCGTACCACGACCGCTTCCTACGCCGATGCGGCGAAAAAGGCGCTGCCTTCGGTGGTGCATATCTACACGAGCAAGGAAGTGAAAATCCCTCGTCACCCTTTCGCCGACGACCCGGTCTTCCGTTACTTCTTCGGCGACCGCTTCGGCGGGCCGCAGCGCCAGTCGGGCCTCGGTTCGGGCGTAATCGTCAGCATCGATGGCTACATCCTGACCAATAACCACGTCGTCGAGAACATGGACGAAATCGAGGTGGCGACCCAAGACGGCCGCCGCTTCCGCGCCCGCATCGTCGGCGCCGATCCGGAAACCGATCTGGCCGTGCTGCAGATCCAGAACGGCGGCAAACTGCCCGCAATCACCTTCGCGCCGACGGAATCTCTGCGCGTCGGCGATATCGTGCTGGCCATCGGCAACCCCTTCGGCGTAGGGCAGACTGTGACGCACGGCATCGTCAGCGCCCTCGGCCGCACCCAACTCGGCATCAACACCTTCGAGAATTTCATCCAGACCGACGCCGCCATCAACCCGGGCAACTCCGGCGGCGCGCTGATTGACAGCAGCGGCAACCTGGTCGGCGTGAATACGGCGATCTTCTCGCGTAGCGGCGGCAGCCAAGGCATCGGCTTCGCCATTCCCGTCTCCATCGCCCGCAGCGTGATGGAGGAGATCATCAAGACTGGAACGGTGACGCGCGGCTGGATCGGCGTCGAGGCACAGGAAATCACGCCGGAACTGGCGGAGTCCTTCAAGCTGCCGGCAACCGAAGGCGCCCTCGTCGCGGGCGTCATGCGCGGCAGTCCGGCGGATCGCGCCGGCATCCGTCCCGGCGACGTGCTGGTCGCCGTGGCCGGCAAGCCGATCAAGGATCCTCAGACCATGCTCGCCCTGATCGCCGGCCTCGCGCCGGGCACGGCAACCCAGTTCAAGCTGCGGCGGGAAGCGAAGGAATTGGATGTCGCTGTGAGCATCGGCAAACGGCCGCCGGCGCAGCGCGTCCGGGAATAGCGCAACGGATTGATGCAAGAATAACGGGGGCATCGCCCCCGTTTTCAATTCAGGCCTCTGCTTCAATCGTTCTTTTTCGCGTCAGCGTCAGCCTCGGCCTTGTCCAGTTCCCGCTCCATCTCGGCATCGGCGGGCGGAACGTAGTCGGACACGCCAGGCGGTTTCTCGACAAAGCGCGCCATGACAATGCCCAGTTCGTAGAGCAGGCACAGGGGCACCGCCAGCAGGAACTGCGACACCACGTCCGGCGGCGTGAAAATAGCCGCGATGATGAAGGCGCCGACGATGACATAGGGCCGCACTTCCTTCAGCTTGGCGATGCTCACCAGGCCCATCCTCACCAGCACGATCACCGCCACCGGCACCTCGAAAGTCACGCCGAAGGCAATAAAGGTGGTCAGGACGAAAGACAGATATTTTTCGATATCCGTCATCCAGGCCACGCCCTCCGGGGCCATGGCCGACATGAACTTGAACACCGTCGGGAAAACAATGAAGTAGGCGAACGCCATGCCGCAGAAGAACAGCAGCACGCTGACCACGGTCAGGGGAATAATCAGTTTCTTTTCATGGACATACAGGCCAGGCGCAACGAAGGACCAGACTTGGAAGAGAACGTAGGGCAGCGCAACGAGGAAGGCCACCAGCAGCGCCACCTTCATGGGCACGATGAAGACGCCGACAACATCGGTGGCGATCATCTGGCCGCCTTGCGGCAACGCTGCCAGCATGGGTTGCGCCACGATGGCATACAGTTCCTTGGCCCAGGGAAACAGGCAGAGGAAAATGATCAACACAGCGACGAACGCCCGGATCAGCCGCGTCCGCAGCTCGACCAGGTGGGAAATGAAGGTGTCCTGCGGTTCCGACATCGGTTCAGTGCGCAACGGGCCGGCTGTGCAAAGCCGGCACTCCCCGAACAAAGAAAGCGTGGGGGCCGTTCATCTCAGGCGCGCTTCTTCGATGCGGCCTGCTGGGCATCGAAGCCAAGCTCCAACTGCGGGGTGTCGGCAGGCTCTTCCACAGACGGCTCGGCGGGAGTGTCACCGGTCTCGGTGTTGGGGGAAGGATCGGATTCGGCCGGCTCAATCTGCGATAGCGACTCATTCAGTGTGTTTTCCATACTGCTGAAATCCTGCGTCAAGTCGGATTCCAGCGAGCGGGCAGACTCCACGACCTCCTGCTGCATCTTCTTGAGTTCCTCGAGCTGGATTTCGCGATTGATGTCCGACTTGACGTCGCTGACGTAGCGTTGCAGGCGGCCGAGCAGATGGCCGGCCGTGCGCGCCAAGCCTGGCAATCGTTCGGGTCCGATGACGACAAGCGCCACCAGAGCGATCAGGATCAGCTCGGAAAAAGCAATGTCGAACATGAAGGGGTCGTAGGTCGGGCTTCAGCCCGACATTAGCGCGAGGGCAACTGCCGTCGTCGGCCTGAAGACCGACCTACCCGGACTGTCACGATTTGGTTTTTTCCTTGACTTCGCCTTCGATGGTCTGGCCGGTGACCTGCTGCGGCGGCGCGGTATCGGCGGATTTCTCCGACGTGCCTTCCTTGATGCCGTCCTTGAAGCCCTTGACGGCCCCGCCCAAATCCTGGCCGATGTTGCGCAGCTTCTTGGTGCCGAAGATCAGCACGATGATCAGCAGAACGATCAGCCAGTGCCAGATGCTGAATGAACCCATTGCCTTCTCCTATCTATGACTTTTCTATCGCTTGAGCATGCCCGGCAGGACGTCCGGGCCGCCGATGACATGAACGTGCACATGATACACCTCCTGCCTTCCCACCCGACCGGTGTTGATGATGCTGCGAAAGCCGTCCGTGGCGCCCTGCTCGCGCGCCAGCCGGCCGGCCAGCGCAAGGACCCGGCCCAGAGCGGGCTCGTGGCCGGACTCGCATTCGTAGAGCGATGGCACATGCGCCCTGGGGATGATGAGGAAGTGCACCGGCGCGATCGGGTTGATGTCGTGGAAAGCAAAGACATGCTCGTCCTCATAGATCTTCTTGCTGGGAATTTCCCCGCTTGCGATCTTGCAGAAAAGGCAGTCTTGCATTTCAGGCACCCCCTCGGGACTTTTTCTCGTCAATGCCGGAAATGCCCTCACGGCGGTGCAGTTCGGCCAGCACGTCGTCCGGACCAAGGCCGAACTGGGACAGCAGGATCAGGCTGTGGAACCACAGGTCGGCGGTCTCACGCACGATGTTCAGGCGATCCCCGTCCTTCGCTGCCATGATCGTTTCGGCCGCCTCCTCGGCAATCTTCTTGCAGATGGCGTCGGTGCCCTTGTGGTAGAGGCTCGCCACATAGGACGTCTCCGGTGCGGCCCCCTTGCGCCCGTTCAGCGTGTCGGCGATGCGGTAAAGTATCTGGCAATCGATCATTTGTAGATCTCCTTCGGGTCCTTGATCACCGGCTCGACGGCAACCCAGCGGCCATCCTCGAGTTTCTGGAAAAAACAGCTGCGCCGGCCGGTATGGCAGGCAATGCCGCCGACCTGTTCGATCTTCAGCAGCAGCACGTCGTTGTCGCAATCGGTGCGAATTTCACTCACCTTCTGCGCGTGGCCGGATTCTTCGCCCTTGTGCCAAAGCTTTTTGCGCGAACGCGACCAGTAGACCGCCTCGCCGCATTCCAGGGTCCTCGCCAGGGATTCACGGTTCATCCAGGCGACCATCAATATGTCACCCGTGACTGCATCCTGTGCAATCGCCGGCGCCAGGCCGTCCTTGTCCCACTTGATCTCATCCAATCCATTCATAGCCTGACCTCGATGCCGCGCGAACGCATGTATTCCTTGGCCTCGCGCACGGTATGTTCGCCGTAATGGAAAATGCTGGCGGCCAGAACGGCGTCGGCACGCCCTTCCAGCACGCCCTCGGCCAGATGCGCCAGCGTGCCGACGCCGCCACTGGCGATGATCGGGATATCCACCGCGTCCGAAATGGCACGCGTCAGCGGCAGGTCGAAGCCGATCCTGGTGCCATCGCGGTCCATGCTGGTGAGGAGTATCTCGCCGGCGCCCAACTGTTGCACGCGGCGTGCCCACTCGACCGCATCCAGTCCGGCGCCCTTGCGGCCGCCGTGGGTGTATACCTCCCAGCGGCCGTCGCCGGACTTCTTGGCATCGATGGCCACCACGATGCACTGCGAACCGACCTTGCCGGAAGCATCCGCCACCAGCTGCGGATTCTGCACCGCGGCGGTGTTCATGCTGACCTTGTCGGCGCCGGCATTCAGCAGCCGTCGCACATCATCGACGACGCGCACGCCGCCGCCCACGGTCAGCGGAATGAAGACCTGCTCGGCCACCTTCTCGACGATATGGATAATGATGTCGCGCTCATCCGAGCTGGCCGTGATGTCGAGAAAAGTGATTTCGTCGGCGCCCTGCTCATCGTAGCGGCGCGCGATCTCGACCGGATCGCCGGCGTCGCGCAGGCCCTCGAAATTGATGCCTTTGACGACGCGACCGGCCTTCACGTCGAGGCAGGGAATGATGCGCTTGGCAAGCATTCGCGTAGGTCGGCCTTCAGGCCGACGCCGGCGCCCATGTCGGGCTGAAGCCCGACCTGCAAATGGTCATGCCCGGCCTTTCGAGAGCTTGTCCGCCTCGGCCTGGGCCTTCTTGAAATCCAGCGTGCCTTCGTAGATGGCGCGGCCGGTAATGGCGCCCATGATGCCTTCGCTCTCCACCTTGCACAGGGCCTTGATGTCCTTCATACAGGCAATGCCGCCGCTGGCGATGACCGGAATGCGCAGCGCCTGGGCCAGCCTCACCGTCGCCTCGATGTTCACGCCGGTGAGCATGCCGTCGCGACCGATGTCGGTGTAGATCACCGCCTCGACGCCGTAGTCCTCGAACTTCTTCGCCAGGTCGACGACGTCGTGTCCGGTCATTTTCGACCAGCCATCCACCGCCACCTTGCCGTCCTTGGCATCCAGGCCGACGATGATGTGGCCCGGGAAAGCCCCGCAGGCGTCATGCAGGAAGCCGGGGTTCTTCACCGCCGCCGTACCGATGATGACGTAGGTGATGCCGTCGTCGAGATAGCGCTCGATGGTATCCAGATCGCGGATGCCGCCGCCCAGCTGGACGGGGATGTCGTCGCCCACCGCGGCGGTAATCGCTTTGATCACCGCCTCGTTCTTCGGCTTGCCGGCTACGGCGCCATTGAGATCCACCAGATGCAGACGGCGGGCGCCCTCGGCCAGCCAGTGCCGCGCCATGGCCGTCGGGTCTTCGGAAAAAACCGTGGCATCGGCCATGTCGCCCTGTTTCAGGCGCACGCAATGGCCGTCCTTGAGATCGATTGCAGGTATCAGCAGCATAGGGTGTAAGGCGGGTTGGAAATGGTCATGTCAGTTCGCTGAAAACCATCATGGTTTCCAGCGCATGAAGTTGCCCAACAGGGCCAGGCCGGACTGGGCGCTTTTCTCCGGATGAAACTGCACAGCGAAAATATTATCCTTCGCCACCGCGCAGGTAAAGGGGAAACCATACACGCTGAAGGCGGCAACCAGGGAAGGATCGCCCGCTTCGACGTAATAGCTGTGCACGAAATAGAAGCGCGAACCATCGGCAATCCCCTCCCAGAGTACATGCGGCTCGGCGTAATTGACCTCATTCCAGCCCATGTGCGGCACCTTCAGCCGGCAGCCGTCGGGCGCCACCATCTTCTCGTGCGGAAAACGGCGCACGCACCCGGGCAGCACGGCCAAGCCGGCCACGCCGCCCTCCTCGCTCGACTCGAACAGCATCTGCAGGCCGATGCAGATGCCGAGGAAGGGCTTATCCTGCGTCGCCGCTATGACGGCCGGGCGCAGCCCGCGCGCATCCAGTTCGCGCATGCAATCCGGCATGGCGCCCTGGCCGGGCACCACGACGCGGTCGGCGGCGGCAACCTCGGCGGGATCGGACGTGACCAGGACGCGCGCCTCCGGGGCGACATGCTCGATCGCCTTGGCAACCGACCGCAGATTGCCCATGCCGTAATCGACGATAGCGACGGTGTTCATTAAAAGTCAGTGCCGGTAATACGGCGACAAGAAGGCCCTAGAGCGCTCCCTTGGTGGATGGCACGCTGCCGGCGGCTCGCGGATCGGCTTCAGCCGCCATGCGCAGGGCGCGGCCGAAGGCCTTGAACACCGTCTCGCACTGGTGGTGGGCGTTTTCGCCGCGAATATTGTCGATATGCAGCGTGATCTGGGCGTGATTGACCAGGCCCTGGAAAAATTCCTGGGTCAGGTCCACGTCGAACTGGCCGATCATCGCCCGGCTGAACTCGACGTTGAAGAACAGGCCGGGGCGGCCGGAGAAGTCGACCACCACGCGCGTGAGGGCCTCGTCGAGCGGCACGTAGGCATGGCCATAGCGGCGGATGCCCTTCTTGTCGCCGATGGCCTTCGCCAACGCCTGGCCGATCGTGATGCCGACATCCTCCACCGTGTGGTGGGCATCGATGTGCAGGTCGCCCTTGGCCACGACCTCGAGGTCGATCATGCCGTGGCGCGCCACCTGGTCGAGCATGTGCTCGAGGAAGGGTACGCCGGTGGCGAGTTTCGCCTGTCCGCTGCCGTCGAGGTTTACGCGGACGGTGATTTCCGTCTCCAGGGTCTTGCGAGAAATTTCGGCTTGCCGCATGGCGCTGTACACGTCGATGAAAAGTGATCCGGGTCATCATGATAACATTTGATTTTCCCCTCTGGCAGCCAGCCATGAGCCGTTACTGGAGCGCCGTCGTCCTCGGCCTGACCCCCTACGTTCCCGGCGAGCAGCCCAAGCTGCCGGGCCTGGTCAAACTCAACACCAACGAGAACCCCTACGGCCCCTCGCCCAGAGTGATGGAGGCGTTGCTGGCGGAACCCGACGACGCGCTGCGCCTGTATCCCGATCCCAACGCCGACCGTCTCAAGGAGGCCGTCGCCTCCTATTACGGCGTGACGCCGCGCCAGGTCTTCGTCGGCAACGGCTCGGACGAGGTGCTCGCCCATGTTTTCCTCGGCCTGCTGAAACACGAACATCCCATCCTCTTCCCGGATATCACCTACAGCTTCTATCCGGTGTATTGCAGGCTGTATGGCGTCGATTTCGAAACGATACCGCTGACCGACACGTTCGAGATCCGCGTCGACGACTACCTTAAGCAAAATGGTGGAAAAAACGGCGGCATCATCTTCCCCAATCCGAACGCGCCGACGGGACGCGCCCTGCCGCTGGCGGAAATCGAGCGCCTGCTCGCCGGTCATCCTGATTCCGTCGTGGTGGTGGATGAGGCTTATGTCGATTTCGGTGGGGAGTCGGCGATTCCGCTGGCGGCGAAGTATGCGAACCTGCTGGTGGTGCAGACGCTCTCCAAATCGCGCTCGCTGGCGGGACTGCGCGTCGGTTTCGCCGTCGGGCACGAGGATCTGATCGAGGCGCTGGAGCGGATCAAGAACAGCTTCAACTCCTACCCGCTCGACCGACTCGCCATTGCCGGCGCCGTGGCGGCGATGGAGGACCACACGCACTTCGAGATCACCCGGCTGGCTGTCATGAAGAGCCGCGAAACTCTGGTGCAGGACCTGTCCGCGCTCGGCTTCGAAGTGCTGCCCTCCGCCGCCAACTTCGTCTTCGCACGCCACCCGCAGCGGGATGCCGGCGAACTCGCCGCTGCGCTGCGCCAGCGCAGCATCATCGTGCGCCACTTCCGCCAGCCGCGCATCGAACAGTTCCTGCGCATCACGGTCGGCACGGACGCGCAATGCCAGGCGCTGGTTAGCGCCTTGCGGGAAATCCTCAAGTAGGGATGTGTTACGACGGGGCAACACCTATCATCACCAACGGTACGGCAGGCACACCGCGACCGTTGCGAATGACGTTATAGAGTTCCCCTTCGTAATAACCAGGCCCTGAGGACATATTGGCCTGAAGCGACTTCATGGGAAGAATTTCGATTCCCACGTCGATCTCGTCGCGCACATAAAACGCCAGATGTTTGACGAACAAGTCATATGCAACAAATGCATATTTGCCGAATTGAACTTCAATTGCGACACGTTCCTTGACGAAATCCGTCTGGTTGTAGCTAAAAATCGGTTCCTCTCCCGCGTCCTCAATCAATCGTTTCTGTTCTTCCGCTGCAAGCGGCAGGGTCTGGCGAATCAGCTTTTCGCTACGTGTCACCCAATACGAGACCCGGCTCTCAATCCAACCGTTCCCGTGCAAGAGATCGAAAAATCGATTGTTCATTTCAATAGGGCTATATTTCATCTGCCCCTTCATACGAGCTTCTTTGCTTACCTTGGTTCTACAAACCGAGGCATCGACTGAGGCGACGACAGACTGCACCTCTTTCCACAACTTCGGTTTATGTACAAGCAAATACTCTAACCCGTTGAGATGAGAATACGTTTCAGCGATCTTCATTTTGCGACCTCATAAATACCCTTGGCGCTATCCAAAAGCCGCATTTGCTCCTCTTCCACAGCCCTTACTTGGGCATCCGGACGTGCAGTAAGGGATTTGCCTGCATCTTTCGGGTCGTAAACGGGCCGATGCATTGGGCGCACTCTAAGAAATCCATTCGCTGCCTGCGTCATACGCTCACGAGCAATTTTGGCGTAATCATCCATAATTTCCGCTCCCACCGCTCTTCGTCCATTCTTGAGTGCGGCGGCCAAGGCAGAGCCCACACCTGCGAAGGGATCAAGCACCCAATCCCCCTCCAAAGTCATTGATAAGACCAGTCGCTCAACGAGTTCAATCGGAAACTGGCAAGGATGAATAGTTTTCTCAACATGGTTATTCTTGACGTTAGGTATCACCCAAACGTCACCAGGATTTTTCCCCAGAGGATTGCAGGAATACTGTCCTGCCTTAGGGCCCTTGAAATGCTTTTTTCCTGGGTATTTCTGTGGAACCCGTATCGGGTCAAGATTGAAAACGTACTTATCAGACTTGGTAAACCACATGATAGTTTCATGTCGCCCGGATAGCCGGCGCGTACAGTGCAACCCATGTTCGAAATGCCAAACTATCCTGTTGCGCATACTCATGCCGCGGCTGGCAAACGACGGGTAGATCGCTATATCAAGAGGAACAATCGCCCCGTTATTCACAAAATTCCCAACTTGCCAACAGATACTACCTTCGGGACTCAACACCCGAACACATTCCTGAATAACCTTGTCCTGCCAATCTAGATATTTTTCAAAATCTCCTTTTCGCTCGTAAGACTTGCCGAGGTTATAAGGCGGGGACGTAACAACCAGTCGAATACTGCCATCCGGAATGTTGCGCAGCAGTTCCAGACAATCACCGTCAAACAAAACTGCTCGGCTACTAGCAGAAAATGAGCGGCTGACGGACAGGTTTTTCATTTGTTTAGACGCAGCTGTTATCGTGAAGGAGCATCATGCCTTGATCTTCGCTTTTCAGAAAGACGCCTTTCAGTATCGCCCACTGGGGGCTCGCTAGATGAGCCTCCCATTGAGCCAAGTTTTCAACAGGTACAACGATACCGCTTCAGCGCTTCAGGCGCAGTTCCGCCGCGCGGGCATGGGCCTGCAGACCCTCGCCGCGGGCGAGCGTGGAGGCGATGCGGCCGAGCGTTTGCGCGCCTTCCGCCGACACCTCGATGATCGAGGTGCGCTTCTGGAAGTCGTAGACGCCGAGCGGTGAAGAGAAGCGCGCGCTGCGCGAGGTCGGCAGCACGTGGTTGGGCCCGGCGCAGTAGTCCCCCAGGGATTCCGAAGTGTAGCGGCCAATGAAAATGGCGCCGGCGTGGCGGATGCGGTCCACCAGCGCGTTCGGATCGGCCACGGATAATTCCAGGTGCTCCGGGGAAACCAGGTTGGCAATCGTGCAGGCTTCCTCCAGGTCGCGCACGTGGATCAGCGCGCCGCGCCCGGCCAGCGAGGCGGCGATCACGTCCTTGCGCGGCATTTCCGGCAGCAGCCGTTCGATGCTTTTCGCCACCGCTTCGATGTAGCGTCCGTCCGGGCAGAGCAGGATGGACTGGGCCAGTTCGTCGTGCTCGGCCTGGGCGAAGAGGTCCATCGCCACCCAGTCCGGCTCGGTCGAGCCGTCGGCGATGATCAGCACCTCCGAGGGGCCGGCCACCATGTCGATGCCGACCACGCCGAAGACGCGGCGCTTGGCCGCAGCGACGTAGGCGTTGCCGGGGCCGACGATCTTGTCTACCTGCGGAATGGTCTGCGTGCCGTAGGCCAGCGCGCCCACCGCCTGCGCGCCGCCGAGCGTGAACACCCGGTCGACGCCGGCCAGCGCGGCGGCGGCCAGCACCAGGGCGTTCTTTTCGCCGCGCGGCGTTGGCACCACCATGATCAGCTCGCCGACGCCGGCCACCTTGGCCGGGATGGCATTCATCAGAACCGAGCTGGGATAGGCCGCCTTGCCGCCGGGCACGTACAGCCCGACGCGGTCGAGCGCCGTCACCTTCTGCCCCAGCCGGGTGCCGTCGGCCTCGGTGTATTCCCACGAAGTCGCCACCTGGCGCTGGTGGTAAAGGGCAATGCGGGTGGCAGCCTGTTCCAGTGCCTCACGCTGCTCCGCCGGCAGGTTGAACAGCGCCGCCTCCAGTTCCCGCTTGGGCAGCTCAAGCTCGACCATGGCCTTCGCGTCGAGATGATCGAAGCGGCGCGTGTATTCCAGCACCGCCGCGTCGCCCACGGTGCGTACCGCCGAGAGGATCTCGGCCACCGCCTGCTCGATGCGCTCGTCCTGCGAGTTCTCTAACGTCAGCAGCGCGGCAAGCTGCTGGGTGAAATCGGGATCGCGCGTGGTCAGGCGCTTAATCACGGACCGCTCCGGCGAAGGCATCGATGACCGGTTGCAGCAGCTCGCGCTTCATTTTCAGTGCTGCCTGGTTGACGATCAGGCGCGAGGAAATCGGCATGATGTCCTCCACCGCCTGCAAGTTGTTGGCCTTCAATGTGTTGCCGCTGGAAACGAGGTCCACAATGGCGTCGGCCAGCCCGACCAGCGGCGCCAACTCCATCGAGCCGTAAAGTTTGATGAGGTCGACGTGTACGCCCTTGGCGGCAAAATGTTCGCGCGCCGTCTGGATGTACTTGGTCGCCACACGCAGGCGTGCCCCGCGTTGCACCGCCGCAGCGTAGTCGAAACCGTTCGGTACGGCCACGGCCATGCGGCAGCGGGCGATCTTCAGGTCGAGCGGCTGGTAGAGACCCGCGCCGCCATGCTCGATCAGCACGTCCTTGCCGGCGATGCCGAGGTCGGCTGCACCGTACTGGACGTAGGTCGGTGTGTCCGAGGCGCGCACGATGACCAGCCGCACATCGGGACGGTTGGTGCCGAGGATGAGCTTGCGCGAGGTTTCCGGATCGTCGGCCGGCACGATACCCGCCGCCGCCAGCAGCGGCAGGGTTTCCTCGAAGATGCGGCCCTTGGAGAGGGCGATGGTGATGCCGGTCACGGCTTTTCTCGATTACTAAAATGTGGATATTACAGCATGAAAAACAAGCCGCGGATTTCGCGGATCGACGCGGATCAGGTCGAAATAATCCGCGTTCATCCGCGAAATCCGCGGCTGCTCTTCAATGCACCCGTCGAATGCGTGCGCCGAGCTGGGACAGCTTCTCCTCGATATGCTCGTAGCCCCGATCAAGGTGGTAGATGCGGTCGATCAGGGTTTCACCGCGCGCCACCAGGCCGGCGACGACCAGGCAGGCCGAGGCGCGCAGATCGGTGGCCATGACGGTGGCGCCGTCGAGCCGGGGCACGCCCTTCACCATCGCCGTATTGCCGCTGATCTCGATGTCGGCGCCCAGACGACGCAATTCCTGGGCATGCATGAAACGGTTCTCGAAGATCGTCTCGGTCATCATCGCCGAGCCTCTGGCAACGCTGTTCAGGGCCATGAACTGGGCCTGCATGTCAGTGGGAAAGGCCGGATAGGGCGCTGTGCGCAGACTGACCGCGTTGAGCGGCGCTTCTACCGTTATCTCGATGGCGTCTTCGAAAGATTCGATGCGTGCGCCGGCCTCGCGCAGCTTCTCGACCACCGCCTCAAGAATGGCGCCAGTCGTGCCGTTCAGCCGCACGCGCCCGCCGGTCACCGCCGCCGCAACAAGGAAGGTGCCGGTCTCGATGCGGTCGGGCATGATGCGATGGCGCACCCCCGACAGCCGCTCGACACCCTGTATGGTGATGACGTCGCTGCCGGCGCCGCCGACCTTCGCCCCCATGGCATTCAGGCAGTTGGCGAGATCCACCACTTCCGGCTCGCGCGCGGCGTTCTCGATGATGGTCACGCCCTCGGCCAGCGCCGCCGCCATCATCAGGTTCTCCGTGCCGGTCACAGTGACCAGATCACAAAATATCCTGGCGCCCTGCAGCTTTCTGGCGCGGGCCAGGATGTAGCCGTGTTCGACGCTGACTTCCGCGCCCATCGCTTGCAGGCCGCGAATGTGGATGTCTACCGGCCGCGCCCCGATGGCGCAGCCGCCGGGCAGCGACACCCGCGCCTGGCCGGTGCGCGCAAGCAATGGCCCCAAAGTCAGGATGGAGGCGCGCATGGTCTTCACCATGTCGTAGGGCGCCTCCGGCTTGTTCAAGCCGGCGGCGGAGAGCACGATGCCGTTCTTCTCGTCCAGTGTGACATCCACGCCCATCTGCACCAGGAGGCGCAGCATGGTGGACACATCGTTCAGATGCGGCACATTTGACAGGTGCAGCGGCTCTTCAGTGAGCAGTGCGGCGCAAAGCAGCGGCAGGGCGGCGTTCTTGGCGCCGGAAATGCTCACCTCGCCAGAGAGCGGTACGCCGCCTTCGATAAGCAGCTTATCCATTCTGCTGCCGCCACTCCTCCGGCGTCAGGGTGCGCATGGACAGAGCGTGAATCTCTCCGCTCTCCATGCGACCGCCCAGCGCCTTGTAGACCGCCTGTTGGCGCTGGATGCGGCTTTTGCCCTCGAAAACGCTGCTGACGATGAGCGCTTCGAAGTGTGCGCCATCGCCATCGACCGAGAGATGCTCGCAGGGCAGTCCCTGCGCGATGTAACCTTGAATGTCTGCGGGTGAAACCATGATGCCTCCTGTAGGGCCGCCCCAAGGGAGGCATGCGCCCCCTCGGGGGGGCAGCGAACGGATGTGAGCGTGGGGGTACATATTGCCTCTTGCTGATAACTATGCGCGAAGCTTGTAGCCTATCCTGAGCAGCCACAAGGTGAAAGCGGTCAGAACGACGAAACAGGCCGCGACGACACCCAGACTCAGCAGTGGCGGCACGTCGGACACGCCGAAGAAGCCGTAGCGGAAGCCGTCGATCATGTAAAAGATCGGGTTGAAATGCGAGACCTGCTGCCAGAAGGGCGGCAGTGAATGGATCGAGTAGAACACGCCCGACAGAAAAGTCAGCGGCATGATGATGAAGTTCTGGAAGGCAGCTAGCTGATCGAACTTCTCCGCCCAGATGCCGGCAATGACGCCCAACGCCCCCATGATGGCGCCGCCCAGCAGGGCGAAAACCAGAATCCAGTGCGGCGCCGCCCAGGAGAGATCGACAAACCACAGCGTCACCAGCAGCATGCCGAACCCGACGACGAAACCGCGCACGATGGACGCCAGCACGTAGGCGGCGAAAAACTGCCGGTAGGAAATCGGCGGCAGCAGCACGAAAATGATGTTGCCGGTCACCTTGGACTGAATCAGCGAAGACGAACTGTTGGCGAAGGCATTCTGCAGCACCGACATCATGACCAGGCCGGGCACCAGGAAAGAGGTGTACGAAACCCCTTCATACACCTGCACATGCTTTTCCAGTACATGCGAGAAGATGAGCAGGTAGAGCAGGGAGGTCAGCACCGGCGCCGCAACGGTCTGAAAGCCCACCTTCCAGAAGCGCAGCACCTCCTTGTAGAGAAGGGTCAGAAAGCCACCCATGTCAGTACCTGTTGTTCATGACGCGGACGAAAACTTCCTCGAGATCCGGCTTGCCCACCTCGATATCCTCGATGCGGCATCCCGACCCGCGCAAGGTATGCAGAATATCCTCGATCTCCTCGCAGCTTCCCAGGGAAAAGATGACTTCGCTGCCGGACTCACCGGCAATGCGCGATGTCAGGGATTCGGGCAGTGCAGCACCACCCGCGAGGCGCAGCTTCAGCGTATGGCCGGACAAGCGCCTTAACAGATTGGCGGTAGTATCGAGGGCGACGATGCCCCCCTGCTTGAGCATGGCGATGCGCCCGCACAGGCTTTCCGCCTCCTCCAGGTAGTGCGTCGTCAGTACGATGGTGTGGCCGTCCCGGTTGAGGCGGCGCACGAAGTTCCACAAACCCTGGCGCAGCTCGACGTCGACCCCGGCGGTCGGCTCGTCCAGCACGATCACCGGCGGCCGATGCACCAGCGCCTGGGCCACCAGCACGCGGCGCTTCATGCCTCCGGACAATTGCCGCATGTTGATATCAGCTTTGGCCGTCAAGTCGAGGTTTTCGAGAATCTCGTCGATCCATGCCGAATTGTTCCGGATGCCGAAGTAACCGGACTGGATTTCCAGCGACTCGCGCACGGTGAAAAAGGGGTCGAATACCAGTTCCTGCGGCACCACGCCGATCAATCGTCGAGCGGCCCGGTAATCCGAGACCACGTCATGGCCCATCACGGCCAAGCGTCCGGCATCCGGGCGCACCAAGCCGGCCAGGGCGGAAATCAGCGTCGTTTTCCCCGCGCCATTCGGTCCGAGCAGACCAAAGAACTCTCCCTCGGCAATCTCCAGGTCGACACCCATCAGCGCCTGAACGCTGCCAAAGCGCTTGGTTACGCCCTCAATGCGTATCGCGGGATTCATGCGGAGAATTGCGCCGCCAGCTTGGCCTAGGCCAGCGGCAGAAGCTCGGTCACGCCGTAGAGTGCGGCCAGGCTGAGTAGATTTTGCGGGGGATTGCTGATGCGGATGACCTTGCCCTGACTCTTGGCCGTGCGCACCCAGCCGAACACGACGGTCAGCCCGGAGGAGTCGACTTCCTGCACCTGCGAGAGGTCAAAAGTGGTTTCGGGACGGGTAATAAGCGCACTGCCGGCTTCCAGCATCTCACGCGCCATTCCGAGCGTGAGCGAACCGGAAACCTCGATGCTATCTCCGGCGTCGCGGATCATTTCTTGGTAGAAGCTTCCAGGCTGCTGTTCTTCGCCTTCAGCGTCTTGATAAGACCATCGATACCACCATTGCGAATTTCGGTACCGAAAGTAGAGCGGTAGTTCGTCACCAGGCTGACACCGGCCACGACCACATCATAGACTTTCCAGCCCTGTGGCTGCTTCTCCAGGCTGTAATCCAGCGAGATCGGCTGCCTGGCGCCAGACTGGTGAATCTGGGTGCGTACCGTGACATCGGTTTCGCCGGGCTGCATCTTGAAGGGCCTGAAATCAACCGTTTCGTTCTTGTAGGCTGTCAAGGCATTGGAGTAGGTGCGCACCAGCAGGTCACGGAACTCATCCGTCAAAGCCTTCTGCTGCGCCGGGCTGGCCTGTCGCCAGTCTTTGCCCACGGCCAAAGCGGTCATGCGCTGAAAATTGAAGTGCGGCAGGACTTTCTTCTCTATCAGATCGATCACGCGCTGCGTGTTGCCAGCCTTGATGTCCTTGTCGGTGCGAATGATGTCGAGCACTTCAGTGGTGACATTCTTGACCAGCACGTCAGGAGCGGTTTCCTGGGCCTGGACGCCTACCGGCAACAGCAGGCTGGCGCCCGCCAGCAATAAAGCGAAGAACTTCATAACTATCCTTGCAAAATCAAGTCAGGGTCGAATTACTGGCGCATGGCCGTTTGAGCCGGCGCCGGCTGGGGGGATTCTCCTGCCTCCGCCCTCTTGTTGTCACTTTCCTGCTCGGCGGACCCATCCTGCTCTCTGGGAGGATTGCCGTCATGAATCAGGCTGCGGCGGCGCTGCAGGTAAGCATCGCGCACATAGCTGTACTTGTCCAGTGCGGCTTCCTCGATGATCCTGTCGGCTTTCAGCAGTTCCGCCCGGTCGCTGATCAGGCGAGTCGTCAGGAGAACATTGCGGGTCGGAATGTGATCGACATGGGCCACCGGGTCGGTATAGACATCGAAAGCCAGGCCGATGGTGTCGCGCGCGGTGCGCGGTCCGAAAATCGGCAGAACCACGTAGGCCCCATCCGACATACCCCAGCGGCCGAAGGTCTGGCCGACATCCTCCACATGTTTTTCCATACCCATGGAACTGGCGACATCAATGATGCCGAGGAAACCCATGGTCGTATTGACCAGGACGCGCCCCGCATCGGAAGCCGCCTGGGCCGGCTTGCCCTGAAGCAGGTTGTTAACGCCGATCATGAGGTCGGCAATATTCGAGAAGAAGTTGGAAACGCCGGTCCGGAGCGGGGACGGTATCACTGCCTCGTAACCGGTCGCCACGGGTTTGATGATGACCTTGTCGAGCCCCTCGTTGAAACCGAACATGGCGCGGTTGAAGCCTTCGATCGGATCTTTCGGGTTTCCGCTCGTGGCGCAACCGCCCAGCAGGCCAGCCGCTATCGAAATAACCGCTAATCTACTGATTACTATGAAAATAGTCGATTTCATTGAGGCACCTTTCTTGTATTGTTCTTTTGTCCTAATGTACTAACGTCACTTTTTATCTTTTCCTTCAGCCGCCTTGTCAAAGAGGAACTGGCCTACCAGATCCTCCAGCACCATGGCGGACTCCGTCTTCTTGATGACATCGCCTGGCTTGATCATTTCAATATCGCCGCCTACCGATAGGCCAATGTACTGTTCGCCCAGCAATCCAGAAGTCCGAATCTTCGCAAACGTATCACGCGGAAACACGAACTGGCTGCCAATGTTCATCGTCACCACCGCCTCATAGCGCTCCGCATCCAGCCGAATATCGCCAACGCGGCCCACTACTACACCGGCGCTTTTCACCGGCGCACGTACCTTCAGGCCACCGATGTTATCAAAATTCGCTTTGAGTACATAGGTTTCCCCAGTACTTGTAGTGGCCAGATTACCCACTTTGAGGCCTAAAAACAACAGTGCCCCCAATCCGATGGCCACGAACACCCCTACCCATAGATCTAAAGTCATACGGTTCATCACACACCCCGGAACATGAATGCCGTCAGTATAAAGTCGGCGGCAAGAATGGCTAGCGAGGAAGTCACCACGGTGCGTGTCGTCGCGCCAGACACGCCCTCCGCGGTGGGCTCGGAATCATAACCCTCGAATACGGCAATCCAACTGACCAGAATGCCGAACACCACGCTCTTGATGACGCCGTTGACGATGTCCTCGCGGAAATCGACCGACGCCTGCATCTGCGACCAGAAAGAGCCCTCATCCACGCCAATCAGCACCACGCCGACAAGATAGCCACCGAAAATACCCATGGCGGAGAATAGCGCCGCAAGGAGAGGCATGGAGATCACACCGGCCCAGAAGCGCGGTGCGACGACGCGGGCGATCGGATTCACCGCCATCATCTCCATCGCGGAGAGCTGTTCGGTAGCCTTCATGAGGCCGATTTCCGCAGTGATGGCGGAACCGGCGCGGCTGGCGAACAACAAGGCGGATACCACCGGGCCCAGTTCGCGAACCAGCGACAGGGCCACCAGGATGCCCAGCGCTTCGCTTGAGCCGTATCGCTGCAGCGTATCGTAGCCCTGCAGCCCCAACACCATGCCGACGAACAAGCCGGAAACCAGAATGATGATGAGCGACTGCACCCCCGTGAAGTAGATCTCGCGGATGGTGAGGAAGATGCGGCGGAAGCTGGTGCCGGAATAGAGCAGCGTGGCCAGTAGAAAACGGCTGGCGAAACCCAGGCGCCAGATGCGGCCTGTCACTCGGCGGCCAAGGCCGCGCAGGAGCGTGGCGGCCTGTTCAAGCATGGGTCGCACCAAAAATCTGATCCCGATAGGGCGCCGAGGGATACTGAAAGGGCACCGGCCCATCGAACTCGCCCCAGACGAACTGGTGTACATAAGCCTTGTCCGAGGCGCGGATCTCGTCGGGCGTGCCCTCCGCCACCACCTTGCCGTCGGCCATGAAATAGACATAGTCGACGATCTGCAGGGATTCCTGCACGTCGTGGGTAACGATGATGGAACTGCCGCCGAGCGCGTCGTTGAGCTGGCGGATCAACTGGCCGATGACACCCATCGTGATCGGGTCGAGGCCGGTGAAGGGCTCGTCGTACATCATCAGCAACGGATCGAGGGTAATAGCCCGCGCCAGTGCGACGCGGCGCGCCATGCCGCCCGACAGTTCCGAGGGCATCATGTTCTGCGCCCCGCGCAGCCCGACCGCATTCAGCTTCAGCAGCACCAGGTCGCGGATCATCTCTTCGGACAGGTTGGTATGCTCGCGCATCTGGAAGGCGACATTGTCGAACACCGACATATCCGTGAACAGGGCGCCAAACTGGAACAGCATACCCATGCGCCGGCGCATGGCATACAGGTCATCCGAGTCCAGTTCATGAATCACTTTCCCGCCGAAGCGCACTTCGCCCTGGGTCGGCCGAAGCTGCCCGCCGATCAGGCGCAGGGTGGTCGTCTTGCCGCAGCCGCTCTGCCCCATGATGGCCACCACCTTGCCGCGCGGGATCGTCATGTTGATGCCAGACAGAACCGGTCGGAGGTCGTAGGTGAAATTCAGGTCGCTGATTTTGACGAGAGGCTCGTTCGACACGAAAGCTGGCATCCACTGGTTTCCGCAATGGCCGGCATTCTATCAGAGCCACCGACACTGTTCATGATATCGCCCTATCCGCCCAGGGCAATCGCATGAACGCCGATAGCCTATTGTAGGTCGGGCTTCAGCCCGACTTCGGCGGTTGATCGACCCCCCATGTCGGCCTGAAGGCCGACCTACGAAGGGATTTCTCCATTCCCGCGGCGTTCATGCGATTGCCCAGCCTATCCGCCGCCAAGCCGTAAAATCGTTCACGCTGAAGCATCAGCCCATTTCAGGCATATCTTTCCTTGGGCCGCCCAGGACGGCTCTGATATAGTAAATGCGTGCGAAAAACGGTGAATGCATCAGGCGAGCGCGGGCATGACTAACCCGGATTCCCGCAAGCCTTCCCTCCTGATTGTCGATGACGACCCGCTCATCATCGACACATTGGCATTCTTCCTCAGCCGCGATTTCGAGATCAGCACCGCCGCCTCCCGGGCGGACTGCATTGCCCTGCTGCGCAGCCAGGGGGCCACGCCCCTGATGGCCCTGGTCGACCTTGGCCTGCCGCCACAGCCGCACCAGCCCGACGAGGGGTATGCCCTCATCTCCGACCTCCTTGCGCACTCCCCGAACATCAAGATCGTCGTGCTATCCGGGCAGAACGACGAATCCAATGCACGTCATGCCCGCGCACTCGGTGCGACGGAGTTCGTCGCCAAACCGGCCGACCCGGAAGGGCTGCGGCAAACGCTGCACCGCATACTCGCCTACCAGTCGGCGGAACTGGCCGCCCAGCCGTCCGTCTCGGAAGACCCTTGCGGCCTGCTCGGCAACAGCGTGCCCATGCAGAAGCTGCGTGCGCAGATCACGCAGTATGGGAACTCACCCTTCCCCGTGTTGATCGAAGGCGAATCCGGCAGCGGCAAGGAAATCGTCGCCAGTTGCTGCCTGCATCGCCTGACCTCACGCCACGACAAGCCCTATTTCGCCCTCAACTGCGCCGCCATCTCGCCGACCCTGGTCGAGCCCACTCTTTTCGGCTATGCCAGGGGCGCCTTCACCGGCGCCACACAGGCCAAGTCGGGCTATTTCGAGGACGCCGAAGACGGCACACTGTTTCTCGACGAGATCGGCGAACTGCCGCTGGAATTGCAGCCCAAGCTGTTGCGCGTCCTGGAAAACGGCGAGTTCCAGCGCGTCGGCGAAACCCAGCAGCGTGTCAGCCGCGCCCGCGTCATCGCGGCAACCAACCGAGACCTGCGCAAGGAAGTGCGCGAGGGCCGTTTCCGGGCCGACCTGTACCATCGGCTGTCTGTCTTCACTATCAACGTGCCGCCGTTGCGCGAAATGGGCGACGACAAGGTGCTGCTGCTGCGCCATTACCGCGCCTTCTATGCCGGCCAGGCACAGCAGCTTCCGTTTGATCTCTCCGATGAGGCGCTGATGCGCTGGCAAGGCTACGGTTTCCCCGGCAATGTGCGCGAGCTGCGCAACATTGTCATCCGCCTGGCCACCAAGTATCCCGGCCGGCAGGTCAGCTTTGCCGAGCTGGAGGATGAACTCGATACCGGGACGGAGGAGACCCCCTCCACATGGCTCCCACCGCAGGACATCGGCGAACTGTCCGAGATCGCATTGCGCCAGTTGCAGCAGCGCGGACAGTTCAACCTCGAAGACACCCTGCTGCGCTGGGAGCAGGGCTATATCCAGGCGGCGCTCAAGCTGACCCACGGCAACGTCAGCCAGGCCGCCAGGCTGCTGGGAGTCAACCGCACAACGCTTTACAACCGCATGGAAGTGCTGGAGCGAGATCTGGGAGCCGCTTCGAGTACGACATAAAAAAGGGAGAAACCGCCGCACATGTACCTTGAACATTTCGGCCTGAGCGAAGCGCCGTTCCGCATCACGCCGCACACGGATTTCTTTTTCGAAGGGGCCAACCGCGGCGCCACGCTGGAAGCGCTCCTCTACGCCATCACCCACGACGAAGGCATCGTCAAGGTGAGCGGCGAAGTCGGCAGCGGCAAGACCATGCTGTGCCGCGTCCTGATGGAACGCCTGCCGCCGAACGTCGAGACGATCCACCTGGCCAACCCCTCCCTTTCTCGCGACGAGATCCTGTTCACCATCGCCGACGAGCTGAAGATCAACCTTGCCACCAATCGCGTCAACGCCGTACTGCGCGCCCTGCAGGAACATCTCATCGATCTCTATGCGAAGGGCCGCCAGGTTGTTGTCCTGATCGACGAAGCGCATGCCATGCCGGCGGAAACGCTGGAAGAAATCCGCCTGCTCTCCAACCTGGAGTCGAACCGCCATAAACTGATGCAGATCGTCCTGTTCGGCCAGCCGGAGCTGAACGACCACCTCAGTCGCACCGATATGCGCCAGCTCAAGGAGCGCATCACGCACAACTTCTCCCTCCAGCCCCTGGTGCGGACGGATGTCGCCCAATACATTTCCTTCCGCATGCGCGCCGCCGGTTACAAGGGGCCCGACGTGTTCTCCCCGGCCGCGCTCAAACGCATCGCCGTCGCCTCGCTCGGCCTGACCCGGCGCATCAACATTCTGTGCGACAAGGCGTTGCTCGCCGCCTTCGCCGGCAACACCCATCAGATCACCGTCTTCCACGTCAAGGCAGCCATACGCGATGCAGAATTCCGCGGCGCTTCCTTCCCGCGCCTCGGACTCTGGCTGGGCGGGGCTGCCGCCGCTATCCTGATCCTGGGAGGGGGGCTGGCCTACTACCAACACCAACTCAATGCACCCACCCCTGTCCCGGAAACCGAGTCGGCCATGCCTGTTCCGCCTGTAGCCCCCGTCGCTGCCCCACAGGAACCAGTAGTGCCGCCCCAGGCAAACCAACCTCCCACAGAGGTCAAAGAGGCGACTCTGGCCATCGCCACCACGCTGGCCACGGCGGCGGCGCCGGCAACACCCGCCGCAGCCGAGGCAATCGAAGCCGCCGCCCTGAACGCCAAGCCTGCCGAAATCCAGGCGCCCTCAACCCCCCGGCCGAAGAAGCCCGACATGGGCCCCCTGACCAGAAAACGCTTTGACGAAACCCTGCAATGGCTCGACTCGACCAAAGACAATCGCTGGTTCATTCAACTCCTGAGCACTGACGCCGGCAGCGTCAGCAATGTTGAAAGGTTCCTTGCCAACGCTTCCAAGCTGGCTGACCCCGATGCAATACGAGTGTATAAAGTCGAAAGGGAAGAGGGTGATCGACTGGGCGTCATCTACGGCGACTATCCGTCCCGCGAGGCGGCCAGCAAAGCCCTGCAGCAGTTGCCGGCCGCACTCAAGACCTACGGCCCACATCCCCGTCAAGTCCGGCGTTTGAAGAACTGACTGGACGCAAAAGTACAGGCCTTATTGGACAATCAAATCAGCCAGTTGCAAATTAATGTTAATGTGCTATGCTCAGAACGCCCGACCTCTTAAATGAGGCGCTAACTTGTGGCTCGCCATGACAGCTAGAACGACGACGATTGCATCCCTGCTGAGTGCGACTTTCCTGGCGGCGTGCGCCGTGCCACAGGTGAAGCCGCCATCGAGTGGACATATCGGCGCAGACAGTGCGCCCCCGGCGGCAAAATCGAATATCCCGCAACCCGTACAGCAGTCGGTTGCATTGGCCGCGCCGAAACCGGCCGCCAGGGCCGAAACCTACAGCGTCGTGGTCAAGGACGTGCGCGTCCATGAACTCCTGTTCGCCCTTGCGCGGGATGCCAAGCTGAACGTCGATATCCACTCCGGCATCACGGGCACTGTGACCCTGAACGCCATCGACCAGACTCTGCCGCAACTGCTCAACCGCATCGCCAAGCAGACCGACATGCGCTTCGAACTCGACGGCCCCAACCTCGTGGTGATGCCGGATACGCCATATCTGCGCACCTACAAGGTGGATTACGTCAATATGTCGCGCGACACCACCGGCAACGTCGCCATCAACACCCAGATCGCCAGCATCAGCCCGACCGCCGCCGGCGCCGGCGCCGGCGCCGCGGCAGGTGGCACCAGCGGCAACGTGTCTTCCACCAAGGTGGACAACGTCGCCAGGAACCGCTTCTGGGAAACCCTGGAACAGAACGTCAAGGACATCCTGCGCGAAACCGACAAGGAAATCATCGTCAAGCGCCGTGTGGCGGAAGGTCAGGAACAGGCCGTCGCTGCCGCCGGCGCGACAGGCCAGCCGGGTGGCCCTGCAGCGGCAGGGGCCGCCGGGGCTCCATCCCAGATTCAAGTGCAGATTACCCCCCCGCAGCAGCAATCGCAGGCCGGCAAGGAGTACGAAACCCTGCAGGCCGCCTCGGTGATGGTTAACCGCGAAACCGGCTTTTTGCTGGCGCGCGCCACCGGGCGTCAGCACGAGAAGATCCAGGAGTTCCTCGACCAGGTTCTGTCCTCTGCCCGCCGCCAGGTACTGATCGAAGCTACCATTGTCGAGGTGCGTCTGAACCAGAACTACCAACAGGGCATCGACTGGCAGTATTTCAACCAGGGCGCCGCCGGGCGCGCAATCGGTCAGGGCAGCACGACGCGTTCCTTTAGCGTCAACCCGACCACGGGCGCTTTCGAAGCCACGACCTCCACCTCGACCTTGCCATCGGCGATCGGCAACACCCTCTTTAGTCTGGCTTTCCGCCGCGGCGACTTTCTCACCGCCATCAAGCTGCTGGAGAATTTCGGCACCTTGAAAGTCCTGTCCAGCCCGAAACTGTCGGTGCTCAACAACCAGACGGCCGTCCTCAAGGTCGTCGACAACTTCGTCTATTTCCAGGTCAAGGCCGACACCAGCCAGGGTCAAACAAGCACCTTGACCAACCTCACCACCACCCCGCAGTCGGTCTCCATCGGCCTGGTGATGAGCGTGACGCCGCAGATCAGCGAAAGCAACTCGGTTATGCTGAACGTGCGTCCGACCATCTCCCGCATCACCGGCACCAAGCGTGATCCGCATCCGTCTCTGGTAATTCCGAACCTGGTTCCGGAAATCCAAACGCGGGAAATGGAGTCCCTCATGAGCGTGAACGACGGCGACATCGCAGTGCTGGGCGGCCTCATGCAGGATGTGACCAACAATACCGATGATGCAGTACCTGGCGTCTCGAAAATCCCCATCCTCGGCAACCTCTTCACTTTCCGCAACGACACCACCACCAAGACCGAATTGGTCATTTTCCTGCGCCCGACGGTGGTTCGTGATTCAAGCATCCAGGGCGACTACAGCAGTTTCCGCCGCAATTTGCCGCGAGACGACTTCTTCGAGAACAAGAACGGCCTGCAGCCGGTACCGGAGTGGAACGTGGGAGGCAAAGCGCAGTGAGCCTGCTGATGGACGCGCTGAAGAAGGCCGAGGAGGCCAAGCGCCAGTCCGAGGCGGCGGCGAAAATCGAGCCGCGCGAGAGCGCCCCGTCTGACAGTCCAGTAGAGTCCGCTGCCGCCGGAACCAATGCCGACTCGCGCGGACTACCCGAACTGCCGTCGCGTCTCGAGTTGCTCGACCACGAATTCCACACGCCACCCACTGCCAAACCCGCTCCCGCCGCATCCCCAACTCCGAGCGCTGCACCGGCAAGGCAACAGGCGGCGGACACGCAAAAGCGCGAACGCGCCTCCGCGCAGAACGTATTCGAGGCCAAGCAACCGGCACAGCGCAACGTCTTCCCCATCGTCGTCGGCCTGGCCAGTCTGCTGGCCGCCGCCGGGATCGGCGGGTATTTCTGGTGGCAGATGCAACCCGCGGGCGGACTCACCGCCTCGCCCGCTACGGCCCGCACCGCACCACCGCCCCCGACACCGCTGGCATCGGCGCCCATCGCACCGGCACCTGATGCAGCGCCATCCGTGCCCTCGGCAGCTGCGCCAACTGTATCCTCGCTGTCCGATTCCCCCCCCGACGCACCGCCCGCGGGGAAACCGGCCGCCGTATCGCCGACACTGACTCTCGCCGGCAAGCCTGCTGCTGCGAGGCCTGCACCCACAGCAGCCGCACCGGCCGCCGCCGTCGAACCAGAGAGCCCCATTCGCATCACTACATCGCGGCTGAAACTGAACCCGCAAATTGCCAGTGCCTACCAGTCGTTCCAGTCGGGCGACCTCGCCAAGGCCCAGCGCGACTACCAGCAGGTGTTGAAGAACGAACCGAAGAACATCGACGCTTTGCATGGTCTGGCCGCCATCAACCTGCGCCAGGGCAAGTTTGAAGAGGCGGAGAACCTGTATCTGCACATCCTGGAGGCCGATCCGAAGGACAGCGCCGCACAAGTCGGCCTGATCGGCCTGAGGGGTCAGGTCAACCCGACACAATCCGAGAGCCGGCTGAAGAACCTGCTCGCCGGCCAGCCCGAGTCCCCCACCCTGAACTTCACTCTGGGCAATCTCTATGCCCAGCAAGGCCGCTGGAACGATGCCCAGCAGGCTTACTTCCGCGCGTATACCGGCGACAGCGAGAATCCGGACTACCAGTTCAACCTGGCAGTCAGCCTGGATCAGTTGCGACAACCCAGGCTGGCGTTGAAGTATTATCAAGGCGCGCTTGCTGCGGCCACCCAACGCCCTGCTGCCTTCGACAGAAACCAGGTCGCTGGCCGCGTCAGCGACCTGCAAAAATAACGCTGCGCCCGTAACGGCGCCATGGAGATGAATTCACCCGCACCGCATCGCCGGCCGCTCGGCCAGATACTGATCGCGCAGGGAGTCATCAGCGAGGATCAGTTGCGCATCGCGCTGCTGGAGCAGATGAAATCCAACCAGCCGGTCGGCAAGCTGCTGGTCAGCCTGGGTTTCATTACCGAGGCAACGCTGCGCGACGCCCTCGGCGAGAGTCTCGGCAAGAAGAGCATCGACCTCTCCCACGCCATCATCGACCCTTCGGCGCTGCGCCTCGTGCCGCAGGAACTCGCCAAGCGCCACCGGCTGCTGCCGCTGGACTACGACCGCGCCAACCACCGCATGACGGTGGCGATTTCCGACGTGAACGACATCGTCGCGCTGGACAAGCTGCGTTCGCTCACGCATGACGACCTGCAGATCGACACGGTGCTGGCGGGTGAATCGGAAATCTCCCGCGCCATCGACCAGTATTACGGGCACGAGCTGTCGATCGACGGCATCCTGCACGAGATCGAGACCGGCGAAATCGACTGGCGCAGCCTCGCCGCCTCCAGCGATGAATACAGCCAGCCGGTGGTGCGCCTCATCGACGCCATCCTCACCGACGCCGTCAAGCGCGACGCCTCCGACGTGCACTTCGAGCCGGAACAGAATTTCCTGCGCATCCGCTACCGCATCGACGGTCTGTTGCGTCAGATACGCGCCCTGCACAAATCGTACTGGCCGGCCATGGCCGTGCGCATCAAGGTGATCAGCAACATGAACATCGCCGAGACCCGTGCGCCGCAGGACGGCCGCATCTCGCTCAACATCAGCGGCCGGCCGGTGGATTTCCGCGTCTCGGCCCAGCCGACCATCCACGGCGAGAACGTCGTGCTGCGCATCCTCGATCGCCAGAAAGGCATCGTGCCGCTGGACCAGATCGGTCTCGACGACACGCAACTGGACCAGCTCAAGCTCATGGTCGCCCGTCCCGAGGGCATCATCCTCGTCACCGGTCCGACCGGCAGCGGCAAGACCACCACGCTCTACTCGGTGCTCAACCACATCAACGAGGAAGGCATCAACATCATGACCCTGGAGGATCCGGTCGAGTATCCGATGTCGATGATCCGCCAGACCTCGGTGGCTGAGGCCGCCAAACTGGACTTCGCCAACGGCGTGCGCTCGATGATGCGGCAGGACCCGGACGTCATCCTGGTCGGCGAGATCCGCGATGCCGACACGGCCGAAATGGCTTTCCGCGCCGCCATGACGGGCCACCAGGTGTATTCGACCCTGCACACCAACTCGGCCATCGGCGTCATTCCGCGCCTGCTCGACATCGGCGTACTGCCCGACATCATGGCCGGCAATATCATCGGCGTCGTTGCCCAGCGCCTGGTGCGCAAGCTCTGCCCGCACTGCAAGAAACCGCACCGGCCCGAGCCGCACGAGACCCGCCTCCTTGGACTGGCCGCCGACGCACCGCCCCCGACCCTCTACCGCGCCAGCGGCTGCGAGCACTGTGAATACCAGGGCTACCGTGGCCGCCAGGCCATCATGGAACTGCTGCGCATGGATGCCGACCTTGACGAATTGATCGCGCGGCGGGCCACGATGCGCGAAATCAAGCGGGCCGCGATGGAGAAAGGCTTTCGCAGCCTGGCGGAAGACGGCCTGCGCCGGGTGCGCGAAGGCTCCACGTCGCTGGATGAAGTCGGCCGGGTGGTCGACCTGACGGAGCGGATGTAGGAATGACGACCTTCCCCCCCTACCCCCTTCCCATGGAAGGGGATAACGACGGCTCAGAGCCTGTGAAAATATTCACCGCGGAGTGTAGGAGCCAGCTTGCTGGCGATCATGGGCTGATCGCGGGCAAGCCCGCTCCTGCAAGGGCGATGCGCCCCGCAGGAAGTACCCCTGGGGTGCGGCAGGCTTTCAGGGATTTTTTCACAGGCTCTCAGGGCAGCTTCGCCTGCCCTGAGGGGCGCGGCCCGGCGGAGGCCTGAGCGTGTCGCTGTTCAACTACAAAGCCATGAATGAAGGCGGCCGGATGGTGCACGGCCAGCTCGACGCCATCAATCTGATCGACCTCGAAATGCGCCTCAAGCGCATGGAGCTCGACTTCATCAACGGCAACGAGGTCCGCCAGGGCGGCCTCTTCCGCGGCGGCAAGATCCCCAAGCCCGAACTGATCAACTTCTGCTTCCACATGGAGCAGCTCACCCGCGCCGGCGTGCCGATCCTGGACAGTCTGACCGACTTGCGCGACAGCATTTACCACCCGCGCTTTCGCGAAGTGATCACCAGCATGATCGAATCCATCGAGGGCGGCCGCACCCTCTCGCAGTCGATGGCCGAGCACCCGAAGGTCTTCGACAAGGTTTTCAGCAGCCTGATCCTTGCCGGCGAAGACACCGGCAACCTGCCGGCTGTCCTGAAGAGCCTCAGCGAATCCCTCAAATGGGAAGACGAACTGGCCTCCCATACCAAGAAGCTGTTCATGTATCCGGCCTTCGTCGGCGCCATCGTCCTCGGCGTGACCTTCTTCCTCATGGTCTACCTGGTGCCGCAGATGGCCGGCTTCATCAAGAACATGGGGCAGGACATGCCGACGCAGACCAAGGTGCTGCTGGCCACCTCGGCGTTCGTCAAGCAGTTCTGGTATCTCGTTTTGGGGATTCCGGTCCTTATCGGCCTCGGCATCAAGGTGGCGGTCGAAACCAATCCGGCCTTCCGCCACCGTTTCGACGAGTTCAAGCTGGCGCTGCCCGTTGTCGGCCCCATCCTGCGCAAGATCATCCTGTCCCGCTTCGCCAGCGTCTTCGCCATGATGTACGCCTCGGGCATCGCCATCATCGATGCGATCCGCTCGACCGAGGATGTCGTCGGCAACGTCGTCATCCAGGACGGCCTCAAGCGCGCCGGCCAGCTCATCGGCGAAGGCCAGAATGTAACGGTGGCCTTCCAGAGCATCGGCCTCTTCCCGCCCCTGGTCATCCGCATGCTGCGTGTAGGAGAAAACACCGGCGCGCTCGACACCGCGCTGCTCAACGTCGCCTATTTCTACAACCGCGACGTCAAGGAATCCATCGAAAAGGTCCAGGCCTTGATCGAGCCGGCGATGACCCTCATCCTCGGCACCATCCTCGGCTGGGTCATGCTCTCGGTACTCGGCCCCATCTACGACATCATCACCAAACTGAAGATCTGATGCCACAGCAACGCCTGCTCTATCTGGACACCGACCGCCTCAGCGCTTCGCTGTGGCACGGCGGCACGCTGCGCGAGGAAGGCCATTTCCCGCACGACGAAGCGGGCGTTGCCGCCTTCTCCGAATATCTCGCCCGGCACCGCAAGAGCATCTATTACATTCTCGCCGACATCCCGGAAGAGGGCTTCCATATCGAAGCGCTGCCCTATACCCAGGGCGCCGACCGCAGAGCGCTGCTGGCACGCAAGCTGGGGCAGTATTTCTATGGCTCGCCGCTGGCGGCGGCACTTTCGTACGGACGCGAAAAATCCGGCCGCCGCGACGAGAAATTCCTGTTTACCGCCCTGACGCGCCCGCAGCTTTTCGAACCCTGGCTGGCCGCCCTGCGTGCCGCGGAAGCCCAGTTGGCAGGCATCTATTCCCTGCCCTTGCTCGGCGCCGCCCTGCTCGCCAAGCTACCGCCCGCCCGCGAACGCTGTCTGCTCATCTCGATCACCCGCGGTGGCATCCGGCAAAGTTTCTTCGAAAACGGCCAGCTCAAATTCAGCCGCCTGACGTCGATGACGTCGTCCGGCGCCGCCGAAATCGCCGTCGGCTGCGCCGCGGAAGCAGCAAAAATCCACCAATATCTGCTCGGTCAGCGCCTGCTCACGCGCGGCGCCCCCCTGCCGGTCATCGCCCTGGTGCACCCTGCCCAGACCGGCGCCTTCCTGGAACACTGCAAGAACATGGAGGAGCTGCAGGTCACCCTCATCGACCTGCACGCTGCCTGCAAGACTTTAGGGCTGAAAACCCTGCCCCAGGACTCGCTCAGCGAATCGTTGTATCTCCACCTCCTGGCGCAGAATCCGCCCCGCGTGCAATTCGCCCCGCCGCCCGAACGCCGCCTCTACCGCCTCTGGCAGGTACGCGCCTGGCTGCTCAAAGGTGGCACGCTCGCCTTGCTCGGCTGCCTGCTTTTCGCCGGCCGCGAGTTGGTAAGCGTTCTGGAGTCACGCTCCGCCACGGAAGCCCTGCTGCAGCAGGCCGAGGCCGACATGCGGAAATATCAGGCCATCCAGGAAACCTTCCCGCCGATGCCCACCAGCACGGACAACCTGCGCGCGGTCATCAACCGCTTCGAGGATCTGGAAAAACGCAGCACGCCGATCGAGCCCCTCTATCTCGTCGTCAGCCGCGCACTGGAAGAAACCCCGCAGGTCGACATCGAACGCATCCAGTGGCAACTCAGCAGCAATCAGGACGAGGGACTGAAACCCCAGGCGGACCCGCGCCAGTCGGCGCCGTCAGCGGCCCCCTCGGCGGCCCCGCCGGCATCCACCAACGCAATGAACGAAATCGCCATCATTCATGGCCTGCTGCCGGCATCGATGACCGCCGACCAGCGCGGCCAACTGGAAACCGTGAACACCTTCGCCGATGCCTTGCGCAAGAATGCCGCCCTGAAAGTCACCATCCAGCGCATGCCCTTCGACATCGAATCCGGCAAGTCGCTGAAGAGTTCGAGCGCAACTGATCCGTCGGCAAACCAATTGAAATTCGTCATTCACCTCAGCAGGAAGCTGTGACATGGCCGACACACTCAACAAGGACGATTTTCGCCGCATCCGCCTGAACCTGGCGGCAGCCGTCACCATGGTCATCGTGGGCGGCAGCGTCGTGTATGCCTCGATGCAACTCCATCAGGCCGAAAAAAGGAACAAAGTCATGGCGCAGGCCAGGCAAATGGAAGGGCAGGGAAAACTGTCACGCGCGCGCGACGAGGAACTGGAAATCAAGAAGAAGATCGCCCGTTACAACGACCTGTCTGGCCGTGGCGTTTTCGGCGATGAGCACCGTCTCGACTGGATCGAGCAGATTCGCCGCATCAAGGACACACGCAAGCTGATCGACATCCAGTACGAAATCGCCCCGCAGCAGACGCTGGACGCCGCCACCCTGCCCGGCAGCAGCGGAAATTATGTGTTTCTCGCCAGCACGATGCAGATTCGGATGAAACTGTTGCACGAAGACGACCTGCTCAATTTCCTCTCCGACCTGCGCGAGTCCGCACACGCCTACCTGCGCGTGCGCCGCTGCGACGTGGAGCGCCTGCCGAAAACCTCAGGCGAAAGCGGCGGAATCCCGTCCCAGTTGAGCGCCGACTGCACCATCGACTGGATCACCATCCGCGAGAAGAAGGCCGCATGATGATCCAGTTCCTCCCCCACGAGAAAAGCGCCGTCATTCCCGCGAAAGACCCCGTCATTCCCGCGAAAGCGGGAATCCAGCGGCTTGCCGGAGCGCTCGCCGCCTGCGCATTGCTTGTCACAACCCATCCTGCCGCCGCCGAGGAACTCGGCCGCCTCTTCTTCACGCCGGAGCGCCGCGCCGCCCTGGAACGCCAGCGCCAGTTCAACATTCGGGAAACCCAGCAAGTCGTCGAAGGCGCCACCCTCAGCGTCACAGGCGTCGTCCAGCGCAGCAGCGGCAAGACGACCGCCTGGGTCAACGGCGCGCCGCAGGACGACAAGAACGCATCTACCGGCGTACGCGTAGAAATCGACCGCTCGAACCCCGCCAGAACGACCGTTGTCGCCGGCGAGGAATCCCCCGCCTCACTCAAGGTCGGCGAAGCCATCAACCGCGCCACGCGCGAGACCACCAGCGGCGTGGGCGACGGACGTATCACCGTCAAGCGCGGCGCGGCAGTAAAATAGGCACTCCGGCGCAGTAGGAGGATTCAGGGTTTCCTCCCGGCTATGGCTGCTGCTCCTCGGAGGGTATACTTCAAATCGTAGCTTGATGGAGTCATTGCCATGCAAATCCTTGTCGAAGTGCCTCCCAATTTGCCGGACGCCACGCAGCGAAGTCCTCAGGAATTCGCACAGGAAGCCAAGATGGCCATGGCGTCGAAACTCTATGAAATGAAGCGTCTGTCCTCCGGAATGGCCGCAGCATTGGTCGGCATGGGTCGTGTTCAGTTTCTTGGCGAACTTCACCGATATGGCGTTCCCATCATCGATCTGACCGATTCCGATCTCGAAACCGATATTGCCAATGCCTGACGGCCGCTCTATCGTCACCAACACAACGCCCCTGATTGCACTGGCTGCGGCAACCGGCAGCCTGGATATTCTGCAAGTGCTGTACAAAAGGTGAATCGGAATTCTCATCAAGGCCCGGCGCCAGGGCTATGCGCTTTCCATGCCACAAGCGCTGGACAGGATGCGCCGACACGGCATCTGGTTGAGCGAGGACGTTGTCAGCTTCGCTCTGGCGCATGCCGATTGACCCGCTGAAAGGTGGGCGGCGAAAGAATAAACATGACCAAACGCCTCTCCAGAAACCCATCTATTCGTCTGCGGGCTGAAATCCGCCTCATCGTCAGGAAAGCGCAACAGCGCCCAGGCGAAGTAAGCCGCCAGGCCCAGCCTGCCATCCCATGAACGCGGGAGAAAAGTCAGCCTCCGCAACACGGCGAAGCCAGACGGGAACGCTTCGCCAGCGCGGCGCGGCCCTGCTTATCTTCACGATCATTGTCGTGATGGGCGCGCTCGCCTACCTGCTGAGCGGCTTAGCGCCGGAACTGAGCGAGGCGCGGCGGGAACGACAAACCCATGAGGCGCTGGTTCAGGCGCGGGACGCGCTGATCGGCTATGCATTAAGGTACAGGGACGACCAGATAGCCAAGGATCTCAATTCGGATGGCGATGACGACCGGGTCATGTATGGCTACCTGCCGCTGCCAGACCTGGGTTCCTCACGCAACCAGAACATCGACTGTGTGAACCTGGAAGGTTGCGACGCGAACACCTTCACCGGCATCGCATTCGACGCCAACGGCATCGGCCCGAGCGTAATCGGGCGCTTCCCCTGGAGAACAGTGGGCGCCGAACCCCTGCGTGACGGCCACGGCGAATGCCTTTGGCTGATCGTCTCCTCGCTGCACAGCCGCATCCAGCGCTCCAGCCCTCCGCCTGTCCTGCCGCCCATGAACTGGGACACCCTCGGCCAATTCGACATCGTTGTCGCAAATGGCGGTACCGCCCTGGTTTCAGCCCTAGCCAATGCCCACGAGCGACCGGTAGCCATCATCTTCTCCCCAGGCCCGCCACTGCCGGGTCAGAATCGCGGCAACCTCGGTGGCAACAACGTAACCCAGTGTGGCGGCAACTACGACGCGAGGAATTATCTCGATCCGACCACCGCCACAGCCCTGGTGGACGTCACCAACTATCTCGCCGGCGCCAACAGCGCGAGCGGCACGACCGGGGACTCCGACCCCTCCAACGATCCGGACACGCCGAAGAAACTCTCCACGCAGGGAAAGATTTTCGCCTCGGGCGGCAACTTCCTGCCGAACGCCTGCCAAGGCGGGGACTGCGCCCTGATTGCCAACGACAAGGGTCTGGCGCTCACGGCAGACATGCTGTTCGGCGCCATCCGCAAGAACAAAAATTTCCGCATCGACATCAATTCCATGCTCGACCGCATGGTGAATTGCTTGCGTGACGAAACTATTTCCGGCGGCACGGCAGCACGCATCCACGATAACGCTTGTTACGATAGCAGCCAGCCGCCTCTTGGGTATTATGATCACTACAAGGAACTTATCTTTCTGGCCAAACCTGCAGCGTCATTTACGGTAAACGGCGACACCTGCGCCGGCGCCCTGCTGTTCGCCAGCCAACGCGCCGCCGGGATGAACCGCATCACGACCACCCAGAAAAACGACTTCTCCAACTACCTCGAAGCCCCCAACTTTCCGCTCTCCGGCACAGCCTTCGTCGGCCCCACGCTTTTCGACCGCAGTCCGCCACAGACACCCGAGCAGGATATCGTCCGTTGCATCCCAACCGGCCCCACTTACACGACAGTCACGTCGCCCACACTAACGTCCCTCGGTTTCGGCCAGCTCGTCGCCTACGACGCCGCCTCACGCACGCTGACTTTGGGACGCGAGAACGTCACCACCGGCGACGGGGCTCCAGCCAGCGCCCTGTACGGTTGCGCCTGGCTCGCCGATATCCGGGAACAGCGCGGCGGCTTTCGCACTTATTTCCGCTTCCAGTTCAAAAAGGTCGGCACTAACGTCGGCTCCAACGGCTTCGTCTTCGCTATCGCCGACGCCCTGAATAATGGCTTCCTGTCGTGCGGCGCGGCCGGCAGCCATCTCGGATATTCCGGGGACAACGGCGTCACCCCTAAAATCGCTTTCCCAAAGATCGGCATCGAGTTCGACCAAGGGCGCAACACAGGCTTCAGCGAGCATGCCGATCCGACCTTGTCCGGCCGCAACGATCCTTGCGGCGCCTCAAGTTGTGGTGGCAGTGTTGGATACAACAGCCACGCCGCCATCGTCTACTGGGGCCACGAGGCGGCCAACGCCACGGACGGCGTGACTCGGGTCGACTTCGATGACAATGTGCATGGATTTCCCACTGCCGGCAGTCTGCCCGGTGCAACTCGCCCGGCGCCGAGAAGCCACGTCAATCCAGTCACAGAGACTGGCATCAAGTTCGTAAACATGCGCGGCTACCCGGACAACGATTTCGACAGCCGGATATTCCACGTCCGCGTAGAAATGACGGAGGCGCCGGCCATCCAACTCACCGCCGTGCGGGTCGCCTCCGGAAAGAATGTCAATCTGGCCAGCCCCGGTGCAACGCTCGACGGAATAACCATGGGTATCGGCTACAGGGTGCTGCTGATTGGCCAAACCAGCGCTGCCGAGAACGGCGTTTATATCTGGAACGGCCCGACCAATCCCATGACGCGGGCCACTGATGCCGACAGCGGCGCCGAACTGACCCAGGCAGTCGTCTCGATTACGGCAGGTTCCCGGATTGGCTCGGACTGGCGCCAAACACTTGCGATCGCCACGGTCGGCACGGACCCCCAGCTTTGGCAGCCATTCGTCAGAACGTATCAGACCTTGGTTTGGATCGAGGGCGACGCTTCCCTCACCGACCGGATCGCCGCCCTGAGGAACACGACTCGGCCGATGAGCTTCCTTTACCCTGGGTACGCATCGACCCTGAGCGACACGGCCACGATGTACGGTGTCGCCGGTGGAGTCTGTCCGTGCGCCTCCGGGCAAACCTGCGGCACGGACAACCTGTGCTATCGTCCCCCGTTGCAGAAACTCCAGCTCGGCTTCACCGGCTCGCAACGCACCACGGATCAGCAAGTGGCCATCAACGACTTCTTCACGACATGGCTGCCATGAAAACCGCCGTATCACGCAAACTGACTTTTGCCCATTGATAGTTTATGCTGGTCGCCAATTACCCGAACTTCGGAGGGCGCCATGTACGCTGAGCGAATAATTCTCGAAACGGATACTGCAGGCAACATCAAGAGCGTGCCCAAGCTTCCCCCCAACAGGCAAGTTGAAGCGATTTTTCTTGTGCTGGAGGAACGCGATATCCCCTTGGCGCCCGGGCAGCGCCGTCGTCCGCACCCTGACATCGCCGGACGCCTCAAGATGCTGGGCGATGTGATGAGCAGTGCGCCCGCCGCCGACTGGAACCTGCCAGGATGATCGTGCTGGATACGCACGTCTGGCTTTGGTGGGTAAACCAGGACGAACACCTTCTCAAGCCGACTTGGCGCGAGATAATCGAAACAAGCGAGAGTATCGGCGTATCGGCAATCAGCTGCTTTGAGGTGGCTTGGCTCGAACGCCACCGGCGAATCGCGCTGCCCTGCCCGAGAGTTGAGTGGTTTCAGAAAGCGGTTGAGGGTTCCGGCATTGAACTTCTGCGGCTAACACCGGACATCGCCGGCCGCGCAGTCGACCTGCCCGAGCACCACAGCGATCCGCAAGACAGAATAATCATCGCGACTGCCTTGTTGTTTGATGGGAAATTGATATCCGCCGACTCGAAGTTTCCGCTGTACGCCGAACTCGCTGGACGGTTGATTGACTGAGATGGTCTCCCGACGCCCTAAGCTAACCACTTCCCCCGCCGTCCCACGCAGACTGACTTTCTCCCGCGGCTTCTCCCTCGTCGAAATGGCGGTGGTGCTGGTGATCGTGGCGCTGCTCATCGCCGGCATGATGCTTCCGCTGTCGGCGCAGATGGATATTCGCGCGCGGCAGGAAACGGAAAAGACGCTCGCAACCGTCCAGGAAGCGCTACTCGGCTTTGCCGCTTCCAATGGCCGCCTGCCGCGGCCAGCGACCTCTGTCACTGACGGCAGCGAGAGAACAAGTTGCTCAAACGATGCCGACTGTGCCGGATTCATTCCCTGGGCCACGCTTGGCGTGAGCAAGGTCGATGGCTGGGGCAAACTCATCCGTTACAGCGTCACCCCCGCCTATGCCAATGCCGCCATCACCCTGACCACGACGGCCGACCGCACGGTACAAACGCGCGACGCAGTGGGAACCCCTGTCGTTCTTGCCAGTCAAGTGCCCGCCATCTTCTTTTCGCACGGCAAGAATAACTGGGGCACCAACAACACCGGCGCAGCCCTGCCGGACGGCTCAGCCACCAACGCCGATGAGGATGCGAACGAAGACGGTTCGACCATCTATACCAGCTATTTCAGCCGCCTGCCCGTTTCGGACACCACGGCCCCCGGCGGTGAATTCGACGACATGGTCGTTTGGCTGCCGACAACTATTCTGGTCAACCGCCTGATTACCGCCGGCAAGCTGCCGTAATATCCTTCGGTTCGTCAGTCGCACATCCGGGGACTATTTGATGACGTCGTCGTCCTCTGACTCTCGCCGAACATTCTCTACAATTGCCTGATCATCACCAGCAGGCTGCCGTAACTTCACCAATACACCTACGGACGCACAAATGCGTGCGCCATGCCGCTTTTTATCGCGCCCTGTGTGCGTCGATCCCATTGAAACCGATCCGCACAAAGAAGGATTACCGCCGCGCCGTAGCTGTGCTGGAAGAACTGCTCGATGCCGGGGGCGCACAACAGAGCCACCCGCTGGCGGAACTGGCCGCGGCGCTCGGCGAGTTTATTGCGGATTACGAGCAGGCCCACGAGGAACTGCCAACCTCCCAACCGAAAGACCTGCTGGCGTTCTTGTTGCAACAGCATGGGCTCCGGCAAAGCGATCTGCCCGAAGTCGGCAGCCAGGGCATCGTCTCCGAACTGCTGTCCGGCAAGCGGCAGGTCAATGCACGCCAGGCCCGTGCGCTCGGCAAGCGCTTCAACCTGTAAACGGCAGCTGAGACTTCACTCTGGTAGGCTAAAGCGTTGCTGGTTGTGGGTTTGCGGGCTATTTCGAGAATTGAAAGGAATCACCCAATGGGTGAAGCAAAGCGCAAGGCGTTGGCGTGTCAAAAAGTGT
>CAMTUN010000043.1:0-17758 GCA_947084915.1 uncultured beta proteobacterium | reverse complement strand
GCCGTCGGCCCGTGAGGGTCCACCCCCTTACCCATCCACTACCGCAGACTTATCCACGGCGCCGGGCGCCGGCGGTCCCTCTATGACCAGAGGTGACCGGCGCGGTGGATAAGTCGTGTTCAGCGCGCGGGGGGGGGGGGGAGGCGTCCATACCATTTCTCCTTATGCGGCAGCCACTGTCGCCTGCGCGTGCCAGCGGCGCAAAGCGGCGGTGTCTGTGTCGCCCAGATCGGACAGCACGGCGAGGGTGCCATCGACGTCGAAAATAACGGCTTCCAGCGTCATCGGGTCAGCCCGGCATAGAGTTGCGGCAGGCGCTCGGGCAAGCGTTCGACGTGATCGAGGATCAGATAGTTGCGCTGGCCGAAGATGCGCGCCACATACTGGTCGGCGCGCGGGTCGAGCGTCAGGCAGAAGGGCGTGACACCCAGTCGACCGACGTCCTCGACCGCTTTTTTGGCGTCGAAGCGCAGGTATTGCGGGTCGCGCACGTCGATGTCGGCCGGTTCGCCGTCGGTAATGACCAGCAGCAGTTTCTTCGCCGCGCGCACCTGCGACAGGTGATGTCCGGCGTGGCGAATCGCCGCGCCCATGCGGGTCGAGAAACGGCCTTCCATGCCCGCCAGCCGCGCCTTGGGGATATCGCCCCAGGGCTGCGCGAAATCCTTGTAGCGCTGATAGAAGACGTTGTGGCGGCCATCGGAATAGAAGCCATGCAGCGCAAAGGTGTCGCCGACCTTGTGGATCGCTTCCGACAGCAGCACGGTAGCGGAGCGGGTCAGTTCGAGCACCGTGTAGTCCTGACCGGCGACCTTGTCGTTGGTGGATTCGGAGAGATCGAGCAGCACCAGCACGGCGATGTCGCGGGTCTTTCTTACGGAGCGCATCATCACGCGCGGATCGGGCTGTTGGCCCAGGCGGATGTCGACCAGTGAGCGGATGGCGGCATTGATGTCGATTTCGTCGCCCTCCTCCAGCTTGCGAACACGCTGCACACCTTGCGGCTGCAGGGCGTCGAGCAGGTGCTTCAAGCGCTGCGTGACCTTGCGATGGTCGTCGATGATTGTGTCGACCAGCGCCAGATCGCCGAACTTCGGTCGCTTTTCCAGAACCGTCGCCCAGGACGGGCGCGGCAACTGGATGTGGTAATCGAACTCGTCGTAGTGGGCCGGCTCGGCCACCGGCTCCTTGCCTTCCTTCTGGTTGTACGAGTTGCCGTCGTCGTCGAACAGCTCGGTGGCGCAGACCCAGATTTCCTGGGCGTCGTCGCCGGCGTTTTCGACCTCGACTTCGTTCACCATCTCGGAGACGCTGACATATTTTCTGACCTGTTGCTCCTGCTCGTAGCCGGCGGCAATCGCCTGCTCGTAGTCGTATTCCTCGAACTCCCAGAGGTAGCGGTTGTCGTCGCGGTAGGGCGCAGCCTGCACATCGCGGTAGGGGCTGAACACGAGGTCGAGCTTGCTAACCTCGTCGGCGAGTTGAAGGCCCAGGTCGAGCGCCACGGCATGGCTGTCCAGAGGGGCGGCGGAAAACCGCTCGCGCGCCCAGACGATGAGCGGATGATGGTCATCGTAGGCGGGGTCGAGCAGGGCGCGGGCGATACGATTGAGGTAGTCGCCGACGCTGGCGTTTTGCCGCGCGTCGGTGCGATGGCAGCGCACCCAGAAGTCCCTGAGGCGCGGGAAACGGCGAATCGCCAGCGACTCGACGCGAGCATCCTCGATCAGGCCGACGCAGGCCTGTTGCAGGGCGTTCAGGCGGTCGGCGTCGATCGGTGCGGTGGTGGCGACCACATGGGCGGCGCAGTGTGCGGCGGCGGCGCGGTAGAGATCGAGGCCGGGGACGTCTTCCCAGTCGTCATAGGCATCGGGCAGATGGAGAAAATAGTCGGCGATGAAGGGCTTGAAACCCTCGCGTGAATCGAAGTCGCCAGCGGTCGGGCGCATGAAGAAGTCGCGGCCCCACAGCGCACGCAGATACATGCCGATGCGCCGATGGACATCGACGAATAGCGTGCCCTTGCGCTCCTTCTGCAGCATGGCCTTCGCCTCTTCGGACTGGAGGCCAAAGTAGCGCACCTGCTCGTCGAAGTTGGTGCGGTGCGCCTGCGCGCCCCACAGCGCCCAGCGGCGCAGGCCACCCAGCGTCAACACCGACAGTAGCGGGTCGAGGTTTTCCAGCATCGGCCGCAGGCCGCGCGCGGCCTGACCAAGCAGGACGTTGAGCAGTTGCAGATAGGCACGAAACAGTCCCGGGTCGCCGAGGCGGCGCGCGGCGAGCGGCGCGGTGGCGATGATTAGCTCGATCACGGCGCCCGAGGTGCGCGAGGCGAACATCAGGCATTGCTGGGCGAAGTCGGGAATCACATCCTCGCCGACCTCGCGCGCCACCGCCGGCACTTCCTCGATCCAGTTGGCGACGATGTCGCCGCCACGCCCCATTTGCTGGAGTGCGATGGCGCCCTTCAGCCAGTTATCGAGGCCGCGCGGGGAAAGCACGCGCACGGCTTCGACCCATGCCGCGATCAACGTCTGCCGGTGGTTTTCCGGCAGGTCTTCGGTCAGTTCGGCGTAATCGGCGAGGTTCACGCTCATGGCGTTCCCCTTTCGATCAGAAGAAGGTGGAAACGGCGGCGTCGAGCGCGTCGCGCATGTCGGGATCGTCGGTGATCGGCCGCACCAGGGCGACGCGGCAGGCGGCCACCGGTGCCACGCCGCGGGTAATCAGGCTGCCGGCATGGATCAGCATGCGGGTCGAGATGCCTTCGTCCAGACCGTGGCCCTTGAGGTTGCGGGCGCGTTCGGCAATGGACACCAGCTTGTCGGCAATGGCGGCGTCGATTTTCGCCTCGTGAGCGACGATCTCCACCTCCGTGCCATGCTCGGGGTAGCCGAAATCGAGGGCGCCGAAGCGCTGCTTGGTGGATTGCTTCAAGTCCTTCATCAGGCTCTGGTAGCCCGGGTTGTACGAAATCACCAGATGAAAATCGGGGTGGGCGCGCAACAACTCGCCTTTCTTTTCAAGCGGCAACACGCGGCGATTGTCGGTCAGCGGGTGGATGACGACGGTGGTGTCCTGGCGCGCCTCGACCACTTCGTCGAGATAGCAGATGGCGCCGTGACGCGCGGCGACGGCCAGCGGGCCGTCCTGCCAGCGGGTGCCGGAGGCATCGAGCAGAAAACGGCCGACCAGGTCGGAGGCGGTCATGTCTTCGTTGCAGGCGACGGTGATCAGCGGGCGACCGAGCTTCCAGGCCATGTGCTCAACGAAGCGGGTCTTGCCGCAGCCGGTGGGGCCTTTCAGCATCAAGGGCATTTTTGCGGCGTAGGAAGCCTCGAACAGCGCCACTTCGTCGGCGACGGAACGGTAATACGGTTCTTCCTTGACGCGGTACTGGTCGATTGAATCAGTCATGGCAATTCACTCCGAAATTATTCCGAAACAAAACCCCGTCGCCGCATTCGGGCGAACAACAACGGCGACGGGCATCACGCTAATGGATCAGACGGCCTTGCCGCGATAGACCACCATGTTGGCGCCCTGGCTCTGCTTGAAATTGTCATAGCCAAGCAGGCGCACATGGTTGTTCGGGTTGGCCTTGTGACAGGCTTCCAGTTCGGCGAGGATGCGGTCGATATCGGTTTCGCCGAACATCGGCAGCTTCCACATGTACCAGTAGTTCGACATGGCGTGCTGCGGCTCGGTATGCTCGATGGCCGGGTTCCAGCCGTTCTTGACGATCCACGCGATCTGCTTGCGGATCTGCTCGGCGGTCATCGCCGGCAGGTAGGAGAAAGTGCCAATCATGCGGCTGGTCGGGTCGGATAGACGCGACTTGTAGTCTTGTACGTTGCTCATGCTTGTATCCTTTCGATGTAGTGTGAGTTCGGTTTAGCGGTGGGCGACGTCGAGCTTGTCCACCACGTCGAACTCGAACTTGATTTCTTTCCAGGTTTCCATCGCCATCTTGAGTTCCGGGCTGGACTTGGCGGCATTGATGAGAATGTCCTTGCCTTCCTTCTCCAACTCACGGCCTTCGTTGCGTGCCTGCACGCAGGCTTCCAGCGCGACGCGGTTGGCGCAGGCGCCGGCGGCGTTGCCCCAGGGGTGGCCCAGCGTGCCGCCACCGAACTGCAGCACCGAATCATTGCCGAAGATGTTGAGCAGCGCCGGCATGTGCCAGACATGGATGCCGCCGGAGGCGACCGGAATCACGCCGGGCATCGGTCCCCAGTCCTGGTCGAAGAAGATGCCGCGCGAGCGGTCGGCCTTGATGAACCGGTCGCGCATGAGGTTGACCCAGCCGATGGTGGCTTCGCGGTCGCCTTCGAGCTTGCCGACGACGGTGCCGGAGTGCAGGTGGTCGCCGCCCATCAGGCGCAGCAACTTGGTCAGCACGCGGAAGTTGATGCCATGGTTCGGGTTGCGGTCGATGACGCCGTGCAGGGCGCGGTGCACATGCAGCAGCATGCCGTTCTTGCGGCACCACTTCGACAGGCTCTGATGCGCCGACCAGCCGACCGTCAGGAAGTCGGACATGACGATCGGCGAGCCGATTTCCTTGGCGTATTCGGCGCGCTCCATCATCTCCTCGAAGGTACCGGCGGTGACGTTCAGGTAGTGACCCTTGCGCTCGCCGGTCTCGGCTTCGGCCTTCTCGATGGCTTCCTGGCAGAACGTGAAGCGGTCGCGCCAGCGCATGAAGGGCTGGGAGTTGACGTTCTCGTCGTCCTTGGTGAAGTCGAGGCCGCCACGCAGGCACTCATAGACGGCGCGGCCGTAGTTCTTGGCGGACAGGCCCAGCTTGGGCTTGATGGTGCAGCCGAGCATCGGCCGGCCATACTTGTCCATCTTGTCGCGTTCGACCTGGATGCCGTGGGGAGGGCCGGGGCAGGTGGTGACGAACCACAGCGGGAAGCGCACGTCTTCCAGACGCAGCGAACGCACGGCCTTGAAGCCGAACACGTTGCCGGCCAGCGAAGTCATCACGTTGACCACCGAGCCCTCTTCGAACAGGTCCATCGGGTAGGCGATGAAAGCATAGAAGGCCTCGTCGTTGCCCGGCACGTCCTCGATGGAATAGGCGCGACCCTTGTAGTACTCGAGGTCGGTCAGCAGATCGGTCCATACCGTGGTCCAGGTGGCGGTCGAGGATTCGGCGGCTACCGCAGCGGCGGCCTCCTCGCGGGAAACGCCCGCCTGGGGAATCACCTTGAAGCAGGCGAGGATGTCGGAATCCTTCACCTGATAATCCGGCTGCCAATACATGGTGCGGTACTCTTTGACGCCGGCGTCGTATTTCTGTGCGGCCATTGTTGCCTCCTGTAAATTGGATTTGATGTCCTCGAAAACCGATTCGGTGCTGCCGAGGTGGAAGCATGATGCGGAAAACCAACCATAAATAACATTCACTTATTCTAATCTCCAGAATAAGTCTTAGCTTATTGTTTATGCGCAGGCCGGGCTGCCGCCCTAGATGCAATGGCGCAAGGCGTGCGAATCGCATCCATAAGAAATGATCACGTTTTCTTATCCCGATGATAAGATTCCGAAAAATCCAACCGCAGGCGCCCGGATTCAATAAACAGGAGCCGAATCATGAAGCATGTCACCTTGCGCCAACTGAAGGTCTTCGAGACGGTGGCGCGCCACCTGTCGTTCTCGCGCGCCGCCGAGGAGCTGCACCTGACCCAGCCGGCCGTCTCCATGCAGGTGAGAAGCCTGGAGGAACAGGCGGGGCTGCCGCTGACCGAGCAGGTCGGCAAGAAGATTTTTCTCACCGAAGCCGGCGTCGAAGTGGCGCGCCACGCCCGCGTCATCGCCCAGCAGCTGCGCGAGGCGGAGGAAGCGCTGGCGGCGATGAAGGGGTTGCGCGGCGGCTTGCTCAACATCGGCGTGGTGTCCACCGCCAAGTATTTCGCGCCGCGCCTGCTGACGTCCTTCCGCCAGGCGCACCCGGAAGTCGAATTGCGCCTGGGCGTGCACAATCGCGGGGACATCGTGCGGCAACTGGCCGACAATGAGATCGACCTTGCCATCATGGGGCGGCCTCCGCAGGAACTGGAGACGGTGTCCGAGCCCTTCGCCGAGAATCCGCTGGTCTTCGTGGCGGCGCCGGACCATCCCCTTGCCAAGGCGAAAAACATCGAGCCGAAGCAACTCGCCGAGGAGAGCTTCCTGCTGCGCGAACCCGGCTCGGGCACGCGCGCCGCGATGGAGCGTTTCCTGGCGGACAATGGCGTGGTGCCGCAGCGCACGGTGGAGATGACCAGCAACGAAACCATCAAGCAGGCCGTCATGGCCGGCATGGGCATTTCCTTCATTTCCGAGCGCACTCTCGTGCTCGAGCTCGCCACCGGGAACATCGCCCGGCTGGACGTGAAGGGCACGCCGCTGAAGCGTCACTGGTATGTGGTGCACCGCGCGGAGAAACGCCTGCTGCCGGTGGCCCAGGCATTTCATCAATACTTGCTGGAGGAAAGCGGCGGGATGGACGAGCCGGCACCATCGAGGATCAGCGCCGCAGAAACAAAGCCACAGGAAAAAAAGCCGGCGCCGAAGACAAAGGCCGTTGCTAGCGGCGCGAGCGGATCCAGTCGCGCCAGGCGATGAACAGCTCGGGATCGCTGGCGGCGATCACCGAGCGCTTCCACAGATCGGCGGCATCGAAGTCGTCGTGTTTCAGCGAGCACAGGCGCCCGCCGGCCTCTTCCAGGATGAGGCGGCCGGCGGCGTAGTCCCACAGCTTCTGCCCGCCGTGCAGCAGCAGGTCGAGGCGGCCGGCGGCGACGTAGCACCATTCCAGGGTGCTGCAACCGAAGTTGCGCTGGGAGTAGTAGGGCGGCCGCGTCGCGAGATCATCGCCGAGTTTTTTCGGGATGCGCTTGAAGTCGACGCCGGCGACGCATTCGGAGAGGCTCGCTGCGCGCGGCCTGAGCGGCAAGCGCAGTCCGTTCATGGTGGCGCCGCCGTCGCGGGAGGCGGAAAACATCTCCCGCGTGGCCGGGTCGTAGACCACGCCGACGACGGCGCGGCCTTCGACGAAATAGGCGACGGAAATGGCGAAGAAGGGCAGGCCGGCGACGAAATTGGTGGTGCCGTCGATGGGATCGACCACCCACAGCCCTTCGGCGCCTTCATTCCAGAACTGGCGCTGTTCCGCTTCGCTCATCTCCTCCTCGCCCAGCACCGGACGCGGGCGCAGCATCTGCAGGCGGGTGGTCAGTTCGCGCTGAGCGGCGATATCCACTTCGGTGAAGATGGTGCCGTCGGCCTTGTGCTCGCGCACCACATTCAGGTAGCGCGGCATCACCACCTGCGCCGCCACCTCGCGCACCACCTGGGTGACGGCGGCGCACAGCTCGTAATAATGGGTACTCACGCGCCCTCTTTCCACTTGATCGAACAACCCATGCCGGGGATCTGCTCGCGCGGCCCCTCGCCGGTTTGGGAGACCTGCAGCATGGCCTCGAACAGATCCCGCCGTGCTGCGGCGGCTGACTCTTTGCGCGAGGCGTCCAGGCGGCCGCGGTACTGCAGCTCGAGGTTCGCGTTGAAGCCGAAGAAGTCCGGCGTGCATACCGCGCCATAGGCCTTGGCCACTGCCTGCGTCTCGTCGAGGACATAGGGGAAGGGGAAGTCCATGCGGCGGGCGAGGTCCACCATGTTGTCCCAGGAGTCCTCAGGATAGTCGGACGGATCGTTGGACATGACGGCGATGGAGCCGATGCCGTGCGCTTTCAGTTCGCGGCAGTCGCGTACGATGCGGTCGAGCACCGCCTTGACATAGGGACAGTGATTGCAGAGGAACATCACCAGCAGGCCATTGGGGCCGCGTGCGCCGGCGAGCGTGTGGTGCGCGCCGTCGGTGCCCGGCAGGTCGAACCCGGGCGCCTTCCAGCCGAAGTCGCAGATGGGGGTGGTGAGGCTGACCATGAATTGAGAGGTAGGAAAATACCAAGGGCTGCGGAATAATATCACGATGGTTCCCCGCTTCTTTTGTCCGCAGCCGCTTGTGCCCCGCAGCACGGCCGAACTGCCGTCCGCCACGGCGCACCATGCGCTGCGTGTGCTGCGTCTGGGCGTCGGGGATGACATGACGCTGTTCAACGGCGAGGGTGGCGAGTACCCCGGCCGCATCGTAGAGATCGGGCGCGGCGTGCGCGTGCAGCTCGCAGAATGGCGGGACATCGAGCGCGAATCGCCGCTCGAACTGATTCTGGCGCAAGTGCTGCCTTCGGGCGACAGGATGGACTGGGTCGTGCAGAAGGCCGTCGAACTGGGCGCAGCGCGCATCCAGCCCCTGAGCGCCGCGCGCAGCGTGGTGAAACTCTCGGGCGAGCGCGCCGCACGCCGCGTCGAACACTGGCGACACGTGGCCATTGCCGCCTGCGAACAATGCGGGCGCAACCGGCTGCCGGAAGTCGCGCCGATTCTTGATCTGCGGCAATGGCTCGGCAGCATGGCGCAAGATAATGGCCTGTGCCGCCTCCTCCTTTCGCCTGGCGCGGCACGACGGCCGCGCGATCTGGCGGGAGAAAACCGATTCGTCCTGCTCGTCGGCCCTGAGGGCGGATTGAACGAGGAGGAGACAGCCGCGGCAAAGGGTGCGGGTTTCGCCAGCCTGTCACTTGGTCCGCGTATCTTGCGCACGGAAACGGCGGGGCCGGCCGTGCTGGTGGCACTCGGCGCATTGCACGGCGATCTTTGAGGGAGGGGACTCAGCATGTTCGAATCAGCGGAACTCGGGCACAAAATCGACAAGGCCACCTACGACAAGCAGGCGCCGCGGCTGCGCGCGGACCTGCTCGATGCGCAGTACGACATGGGGGAGCTGAAGAAGTACGCGGTCATCATTCTCGTCAATGGCGTCAACGGCGCCGGCAAGGGCGAGACGGTGAATCTGCTGAATGCCTGGATGGACCCGCGCCACATCCAGACGCATGCCTTCCCGCCACCGACCGACGAGGAGCGCGAGCGGCCCTTCATGTGGCGTTTCTGGCGGGCCCTGCCGCCCAAGGGCAAGATCGGCATCCTCTTCGGCAACTGGTATACGGAACCGATCGTCAATCGCGCGCGCAAGCAGACCAAGGCGGCCGATCTCGACCAGTCGATCGATGAGATCAACCGCTTCGAGAAGATGCTGGCCAACGAGGGCGCCCTCATCATCAAGATATGGATGCATCTTTCCAAGCCGGCGCAGAAGAAGCGCCTCAAGGCGCTGGAGAAGAACAAGAAGACCCGCTGGCGCGTGACCCGCACGGACTGGGAGCATTTCGACATGTACGACAAGTTCCGCACGGTCTCCGAGCGTGTGCTGCGCCATACCAGCACGGGCTATGCGCCGTGGATCGTCGTCGAGGGCGCCGACGAGAACTACCGCTCGCTCACCGTTGCCGGGATCCTGCTGGATGCATTGCGCAAGCGCCAGAAAATCGAGCAGACACGGGGCTGGAAGGCGCGCAGTGCGGCGGCCCCCCTGCCTCGGGCGATCGATTCGCGCGACCTCATCAACTCCCTGGACATGAGCCTGGCGCTTTCCAAAAAACGCTTCGAGAAGGATCTCGAGAAATACCAGGGACGCTTGAACCTGCTCACGCGCAACCCGAAGTTCAAGGCGCGTTCCCTCATTGTGGTGTTCGAGGGCTCGGATGCCGCCGGCAAGGGCGGCAGCATCCGCCGCATCACCGGCGCGCTGGATGCGCGCCAGTATCAGACCATCCCTACTGCCGCGCCGACCGAGGAGGAGCGCGCACAGCCCTACCTGTGGCGCTTCTGGCGGCAGGTGCCGCGTGTCGGGCGCATCACCATCTTCGACCGCTCCTGGTACGGCCGCGTGCTGGTCGAGCGCGTCGAGGGGTTTTGCCAGGAGGTCGACTGGATGCGCGCCTACGCAGAGATCAACGACTTCGAGGATCAGCTGGTGCGCAGCGGCGCGATTGTCGCCAAGTTCTGGCTGACCATCACGGCGGAGGAGCAGCTGAAGCGTTTCAAGGAGCGCGAGAAGACGCGCTTCAAGCGCTTCAAGATCACCGACGAGGACTGGCGCAACCGCAAGAAGTGGGGTGAGTACGAACATGCCGTCTGTGACATGGTCGACCGCAGCAGCACCGAAAACGCGCCGTGGACGCTGGTCGAGGCGAACGACAAATACCACGCCAGAATCAAGGTGCTGAAGACCCTGTGCGACCGTTTGGAGAAAGCCTTGCTGTGAGGGCCCGGCAGGATCAGGTCGCCGACAAACGGCGGATACAGGGCGCACAGCGGTATGGGGGTGTGAATTAATTCCACCCGCATGATGTTTCCATGGGCTAAAATTCAAGCGAAACATTGGGTTGGGTGAGCTGTTGAACAGAACTTCTCGGCATGCTGACATGACTGCACCTGAATCGACACGGCAATATGTATCCTGGTTCCGCCAGGCGGCGCCCTATATACACGCCTTTCGCGGTCGCACCTTCGTCATCGGCTTCGACGGCGAGGTGGCGCAGGGCGCCCTGGCGCAGGCCCTGGCGCAGGATTGCAACCTGCTCGCGGCGCTCGGCATCCGCCTGGTGCTGGTGCATGGCGCGAGGCCGCAAATCGAGGCGACCCTCAAGCAGCACGGCCTCAAGCCGCGCTACCACAAGGGATTGCGCGTGACCGACGCGAAAGCGCTGGAATGCGTCAAGTCGGCGATGGGCGTCACCCGCCTGGAGATCGAGGCGCTGCTCTCGCAGGGGCTGCCGAATACGCCGATGGCCGGCGCCTACATGCGCGTGACGGGCGGCAATTTCATCACCGCCAAGCCGGTCGGCGTGGTCGACGGCGTCGATTTCCAGTACACGGGCGCGGTGCGCAAGATCATCGCCGACGAGATCAGCGCCGACCTCGACCAGCAGAACGTGGTGCTGATCAGCCCCATCGGCGTTTCGCCGGCCGGCGAGATTTTCAATCTCAGCATGGAAGAGGTGGCCGAGGCGGTAGCGGTGGCCCTGCAGGCCGAGAAACTGATCTTTCTGTGCGATGCGCCGGGCGTGGCCGACAGCCGCGGCAATCTGGTGGATGCGATCACCGCCGACGAGGCAGAAAAATTGCTGAAGAAACCGAAGCGCCTGACCGAGGATCTCGGCCTTTACCTGCCCGGCTGCATGCGCGCCTGCCGGGCCGGCGTCAATCGCGCCCATCTGATCGACCGGGACATCGATGGCGGTCTCCTCCTCGAATTGTTCACCCACGAAGGGGTCGGCACGGTCGTCACGCGCGACCCACTGGCGCGCCTGCGCGAGGCGACGATCGACGACGTCGCCTCCATCGTCGGCCTCATCGCGCCGCTGGAGACGGACGGCACGCTGGTGCGGCGCGGACGCGAACTGCTGGAGATGGAGATCGGCCGTTTTTCCGTGCTCGAGCACGACGGCGTGATTCTAGGTTGCGCCGCGCTGTATCCGTTCAGCAAGGACCGCGCGGCGGAACTCGCCTGCCTGGCCATCGATTCCGAGCACCGCCGCGTCGGCTACGGCGAACAGCTATTGCAATACATGGAGAGCCGGGCCCGCAAGGTCGGGTTCAAGCGCTTGTTCGTCCTGACGACGCGCACCTCCCACTGGTTCCTCGAACGCGGCTTCAAGGAGGTCGGCGTCGACCTCCTTCCGGGCCAAAAGCGGGAACTCTACAACTGGCGCCGTCGCTCCAAGGTCTTCGGCAAGACCTTGTAGGGTCTTATGCTCGGCTTCTTCAAAGGCCTCACCTATTCGCTGCGCTTCCGCCTCATCGCGGCAGCCTGCCTCGTCCTGGTGCTCATGCTGTGGGTGCAGGTGGCGAACAGCGTGCGCCTGCTCGACGATGCGCTGGTGGCGCTGGAAAACCGCCACCTGGCGGAATTGCAGGTACTGCACAACGCTTCCCTGTCAGCCTTGCTGGTCGAGCGCGATCACGTCAAGCTGACGCGTCTGGTCTCGCAACTGGGGCAGCAGAAGGGCGTCAGCTATGTCGTCCTGAAGGATGCCGCACAGCGCATCGTTGCCGCCGAGGGTTGGGACCCGGCCCGGCCCCTGCCATCCCCGCTTAAGGATTTCTCCGAACTGCCGCGCGAAGCCATGCGCTTCGACAGCATGACGTCGTTGCGCATCGGCGACAAGGAAGTCGGCAGCGTGCACTTCGGCATCGATACGCAGTTCCTGCGCCAGGCCAGTTACCGGTTGCTGTGGCAGAGCGTGGCCATCGGCTGGGTGGCGTTTCTGCTCACGGTGATCCTGCTGGCCCTGATCGGCTACTGGCTGACGCGCAACCTGCGCGTCCTGCAACGCGGCGTCGGCGCCCTGGAGAGCGGCGAGCATACCGTGCGCCTGCCGGTGGCCAGCAACGATGAGATTGGCGCGCTGACGCGGGCCTTCAACCGCATGTCGCAGGCGCTCGACGAACGCGTCGAGGCCCTGAAGAAAAGCGAGGCGCGCTTCCATGCCATCGCCGATTACACCTACGGCGTCGAGGCCTGGTTCAATCCCAAGGGCCGCCTGATCTGGATCAACCGATCGGTCGAGCGCATCACCGGCTACACGCCGCTCGAATGCCTGCTTTCGAGCAATCTGGTCGACATGCTGGTGTTCGACAAGGATCGCAAACCCACGCTGGAAGTGGCCCTCAAGGCGCTGCGCGGCAGCACCGGCGACAATTTCGAGGTGCGCCTGAAGCACAAGGACGGCCGGGTCATCTGGACGGTGATCAACTGGCAGCCGATCAACAGTCCGACCGGGGAGTATCTCGGCCTGCGCGTTTCCTGTGACGAAATCCAGAACCGCAAGGCGGCCGAGTTGAAGCTGCTCGATACGGTGGTCGAGCTGCGGCGGGCACAGGCCCTCAAGGAGTACTACCTCACCCACAGCAACGAGGAGCGCTCGCGCCTGGAAGCGCTGCTCAACGTGATGAAGGTCGGCGTGCTCTTCGTTGATGGCAGCCACCGCCTCATCTACATCAACAACGCCTGCCGCGACATCTGGAAACTGCCGCAGGAAGAGAACCTGACCGGCCTGCGCGACAGCGGGATGATCGATCGCACGGCGCACCTGCGCAAGGACGATGCAGCCTACCGCAAGCATATCGAAGAGGCGCTGGCCGGAGGGGATGTCAGCAGCGCCTTTGAAATTCTTCTGGAAGACGGCCGCATCATCACGGAAATTTCCGCGCTCGTGCCAGGGGAAAAGCCGGGCCAGTTCATCGGCCGCGTGTGGATCTACGAGGATGTCACCCGGCAAAAACAACTCGAGGCCCAGCTCATCCAGCTCGCCGAGCGCGACCCGCTGACCAGCCTGTACAACCGGCGCCGCTTCCACGAGGAGATCGACCGCATCATCGCCGACGCCTCGCGGCGCAAGGCCCATGCCGGCCTGCTCGCCATCGACCTCGACGGCTTCAAGCCGATCAACGACGAGTACGGCCACCAGGCGGGGGACGAGGTGCTGATGAAGCTGGCCGAGGAGGTCGGCGCCACCGTGCGGCGCAACGAGATATTCTTCCGCGTCGGCGGCGACGAGTTCGCCATTCTGGCGCCCGATGCCGACGAGGAGGAAATGATCGGGTTGGCGCGCCGCGTCGGCGGCAAGATAGCCGACATGCGCTTCAACTTCGCTGGAAAGGAAGTCCAGCTGACCGCCAGCCTTGGCATCGCGCTCTATCCCAAGCATGCCGCCAGCAGCGAGGAGATCATCGCCCGCGCCGATTCGGCCATGTACCAGGCCAAGCTCAGCGGCAAGAACCGCTGGGCCATCTACGGCAGCGCGAAGCTGCATTGAATCGGGGTAAAATGCGCCATCGACGCCTGTTGCAGGGCGTAGCAAGTTACGAAAGGAATCGAGATGGGCCGCATGGTGAAATGCGTCAAGCTGGGCCGCGAAGCGGAGGGCATGGACTTGCCGCCGCTCCCGGGCGAGCTGGGCAAGCGCATTTTCGAGAACGTCTCGAAGGAAGCCTGGCAGGGTTGGATCAAGTTCCAGACCATGCTGATCAACGAGAATCGTCTGAGCCTGGCCGACGCCAAGGCGCGTAAATACCTGTCCGAGCAGATGGAGAAGCACTTCTTCGGCGACGGCGCGGATCAGGTGCAGGGTTTCGTGCCGCCCAAGCCGTAAACAACCGGCTCAGCGAAAAAAGCCGCACACTGCGCGGCTTTGTCTTGCTGTGCAGTCCTGGCGGCCATGCGATAGGCAGGATACGGAACCCTCGCCGTATTGTAGAGGCTGACTTTTCCCCGCAACGGCTGTTGGTGTGAAGCGTAAGGAGAGGGGACGGGATGGTCGGCGGGGTCGGGTCTTGAATGGGGAGCGGGATGGCTATTTGTGCGATGCTGAGCCTTCTAACTTGCCAGAAAAAATCGACGCCAGTACCTTTGTTCATCGACCATCAGAAATATTCCCAAGCAGCTTCAAACCAGCCAAGGCGACCTGAACTTGACCGACACTGACAAGATGGGCACCCGGGAACTCGGGCTGGTGCTCGGGCGCCAACTCCTGGGCATCGAGGACCTGCACTATGGGCTATGGGATGCCGATCTTCCCCTGAATCTCGCCAATCTGGCCGCCGCCCAGCAGCGCTACAGCGATATGTTGCTGGCCCAGTTGCCCGATCCGGCTCATGGGAACGTGCGCGTACTCGACATCGGTTGTGGCGCCGGGCATCTGCTGCGCCAGATGCTGGACAGGGGCTATCAGGTGGACGGCGTCATTCCGGCCAAAGACCTGGCCAAGGCCGTTCGGGCGCGTCTGGTTGGCGACACGGGGTATCAACCCAGGGTCTTCGAATGCAAGTTCGAGGACATTCCCCTGGAGGAATGCCGGCAGCGCTACGACGTGGCGCTGTTCAGCGAGAGCTTCCAATACATCCCGCTTTCGGCCTCGCTGCCTTTGCTGCGGCAGATTCTGAGACCGGGCGGGATGCTGCTGATATGCGATTTCTTCAAGACCGAGGCTCATGGCGATAGGGGTCCGGGCGACCGCAGCCTCGGCGGCGGCCACGATATGCGCGAGTTTTACCAGTCGATGGCGGCTACCTCGTTCGTACCGACCAAGGACGAGGACATCACGCGGCGCGTCAGCCCCAACCTGGATCTTATCAACGACATCCTGCTCAACAAACTCAAGCCTGCCAACGATTCTGTGCTGCGCTATCTGCGGGATAACTACCCCTGGTCCATCAGGCTGGTGGCGTGGCTGTTCAGGAAAAAACTCGCCAAGCTGAGTTACAAATATTTCTCCGGCCATCGCAGTCACGAGGTATTCGAGCGCTACAAGGTCTATCGTCTGATGACCTATCGTCTGCCGCCGGCTGAGAACTAAAGGTATCGGCGTCGATTGCTACCTGTAATAAAGCCGCGCATCGCGGCTTTATTGTTTACCGCTTCAGCGTCTTCACGCCGTCTGCCCCGGCGAGCAGGGCCACGTCCGCGCCGCGCAGGGCGAAGAGGCCGTTGGTGACGACGCCGACGATACTGTTGATCTGCGCTTCCAGCGCGGCCGGGTCGGTGATGGAAAGACCCTTCACGTCGAGGATGATATTGCCGTTGTCGGTGGTGAAGCCGGCGCGCAGCACCGGCTCGCCACCGAGCTTGGCCAGTTCGCGCGCGACGTAGGCGCGGGCCATCGGGATGACTTCCACCGGCAGGGGGAACTTGCCCATCGTCTGCACCAGCTTGGAAGCATCGGCGATGCAGATGAACCGTTTCGCCACGGCGGCGACGATCTTCTCGCGCGTCAGCGCGCCGCCGCCGCCCTTGAGCATCGCCATGTCCAATGTGATTTCGTCGGCGCCATCGACATAAACCGAGAGATCACTGACGTCGTTGAGGTCGAGCACCTTGATACCGTGGCCGGCGAGGCGCTTGGCCGTGGCTTCGGAGCTGGCGACGGCGGCGGGGATGCGGTCCTTGATTTTGCCCAACTCGTCGATGAAGCAGTTGGCCGTGGAGCCGGTGCCGACGCCGATGATGGCGCCCGGCACCACATAGTCGATGGCGGCGCGCGCCACCGCCTGCTTGAGTTCGTCCTGGGTCATGGTGATTCTTCCGGTGGGAAAACCGGAAGAATCATAGCCTCAATTCGCTGCGTGCGGATGCAAGGCAATTTGTCGGCGGATAAGCGCTATTTCTTGCGCGCCGGCGGCAGGTCGGTGCAGGCGCCTTCGTAGACTTCCGCCGCCATGCCGATGGATTCGCCCAGCGTCGGGTGCGGGTGGATGGTCTTGCCGATGTCCACGGCGTCCGCACCCATCTCGATGGCCAGGGCGATCTCGCCGATCATGTCGCCGGCGTGGGTGCCGACGATGCCGCCGCCGACAATCCTGTGAGTCTCTTCGTCGAAGATCAGCTTGGTGAAACCCTCGTCGCGGCCGTTGGCGATGGCGCGGCCGGAGGCGGCCCAGGGGAACCTGCCAATGCCGATTCTCGTACCCTGCTGCTTCGCCTCGGCTTCGGTGAGGCCGACCCAGGCGACTTCCGGGTCGGTGTAGGCGACGCCGGGAATCACGCGGGCGTCGAAGAAGGCCCGGGCAAGCTCAGTCTTGCCTAAATGCTCGCCGGCGGCGGCTTCCGCCGCGACGTGGGCTTCGTGCACCGCCTTGTGCGCCAGCATGGGCTGGCCGACGAGGTCGCCGATGGCGTAGATGTGCGGCACGTTGGTGCGCATCTGCCGGTCGACGGCGATGAAGCCGCGTTCGTCCACCGCCACGCCGGCCTTGTCCGCGCCGATCTTCTTGCCGTTCGGGCTGCGCCCGGCTGACTGCAGCACCATGTCGTAGAGTTGCGGCTCGGCCGGCGACTGCGTTTTTCCATCTGCGCCTTCGAACCAGACCTGGATGCCGGAAGCCATCGCCTCGACGCGCACCGTCTTCGTCTTCAGCATCACCTTGTCGAAGCGCCCGGCATTCTTCTTCTCCCACACCTTGACGAGGTCGCGGTCGGGGCCCTGCATGAGACCGTCGAGCATTTCCACGACGTCGACCTTGGCGCCGAGCGTGGAGTACACCGTCGCCATCTCCAGGCCGATGATGCCGCCGCCGATGACCAGCATGCGCTTCGGCACGAAGCGCAGTTCCAGCGCGCCGGTGGAATCCACGATGCGCGGATCGTCCGGGATGAAGGGCAGGCGCACGGCGCTGCTGCCCGCGGCGATGATGCATTTCTGGAAGCGGATGACCTTCTTGCCGCCGGCCTTCTCCTGACCCTCGCCCTGGGTGAGCTCGACTTCGAGGTGGTTCGCATCGAGGAAGTGGCCGTAGCCGCGCACGATGTCCACCTTGCGTGCCTTGGCCATGCCGGCGAGGCCGCCGGTGAGCTTCGACACGACCTTCTCCTTGTGGGCGCGCAGCTTGTCGACGTCGACATGCGGCGCGGCGAAGGACACGCCGCAGTCGGCCATGTGGGCCGCTTCGTCCATGACGGCGGCGACGTGCAGCAGGGCCTTGGAGGGAATGCAGCCGACGTTGAGGCAGACGCCGCCGAGGGAAGCGTAGCGCTCCACCAGCACGGTCTTCAGGCCGAGGTCGGCGGCGCGGAAGGCGGCGGAGTAGCCGCCGGGGCCGGCGCCGAGGACGAGCATGTCGGTTTCGAGGTCGGCGGCGGGGGAAATCCCCCCCGCCCCCCCTTTTACAAAGGGGGGAGACGGCCCCCCATCCCCCGGCCCCCCTTTTGTGACCGGAGGAAATCCCTGTGGGACAAAGGGGGGAGAAACACTCGACGCGGCCGATTCCCCCCTTTGCAAAGGGGGGCCAGGGGGGATTTCTGCGGCGG
>CAMTUN010000042.1:0-14247 GCA_947084915.1 uncultured beta proteobacterium | reverse complement strand
TAGAAAATGGCTGGAACTTTTGACAAACCCGAGATCGTCCAGGAAGACCTGGACATCCTTCTGATCGGCGGCGGCATGGCCTGCTGCGGCACCGCGTACGAAATGATGCGCTGGGCCGAGGCCGTCAAGGCCGAGACCGGCACCGAACTGAAAATCAAGCTGGTCGACAAGGCCGCCATGGACCGCTCCGGCGCCGTGGCGCAGGGCCTGTCCGCCATCAACACCTACATCGGCCCCGAGCAGGATCCGGCCGACTACGCCCGCATGGTCTCCAACGACCTGATGGGCATCACGCGCGACGACCTGGCCTACGATCTGGGCCGCAACGTCGATGACTCGGTGCACCTCTTCGAGGAGTGGGGCCTGCCGATCTGGAAGACCGACGCCGAAGGCGTGCGTCACGATGGCGCCGAGGCACAGCGCGAAGGCCTGCCTGCCCTCAAGGACGGCGGCAAGCCGGTGCGTTCGGGCAAGTGGCAGATCATGATCAACGGCGAATCCTACAAGTGGATCGTTGCCGAAGCCGCCAAGAAGGCGCTCGGCCTGGATCGCATCCAGGAGCGCGTCTTCATCGTCAAGCTGGTGAACGACAAGAACGACCCGTCGCGCATCGCTGGCGCGGTCGGCTTCTCCGTGCGCGACAACACGATCTACGTATACAAGGCCAAGGCTGTCATGCTGGCCGCCGGCGGCTGTGTGAACCTGTTCCGTCCGCGTTCGGTGGGCGAGGGTTCGGGCCGCGCCTGGTACCCGGTGTGGAATGCCGGTTCGACCTACGCCATGGCCGCCGAAGCCGGCGCCGAACTGACCATGATGGAAAACCGCTTCGTGCCGGCCCGTTTCAAGGACGGTTACGGCCCGGTCGGCGCCTGGTTCCTGCTCTTCAAGGCCCAGGCCACCAACGCCTACGGCGAGAACTACATGACCAAGAACAAGGAGATGTTGAACGACTACCCGCCCTACGGGCAGGCCGCCGTTCCCGCCTCCTGCCTGCGCAACCACCTCATGCTGAAAGAGATGAAGGAAGGCCGCGGCCCGATCTATATGGACACCGTCACCGCGCTGGCCAAGCTGGCCGAGACCCTGACGCCGAAGGAAGTGAAGCACCTCGAAGCGGAAGCCTGGGAAGACTTTCTCGACATGTGTATCGGCCAGTGCGGCATCTGGGTCGGCGAGAACATCGAGCCGGAGAAGAAGATGTCCGAGCTGATGCCGACCGAACCCTACCTGCTCGGCTCGCACTCCGGCTGCTGCGGCATCTGGGTGTCCGGCCCGACCGACCTCGGCGCGCCGACTACCGAAGAGTATGACGGCGTTCCGGCGCACCTGCCGAAGGGCTGGAACTGGGGCTACCGCTCCATGACCACGGTCAAGGGCCTGTTCACCGCCGGTGACGGCGTTGGCGCCTCCGGCCACAAGTTCTCCTCCGGTTCGCACACCGAAGGCCGCCTGGCTTCCAAGGCCATGATCAAGTATGCCCTCGACAACAAGGACTGGAAGGTCGAGCTGGATACCGATCCCGCCGTTCTGGCCGAGGAGATCTACAAGCCGGTGCGCAACTTCCTCGAGCACAAGGACTACACCACCGCCATCGACGTGAACCCGCACTACATCACGCCGAAGATGCTGCAGATGCGTCTGCAGAAAATCATGGACGAGTACGTCGCCGGTGTGGCCACCTACTACAATACCAACGACAAGATGCTTGCCGTGGCGGAAGAAAAGCTGGAAATGCTCAAGGAAGACGCCCAGAAGATGCGTGCCAAGGATCTGCATGAACTGCTGCGCGCCTGGGAGAACTACCACCGCATCCTGACGGCCGAAGCGCACATGAAGCACATCCAGTTCCGCGAGGAGTCCCGCTACCCGGGCTTCTACTACCGCACCGACAAGAATTTCGTCGATGAGGAGAACTGGCACTGCTTCGTGAACTCGGTCTATGACAAGACGACCCACAAGTGGACCTGCTTCAAGCGCAAGCACGTCGATCTGGTCGACAAGTCGAAGCTGTTCAAGGCAGCGGCGCACTGAGCGAAGGGCTGCTGTAACATTGACCGGGCGTCCCGACTGGGGCGCCCGGTTTGTTTTTGGGTCCTTCAGGCCGTTCTGTAGGTGGCGCGGAAGCATCGTCGGCCGTTCACCCTCTCCCCAGCCCTCTCCCATCAAGGGAGAGGGGGCCATATCCCCCCTCCCCCCTCGCGGGGGAGGGGCAGGGGGAGAGGGGGAGCCGCGTCCGTGCAACCCACAGGAAACCCGGATGAATCTGTTTTTGGAGGTATGCAAATGGACACCTACATGGCGAAAGACCTGCCCTTTCCCGAGAGTCCCGTTGTGCCCGAGATGCACGATGGCAGCAAGACCATCCAGTTCCAGTGCCGCAAGGGCATCGCCTGCTGGAACGCTTGCTGCAGCAACATCGACATCTCGCTGACGCCCTATGACATCCTGCGCCTGAAGCGCCGGCTGGGGCTGGCCTCGGCGACCTTCCTGCAGCAGTATGCCGTGCCCTACGAGATGGAGAAGGACGGCATCGCCGGCATCAAGATGAAGCCGGTCGAGGGCGGCTCCGCCTGCCAGTTCATGAAGCCCGAGGGCTGCGGCGTCTACGAGGACCGGCCGACCGCCTGCCGCTACTATCCGGTGGCGCTGCTCTCCATGCGCAGGCAGGACGAGTACGTCGATCGAGACGCCTACGCGCTGGTCAAGGAGAGCCACTGCCTCGGGCACCAGGAACCGCGCAGTCTCACCATCGAAGACTACCGCACGGAGCAGGGCCTCAAGGAATACGATGAAATGGGGCGCGGCTGGCGACAGCTTGTGCTGAAAAAGAAGTCCTCCGGCCCGACCGTGGGCAAGCCTTCGGTACGCAGCCGCCAGCTTTTTTTCATGACCTGCTACGACATCGACACCTTCCGCGCTTTTGTCGACAGCGGCCCGTTCAAGGAACTCTACGACATGCCGGAAGGCGAGCTCCAGGCCATGCTGGGCGACTCGCGCGAAAGCGAAGAGGCGCTCTTGCAGTTCGGCTTCCGCTTCCTGCGCCAGGTGCTGTTCGGCGAGGAGTCGATTCCCCTGCACCAGGAAGTGGCGGAAAAGCGCCGTGAGCAGGTGCGCGCGAAGACGCAGCAGGCCGAACGCGAAGCCGCTGAGAAAATGGGGCAAGAAGAAGATCCCAGGGACGAAGGCTTCGACGACTGAGGCAGGGCATGACTCTCCTGGAGCCGCTTTGCTTGAAGCGGCTTGCCTGTCAGCTTACCCGGACAGGTATCGCGCAAACGCCATGTCGTGCTCGACGATATGGTCGGTCAGCCAGTGCCTGAGGAAATCGACGGTTTCCTTTTCCATCTTGATGGAAGCACTCTCGAGCTTGCCCTGCAGTTCGAATATCGTTTCGAACAGTTCTGCGTGAATCTGGCGGTGGTCGTCCAGCCCCGGGTACGCCTTCTCGGCCATCAGGTGCTCTTCCCGCTGGAAGTGCTCCTCGCAATACTTCACCAGATTGTTCAGGAGGCGAAGGATCTCCGCGCGGTCCCGGTTCTGGATGAACTCATAGTGGAAAGAATTGATCAGGTCGAACAGGTGCTGGTGATCGGAGTCGATCTGCGCGTTGCCGAGCAGGTAGTCGCTTTTCCAGTTGAGCAGGGCCATTATGCTTATCCTGGTCGGATCGGGTTCTTTGCCGATCCGGCGGCAGTTTTGAAAAGCGGAAAGAAATCCCGGTCTGCGCCGAACAAATGACGCGCCACGACATCGTTGGCGAGGAATTCCACGACGCTGCCCAGTTTGGCCTGGCCGGCCTCGACCGCGTTTTTCAGGTCGATGGCCCGTTCAAGCAGTCCCATATGGGCACGGCGGTGTGCGTCCAGCTTCGCATAGCCATGCTGTTCGAGCAACGCTTCCTCGCTGGCGAAGTGGCGGGCCACGTGATCAAACAGCCTGCCGAAAGCCAGGCCCAGTCCCCCTTTGGAATTCCCGCCCTCGATCGAGGACTGGATCAACGCGTTCGCCAACTCGAAAAGTTCGCGATGCTCGCTGTCGATGCTCGGTTCGCCGCATTCGTAGGCTTCCTGCCAGACAAGCGCGAGCGGCGTGGTTCCTATTTCGCCCGCCCAGGCGTCGGAATTGCCGAGCGCTTCGATGTTAACGCGGTTTCGGCCTGATTCCTTGGCGGCATAGAGCATTGCGTCCGTGCGGCGAAACCATTCATCGGCGCTTTCCGCATCCGCGTGCTCCGCCACGCCCAGGCTGATGGTGATCTCGCCGACGCCGGGGAAGTGGTGTTGCGCCACGTGGGCACGCAGGGACTCGGCCAGTCTGCCAGCGCCACGATACCCGGTCGATGTCGCCAGGACGGCAAATTCCTCGCCGCCCCAGCGGAAAATCGAATCGGACGAACGAATCGTCGCATTGGCGAACAGGGCCAGTTCCCGCAGGACCGTATCGCCGGCCTGATGTCCATATGCGTCGTTGGTATGCTTGAAGTGGTCGACGTCGAAGAGGATGAGCGATACGGGCTGCCGGTAACGCAGGCTCCGGTACGCCTCCGCCTCGACGAGGCGATCGAAATGGGCGCGGTTCCAAAGACCGGTCAGGCAATCGGTGGATACCAGCCTTTCCAGCTCCATGATGCGATCATTGAGCTGGGCCATGGATGCGCATGAATAAGGCGCACCACAGGGTTCCGTCATGTTCTGCGCAGCCGTCTCGGGGCAGTCAGATGACACTAGCGCCATGATGGTCACATCCGGTCTGTATTCCACAGTATCCGACCATGCTGGGGCTGGGCGTGGTCCTACCGCAGATGCCTGATTTACGGCTTTACTCAGGTATACCTTGATATCTTTCCGGTGGAAACTTGATGCATATCAATTACCAGTAAATTCAACGGGTAATGGCCAATGTGGGAGCTCAGAGGATGAAATAGAACGTCGCACCTTCCCCCGGCCTGCCCTCGGCCCAGACCTCGCCGCCGTGTCGGTGGAGGATGCGTGCCACCGTGGCCAGTCCGATGCCGTTGCCGGGGTATTCGGCGGGAGAGTGCAGGCGCTGGAAGGCGCCGAACAGCTTGCCGACATGTGCCATGTCGAAGCCGGCGCCGTTGTCTCGCACGAAGAAAGCGGAGCGTCCCTGGCTTTCGCACAGGCCAAACTCGATGCGCGCCACATCGCGCTTGGCAGTGTACTTCCAGGCGTTGCCGAGCAGGTTCATCAGCATCACCCTGAGCAGAACGGCATCGCCGCTGGCCTGCAATTCCGGAGCGACGACCCATTCGATCTTGCGTGACGATTCGCCATCTTCCAGTTCCGCCGAGACTTCGCGGGCGATTGCAGAAAGATCTACCGGGGCGATGTCCATTTCCCGGCGTGACAGCTGCGACAATTCGAGGAGGTTGTCGATGAGCTCTCCCATTTTCTCCGAACCGGCGCGCACGCGGGAGAGGTAGGTTTTCCCGTTGTCATCGAGCAGATCGCCATACTCTTCCGCAAGGGCGTGGCTGAAGCCGTTGATGGCCCGCAGCGGCGTGCGCAGATCGTGGGATACGGAGTAGGAAAATGCCTCCAGCTCGCGGTTCGTCGTCTGCAGGGCGCGGGTCCGCTCGACGACACGCTGCTCGAGCTCATCATGCAGGCGATGCAGTTCGCGCTCGTGCGCCTTGCGCTCCGTGATGTCGGTCACCAGGGCCAGCACCGCCGTCAGGCTGCCATCATCGTCATGGAGATTGGTGGCGCTGAAATACACCGGAATGTTGCGGCCGTCCCGGTGGCGCAGGGCGATCTCGTAGTTGCGCTTTGTCGTGACTGCGCGATGGCGCTTCCTCTCTTCGAAGATGAGGCTATTTTCCGCATCGGTGAAATCGGTCGGCGCCTTTCCCAGCATGTCTTCACGCGCGTAGCCGAGCAGATCGCACAAGTGCTGGTTGACCTCGACAGTGCGCTCGTCGGCGCCGATGATCCAGACGCCTTCCGGGGCGCTTTCGAACATCGTGCGGTAGCGCTGCTCGCTGGCGCGGATGGCCTGCTCGGCGGCCACGCGCTCGCTGAGGTCGGTAAAGATCGCGACATAGTTCGTAATCTTTCCGTCGTCGTCGCGTACGGCGGAAACCGAAAGCCACTCAGGGTAAAGGCTGCCGTCCTTGCGCTTGTTCCAGATCTCGCCACTCCAGTGGCCCTTTTCGGAGGCGAGCGCCGTCCACATCGCGCGGTAGAAAGCGGTGTCCTGGCGACCGGATTGCAGGATGCGCGGATTGCGGCCGATGACTTCCTCGGGGGCATAGCCGGTGATCTCGGTAAAGCGCGGGCTGACGGTGACGATGTTGGCGTTGGCATCGGTGATGGCGATGGCTTCATTGGCATGTTCGAAGACGCTGGCCGCCAGGCGCAGCTGGCGCTCCTGCTCGATGCGTTCGGTGATGTCGGTCAGGATGCAGTGTGTGCACAGGAACGCGCCATCAGCATCCCGCGCTACACGGCCATTCACCGTGATCAGGCGCCGGCCGCCGTCGCCGCGGATGATCTCGAAGACATTGCCTTCGGTGTGGTTATCCCGCTTGAAGCTCTCGAATCGTTCGCCGAGCGCGGTTTGAGAAGCTTCAGTCAGGAAGTCGCCGATGTAACGGCCGATGACGTCCTCCTTGCGATGCTGGAACAGATCGAGCCAGGCGGCATTCACATCCAGGATCCCGCCCGCCGCATCGAGCGACTGGTAGGCCAGCGGCGCCAGCTCGTACATCGCACGGAAGTGCCGCTCGCTTTCGCGCAGCGCCTCCTGCTGATAGGCCGGCACGCCGCCGGCCAGATGCACCAGCGGCAGGAGCAGGCGTTGCCGCAAGAGGGAGAACAGGCGGATCGGCATGGTCAGGGCGAATCCTTTCAATATGGGGATAACGGCGCTCAGCCTTTAAACTTTAGCCGTCAATAATTCATAGCTTACTCCGGGCTAGAATGCCTGTGAATACTTTGAGGAAAACTCGCCGATGTCCGAAGTCCGCCACGCCGCCGCGCCCAAACTTCAGCTCATCGAGAGGGAACCTTATTACCAGCCGATCGGAGGAGAGGTTGCGTTGTTCGAGTCGGCGCACCGCCGCCGCCTGCCGGTGCTGCTGAAGGGGCCGACCGGCTGCGGCAAGACGCGCTTCGTCGAGTACATGGCCTGGAAGCTCGGCCGGCCGTTGGTGACGGTGGCCTGCCACGACGACCTCACCACGGCGGATCTGGTCGGGCGCTACCTCATCATCGGCAATGAAACCGTGTGGGCGGACGGCCCGCTCACCGCCGCCGTGCGCGCCGGCGCCCTCTGCTATCTCGACGAGATCGTCGAGGCGCGCAAGGACACCACGGTGGTGATCCATCCGCTGGCCGATGCGCGCCGCATCCTCGCCGTGGACAAGCGCGGCGAACTGGTGGCCGCGCCTGACCCCTTCATGCTTGTGGTCTCCTACAACCCCGGCTACCAGAGCGTGCTGAAGGAGATCAAGCCGTCCACGCGCCAGCGCTTCGTCGCGCTGGATTTCGATTATCCCGAAGCCGCCGTCGAGGCCGGCATCGTCGCCACGGAGGGCGGCGTCGATGCGGAAACGGCGCGCCGCCTGGTCAAGCTCGGCGAGCTGACGCGCAACCTCAAGGGCGCGGGCCTCGACGAGGGCGCCAGCACTCGGCTGTTGGTGCATGCCGCCCAGCTCATCACCGACGGCGTTGCGCCGGCCATCGCCTGCACCGCCGCCGTGGCGCGGGCGCTGACCGACGATCCGGACATGACGGGCACGCTGGATGACCTGGTGCGGGCGGTGTTTTAGACACCGTCATTCCCGCGGAGGCGGGAATCCAGTGACTTTCGAAGCGTCGCTGGCTGGATTCCCGCTTTCGCGGGAGTAACGGTCTTCCCCCGAATTGGCAGGCTCATCCTCGTGATGTATGCTTCCCGCACGTTCAGGAGACATCGATGAAGCCGTCCGAAGCGCTCGAAGCCCACCGCCAGGCGATCCGCGAGATCGCCGCGCGGCATCGCGTCCGCAACGTGCGCGTGTTCGGCTCGGTGCTGAACGGGACGGATACCGAGGGGAGCGATCTGGATCTCCTGGTCGATCCGACCGGGGAGACCGCGCTGTTCGACATTGGCGCCATTCAGCATGAACTTAGTTCGCTGCGTTTTTCAGATTCAAAAGTCGACCTCGAAGTCGTCTGGCGCACCATCCAGACCGACTTGCCCGGCCTGGAACGGCGCATCAAGGAACTCCGCGCAAGCCTGTAGCTTCGGTGAGCCGCAAACTCTTCTCCGACGAACTCGAACTGCGCCTCGACGAGGTGCTGTTCGCCTCGCCTTCGCATCGCTCGGCGAAGAAGATCGCCGACGGCCTGGAGCGGCTCGGCCGCGAGCAGCAGGAGCGCGTTTTGCACTGGGTGTCCGTCGCCGCCCAGTCCTATGCCGAGATCGGCTATCTCGTCGCCACGCTGGCGCCGCGCGCGCTCGACCGGCTCGACGCTTCAGGCTTCGAGGCCTGGGTGCTCGCCGGGCTCGACGCCTACGACCGCCAGGGCGGCCAGGCGGCGATGGCGCTGCTGCGCGACCTCGACGGCTTCTGCGCCACGCGCGAGCATGCGCCCGCGACGGCGCGGCTGGCCGAGGTCGAGGCGCGCCTGTCGCGCTTCCTGCAGGGTCTCTCGGGGCGCGCTCTGACACTCGCAGCGGGTGCCGTGGCCCACACCGACACGGAAACCGTCTTCCTGCCAGAGAAACTGGCCGCGCTGCCTTCGGCCGCCGACAACCGCCGGCTGTACAAGGCCACCGCCGCGCTGCTCTGGGCGCAGACGCGCCACGGCACTTTCGGCTCGGCTGCGTTCGACATCGAAGCGGCGCTGGCGCGCTGGGCCGATCGCGAGCGGGCGCTGCGCTGGTTCGCTGCGCTGGAAGCCGTGCGCCTGGAAGCGGTGATCGGCGCGGAGCTGCCGGGGCTTGCCGCCGAGATCGCCGCCCTGCGCGGCCCGTGGCCGGAGCGCATGCGCGCGGCCGTCGAGCAGCTCGGCCACCCCGATGCCGCCGTGTCGCAGACACTGACTTTTCTCGACGCATGCATGGCGGGGGAAGAAGAACCGCCGGCGCTGCCGCATGCCGGCGCGATCGACCTGGAGGCGGCGCTGCGCGTGCGTGCATCCCGCATCGCACACGAGGCCGACGTCGTGCGCCGCGCCCTGTCGACGCTGAAGGGTTTCGGCGGCCGGCAAGGGGCCGGCGAAGAGGCTGCCGCCGTCAACATCGAAGGCGGCAGGGTGGAGTTCAGCCTGGACGGCGAGGCCGTGACGCTGCCGCCCGAGGCGCGGGCGGCGGCACAGTCGCTGCTGCAGGACCTCGGCGAGCTGCCGCCGGAGTGCCTGGTGCCGGCCGGCCCGGGCGCCTGGCAGTCTACGCAGCGCGAGGGCGGCGGCGAGGACGCCCTGACCAGCCACCGCGAACCCGATCGTCGCTACGACGAGTGGGACTACCGGCGCCGCGCCTATCGCCGCGGCTGGTGTCATCTCTTCGAAGTGGATCTCGCGCCGGGCGATGCCGACTACGTGGCAAAAGTCAGTCTGCGCAATACGGCGCTGATACGTCAGATCCGCCGTCGTTTCGAGATGCTGCGCGGCGAGGACCGTCTGCTCGGCCGCCAGCCCGAGGGCGAGGAGGTCGACGTCGACGCCCTGGTCGAGGCGGTCGGCGATACCGCCTCGGGCGCCGAGCCTTCGGCGCGCCTCTTCTGCCGCCGCATCCGCAACGAGCGCTCGCTGGCGGCGATGTTCATGGTGGACATGAGCGGCTCGACCAAGGGCTGGGTGAACGACGCCGAGCGCGAGGCGCTGGTCATGCTGTGCGAAGCGCTGGAGACGCTGGGCGATGCCTACGCCATCTACGGCTTCTCGGGCTGGACGCGCACCCGCTGCGACATCTATCCGGTCAAGCGCTTCGACGAGCGCTACGACGCAACGGTGCGCGGGCGCATCGCCGCCATCGAGGCGAAGGACTACACGCGCATGGGCGTGGCCATCCGCCACCTGACCCAGTTGCTCGAAGCGCAGCCGGCGCGGCACAAGCTGCTGGTGACCTTGTCGGACGGCCGGCCGGACGATTTCGGCGACGAGTACCGCGGCCACTACGGCATCGAGGACACGCGCCGCGCCCTGCAGGAAGCGCACGAGCGCGGCGTGCGCAGCTTCTGCGTCACCATCGACCGCCACGGCGCCGACTACCTGCCGCGCCTCTACGGCCCGGCGCGCTACACGGTGCTCGACGATGTGAAGAAGCTGCCGCTCAAGGTGGCCGACATCTACCGCAGGCTGACGACCTGATTGTCCGGCCGGGTCCTGGAGGCCACCGGGGCAGACAGGGTCAATCGGGTTTCGACGCCGCCGTCGGCGGCGCTGGCGTATGACAAAGTCGCGCCTGTGCGCGGCAGCAGCGCGCGCACCAGGGTGAGGCCGGTGCCGAAACCGGCGCCGGCGGCGAAATCGAAGCCCGGGGGCAGGGCGCCGGCATTCCGTATGGTCACGACGATTTTGTCATCGTCGCAGGCACAACCGATGCGGACGGGCGCAGGCGGTCCCTCCGAAGCGCCGCTCTGGTGCTTGATGGCATTGGTGAAGAGTTCATTGACGATCAGCGCTATGGACACGCTTTCCTCCTCGGCGATCCGCCAGGCGCAACCGAGGCAGTCGGGATGATCCGCATTCTCGAAATTATCTCGCCTTCATTTTTCTCGACAACAAAGGTCTCCCCGCTCGCGCTAAGCGCGGGCCATTTGCCGAGCAGTGGGTCCAGATGCGCACGGGGGTCCAGATGCAGGACAAGCGCGCCCGCGATCCGGGGTTTTGCTCCGCCACCCGCTATGACGGGGACGGCGATGTTGACATGCCGATGGTCGCCGGTCCCGCGATGGTAGGCTTGGGTGATGGCGATCTGTCCGTTGTCCATCGCACGGCCTGCTGCGGCCGTCATGGCCGTGAACTCGTGTTCAAGCAGGCTGCCGTCCCGCATGCGTAGTTTCCTGAAGGAATCGTAGAACAGGATGGCCTCGTAGGCGGAAATGGTCGAATACCAGAGCGCGCCAACGCCCGCTGCCAGCAGGAAAAAGGCGGCCGTCAGCCATCTGGCGGAGTGGAATCGCAGCGGCGGTGATGTCATCTGCTCTGCTCTGGGGAATCTGGCATTTTCGATATTACTCCCTTGGCAGCGGTGCGTGCCGGCTGGCGAATTCGGCTAAAATGCCGAACCTTTTATCAGCGCAATCAGCGGGAGAGAACAAGTGCAGCTGGCATGTCTGGACCTTGAAGGCGTATTGATCCCCGAAATCTGGATCGAGTTCGCGAAGCGGACGAACATCCCCGAACTGTCGCGCACCACGCGCGACGAGCCGGACTACGACAAGCTGATGAAGGGGCGTCTTGCCATCCTCGAACAGCACAAGCTGGGCCTGCCCGACATCCAGAAGGTGATCGCCGAAATGGGTCCGCTGCCCGGCGCGCGGGAATTCCTCGACTGGCTGCGCGAGCGTTTCCAGGTGGTGGTCCTCTCCGACACCTTCTACGAGTTCGCCATGCCGCTGATGAAGCAACTCGGCTACCCGGCGTTGCTCTGCCACAAGCTTGAAGTGGATGCGAACGGCTTCGTGTGCAATTACGTCCTGCGCCAGCCCGACGCCAAGCGCGAATCGGTCAAGGCCTTCAAATCCCTTCACTTCAAAATCATCGCCGCCGGCGATTCCTACAACGACACCGCCATGCTGGCCGAGGCCCACGCCGGCATCCTCTACCGCCCGCCGCAGAACGTCATCGACGAGTTCCCGCAGTATCCGGTGACGCGCAATTACGACGAGTTCGCCGCCGCTTTCCTCGACGCCAGTCGGCGTCTGTAGTAGCTATAAAATGAATACAACTTATTGTTAATAAAAGAATTACACCTGCCACTCATTACTTTCTGTTGAATGGGTGGAATCTTTTAATTAACATGGTATTGTGAACTTCATCTCATTTTCGGACGAAGCCCTTCGGGTTGCTGCCAATCTTGCGCAGAGGCATGACGCCTGGGTCGAGGCCGTCCGCCGGCTCGATGCATTGCCCAGTTCGATGTTCTTTGCGCCGAAGGAGGGGCATCCGCAGTATCTGACGGTGAAGCGGCGGCCGGGCGATGTCGGCACGACGCAGGGCGTCCGCAGCGAAGCCACCGAGAAACGCCTCGGCGATTTCCTCGCGGAGCGCGAGGCGGCGCAAGCTGCGGTCGAGGAGACGGGGCAAGCGCTGGCGGAAATCGTTGTCCTTTACCGGAGGCTCAAGCTGCCGGTGGCCATGCCGAAGCCGGCCAGGATTCTCAGGGAACTGGACATAGCCGGCCTGCTTGGCGACAGCCTGATGCTGGTCGGCACCAATGCCTTTGCGGCCTACGAAATCGAGGCGGGCTGTCGTTTCGCGCGAGGCCTTGACGAGACCGAGGACTTCGACCTGGCCTGGTGCCGCGGCGCGCAGATATCCCTTTCCGTGTCATCGGACAAACCCGTCGGTTCGCCGCTGATGAAGGTGCTGAAAACAGTCGACGCTTCCTATCGCATCAACGAGAGAAAGCCTTATCAGGCGATCGACAAGGCGGGCTACGAGGTCGAACTCCTAGTGGCGCCGTCCCTGTTCAGGACGCTGTCGCGGGAAGAAGTTTTTTCGCCGATGGCGATATTCGAGGAACAGGAATGGCTCCTCAAGGGGCGCCCGGTGCGCCATGTGATTGCTTCGCGCGACAACCGGAGCTGCCCCATCTTTGCGCCCGATCCGCGCTGGATGGCCCTGCACAAGCTGTGGCTGTCCGAGAAACCGGAACGGGATGCGATGAAAAGACCCAAGGACAACGCACAGGGCAATCTCCTGCTCGACGCCGTCAGCCGCACCATGCGCATTGCGTATCCGCTGGATACGGATTTCGTCCTCGACCTGCCGGAAATGCTGCGGCCCCATTTTGACCGCTGGGCATCGGAGCGCGGTTTTGTGCCGGCCAAGCCGGGGGCGCCGTCGATGCGGTAGCGTGCCGCCGTCTTGCGCAGACTGACTTTTGCCAACAACACGGAAGCCGCAAGGCGGCTGAACCACCGTCACCCCTTTCCTCGGGAAAGGGGGCGGGGGATAGGTTGTTACTTCCCGGCGATATCTTCCAGCTTCTTCGCCTTGATGAGGTGGCCATCGAGGCCGGCTTCCTTGGCCGTGCCGCCGTAGGCGACGGTCATCAACTGCGAGTAGTAGAGCACCGGCATGCTGAACTTGGTGCCCTGCTTCTTGTTGATCTCGCTCTGGTAGATCTCGACGTTGGCCTGGCACAGCGGGCAGGGCGTGACGATCATCTCGGCGCCGTGGTCGTAGGCCGACTCGACGATGTCGCGGATCTGCTTCTGCGACTTCTCAGGTTCGGAGAAGGCCAGCGCGCCGCCGCAGCAGGTGACCTTCTGGTCGTAGGGCACGGCCTCGCCGCCGACGGTCTCGACCAGCTTGTCGAGGTACACCGGGTTCTCGAAGGACTCGCCGTCGATGCCGAAGGGGCGGTTGGTCTGGCAGCCGACGTAGCCGGCGAACTTGATGCCTTCCAGCGGCTTCACCACCGGCTGCTTGAGTGCGTCGTAGCCGAGGTCTTCGATCAGCACCTCGACCATGTGGCGCACCTGCGTCGTGCCCTGGTATTGCAGGCCAGCGGCGGCCAAAGCCTCGTTGGTTTCCTTGAGCAGGATTTCGCTGTGGTCGATGCGCTCCTTCACCTCACGCTGGGCCAGCCAGCAGGCAGCACAGGTGGCGACCATCTCCTTGCCCGGCATGTGCTGCTCGGCCAGGGCGAAGTTGCGCGCGGAGAGCGCCAGGCGCGGCAGCTCGCCGCCCTCGGCGTAGCCGATCGATGCGCCGCAGCAGTTCCAGTCGGGGATCTCGGTGATGGTGACGTCGAGCTTGTCGCACATGGCGTTGACCGACGTCAGGTAGTTCGATGCGGAAGCGCCCTTTTGCGAAGAGCAGCCGGGGTAGAACGCGTATTCCTTCTTTGCCATTTTCTATCTCTCCGTCAGGCGCAATCGTCATTCCCGCGCAAGCGGGAATCCAGAAGTTCGCGCCAAAGCCCATGGATTCCCGCGTTCGCGGGAATGAGTGCGCCTGTGAAGGCGCGATAACCGCATGGTGGAAGTCCGTGCCGGGGCAAGCCAAGACCCCGAAGCTGAAGGTAACTGCGTCGCTGCGAAGCGGGGTGGAGAGCAACCGGAAG
>CAMTUN010000041.1:0-19231 GCA_947084915.1 uncultured beta proteobacterium | reverse complement strand
GCACGCCAAGTTCGGCCAGGGCGTCATCGTGAACGCCGAGGGCGCCGGTTCGGACGCGCGTGTGCAGGTGAACTTCGGCCGCGAGGGCGTCAAGTGGCTGGCGCTGTCGGTGGCGAAACTGGCGCCGGCATGAGGATGGTTTTTTGCGCCGGTTTGCCTGATCGAAAACACCCTGCTCGATGTGGATGCGGCGGGAAACATCTGCGGCATCACGGTGGAGCACGCCAGCGAACGGGCGGACATTCCGCATTTCTCCTTCGAGCAAATCGCGGCGTAGGGCGCTTGCCGCGTGAAAATCCGCGCCAACGGCATCGACATCCACTACGAAATATCCGGCAGCGGCCCCTGGGTGACGCTGTCGCACTCGCTGTTCTGCGCATGGAGACGACACATGGACCTCGGCATTTCAGGAAAACAGGCGCTGGTCTGCGCTGCCAGCAAGGGCCTCGGGCGCGGTTGCGCGCTGGCGCTGGCCAAGGAGGGCGTGCATGTGACGATCGTCGCGCGCGGCCGCGAGGCGCTGGAGGCGACGGCGGCGGCGCTGGCGAAAGTCAGCCCCCACGGCACGGCGGTGAAAATCGTTGCCGCCGACATCACCACGCCGGAAGGGCGCGCGGCGGCGCTCGACGCCTGCCCGCAGCCGGATATCCTGGTGAACAACGCCGGCGGGCCGCCGCCCGGGGATTTCCGCAACTGGTCGCGCGCGGACTGGATCGCCGCGCTCGATGCCAACATGCTGACGCCCATCGAACTCATCAAGGCGACGGTGGACGGCATGATCGCGCGCCGCTTCGGCCGCATCGTGAACATCACCTCCGGCGCGGTGAAGGCGCCCATCGACGTGCTCGGCCTGTCCAATGGCGCCCGCTCGGGGCTGACGGGTTTCGTCGCCGGCTTGGCGAGGAAGACGGTGCAACACAACGTCACGATCAACAACCTGCTGCCGGGTTTTTTCGACACCGACCGCATCCGCGCCGTCGTCGGCGGCCAGGCCAAGTCGCGCGGCATCGACTACGAGGCGGCGCTGGCCGAGCGCATCGCCACCATTCCGGCCGGGCGCATCGGTGATCCCGAAGAGTTCGGCGCCGCCTGCGCCTTCCTCTGCGGCGCGCAGGCCGGCTTCATCACCGGGCAGAACCTGCTGCTCGACGGCGGCGCCTACCCGGGGACGTTCTAGGCCCCGAACGTAAATCTGCCGGGGACGTTCTAGCTTTTGTGGGAGCGGCGTCCACGGCGCGATCAGCCGCCAATATCGCGGCGTGGACGCCGCTCCCACCAAGGTCCGACCTGTCTTCCAGGCGACTGACGCCGCCGCTCCCACCAAGGTCCGACCTGTCTTCCAGGCGACTGACGCCGCCGCGCCGTTCCGCGATACTCCTCCTGCGGCTTCCCACAATGGAAGCCCCGCCTTCAATTGCCTAGAATGAATCGACCGTCCACAAGACGGGAGGAGACAATACGATGGACAAAGACCTCGACGAGGCGGCGCTCGAATACCACCAGTTCCCCACCCCCGGCAAGATTTCGGTAGTGCCCACCAAGGGGCTCACCAACCAGCGCGACCTGGCCCTGGCCTATTCGCCCGGCGTGGCGGCCGCCTGCAACGCCATCGTCGCCGATCCCGGCATGTCGGCAATGCTGACCTCACGCAGCAACCTGGTCGGCGTCGTCACCAATGGCACGGCGGTGCTCGGCCTGGGCAACATCGGCCCGCTCGCCGCCAAGCCGGTGATGGAAGGCAAGGCCTGCCTCTTCAAGAAATTTTCCGGCATCGACGTCTTCGACATCGAACTGGCCGAGAACGACCCGGACAAGCTGGTCGACATGATCGCCGCGCTGGAGCCCACCTTCGGCGGCATCAACCTCGAGGACATCAAGGCGCCGGAGTGCTTCTACATCGAACGCAAGCTGCGCGAACGCATGCGCATTCCGGTCTTCCACGACGACCAGCACGGCACGGCCATCGTCGTCGGCGCGGCGGTATTGAACGGCCTCAAGCTGCTCGGCAAGAAGGTTGACGAGGTCAAGCTCGTCACGTCAGGGGCGGGTGCCGCGGCGCTGGCCTGCCTCGATCTGCTGGTGATGCTCGGCGTGAAGATCGAGAACATCTGGGTGACCGACCTGCATGGCGTGGCCTACGCGGGCCGCGTCGAGGAGATGGACGAGATCAAGGCGCGCTACGCCAAGAAGACCACGGCGCGCACCCTGGCCGAGGTGATCGAAGGCGCCGATGTGTTCCTCGGCCTCTCCGCCGGCCGCGTGCTGAAGCCGGAGATGGCGGCGAAGATGGCGCCGAAGCCGCTCATCCTTGCGCTGGCCAACCCGACGCCGGAGATCCTGCCCGAGGAAGTGCGCGCGGTGCGCGACGATGCCATCATCGCCACCGGCCGCTCGGACTACCCCAACCAGGTCAACAACGTCCTCTGCTTCCCCTTCATCTTCCGCGGCGCGCTGGATGCGGGCGCCACCACCATCACCGAGGAGATGAAGCTCGCCGCCGTGCGCGCCATCGCCGAGCTGGCGCAGGCGGAAGCCTCCGACATCGTGGCGACGGCCTACGGCGACACGGAGATGGCCTTCGGGCCCGAGTACATCATCCCCAAGCCCTTCGATCCGCGCCTGATCGTCAAGATCGCCCCGGCGGTGGCGCAGGCAGCGATGGATTCCGGCGTGGCGACGCGGCCCCTGACGGATTTCAACGCCTACCGCCAGCAGCTGACGCAGTTCGTCTTCCATTCCGGCACGCTGATGAAGCCGGTCTTCGCCGCGGCGAAGCATGCGCCGAAACGCGTGCTGTATTGCGAGGGCGAGGACGAGCGCGTGCTGCGCGCCATCCAGGCCGTGGTCGACGAAGGCATAGCGCATCCGGTGGTGCTGGGCCGGCCGGCGGTGATCGCCGCGCGACTGAAGCAGCTCGGCCTGCGCATCGAGGCCGGCCGCGACTTCGAGCTGATCAGCGTCGAGCACGACGAGCGCTACCGCGACCTGACCCATGACTACTACAGGCTGATGGCGCGCGACGGCATCTCGCCGGGCATCGCCAAGAAGGAAGTGCTGCGCTCCAACACCCTGATTGGCGCGCTGCTGCTCCAGCGCGGCGATGTGGACGCCATGCTCTGCGGCACCTACGGCCAACTGACGCGCCACCTTGAGCGGGTCTCCAACGTCATCGGCCTGAAGCCGGAGGCGCGCATCTTCGCCACCATGAATGTGCTGATGCTGCCGCGCCACACCCTGTTCCTCTGCGACACCTACATCAATGAGGACCCGACGGCGGAACAGATCGCCGAGATGACGCTGATGGCGGCCGAGGAAGTGCAACGCTTCGGCATCACGCCGAAGGTGGCGCTGCTGTCGTATTCCAACTTCGGCAGCCGCAAGACGGCTTCCGCGCAGAAAATGCGCGCCGCGCGCAAGCTGATCGCCGAGCGCGCGCCGCAGCTGGAAGTGGATGGCGAGATGCACGGCGATGCCGCGCTCTCCGAGGCGATCCGCAACAGGGTGTTCCCGGATTCGGTGCTGAAGGGCGAGGCGAATCTGCTCATCATGCCCAACCTCGACGCCGCCAACATCGCCTTCAACCTGCTCAAGATCACCGCCGGCGACGGCATCACCGTCGGGCCGATCCTGCTCGGTGCGGCGATGCCGGTGCATATCCTGACGTCCACCGCCACGGTGCGGCGGCTGGTGAACATGACGGCGCTGGCGGTAGTCGACGCCCACCATTTGCGCTCTTGATTCTCCCCTCGCCCGCTTGCGGGAGAGGGGCTGGGGGAGAGGGTTAAGTTGTTGCCGGGTCTCGCCCCGGCAGGCGAGTCACTTTCTTGTCACGCGACAAGAAAGTAACCAAAGAAACGCGCCCCGCCGCCCCGGCCCTGCGGGCTTCCCTCGCTCCGGCCTGCCAGCCCGGCCGGCCACATAAACTCGCTGCGCTCGGACAATGTGGCCGGACACCTCCGGTCTGGCAGCCCTGCGCTCGGCGGGGCGGAGGGGAAACGGCGAAAACCTCGCCGCCATGATTCTGCCCACGCAATTCTTCGATGTTCATGCTTGGTGGCTTCACTATCCAAGCAAAGCGCCGTCTCGCGGAGACTGACTTTTCCCCGCCGCTTCGCGCGCTTCCGCTTGGCGCTCCAGTGCGGTCATCGGGCGTATTGACTTTGTAATTCGATGGATTACACTGTATCGCTGAATATTACACGTTGCCATGATCCGGACGTTCACACACCGAGGGCTTGAGCGCTTTTTCAGGAAAGGGGATCACCGCGGCATCCTGGCCAGGAGCGAGGCGCGGATCGAGCGGATGCTTGACCGCCTGGATGCGGCGGCCAGGCCCGAGGACATGAACCTGCCCGGCTACAGGTTCCACCGGCTGACGGGCGAGCGCAAGGGCGCCTGCGCGGTTTCGGTGAGCGGCAACTGGCGCATCACCTTTCGCTTCGACGGCGAGGATGCCGTCGACGTAGACCTGGAGGACTATCACTGATGAAGACGCTGCGGAATCCCAACCGGCGCCCGACCCACCCGGGCGCGATCCTGCGCGAAGACGTGCTGCCGGCGCTCGAAATGACGCAGACCGAGTTCGCCGAGCGCCTCGGCGTCTCCCGCCTGTCGGTATCCGACCTGCTGCACGGGAAGCGCGCCATGACGCCCGAGATGGCCGCGCGCGTCGCCAGGCTCCTCAACACCACGCCGGAGAGCTGGCTGCGCATGCAGGAGGCGGTCGACCTGTGGGAAGTGCAGCAGCACCCCGAGAAGCTCGCCGGCATCAAGCCGATCAAGGCAGAGCGCCTGGCAGCCTGACGTTTCCCGTCCCCGGTGTAGTGCCGGCTGCCGGAAAATGAACACCCTGCTGCGATGCCGAAATCGCATGCAGGAACCAACAGCTCTGGAGGTAACACCATGCCCCACGCCATCCGTTTTCACCAATTCGGCGGCCCCGAGGTCCTGAAATGGGAAGAGGTCGCCGTCGGCGATCCCGGCCCGACCGAGGCGCGCGTGCGCCATCATGCCGTCGGCCTCAACTTCATCGACATCTACCACCGCACCGGCGCCTATCCGCTGCCGCTGCCCTCGGGCATCGGCCTGGAAGGGGCGGGGGTGGTGGAGGCGGTCGGCGCGGAAGTGAAGGACATCAAGGCCGGCGACCGCGTCGCCTATGCCGGCGGGCCGGTCGGCGCCTATGCGGAAGCGCGGCTGATGCCTGCCGACCGGCTGGTGAGGCTGCCGGAGGCGCTGTCCTTCGAGCAGGGCGCGGCCATGATGCTGCAGGGGCTCACCGCGCAATACCTGCTGCGCCGCACCTGCCGCGTGCAGCCGGGCGACACCCTCCTCATCCATGCCGCGGCCGGCGGCGTCGGGCTGATTGCCTGCCAGTGGGCCAAGGCGCTCGGCGCGACGGTGATCGGCACGGTCGGCTCGGACGAGAAGGCGGCGCTGGCGAAGGCGCACGGCTGCGACCACCCGATCGTCTACACCCGCGAGAAGTTCGCCGACCGCGTGAAGGAGATCACCGGCGGCGCCGGCGTGGCGGTGGTGTATGACTCGATCGGCAAGGACACCTTCATGGATTCGCTGTCCTGCCTGCGCCCGCTCGGCATGATGGTGCTGTTCGGCGCCGCCTCCGGGCCGGCGCCACTCTTCGACCTCGGCCAGCTGGCGAAAATGGGCTCGCTCTTCGTCACCCGGCCGACCATCATGACCTATACGGCGAAGCGTGCCGATCTGCTGGACATGTCGGCGGAGCTGTTCGACATGGCGCTGACGGGCAAGGTGAAGATCGAGGTGAATCAGCGCTACGCCCTGAAGGACGCGGCGCAGGCGCAGATCGATCTCGAAGCGCGCAAGACCACCGGCTCGACGATCCTGCTGCCCTGATCGCCGTATCGCAGGGACTGACTTTTACGGCACCGGCCGCGGCATGACCGGCGCCTTGCCGCGCCGGAACACCATCACCGTGCGGATGAAGCTGATGACGGTCTTGCCGTCCTGGTTGAAGCCGGTGGTGCGCACCTTGACGATGCCGACATCCGGCCGCGATTTCGATTCGCGCTTTTCCAGCACTTCCGACTGGGAGTAGAGCGTGTCGCCCTCGAACACCGGATTGGGCAGACGCACTTCGTCCCAACCCAGGTTGGCGAAGACGTTTTGCGAGATGTCGGTGACGCTCTGGCCGGTGATCAGCGCCAGGGTGAAGGTGGAATCCACCAGTGGCTGGCCGAATTCGGTCTGCGCCGCGTAGTGGCGGTCGAAATGGATCGGCGCGGTATTCTGCGTGAGCAGGGTGAACCAGGCATTGTCCACCGCCAGCACGGTGCGCCCGAGGGGGTGGCGGTAAAGGTCGCCCACCTCGAAGTCTTCGTAGTAGCGGCCCTGCCAGCCGGGTTTCTCTGCCATCCTGGCCTCCTTTATAACTACCCGCAAAAGAATACGTCATTCCCGCGCAAGCGGGAATCCAGGGTTTTTCGCGCGGATGCCTATGGATTCCCGCTTGCGCGGGAATGGCAACCTTTGTGCTAAATTGAAGCCATGCTGAAATCATTTCTCATTGCCAACCCCAAGGGCGGCAGCGGCAAGTCGACGCTGGCGACCAACCTCGCCGGCTATTTCGCCCGGGCGGGCCGGCGCGTCATGCTCGGCGACATCGACCGCCAGCAGTCCGCGCGGGCCTGGCTGACGATGCGCCCCGACATCCTGCCGCCCATCTGCGGATGGCAGATCGACCCGGCCGAGCCGGGCAAGGCGGCGCACCCGCCGAAGGACACGACGCATGTCGTGCTGGATTCGCCGGCCGGCCTGCACGGCAAGAAGCTCGGCCAGGTGCTGAAGCTGGTGCAGCGCGTCATCGTGCCGCTGCAGCCGTCCATCTTCGACATCATGGCTACGCGCGCCTTCCTCGACACGCTGCTGGAGGAGAAGGAAGTGCGCAAGCACCACGCCTTCATCGCCGTCGTCGGCATGCGCGTCGATGCGCGCACGCGCTCGGCGCGGGAGCTGGAGCGCTTTCTCGAAAGCGTCAATCTGCCGGTGGTCGCCCATCTGCGCGACACGCAGCTCTACGTACAGGCCGCCGCCCACGGCCTGACGCTGTTCGACCTTTCCGCTGCGCGTGCCGCCCAGGACATCGCGCAGTGGCGGCCGCTGCTGGACTGGGCCGAGGCGGAAGACGCCTGAGCCGCGCCGCCATGGGGCGCACGCTGCGCGGGGACTACCGGCAGTTGCTCACCAGCGGCGGCGAGGCCGCCATTCTCGTCTGGTCTGTTTTCGCGCCGCAGCTATTCATCGCCACGGCCTCGGCGGCGACGGCGGCAGGCCTCGCCTTCTTCGCCTGGATCGATTGCCATCGCCGCGGCCGCGCCGTGGCGGATACGCCGACCAGCCTCGTCGCCTCGGCGGCCCAGGGCTACGTCGAGCTGGCCGGGACGTCGCGCCCCCTGCCGGGCCGGCCGCTCGCTGCGCCGTTGAGCGGCGAAGCCTGCGTCTGGCATCGCTACCGCATCGAGCGCTACGACGGCGACGACTGGAGCATCGAGGAGGAAGGCGAGAGCGGGACGCCGTTCGTGCTCGAGGACGCCAGCGGCGCCTGCCTGGTCCTGCCGCAGGGCGCGGAAATGACCGGACTGAAGGCCGCCGTCTGGTACAACGACGCAATCGACGATACCCGTTCCTGGCGGGTGCTCGGCAGGGACGACCGCAAGAAGACGGAGTGGCTGTTGCGCGAGGACGAGGCTGTTCATGCACTCGGGAAATACACTACGCTGCGCGGCAAGCCGCTCGGTGAATTCCTGCGCGGCGAGACGGCGGCGCGCATCGCCGGCTGGAAGACCGAGCCGGAGGCGATGGTCGCGCGATTCGATCTCGATGCCGACGGCGAAGTCGATGCGCAGGAATGGGATCTGGCGCGCAGCCAGGCGCGGCGCGAGACGCTGCGCGTCTTCGGCGATCCGCAGGAACTCCACCTGATGGGCCAGCCGGACGACCCGCGGCCCTTTCTCATCCGCCGCGGCGTCGACGGCGAGGCGGCAGGACGGGCGAGCTACCGCCGCTGGGCCGTGTTTCATCTGGTGGCCTTCCTGGCTGCGCTGGCCGCCCTACCGTACGCGCTGGCCAAGCCCTGGTAAGCGAACGAAAGGAGGCAAACATGATCACACTGCGCAAGGGCGAAGCGCGCGGCCATGCCGAACACGGCTGGCTGGAGAGCTGGCACACGTTTTCCTTTGCCGACTATTACGATCCGGCGGAAATGAGCTGGCGCAGCCTGCCTGGATCGAGCCGAGCGTGCGTGGCGTGCCGCCGAGTTACGAGCAGACCCTGTTCCCGGCGGAGGAGAAACGCGGCCGGCTGCGGCTGGTGGCCTCGAAAGACGGCCGCGACGGCAGCGTGACGATTCACCAGGATGCCGCACTTTACGCCGCGCTGCTGGCGGTGGGCGAGTCGGCGCGCCATGCGCCGGCGCCGGGCCGCCACGCCTACCTGCACGTGGCGCGCGGCGCGGTCGAGCTCAACGGTGTACAGCTTGGCGCCGGCGACGGCGCGAAGATATCTGACGAGTCCGAGCTGCGCATTACGGCCAGGGAAGACGCCGAGATCCTCTTGTTCGACCTGGCATAGGAAACCGCCGACCATGTCATTCCCGCGAAAGCGGGAATCCATGATTCCGGCCAGCCTCTGGATCCCCGCTTTCGCGGGGATGAGTGCGCTACTACTGGGCGTCACATCAGGCGCTGCCGCGCCGCGCCAGATAGATTCCCAGCAGAACCGCGGCGCCGCCCCACCATTGCAAAGCGGCGAGCGCCTCGCCGAACAGCAGCCAGGCCAGGGCCGCCGCGGCCACCGGCTGCAGCAGCAGGCTGACCGAGGCGAAGCTTGCCGACAGGTGCGCGACGGCGTAGGCGATCAGGCTTTGCCCGGCGAACTGACAGACGACGGCGAGGGCCGCAACGACCAGCCATCCCGTCGCCGTCGTCGGCAGGATCGCTTCCCCCGAGGCCAGCGCCAGCGGCAGCAGGACGGCCGCGCAGGCCGTCCCCGATATCAGCATGATGCGCGCGGTGGACTGAGAGTCGCGCAGGCGCTTCACGCAGAGCTGGTAGCCGGCATAGAAGAACGCCGTCAGGATGCCCAGCCCATCGCCCAGCAGAACGGCATCCGGGCCGCCGACGTTCGCTCGTACCAGCAGCGCGGCCCCCGCCAGCGCCAGCACCATGCCGACGAAAAAAATGGGTTTGGCGCGTTCCCGCAGCAGCAGCCAGGCGCCGAGCGTGACGGCGACGGGCGCCAGGTTGGCGAGGAAGGTGGCGTTCGCCACGCTGGTGAGGCGGATCGACCAGTGCCAGACGGCCAAGTCGGCGGCGAAGAACAGCCCGGCGAGCAGCGCCATGCCGAGGCCCGCGCGCAGACCGGGCGCATGCGTGCCGCGCGGCTGCAGCGACGCCCAGAGCGCCAGCAACGGCAGCGCCAGCATCATGCGCCAGAACGCGGTGGCGACCGGGCCGACCTCGGAGAGCCGGACGAGGATGGGCGCGAAGGCGATGCCGATGGCGCCGGCGAACAACGCCGCCAGCGCCCACCTGTCCCGGTTCATTGTGCGGAATTGCGCGGCTGGGCGAGCACGATGCGATTGCGCCCTTGTCGCTTTGCTTCGAGCAGGGCTTCGTCGGCGGCCTGGGTGAGATCGTTGCCCGTAGTCCAGGTGGGGAAATCGGCCAGGCCGGCGCTGAAAGTGGCGCGCAGGGCGCCGGCGGCGTGAGCGTGCGGCAGGGTGGCGAAGTCGGCGCGAATGGTATCGAGCACGGCTTCGGCTTCGCCGAGGCTGGCGCTGCGCAGGACGACAATGAATTCCTCGCCGCCGTAGCGTCCGATGATGTCCGAAGCGCGCAGCCGGCCCTTCAGCAGCCAGGCCAGGCTGCGTATGACCTGGTCGCCGACGGGGTGGCCGTAGGTGTCGTTGACCGACTTGAAATGATCTATGTCGAGCATCGCCACGCAGAGCGGTTCGGGCGCGCTTTGCAGGGATTGCACGAGCAGGTTCAGGCGGCTTTTGGCCGCGGAGTGATTGAGCAGGCCGGTCAGGCTGTCGTGCTGGCTGTGGCGCTGCATTTCACGGTAGCGCTCGATCTTGGTCTTGACGACAGCGGCGAGCAGCACCGGGTTACAGGGCTTGGTGAGGAACTGGTCGCCGCCCAGGCGCAGCGCCTCGATCTGCATGCCCATGTCGGTTTCGCTGGAGAGGTAGACCACCGGCAGGGACTGGTAGGCCGGCAGCTGGCGCAGCACGCGGGTGGCTTCCACGCCGGTGCAATGCGGCATGTACATGTCCATCAGCACCAGGTCGGGGCGGTATTGCTCGACGGCTGAAAGCAGCAGTTGCGGGTTGCTGATCGGGTGGCTGTCGATGCCGTGTTGCGACAGGGAGCGCTGGATCATGGCGACCGCCGTGGATGAATCTTCCACCACGAGGACGCGATACGGGTCCTGTTCCCGGGTTTGCAGCAGGTCGAGAATGCGGCCAAGCACGGTAACGGTTTCCTGCTCGACCTGGATGGTGACATCGGCGCCGGCGCGCAAGAGCGCCACGGTGACTTCCAGCGATTTGGGCACCGAAAGACAGAACAACTGGCTGGTCGGATGTTCGCTGCGCAGGCGCTGGAGGGTTTGGAGCTGCGCCGATGCAAAGCCGCTTGCGGGGGGTATGAACAGGGCGACGAGCGGAGACGTGGTATCGGGTGCAGGGTCGCTCCAGCCGAAGCGGAAAACGCGGAAGCCGAAGAAACCCAGTTGCTCGGCGAGACCTGGCGCCCAGGCGTGGTGTTCCTCGGCGATCAGCCAGATGGCGCGTGGCTTGGCCCATTCCGCTCCGGCAGGCGACTGCGTCGCGGTGCGGCGGCGATGATCTTCCACAACGCTGGCTGAGGGCGCCAGCGCACTTTCAATGGTATGCAGGAGGGCGGCCACCTGCCGCTCCAGGGCGGTCGTATCGCGGGCGCTGACCGGATGCGAGGATTCGTCGCCGAAAAGGGCGAGGACGGCGTTTTCCAGGCCTTTGCACTGGCGCAGCAATCCGGGCAGCTTGAGACGGTTCAACTGTTCCGTCAGATTGTCCAGCGCCAGGGTGAATTCGACGAAGTGATCGAAGCTGCCCTGAAGGCGGTACTCTTGCCAGCGTGCCTTGAGCGAACGCAGGCAGGCGTCCAGGGAATGCTGTGCGGGCGACTGGAGAACCATGGTTATATTTTTCTTGGGAGAGGCTGCATTATGCGGAGTGACATAGGCGTAGGCAACGTCGTTCATCCGTCGGATATGAAAATTCCAAACCTCACGAAAGGGGTTAGGTTCCAAAGAGGTTAGGTTCTAAAATACACCCATGCTGTCCCCCGCCTTTGTCCATCTCCGCCTGCACAGCGAATACTCCATTGTCGACGGCATGGTTCGTCTCGGCGATGCGGTGGCCAAAGCGGCTGGCGATGGCATGCCGGCGCTGGGGCTGACCGATCTGGCCAACCTGTTCGGCATGGTCAAGTTCTACAGCGGCGCGCGCAACCGGGGCGTCAAGCCCATCATTGGCTGCGATGCCTGGGTCGCCCCGGCTACCTCGACCCGACAGGGCGGTGCTGCCGGCGAGAGCGAACGCGACCGTCCTGCCCGCCTGCTTCTGCTGGCGAAGAATCACGGCGGCTATCTGCGCCTGTGCGAACTGCTGACGCAGGCCTATCTGGGTCCGCGCCAGCGCGGCCGGGCCGAGATTTCGTCTGCAGCCTTTGCCAATGGCGACAATTCCGGTTTGATCGCACTGTCCGGCGCGGCCCTGGGCGACGTCGGCCAGCGCCTGCTGATGGGCAGCACCGCGCAGGCCGAAGCTGCGGCCTGCGAGTGGGCACGGCTGTTTCCCGATAATTACTACATCGAACTTCAGCGCTATGGGCAGCCGCAGGCCGAGCCGCTGGTTGCGGCGAGCGTGGCGTTGGCCGCCAGGCTCAACCTGCCGGTGGTGGCGACGCATCCCGTGCAGTTCCTCGAACGCGACGACTTCAAGGCGCACGAAGCGCGGGTGTGCATCGCCGAAGGCTATGCGCTGGCCGATCCGCGCCGGCCGAGGGCGTTCACCGAGGAGCAGTATTTCAAGTCGCAGGCCGAGATGCAGGCGCTTTTCGCCGACCTGCCCGAGGCGCTGGAGAACGCCGTCGAAATCGCCCGCCGCTGCAACCTGTCCGTCGAACTGGGCAAGAACAGGCTGCCGCAATTTCCCACGCCGGAAGGCATTTCTCTCGATGACTACCTGACGCAGCAGGCGGAACAGGGGCTTTCGATGCGTCTGGCGCAACTGTTCCCCGATGCCGGCGAACGCGAGAAAAGGCGGCCGGAATACGCTGACCGCCTGATCTTCGAGTGCAAGACCATTCAGCAGATGGGCTTCCCCGGCTACTTCCTCATCGTCGCCGACTTCATCAACTGGGCCAAGCAGAACGGCGTACCGGTCGGGCCCGGCCGCGGCTCGGGCGCCGGCTCGCTGGTGGCCTACTCGCTGGGCATCACCGACCTCGATCCGCTCCGCTACGACCTGCTGTTCGAGCGCTTCCTCAATCCGGAACGCGTGTCCATGCCGGACTTCGACGTGGACTTCTGCCAGGAAGGCCGCGACCGGGTCATCGACTACGTCAAGCGCAGCTACGGCAGCCATGCCGTCTCGCAGATCGCTACCTTCGGCACCATGGCGGCGAAGGCGGTGATCCGCGACGTCGGCCGCGTGCTGAACCTCGGCTTCAATTTCGTCGACCAGTTCGCCAAGCTGATCCCCAACGAGCTGGGCATCACGCTGAAGGACGCGCGCGGGAAGGAGCCGGCCATCAACGAGCGCGCCGAGCGCGAGGAGGAGATCCGCGAGCTGCTGGAACTCGCCGGGAGGCTGGAAGGATTGTCGCGCAACGTTGGCATGCATGCCGGCGGCGTGCTCATCGCTCCGGGCAAGCTGACCGATTTCTGCCCGCTCTATTCGACGGGCGGGGCGGAGTCGGCGGTGAGCCAGTTCGACAAGGACGATGTCGAGAAGGCCGGCCTGGTGAAGTTCGATTTTCTCGGTCTGCGCACCCTCACCATCCTGGCCGAGGCGGTGCGTTTCGCCAAGGAGGTGGAGGACGTCGTGGTGGACCTCGACCGCCTGCCGCTCGACGACAAGCCGACCTACGAACGCATTTTCAAGACGGCCAACACGACGGCGGTGTTCCAGTTCGAATCGCGCGGCATGAAGGAGACGCTGGTCCAGGCCAAACCCGATCGGCTGGAGGACCTCATCGCCCTCAACGCGCTCTACCGGCCGGGACCGATGGACTTCATTCCGAACTTCATCGCCCGCAAGCACGGTCGCGAGCGCATCGTCTATCCACACCCTTCTCTGGAGCGGGTGCTCGGCAACACCTACGGCATCATGGTGTACCAGGAGCAGGTGATGCAGACGGCCCAGGTGGTGGCCGGCTATTCGCTCGGCGGCGCCGATCTCCTGCGCCGCGCCATGGGCAAGAAGGATGCCGATGAAATGGCCAAGCAGCGCGAGATCTTCGTCGCTGGCGCGGCTGCGAACGGCATCGGCGCGGACAAGGCCAACGAAATCTTCGACACCATGGAGAAGTTCGCCGGCTACGGTTTCAACAAGTCGCATGCCGCAGCCTACTCCCTGGTCGCTTACCAGACAGCGTATCTCAAGTGCCACCATCCGGCCGCCTTCATGGCGGCGACGCTGTCTTCGGAAATGGCGGATACCGACAAGGTGCAGTTCTTCGTCGCCGACGCCGTGTCGGGCGGACTGACTTTCCTGCCGCCCGACGTCAACCGCAGCCGCCATCGCTTCACGCCGGTGGATGGGAAGACCATCCGCTATGGCCTCGGCGCCATCAAGGGCACCGGCGAGTCGGCCATCGGCGCGATGCAGCGGGCACGCGAGGGTGTGGACGGAAAAGCGGGCGGCGATTTCACCGATCTTTTCGACTTCTGCAAGCGCATCGACAAGCGCGTGGTGAACCGCCGCGTCATCGAGGCGCTGGTGCGCGCCGGCGCCTTCGATTCGATCGACGAAAACCGTGCGCGGTTGATGGCCTCGGTCGGTATCGCCCTGGAGGCGGCGGAGCAGGCGGAGCGCGATGCCATGCAGGTCGGGCTTTTCGATACCGGCGGCGGGCAGGACCAGCGGGTGCAGATGATCGAGGTGCCGCCCTGGAGCGAGCGAGAGCGGCTGCTCAACGAGAAGCAGGCGCTGGGATTCTTTCTTTCCGGCCATCCCTACAACGAGGTCCGCGACGAGCTGTCGGCCTTCGTGCGGCGCCCGCTGGCGGCGCTGGAACCGCAGAAGGAGCCGGTGCTGCTGGCCGGCATCGTCACCGCGACGCGCACCCAGATGACCCGCCGCGGCAAGATGATCGTCGTCACGCTCGACGATGGCACGGCGCAGATCGAGATGACCGTATTCAACGAACTGTTCGAAGCCGAGCGCGCCAAGATCCGCGCGGACGATCCGCTGATCGTCGACGGCAAGGTGAGCCGGGACGATTTCAACGGCGGGCTGCGTGTGGTCGCCGACAAGCTGATGACGCTGGCCGAGGCGCGCGGGCGCTACGCCAAGGCGTTGTGCGTGGAGCTGAACGGAAAAGTCAGTCGCGGTGACACGGCGGCTGCGGAGAAGCTGCGCACACTGCTGGCGCCTTATCGCAACGGCCCCTGCCCGGTGCGCGTGCGCTATCGCAACGCGCAAGCCGAATGCGAGATGCCGCTGGGGGATGCCTGGCGGGTGCGCCTCGACGACGAATTACTGGCTGGTCTGCAGCAATGGCTGCAGACCGAGAACGTCGAGGTGGTTTACCAGTAGGAGCGGGCTTGCCCGCGATTTCGGCGTCTGCAATCGCGGGCAAGCCCGCTCCTACAAGATCACGTCTTTTACGCCAGGTCTGCCACCAGCGAATCGTGCACTGATTGCGGCACGACGATGGCTTCACGATAGTGGTCGTGATCGATGCCTGCGTGAATGGCCGCGCCGCCTTTCGCCGCGGCGATCATCTGCGGCGTCAGTTCGAAACGCAGGAAATGCACCGCGGAGGTCTTGTCCTCGGTTTCGCGGTCGAGGTCCTCGTTGGCGATGGGATACACTTTGTCGCAGTCTTCCACCTGCACCCACACTTTCTTCTCGATGCCGATCAGCCTGCCCAGCATGCGGCGTCGCTCGTCGATGTCGCCGTACTCGATCATGAAAGTGGCCTTCCAGTTGTGGCCGTCGGGCACGAGCGGATTGTAGACGTCCAGTTCCTCCTGGATCAGGTCCGGCTCGAACATGCGCTCCAGGCGCAGCATCTCCTGCACCTGGTACTGCATGGTCAGTGCGTCCTCGAAATACAGGGTGGCGTGCGCGCCGATCGGAAGCTGGCGATGCTTCTTGTGCGCGATCACCTTGGCGCGGAACTCCGGGCGGATGCGGGCGTAGTGCTCAAGTGTGTACAGCTTTTCATGCGTCAATGCGTTCATCGCGTGTCTTTCCTTCCTTTCAGATGCCGTAGGCCAGGCGCAACAGCGTGATGGGATGTTCCGGCGAAGAGCCGTCGGCGCGGACATGGCCGATGTGGTGTCCCGCCATGGCGCAGTCGCTGCCGTAATGGTCGGGCTGGGCCTGGTTGACGCGATTCACCACCGGCTTGACGATTTTCACGGCGAACGCGTGGAACTCCTGCTTCACGGCATAGGTGCCGTCGTGGCCGGAACAGCGCTCGATGATGTCCACCGTGGTGTCCGGCACCAGTGACAGGGCTTCCTTGGTTTTCGGGCCGATGTTCTGCACGCGCTGGTGGCAGGCGGCGTGATAGGCCACCTTGCCGAGCGGTTGCTTGAAGTCGGTCTTCAGCTTGCCATCCTTGTTGCGCAGCATGAGGTACTCGAAGGGATCGTAGAAGGCGTTCTTCACCTTGATCACGTCCGGGTCGTCCGGGAACATCAGCGGCAGTTCCTGCTTGAACATGAGTACGCAAGAGGGCACCAGCGCGGTGAGGTCCCAGCCGGCGTCCACCAGTTTCGCCAGCACCGGGATATTGGCTTCCTTGGCGGCGCGCACCGACTCGAGATCGCCCAGTTCCAGCTTCGGCATGCCGCAGCAGCGTTCCTTCTCGGCCAGAGTGACCGGAATGCCGTTGTGCGCGAACACGGCGGCGAGATCCTCGCCGGGGCCGGGTTCGTTGCGGTTCATGTAGCAGGTGGCGAACAGGGCTACCTTGCCCGTGGTCGGGCCGGCCGCCTCGCCCGGCGTTTCGAGGGGCAGCTTGTCCAGGCGGCTGCGCAGCGGCCGGCTGGAGAATTCCGGCAGCCAGGCATCGGCATGGATGCCGGCCACAGCCTGCAGCATCTTGCGCGCGGGACCGATCTTGTTGACCGCATTCACCGTCTGCGCGACGACGGGAATGCCAGCGAGTTTGCCGACCGTGTCGGTGCTGGTCAGCACCTTGTCGCGCAGCTTGGTGGCGCCTTTCTTGAAGTGCACCGCCTTGGCGCGCAGCATGAGATGGGGGAAATCCACGTTCCACTCGTGCGGCGGCACGTAGGGGCACTTGGTCATGTAGCAGAGGTCGCACAGGTAGCAGTGATCCACCACCTGCCAGTAGTCCTCCTTCTTGATGCCGTCCACTTCCAGGGTCGGCGATGCGTCGACCAGGTCGAACAGGGTCGGGAAGGACTGGCACAGGCTGACGCAGCGCCGGCAACCGTGGCAGATGTCGAAGACGCGCTCCATTTCATGGAAGAGCGCGGCCTCGTCATAGAAAGCCGGGTTGTTCCAGTCGAGCGGATGCCGGGTGGGGGCATCGAGATTGCCTTCGCGAATCGGCGCGGCCATGTGGTGTTCCCTTTTACTTGATTACCAACGAAGTTCAGCATCCCGTCACGTCAGACCCCCACTCGTCATACCGGCGAAAGCCGGTATCCAGCGGCCGCTCTCGAAACGAAAGCCGCATTCTGGATTCCCGCTCCCCGCTTCAAGCATGCGGGGACAAGCTTCGCGGGAATGACGAAATGAACAGGATCGCGCTCAGGCGTTGAGTTCGTTCAGCGCCTTCTGGAAGCGGTTGGCGTGCGAGCGCTCGGCCTTGGCCAAAGTCTCGAACCAGTCGGCGATCTCATCGAAGCCTTCCGACCGCGCATCCTTGGCCATGCCCGGGTACATGTCGGTGTACTCGTGGGTCTCGCCGGCGACGGCGGATTTCAGATTGTCGGCGGTGGGGCCGATCGGCAGTCCGGTGGCCGGGTCGCCGACCTGCTCGAGGTACTCCAGGTGGCCGTGGGCGTGGCCGGTCTCGCCTTCCGCCGTGGAGCGGAACAGGGCGGAGACGTCGTTGTAGCCCTCGACATCGGCCTTGGCTGCGAAGTAGAGATAGCGGCGGTTGGCCTGGGACTCGCCGGCAAAGGCGTCCTTCAAATGTTGTTCGGTCTTGCTTCCTTTAAGTTGTTTCATGGTCTAGCTCCTCACGTGGGTTGCAAAATGACAAGACTTCATGGCCTTGGCATGTGAACGATAAAGCCATACGAAGCAAAAAGGAAATTGTAATTATTAACCTATCCGATAGTTATTGGCTATTTCACAACCACGGGGTGGGTGCCGGGCAGCTTGCTGTCCACAAGGGCGTGTTGCACGATCTCGATGGCCTGATGGCGCGGGTAGCTGCTCCGCCAGACCAGACCGACGCGGCGCGCCGGACTGGGTTCCTTGAACGGCAGCACGCGCAGGAGCGGATCCTTCGGGCGGATGTCATCCACCGCAGAGGCGGGCATGACCGTCACGCCGACACCGCTGGCGACCATGTGGCGGATCGTCTCCAGTGAGCTGCCCTCGATCACGTGCGGCGAAACACCGGACTGGCTGTTCGCCGCGGCGCATAGATCCATCACCTGGTCGCGAAAGCAGTTGCCGGGGCCGAGCATGAGAAGCTGCGCATCGAGCAGCGTGGAAGCCTCGATGGCTTTTTGTGCGGTCCAGGGATGGTTGGCCGGCGCGAGCACGCGGAACTGCTCGTCGTAGACGGCTTGTGCCACCAGCCACGGCTCGTCCACCGGCAGGGCGAGGACGGCCAGGTCGAGCTCGTTGTTCTTCAGTTTCTCGATCAGCCGGTGCGTATAGTTCTCTTCGAGGATCAGCGGCATGGCCGGCGCCCGCTTCTTCACCAGCGGCACCAGGCGCGGCAGCAGCCAGGGCGCGATGGTGAAGATCACGCCGACACGCAGCGGTCCGACCAGCGGGCCCTTGTCGGCGGCGGCGATTTCCGCCACCTGCGCCGCCTCGGCCAGGACCTTCTCCGCCTGGGCGACGATGCGCTGGCCGACGGGGGTGACGCGCACTTCCTGCGGCGAGCGCTCGAAGAGGATCACGCCGAGTTGCTCCTCGAGCTTTTTAACCGCCACCGACAGCGTCGGCTGGGAGACGAAGCATTTCTCGGCGGCGCGGCCGAAATGGCGTTCGCGGGCGAGGGCGACGATGTAGCGCAGGTCGGTGAGGGTCATAGGGTGGGGTGCTGTTCGAAGCCGGTAAATTGGCCGCTGCCGAGCTCGACTTCGACGCGGCTGACCTGCGCGCCGGGCGGGCCCTGGCGGGCCCAGCCGATGAGGCCGGCAACCGCCTCGTCGCTGCCCTGGATCATGGCTTCCACCGTGCCGTCGCGCCGGTTGCGCACCCAGCCGGTGACGCCCAGTTGTTGTGCCTCCCAGGCGAGCGAGGCGCGGAACCCGACGCCATGAACGACGCCATGCACGACAAGGCGGCGTGTAGCGGCAGCCATGCGAACTACTTCACCCGCATGCCCGGCGCTGCGCCGCTGTCGGGAGAGAGCAGGAAGATGCCCGGGCCCTCGCCGGACGCCGCCAGCACCATGCCTTCCGATAGGCCGAACTTCATCTTGCGCGGCGCGAGGTTGGCAACCATGACGGTCAGCCGCCCGGCGAGCGCCGCGGGATCGTAGGCCGACTTGATGCCGGCGAACACCGTGCGCGTTTCCGTGCCGAGGTCGAGCGTGAGCTTGATCAGTTTCTCCGCGCCCTCGACATGCTCGGCGCTGGCGATGCGCGCGATGCGCAGGTCGACCTTGGAAAAATCATCGATCCCGATTGTCGGCGCGAACGCGCCGCCGTTCTCACCCTCTCCCCCGCGGGGAGATCGGAAGAGCGTCGTGTAGGGACAGCGTGTAAACTCCGTAGTCGAGATCGCGGGGGGGGGCGGAGCCTG
>CAMTUN010000040.1:0-19187 GCA_947084915.1 uncultured beta proteobacterium | reverse complement strand
GCCCGACAGATCTCCCCAGGTAAGAACGCGATGTTTCCGTGCACAAGCGCTGCATTTACCTTGTCCGCTGTATCCGATGGGCTTCGCCATGAGGTGCCAACTCGCCCGCAGACCAGGCCTTCTATGCGCCCGAGCATGCTCGGGCCTATCCGTCGCCTCGCACGTTTGCACTCCGGCTTCCTCCAGACAAGCCCTTGCGGTCTTGCCCTTGCCTTCGGCTAGTGGTTATCATTGACTCATGATGAATCCATGTCGGTACTTCCACAGGGGACTTCCACCCCATTACATCGCGCCCATGCTGGGCGCACACCCGGCAGTCCACACGGACGCTGCGCGATAGAGCCGCGCAGCGCCGGTGACTTCCACGTTGAAGCTGTAGAAAAACCCTCTTTTCACTCTCAGCAGGACGTAAAAAAACGGCGCGGATAATCTCCGCGCCGTTTTCCATTCCGGGCAAGGTTTGCTCGCCGTCCTGCGCAGACTGGTGCCAGCCCTTGTTTCTGTGGTACTGACTTTCAGTGCTGGTCTGTGGTGTCCTACTACTACTGCGCGTAGCCGTGGTGCGCCAGCTTCTCGATGTTGTGCACCAGGCAGAAAGAAATCACAAGTACCGGAGACGATTAGTTTTGAGAAAGAAGTCGACTCCGGTACCTTTGATTGGGAGACGCTTCGTTGCAGGGGACGCTGCGCGATAAAGCCGCGCCGCGCCCCTGAACTCGAACGTTCGACCCCTTTTCCGCGTGCGCAAGCGTTGGACTGATTGACAACGGTCACGGATGTTGGCATTATCTCCAACATGAAAGCCGTTCAGCTTGTTGGCACTCGTGTCGCCTACTCAGAGTCGGCGTTCGCGGAATTGGTACTGTGGCGCCTCTCGAAACCACTCAAAGGGTCGGCACACGCGTTCAAGTACAGGCTGGCCTATGTCGTGCGTGGAGAATGTGTTCTGCGCTACGACAACGAAGTCGGGAAGGGCGATCACCGGCATTTCGGCAAAAAGGAAAGAGTCTATGCTTTTACTACGCCGGATCAATTGATCACCGACTTCCAGAAGGATATTGCGAGGTGGAACCATGAAAACAGTAACTCTTGATGTGCGCACCCCTGCCGATTCCATGGCTGATTTTGCGCGCGCCTGGAAGACAGGAAAAGCTCAGAAGACGGCGCGTATCAGCTTTGCCACTCCCGAGTTGCTATGGAGGGTGCTAACCGAAAAACGATGGGAACTGCTCAAGGTGCTTTGCGGGGCGGGGCCGATGTCCATTCGCGAAGCCGCACGCCGCGCTGAACGCGACGTAAAGGCCGTGCACGGCGACGTTACTGCGCTGCTCAACGCTGGTGTGCTTAACAAGACGGAAGACGGCCGCATTGTCTTTCCGTTTGAGGCCGTAAAAGTCGAGTTCTTGTTGCAAGCCGCATAGCGTGGCGACATTCCAGAGGCCAAACCCTTCATTCAGCGGACTGCGCGGCACCCGGCCGCCGTCCTGTGGAGGCTGACTTTTGATCCAGTCCTGCCGGACGTTCGGAAAACCCCCTACTCCGCCCGGTGCTGCGCGCCGAGGTAGTCGCGGGTGCGCATCTCGACGAGGCGGCTGACGGTGCGGTGGAACTCGCCGGCCTGGGCGCCTTCGCGGTAGAGCTCGCCGGCTTCGCATTCGGCGGTCATGACGAGCTTGACCTTGTGGTCGTAGAAGATGTCGACCAGCCAGGTGAAGCGGCGCGCCTCGGAGGCCTGCTCGCGGCCCATGCGCGGCACGCCGGAGAGGAATACCGTGTGGTAGCGGCGGGCGATCTCCAGGTAGTCGTTCTGCGAGCGCGGCCCCATGCACAGGGTGGCGAAGTCGAACCAGATGACGCCGATGGCGCGGCGCTTCACCGGCAGCTCACGCTCGAGGATGCTCACCGGCCTTTGATGGCCTTCTCCGCCGGATATCTCGCGGAAGGCGGCCTCCATCCTGGCCTCGCCCTCGGCGTCGGCCGGCACGTGATAAACCTCGACCTTTTCCAGCGTACGCAAACGGTAGTCGATGCCGCCGTCGACTTCGAGCACGTCGAGCCGATCCTTGAGCAACTGGATGGTGGGCAGGAAATTGTGCCGCTGCAGGCCGTTGGGGTAGAGGCCGTCCGGCGGATAGTTGGACGTCAGGCAGAACACCACGCCGCGCTCGAACAGCGCCTCCATGAGGCGGCCGAGGATCATGGCGTCGGCGATGTCGGAAACGTGGAATTCGTCGAAGCACATCAGGCGCGTCTGGCGGGCGATGGCGTCGGCGGCCTTGAGCAAGGGGTCGTCCTCGGCCTTGAGCGCGCGCAGGCGCTCGTGCACCTCGCGCATGAAGGCGTGGAAATGCACGCGCCGCTTGCGCTGGTAAGGCACGGTGTCGAAGAAGCAGTCCATCAGCAGACTCTTGCCGCGACCGACCCCGCCCCAGAGATAGATGCCGCGCGGCAACGGTGGGTGGATGACCAGCTTGCGCAGCTTGCTGCGGCGCTGGTGCTTGAAGGCGACGAGTTCATCGTAGAGGAACTGCAGGCGCTCGGCGGCGGCCTGCTGGGCGGCGTCGGGGATGATCTGGCGCGCCTGGAACTGGGCGTCCAGGGCGAGGAGCATGCCTTGCTTTTGGGAGGGTGGTGCGGGGGCGTTCATGGTGGCGTGATTCTACCTGCGGTCCCGCGCGTGGCGAAAATCCCCCTTCCGTCCCCCTTTTCCAAAGGGGGAGACCGGGTCATCAGAAGTGCAGCGGGCGCTTGTCGACGGCGAGGGCCGTCTCGTGCATGACTTCGGAAAGCGTCGGGTGGGCATGCACGATGCGCGCGATGTCTTCCGAACTGGCGTGGAACTCCATCGCCACGACGGCTTCCGAGATGAGCTCGGAGGCGTTGGTGCCGATGATGTGTACGCCGAGGATGCGGTCGGTCTTGGCATCGGCCAGCATCTTGACGAAGCCGGTGGTGTCACCCTGCCCGAGCGCGCGACCGTTGGCGGCAAAGGGGATCTGGCCGGCGCGATAGGCGATGCCGGCGCTCTTCAACTGCTGCTCGGTCTTGCCGACCCAGGCGATCTCGGGATGGGTGTAGATGACCCACGGCACGGCGTCGTAGTTGCAGTGGCCGGCCTGGCCGGCGATCAACTCGGCGACCATGACACCCTCTTCCATGCCCTTGTGCGCCAGCATGGGGCCGCGCACGACGTCGCCCACAGCCCAGATGTTGGGAAGGTTGGAACGGCAATGCTCGTCCACCTCGATCCGGCCGCGGTCGTCCAGCTTGAGGCCGACGGCCTCGCAGCCGAGACCCTCGGTGTTCGGTACGCGGCCGACCGAGACGATGAGCCGGTCGCATTCCAGCACGCGGTTTTCGTCGCCCGCCTCGTATTCCACGCTGACGCTTTTCTTGCCGACTTTCACGGCGATGATATTGGCGCCGAGCTGGATGTCGAGGCCCTGCTTCTGGGTGAACACCTTCCAGGCTTCCCTGGCGACGGCGGTGTCCGCCGCAGCGAGGAAGTCCGGCAGGGCTTCGAGGATGGTGACCTGTGCGCCGAGGCGCTTCCAGACGCTGCCCAGTTCGAGGCCGATGACGCCGGCGCCGATGACGCCGAGGCGCTTGGGTACGGCATCGAAAGCGAGCGCGCCGACGTTGTCGCACACAAGCTTGTTGTCGACCGGCACGTCATCGAGGTGGCGCGGACGGGATCCGGTGGCGACGATGACATGCTTGGCCGAAACGACCTCGCCGGCGACATCGACTTCCCATGCGTCCTCGCCGCCGCCAACGAACTTGCCGTGGCCGGGCAGCAGCGTGATCTTGTTCTTCTTGAACAGGCTCTTGATGCCGCCGGTGAGCTGCGTGACGATGTTGTCCTTGCGCTTGACCATCGTCTTGACGTCAATCTTGACGTCGTTGGCGGTGATGCCGTGCATGACGAAGCCGTGGCGGGCGTTGTCGAAATGCTCGGAGGATTGCAGCAGCGCCTTGGAGGGGATGCAGCCGACGTTGAGGCAGGTGCCGCCGAGGCGCACCTCGCCCTTCGGGTCGTCATAGGCTTCGGACTCGACGCATGCGGTGGAAAAACCGAGCTGCGCCGCGCGGATGGCGGCGATGTAGCCGCCGGGGCCGCCGCCAATGACTACGACATCGAATTGATTAGCCATGGAAAAAACCTTTCTTACCACAGAGACACAGAGGCACAGAGGGATTCATGGAGAAAAGATTTCTCTGTGTCTCTGTGCCTCTGTGGTTAATGGTTCTCAAATTTCCAGCAGCAACCGCGCCGGGTCCTCCAGCGCCTCTTTCATAGCGACGAGGCCGAGCACCGCTTCGCGGCCGTCGATGATGCGGTGGTCGTAGGACAACGCCAGGTAATTCATCGGGCGGATGACGATCTGGCCGTTCTCCACCACCGGACGCTCCTTGGTGGCATGGATGCCGAGGATGGCCGACTGCGGCGGGTTGATGATGGGCGTCGACAGCATCGAGCCGAAGACGCCGCCGTTGGAAATGGAGAAGGTGCCGCCGGTGAGCTCCTCGATGGAGAGTTTTCCGTCCTTGGCCTTGGCGCCGAACTCGCCGATCTTCTTCTCGATGTCGGCGAGCGACATCTGGTCGGCGTCGCGCAGGATCGGTACGACCAGGCCGCGCGGACTGCCCACGGCGATGCCGATATCGAAGTAGCCGTGATAGACGATGTCGTTGCCATCGATCGAGGCATTCAGCACCGGGTATTTCTTCAGCGCGGCCACCGCCGCCTTGACGAAGAAGGACATGAAGCCGAGCTTGGCGCCGTGCTCCTTCTCGAACTTGTCCTTGTACTTGTTGCGCAGCTCCATCACCGGCGCCATGTTCACCTCGTTGAAGGTGGTGAGGATGGCAGCAGTCGATTGCGATTGCACCAGGCGCTCCGCGACACGGGCGCGCAGACGGCTCATGGGCACGCGCTGCTCGGTGCGCTCGCCGACGATGGCATCGACATTCACCGGCGCGGTGGGCTGGGCCAGGGCGGGACGTGCCGGCGCGGCGGGGGAAATCCCCCCCGCCCCCCCTTTGCCAAAGGGGGGAGATGAGGCTGAGCGCTGGCCAGCCTCCAGCACGTCGGATTTGGTAATGCGGCCGCCGCGGCCACTGCCATCGACAGAGGCGGCATCGACACCCTTTTCCGCCATCAACTTGCGAGCAGCCGGGCCGGCCGGGGCGGCGGCAGCAACAGCGGGCACCGCGGCTGCCCCCCCCTTTGGAAAAGGGGGGCTGGGGGATGGGGGGCCGTCTCCCCCCTTTGGAAAAGGGGGGCTGGGGGATGGGGGGCCGTCTCCCCCCTTTGGAAAAGGGGGGCTGGGGGGGATTTTGTCCGCTTTCGCTTCCGTATCTAGCTGGGCAATGACCTCCCCGGCGACGACGAGTTCGCCGTTGCCCTTGAGGATTTTCACCAGCACACCGTCCTCGGGAGCCGGCAACTCGAGCACGACCTTGTCGGTCTCGATGTCGATGAGATTCTCGTCGCGCGCGACGGCCTCTCCTTCCTGCCTATGCCAGGCGACCAGCGTCGCTTCGGCGACGGATTCGGACAGTTGGGGGACTTTGACGTCAATCAGCATTATTCTCTCCGCTTTATTACCGTAGGTCGGCCTTCAGGCCGACAATTACCGCCGGTGTCGGGCTGAAGCCCGACCTACTTGCCGATGGCCTCGTTGATGAGGTCTTTTTGTTGTTCCATATGTTTCGAGGCATAACCCACCGCCGGCGAGGCCGATGCAGGGCGCGAAACGACCTGAAGCTCCTGGCCCTTGCGCAGGACGCTGACCAGGCGATGCGCCTTGGCGTACCAGGCGCCCTGGTTGAGCGGTTCTTCCTGGCACCACACCAGCTCCTTGGCGTTGGGATACAACTTGAGTTCATCGGCGAAGCGCCGGTCGTCGAACGGGTACAGTTGCTCGACACGCAGCAGCGCGACGTTGCCGATCTTGCGTTCGCGGCGCGCCGCCAGCAGATCGAAGTAGACCTTGCCGGCACAGGCGACGACGCGGGTCACTTTTTTCGGGGCGATTTCGTCGATCTCGCCGATCACGGTATTGAAAGTGTCGCCGGCGATATCGTCGAGCGATGTCGCGGCGTTCTTGTGGCGCAACAACGATTTCGGCGTGAACACGATCAACGGCTTGCGCTGCTTGCGCAGCATCTGCCGTCGCAGCAAGTGGTACATCTGGCCTGCACTCGACGGCATGCAGACCTCCCAGTTGAATTCAGCCGACATCTGCATGTAGCGCTCGATGCGCGCCGAGGAGTGCTCCGGCCCCTGCCCCTCATAGCCGTGCGGCAGCAGCAAAACGAGGCCGCAACCGCGCCCCCACTTCGCCTCGCCAGAGGAGAGGAACTGGTCGATGACGACCTGGGCGCCGTTGGTGAAATCGCCGAACTGCGCCTCCCAGACGACGAGTTCATTGGGACTGGCGGTGGCGAAGCCGTACTCGAAGGCCAGCACGGCTTCCTCGGACAATACCGAATCGAAACAATGGAACCAGCCCTGTTTTTCCTGGATGTGGGCGAGCGGCCAGTAGGCGCCCTCGTCCCATTTCTCGCGGTTCTGCTCATGCAGCGCCGCATGGCGGTGGAAGAAGGTGCCGCGTCCGACGTCTTCCCCTGAAATGCGCACGTTGAAGCCGGCGGCAAGCAATGTCGCGTAGGCGAGATTCTCGCCCATGCCCCAGTCGACCGGCAGCTTGCCCTCCCCCATCGCCCGGCGATCCTCGATAATCTTCAGCACGCGGGAATGCAGCGCGAAGTTCTCCGGAATGGCGGTCAGGCACGCCGCGATGCGCTTGAGTTCCTTCATCGGCACGGTGGTGTCGCACTTCTCCGTGTAGGTCACATTGATGTGCGGCGTCCAGTCGATGGCGTACTTGCTGTGGTAATCGGTGATGACGGGATCGATGAGGTGGCGGCCTTCGTCGAGCGCGGCGCGGTAGTCCTTGATCATCTGCTCGGCGTCGCCGGCGGCGATGATGCCCTGCGTCTCCAGCTTGTCGGCATACAGCTTGCGCGTGCCGAGATGCTGGGCGATCTTCTTGTACATGAGCGGCTGGGTCACCATCGGCTCATCCTGCTCGTTGTGGCCGAGCTTGCGGAAACAGATGATGTCCACCACGACATCCTTGCGGAATTCCTGGCGGAACTCCATGGCGAGCTGAGTGACGAGCGCCACCGCTTCCGGGTCGTCGCCGTTCACATGGAAAATCGGCGCCTCGACCATCTTGAAAAGGTCGGTGCAGTAAAGCGAGGAGCGGTAATCGCGCAGGTCGGAGGTGGTGAAGCCGATCTGGTTGTTCACGATCAGGTGCACCGTGCCGCCGGTACCGAAGCCGCGCGTCTGCGAGAAATTCAGCATTTCCTGGTTGACGCCCTGGCCGGCCACGGCGGCATCGCCATGGATCAGCACCGGCAGCGCCTCGGCCTTGCCGTTCGGGCCGCGGCGCACCTGGCGCGCATACACCGAGCCGGCCACGACGGGATTGACGATCTCCAGATGCGAGGGGTTGAAGGCCAGGGTCAGGTGCATCGGGCCGCCCGGCGTGGCGACGTCGGACGAATAGCCCATGTGGTACTTCACGTCGCCGGCGGAAAGCACGCTGGCCTTCTTGCCTTCGAACTCCTCGAACAGCATGCCGGGCTGCTTGCCGAGGGTGTTCACCAGCACATTGAGGCGGCCGCGATGCGCCATGCCGATGACCATCTCCTGCACGCCGACGACGCCGGCGGTGCGGATGAGCTGGTCCATGGCGAGGATGAGCGACTCGCTGCCCTCCAGCGAAAAACGCTTCTGGCCGACATAGCGTGTGTGCAAATAGCGCTCCAGCGTCTCGGCATGGGTGATCTGGCGCAAAAAGCGTTTCTTGTCGTCCGCGTTGTAGCCGGGCGCCGAACGAACGGGCTCCAGTCTGCTCTGGATCCAGCGCTTCTGTGCCACGTCGGAGAGGTACATGTACTCGGCGCCGATGGTGCCGCAGTAGGTCTGGCGCAGCGCCTCGAGGATTTCGCGCAGCGTGGCCTGCTCGGGCGCGGCGGCGAAACTGCCGGTGGCGAAGGTCTGGCCGAGGTCGGCTTCGGTAAAGCCATAGTGGGCCGGATCCAGCTCGGGGATCGACGGCCGCTCGATGCGCTTGAGCGGATCGAGTTGCGCCCAGCGGTTGCCAAGGAAGCGATAGGCATTGATGAGCTGCAGGACGGCAACCTGCTTCTGGTCGACGCCGGCACCGGTCGGCACGGTACGCAGCGTGCCGAGCTTGGCGCGCTGCGCGAAGGAGGCGACCACTGGGGCGTGGGCGACGTCTCGGCTGGCGCCCGGCAGATTCTGCAGTCGGTCGAAATAGTCACGCCAGACCTCGGTGACCGACCCGGGATTCTCAAGATAGGACTCGTAGAGCTCTTCGATGAATGGCGCGTTGGCGCCGAAGAGGTAGGAGTTGCCTTGCATCTGCTTCATCATGCTCATGGCTGGAATCTCTGTGAGGGGTGAGGAGTGAGGGGTGAGGAGAAAGACGCGTGGGTGCTGCCCCTCCCTCCTCCCTCCTCACTGAATTCAGCGCTTGTCCATGGAAATCACGTCGCGCTGCGAGGCGCCGGTAAACAGTTGGCGCGGACGGCCGATCTTCTGTTCCGGATCGGCGATCATCTCGTTCCACTGCGCGATCCAGCCGACGGTGCGGGCCATGGCGAAAATGCCGGTGAACAGCTTGACCGGAATGCCCAGCGCGCGTTGCACGATGCCGGAGTAGAAATCGACGTTCGGATAGAGCTTCTTGCTGATGAAATAATCGTCCTCGAGAGCGATCTTCTCCAGCGCGATCGCCAGCTTGAAGAGGCGATCGTCCTGCAGGCCGAGTTCGTTCAGCACCTCGTGGCAGGTCTCGCGCATCAATTTGGCGCGCGGATCGAAGTTCTTGTAAACGCGGTGGCCGAAGCCCATCAGCTTGAAGGAGTCATCCTTGTCCTTGGCGCGCTTGATGAATTCGCCGACGCGGGAAACATCGCCGATTTCCTCGAGCATGTTGAGGCAGGCTTCGTTGGCGCCGCCGTGCGCCGGCCCCCACAGGCAGGCGATGCCGGAGGAGATGCAGGCAAAGGGGTTGGCGCCGGATGAACCGGCCAGGCGCACCGTCGAGGTGGAGGCGTTCTGTTCGTGGTCCGCGTGCAGGATGAGGATGCGGTCGAGGGCGCGCACCAGCACCGGGTTCGGCTCGTACTTCTCGCACGGCGTGCCGAACATCATGTGCATGAAGTTCGCCGTGTAGGACAGATCGTTGCGCGGATACATGAACGGCTGGCCGGCGTTGTACTTGTAGGCCATGGCGACAATGTTCGGCAGCTTGGCGATGAGGCGGTGCGCCGAAACGTCACGATGGTACTGATCCGAGATGTCCATGGCGTCGTGGTAGAAGGCGGACAGCGCGCCGACCACGCCGACCAGGATGGCCATCGGATGCGCATCGCGGCGGAAGCCGTTGTAGAAGCGCGTCAGCTGGTCATGCACCATGGTGTGGTTCTTGATGATGGCGTCGAACTCGGCCTTCTGCTTCGGGTTCGGCAGCTCCCCCTGCAGGATCAGGTAGGCCACCTCGAGGAAGTCGCACTTCATCGCCAGCTGCTCGATCGGATAGCCGCGATAGAGCAGGACGCCCTCGTCGCCGTCGATATAGGTGATGGCCGATTTGCAGGCGGCGGTGGACACGAAACCCGGATCGAAGGTGAACATGCCGGTCTTGGCATACAACGAGCGGATGTCGATCACCTCGGGCCCGATGCTCCCGGTGTAGATGGGCAGGTCGATGGCCTTGCCGTCGACAGTCAGCGTGGCGTTGCGTTGTTTGTTCATGTCTGCATCCCCGTAAAAACGTTGAAACTCTCCCGTTAGACTTGGCGCAACCGTTCGACCAAGCCATTCAGTTGCGGATCGTCCGTCTCAATCCGCCCGCTTACCAATTCCCACAGATCGTGGTCCTCCATTTCCAGCAGTCGCTCCAGCGTTGCTTCGGCTTCGGCATCGACGTTGTCGCCGACGCGCTGCCAATAGCGCTGGAATACCAGGTCCAGTTCCAGCAGGGCGCGCCGGCAGTGCCAGCGCAGTCGATGCAGCCGCGCGGCGCGATCCTGCATATGTCTAGACTGCGCGCCTCACCATCGCATCCTTGATCTTGCCGATCGCCCGCGTCGGGTTGAGATTCTTCGGGCAGACATCCACGCAGTTCATGATGCTGTGGCAGCGGAACAGGCGATACGGATCCTCGAGGTTGTCGAGTCGCTCGCTGGTCGCCTGATCTCTGGTATCGGCAATAAACCGGTAAGCTTGAAGCAGCCCGGCAGGGCCGACAAACTTGTCCGGGTTCCACCAGAACGACGGGCAGGAGGTGGAGCAGCAGGCGCACAGGATGCACTCGTAGAGGCCGTTCAGTTCGTCGCGCTCCTCCGGCGTCTGCAACCGCTCGGTCTCCGGCGGCGGGTCGTTGTTGATGAGATACGGCTTGATCGAGTGGTACTGCTTGAAGAACTGCGTCATGTCCACGATCAGGTCGCGGATGACGGGCAGGCCGGGCAGCGGGCGCAGTACGACCGGCTGCGGCAAATCCTTCAGGTCGGTCAGGCAGGCGAGGCCGTTGCGGCCGTTGATGTTCACCGCGTCGGAGCCGCAGACGCCTTCGCGGCAGGAGCGGCGGAAGGAGATCGAGTCGTCCTTGGCCTTCAGCTTCACCATGGCGTCGAGCAGCTTGCGGTCGGTGCCATCCAATTCGACGGAAATGTCCTGCAGGTAAGGCTTGTCGTCCCTGTCCGGATCGTAGCGGTAGATCTTGAACTGCATGGTCTTTGTGGTCATGTCCGGAACTCCTAGTACGCGCGCTTCTTCAGTTCGATGGTATCGACGGTGAGCGGGGTCAGCTTCACCGACTTGTAGTCGAGGCGGTTGCCGTCCTTGAACCACAGGGAATGCTTGAGCCAGTTCTTGTCGTCGCGGCCGTTGGGGTTCTCGGCGGTGTCAGGCGCGTCGTCGCGAACGTGGGCGCCGCGCGACTCCTTGCGCGCCTCGGCGGAGATCATGGTGGACACCGCCACTTCGATCAGGTTTTCCAGTTCCAGCGCTTCGATGCGCGCGGTGTTGAAGACCTGCGATTTGTCCCTGATCTCGGTGCGCTGCACGTCCTTCTGCACCTCGATGATCTTGGTGACACCTTCCTTCAACTTGTCGGCGAAGCGGAACACGCCACAATGATTCTGCATGACGCGCTGCATGGCCAGACGCGCCTGATGCACGTCCGCACCGTCCTTCTGCGTGTCGAGGCGATTGATGCGCCCGAGCGTGCGATCGATCGCCTCCTGCGGCAGATCCTTGTGCGCCCTGGTCGATTTCCTGACGTCCTCGACAGCCGTCTCACCCGCCGACTTGCCGAACACCAGCAGGTCGAGCAGCGAGTTGGTGCCGAGCCGGTTGGCGCCATGCACCGAGGCGCAGGCACACTCGCCGGCAGCGTAGAAGCCCGGCACCGCGACGTTCATGCTGACGCCGCGCGGCGCCACCACCTGGCCGTGATAGTTGGTGGGGATGCCGCCCATCTGGTAATGGCAGGTTGGCACCACCGGAATCGGCTCCTTGATCGGATCGATGCCGGCGAACTGGATGGAGATCTCACGGATGCCCGGCAGGCGCTGCATGATCACCTTCGGATCGAGATGGGTGATGTCGAGCAGCACGAAATCCTGGTTGGGGCCGCAACCGCGGCCTTCGTTCATCTCGGTGACCATGGCGCGCGAGACGACGTCGCGCGAAGCCAGATCCTTGGCATTCGGGGCGTAGCGCTCCATGAAGCGCTCGCCGGCACTGTTCCTCAGAATGCCGCCCTCGCCGCGCACGCCCTCGGTGATGAGCACGCCGGCGCCGGCCACGCCGGTCGGGTGGAACTGCCAGAACTCCATGTCCTCGAGCGGGATGCCGGCGCGCGCCGCCATGCCGAGGCCGTCGCCGGTATTGATGAAGGCGTTGGTCGAAGAATGGTAAATGCGGCCTGCCCCGCCGGTGGCGAAAATGGTGGCCTTGGCCTGGAAGGCGACGATCTCGCCGGTTTCCATTTCCTGCGCAATGACGCCGAGCACTTCACCCTCGGCGTCGCGAATCAGGTCGAGCGCCATCCACTCGACGAAGAATTGGGTATGGACGCGCACGTTGCGCTGGTAGAGCGCATGCAGCATGGCATGGCCGGTGCGGTCGGCTGCCGCGCAGGAACGGCGCACCGGCTTCTCGCCGAAGTTCGACATGTGTCCGCCGAAGGGGCGCTGGTAGATCTTGCCGGCATCGGTGCGATCGAATGGCATGCCGTAGTGCTCGAGTTCGATCACCACCTCGTTGGCCTTGCGGCACATGAACTCGATGGCGTCCTGGTCGCCCAGCCAGTCCGACCCCTTGACGGTGTCGTACATGTGCCAGTGCCAGTGGTCCTCCTCCGAGTTACCCAGGCTCGCCGCCACGCCGCCTTGCGCAGCGACCGTATGCGAGCGCGTCGGAAAGACCTTCGTGATGACCGCGGTCTTGAGCCCGGATTCGGACAGTTGCAGCGCGGCGCGCAGGCCGGCGCCGCCGGCGCCGACGATGACCGCGTCAAAGGTGCGTTTCGTTACTTTCACTCAAATTCTCCAGAGAATCGACACCGCCCAGCCGGTGTAGCCGAGCAAGGTAAGGAGCGTGATGACGTGCAGCGCGAGACGCAAGCTCGTCGGCTTGACATAGTCCATCCAGATGTCGCGTACGCCGACCCAGGCGTGGAACATGAGGCTGAGGATGAAGAGGAAAGTGAGGAAACGCATGAAGCCGCCGGACATGAAGGCATGCCAGGTTTCATAAGTCAGTTGCTCCTGGCCGGCCAGCAGGACCAGCAGGATGACGGTATAGATCGCCATGACCGCGGCGGTGATGCGCTGCCCCAGCCAGTCCTTCAGGCCGTAGTGCGCGCCGACAATGATGTCCTTCACCATAGTTTCACTCCCAGGATGGCGGTCAGCGCCAGGCTGATGACCATGACAACTTTCGCGCTGGTGCGCGACGGCTTGAGATCCGTGCCCATGTTCAGATCGAGAAGGAGGATGCGGATGCCCATGAAGAAATGATGCAGAAAGGCCCAGAGCAGGCCGATCAGGATCAGTTTGACCAGCGGATAGGCGACGAAGGCCTTGAATATGTTGAAGCCCAGCGAGGAATCGAGGCTCAGCTCGAAGAGATAAATCAGGAACGGGAGCATGAGAAACAGTCCCGCCCCGCTGACGCGATGCAGTATCGATGCGATGGCAGGCAGCGGCTGCTTGATGACCCGCAGGTCCAGATGCTTCGGGCGTTCCTTCTTCATGGTTGATTCCGTCATTTCCGATCTTCCCCTACGCTGTGCGGCGCACCATAAAGCGCTGCGATACCCCAATAAACGGTTAATTATAGCGTCTCGCTGGCCGGCGGCCCCTGCGCTTCGACCTCAGTTCAACTCGTTCAGGTAGTAGTGATCGGAGGTTGCATACAGGCCGCGTCGCCACTCGACCGGCTTGTCGCCGTAGGTGTAGGTGACGCGCTCCACCGAGAGGAGCGGGCTGCCTTCTTTCACCGCAAGTTGTTCCGCCCATGCGCGCTCTGCCGCCACAGCACGGATGCGTTCCTCGGCGCGGATCATGCGCACGCCGAAGCGCGTTTCAAACAGGCTGTAGATGGAGCCCTGATATTCCTGCAAAACCTCAAGTGTCAGGCCCTGGAAGATTTCGCCTGGCAGGTAGATTTCGTCCAGTACGACCGGCTTGCCGTTGAACTTGAGTACGCGGCGGACGATGGTGATGGGGGCGCCGGGCGCGATATCGAGGATGCGGGCGGCCTCCTGCCCGGCCTTGGCGCGCCAGCATTCCAGTGGCACGCTCTGCGGAACACTGACACCCCCTTCATTGGGGACAACTCGCAGAAAACGGAAGAAAGCACGCGGATCGTTGTGCGAAGCAACATAAGTACCCTTGCCCTGCTTGCGCACCACAAGATTTTCGGCGGCCATTTCGTCGATGGCCTTGCGCACCGTGCCCTGGCTGACGTTGAAGCGTACGGCCAGTTCGGCCTCGCTGGGGATAGCCTCACCGGGACGCCATTCGCCGGATGCAAGGCCCTGCATGATCAGGTCCTTGATCTGGCGGTAGAGGGGACTGAAGGTCGGAGACACTTGCGCCATGCGGCAATTTCAACACAAAAAAAACCTAACGTCTATAGGCTCTAATATGTCTTATATAAGACATATATTAGCTATTGACACACTGCAAAATAAAATCTAACATTTTCGGCATTCCCGGCTCACTCTGCATGCATTGTCCGGGCTTGCAAACCGGCTCGCTCTGCACGTCGGCTTGCGAAGCAAGCGTTTCCGAAAAACCCGTCTCGAGGAGTCACTGCAATGGCCAAAGCCCCCGTTCATGTCACCGTCACCGGCGCCGCCGGACAAATCGGTTACGCCCTGGTATTCCGCATCGCCAGCGGCGAGATGCTCGGCAAGGACCAGCCGATCATCCTGCAGATGCTCGAACTGCCGATGGAGAAGGCCCAGGCCGCGCTGAAGGGCGTCATGATGGAACTGGACGACTGCGCCTTCCCGCTGCTCGCCGGCATGGTCGGCACGGCTGACCCCCTGGTGGCCTTCAAGGATGCCGACTACGCCCTGCTGGTCGGCTCGAAGCCACGCGGCCCAGGCATGGAACGCAAGGACCTGCTGCTTGAAAACGCCAAGATCTTCATCGAACAGGGCAAGGCGCTCAACGCCGTCGCCTCGCGCAATGTGCGCGTGCTGGTGGTCGGCAACCCGGCCAACACCAACGCCTATATCGCCATGAAGTCGGCGCCCGATCTGCCCAAGCAGAACTTCACCGCCATGCTGCGCCTCGACCACAACCGCGCCACTTCGCAGATCGCCACACGCACCGGCAAGGCCGTCTCCGAGATCGAAAAAATGATCGTCTGGGGCAACCACTCGCCGACCATGTATCCGGACATCCGCTTCGCCACCGTCGGCGGCCAGCCTGCACCGCAAGCCGTGAACGACGAGGCCTGGTATCGCAACGAGTACATTCCGAAGGTCGGCAAGCGCGGCGCCGCCATCATCGAGGCGCGCGGCGCCTCCTCGGCCGCCTCCGCCGCCAATGCCGCCATCGACCACATGCGCGACTGGGCGCTGGGCACCAACGGCAAGTGGGTCACCATGGGCATCCCCTCCGACGGCTCCTACGGCATTCCGCAGGACATCGTCTACGGCGTGCCGGTCACCTGCGCCAATGGCGAGTACACCCGCGTCAAGGATCTCGCCATCGACGACTTCTCGCGCACCATGATGGACAAGACGCTCGCCGAACTGCAGGAAGAGCAGGCCGGCGTCACGTCCATGCTGAGCTGAGAAGCAAAGCGGGGGATGGAAAGGCTGCCGGCATGAACGCACCCGTCCATCCCGCTGCGGTGCTCTACCGTGAAACAAAGCCCTTCCCCGCCCTGCCGGCCTGCGAGCATTTCGCCGGCAGCGAGAAACTGATCGACAAGGCGCTGGAACTGCAGCGAACGCTCGGTCCGATCTTCGACATCACCTGTGACTGCGAGGATGGCGCACCCGCCGGTGCAGAGACAGTCCACGCAGAAATGGTCGCCGCCGCCATCAACGGTGCGGACAACCGCCACGGCCGCGTCGGCGCGCGCATCCACGACATCACGCACCCGCACTGGCGTACCGACCTGGAAATCATCGTCGGCGAGGCCGGCAGTCGCCTGGCCTACGTCACCCTGCCCAAGGCCGCCGGCCGCCAGGACGTGCAGACCATGCTGATGGCGCTCGCCGCCATCACGAAGAACTGCGGCCTGGCGCGACAGATTCCCGCGCACGTGCTGATCGAGACCCACGGCGCGCTGCGCGAAGTGGAGGACATCGCCGCCCTGCCCGGCGTCGAGACGCTGGATTTCGGCCTGATGGATTTCGTCAGCGGCCACCACGGCGCCATCCCCGCCGCCGCCATGAAAAGCCCGGGGCAATTCGAGCACGCGCTGGTGGCACGCGCCAAGTGCGCCATCGCCGCGGCGGCGCTGGGCCACGGCGTGGTGCCCGCGCACAATGTCACGACCGAGCTGCACGACACCCAGGTGGTCTATCAGGATGCCCGGCGCGCCCGTGAGCAGTTCGGTTATCTGCGCATGTGGAGCATCCACCCGAACCAGGTGCAGCCCATCGTCGATGCCATGCGCCCCAACTTCAACGAGGTCGACGAGGCTTCAGGCATTCTGCTCGCCGCGCAGGCTGCCGGCTGGGGGCCGATCAGCCATGACGGACGCCTGCACGACCGCGCTTCGTACCGTTACTACTGGGAGTTGCTGCAGCGCGCCCAATCGACCGGCATGAATCTGCCGGCCACCGCGCGCCACCGATTCTTTTCCGCAACGCATTAACCCCCTTACTGAGAGGAATCTTCCATGCTAGAAGCCTATCGCCAGCATGTCGCCGAACGCGACGCCCTAGGCATTCCGCCGCTGCCCCTGACCGCCAGGCAAACCGAGGAACTGGTCGCGCTGCTGCAGGCCCCGCAACAATTGGCAAAAGCGGGCGAGGAAGCCTTTCTGGTCGACCTCATCACCCACCGCGTACCGGCAGGCGTGGACGACGCCGCCAGGGTGAAGGCCGCTTTTCTGGCAAATACCATAAAGGCAGAGGCTGGTACCGGAGTCAGTACCGGCGAGACGGCGTGCGCACTCGTCAGCCGCGAGCAAGCCACGGAACTGCTCGGCACGATGGTCGGCGGCTTCAACGTCAAGCCGCTGATCGATGTACTGGACGACGCCGCCGTCGGCGCGATCGCCGCCAAGGCACTCAAGTCCACCCTGCTGATGTTCGACTTCTTCCATGATGTCGCCGACAAGGCCAAGGCCGGCAGTGCCAACGCCCAGGCCGTGATGCAATCCTGGGCCGACGCCGAATGGTTTACCCAGCGCCCGGAAGTGCCGAAGAAAATCAGCGTCACCGTGTTCAAGGTCACCGGCGAAACCAATACCGACGACCTCTCCCCGGCGCCCGACGCCTGGAGCCGCCCGGACATCCCGCTGCACGCGCTGGCCATGCTGAAGAATGCACGCGAAGGCATCACGCCGGAGAAACCCGGCGAGCGCGGCCCGATGAAGCTGATCGAGGAACTGAAAACAAAGGGCCACCCGGTCGCCTACGTCGGCGACGTCGTCGGTACGGGTTCCTCGCGCAAGTCCGCCACCAATTCGGTGCTGTGGTGGACCGGCGACGACATCCCCTTCGTCCCCAACAAGCGTTTCGGCGGCTTCTGCCTCGGCAGCAAGATCGCGCCGATCTTCTTCAATACCCAGGAAGACGCCGGCGCCTTCCCCATCGAGTGCGATGTGGCCCAACTCAACATGGGCGACGTGATCGACATCTACCCGTACGAGAAGAAGATCGAAAAGAACGGCGCCGTGGTGTCGACCTTCGATTACAAATCGGAAGTGCTGCTCGACGAAGTGCGCGCCGGCGGCCGCATCAACCTGATCATCGGTCGCGGCCTCACCGCCAAGGCGCGTGAATTCCTCAGCCTGCCTGCGTCGACCCTGTTCCGCCTGCCGCAGCCGCCGAAAGATACCGGCAAGGGCTTCTCGCTGGCGCAGAAGATGGTCGGCCGCGCCTGCGGCCTGCCCAAGGGCAAAGGAATTCGCCCCGGCACCTACTGCGAGCCGCGCATGACCTCCGTCGGCAGCCAGGACACCACGGGCCCGATGACCCGCGACGAACTCAAGGACCTCGCCTGCCTCGGCTTCTCCGCCGATCTGGTGATGCAGTCCTTCTGCCACACCGCCGCCTACCCGAAACTGGTGGACGTCAAGACCCACCGCACCCTGCCCTCCTTCATCACCGCACGCGGCGGCATCTCGCTCAAGCCCGGCGACGGCATCATCCACAGCTGGCTCAACCGCTTCCTGCTGCCGGACACCGTCGGCACCGGCGGCGACAGCCACACGCGTTTCCCCATCGGCATTTCCTTCCCGGCCGGCTCCGGCCTCGTCGCCTTCGCCGCCGCCACCGGCGTGATGCCGCTGGACATGCCCGAATCTGTGCTGGTGCGCTTCAAGGGTTCACTGGAAGAAGCCGGCAAACGCGGCATCACCCTGCGCGATCTGGTCAACGCCATTCCGCTCTACGCCATCAAGGCAGGCCTGCTGACGGTGGCCAAGCAGGGCAAGAAGAACATCTTCTCCGGCCGCATCCTGGAAATCGAAGGCCTGCCCAAGCTCAAGATCGAGCAGGCCTTCGAACTCACCGACGCCTCCGCCGAGCGCTCCGCCGCCGGTTGCACCGTGCGCCTGGACAAGGAACCGATCGTCGAGTACATGCGTTCCAACATCACGTTGATGAAGTGGATGATCGCGGAAGGCTACGAAGACAAGCGGGCGCTGGGTCGCCGCGTCAAGGCCATGGAAGAATGGATCGCCAACGGCACCCTGCTCGCCCCGGATGCCGATGCCGAATACGCCGCGGTGATCGAAATCGATCTGGCCGACGTCAAGGAACCGGTGCTGGCCTGCCCCAACGATCCGGACGACGTCAAGACGCTGTCGGAAGTTGCCGGCGAGAAAATCGACGAAGTCTTCATCGGCTCATGCATGACCAACATCGGCCACTTCCGCGCCGCCGGCAAGGTGCTCGAAGGCAAGACCGACATCCCCACCCGCCTGTGGATCGCGCCGCCGACCAAGATGGACGCCATGATCCTCAACGAAGAGGGTTACTACGCCATCCTCGGCAAATCCGGCGCGCGCATGGAGATGCCGGGCTGCAGCCTGTGCATGGGCAACCAGGCGCAGATCAGGAAGGGAGCCACGGCGATGTCCACCTCGACGCGCAACTTCCCCAACCGGCTGGGCATCGACACCCGCGTCTATCTGAGTTCCGCCGAACTGGCGGCGGTAACGGCGCTGCTGGGCAGGATACCGACCATGGCCGAGTACCTGGAGCAGGTGCAGGCGGTGAATGCCAAGGCCGCCGACGTCTATCGCTACATGAACTTCGACCAGATCGCCGAGTTCAGGGAAGTCGCCGACACCGTGACGGTTTAAATCGCCGCATCCTGGCGACTGACTTTTACCGCAACGCCCCCGACCGAAAGGCGGGGGCGTT
>CAMTUN010000039.1:0-15414 GCA_947084915.1 uncultured beta proteobacterium | reverse complement strand
TCGAGCGCCTTGACGCCTTCCGGCGTCTCGATTTCCATCACCTGGTCGTACACCCAGTTCTTGTCCTTCTCCGGCATGCTCTCGCGCACGCGGGCGGCGAAGGCGCGACGAAAGCCGAAGTCCGGCCCTTTTTCATCGTAATCGTATTCCGCATAGTCGACGCCGGCCGCATTGAAGACCTCGAGAAAATGCCGCCGGCAGCTGCCCGGCTCGCGCGCTTCCAGCAGCATGTCGGCGTTGTCCTCGATGGCCTCCGCCATGCGCAGGGCCAGCGCGGTGGTGAATTCAGTGCGCTGCTCGGGCGACAGGGCGCCGTGGGCGACGCGGTCGGCCAGGTGCGCGTGAAAAGCCATCGACTCGCAGACGTAGTCGAAATACGGCTGGCCGAGGTCGATGTCGAACTTCGCATCGCGCATGCGCTTGATCGATTCGATGGCAAGCTTCCACGACAGTATGGCGACGACGCTGGCCAGCTCGGCCATCGTGCGCTCGCGCCCGCCGGCGTGGAACCGGCTTCTTATTCGGATGGCCATTAAAACCTTTCACCACAGAGGCACAGAGACACAGAGAAAATGCCAAGGAAGGTTTCTCTCTGTGTCTCTGTGCCTCTGTGGTTAAGGGTTCTCATGTTCCCCCTTTTTGCGCCGCAGTGTCCAGATCAATAGCCGCCTTTTCCGAACGGCTTCGGCAGGCCGGCGATCTTCACCGCCTGCTTGGCCGGACCATCATTGGGAAAGAGGTCGTACATCCCCTTCGAGTCCACCTCCGGCATCAACTCCGCCATGTCCTTCATGAAGTTGCGGAAGTTCGGCGTGTGGCCGTCGTCGCGGTACTTGTCGCGCATGTAGTTGATGACCTTCCAGTGGTCGTCGGTGAGGGCGACGCCCTCGGCTTCGGCGATGGCCTGCGCCGCCTCGTCGCTGAAATCCGCCTCCAGCAGATAGCCGTCGGCGTCGACTTCCTTTTCTTCGCCATTGATCATGTAACCCATCTTTGTCGTCTCCTATTTTTGACTTGTAGGAAAATTATTTCTTGCGCAGATAGAACTCGTAGGAGCCGCGCGCAACTTCGACGCGATTGACCAGTTCCAGCGCGGTGTTCTTCACCCAGGCTTCCACATCGGACGGCGTGCCGGGGCAGTTGCTCACCAGCATGAGGATCTCGCCGGACTTCATGTCGTCGAGCATCTTCTTCGCCTCGAGGATCGGCCCGGGGCAGGAGACGCCGCGCATGTCGAGCGAGACATTGGGCTTGAGGGTCACTGCGCCGCTGCCGCGCGTAATCAGGTAGGCGGTGCGGCCGTCCCCCATCTTGTCCTTGACAGCAACGTCGTTGCGCGTCTGGCGCGCCCAGGCGAACAGATCGTCTGAGGTGCCGGGGCAATCCGAAATCAGCAGCAGGGACTGCCCGGCGCTCATGTCGTCGACGATTCTCTTGGCGCCGATCAGCGGGGCCGGACAGGACAGTCCGCTCATGTCCAGGGTAACGGTAGGTTTTGTGCTCATATCTCCTCGCAGTGCTAAGGGCTTGTTAAGGAATAAATTGTTATCCGTTTGTATTCCAGGCGGCGCCGACGGCGACCACCGATTTGTGCGGGATGAAGATGCCGCAGCCGATCTTGCGTCCCTCGCCGAGACCGTGCTCCTGCACGGTGAGCGATTGCGCCGGCGTCAGGCCATGCAGCAACAGGCTGAAGCCGCGCACCTCACCCTCGGGCGTGTGGGCGGCATGCGCCTTGCCGGCGATCATCGACTCCGGCAGCCCCACTGCCTTGAGCAGCGCCGCCGCCTGGCCGAGAAACTCGGGCTCGTCGGCCGTGCCGGTGCTGACGAAATGCGAATACACCGTGGCAAAGGGCATCAGTTCGCGCAGCCGGCCCGGCCCGATTTCCATGCCGCTGCCCAGCGCCAGCCGGGCGCCCGACAGGCCCAGCGCCTGCTGCGCCCGCTCGTCCGTGAGCCTCAGCATAAGCCGCGCCCGTTTGCCGAGACACAGGCTCCCGTCGGTGGCGGCGGTACCATCCATACAAAGGTCGGCACTCGTACCATAGCCCCAAATGCCGGCACCAGCGCCGTGCAGGGGATGCACCCCGGCGCCAGCCTCTTCCTCCAGCCAGTCCAGTTCGTTCGCCAGCGCCCGGAAGAGCGCATATCCGTAGTCGCGCGGCAGGCTTTCGCAGCGCACTTCGAAGGCAACATCGACCATTGTCATGCCCGCCTTCATTCCTTCTCCGCCTGTTTCTGTTTCTTTGCCCAGTCCTGCAAAACCTGTCCCCAGCGGGCTGCGGTCTGGGAGTCTATATCGAATATTGTGAAGCGATTCTTCTCGCGGATGCGCAGCCGAAGCATGGGCGTGCCGCCGGCAAGGTATTCGACCTGCTGCAGCTCGATCTCCTGTCCCCAGATCGGGGCGGTGAACTTGTCCAGCGTGGTGAGCTTTTCTTTGTCGTCCATGCCTTGCTCCTTCTCCCCGTCCCTCGGCCAAGTCTTGATACATCGGCTTGACCAAGTTGCCGGACAGGCATATTAGTATCTGCCGAAATATGCCTTTCAGACTTGCTTCCGCCTATCACCGGCATGGCGTGTCGCGGCATACTCCTTTCGGGTAGGTAAGGCCTACCCCAATAGATGGGGGGCGATACCCTGCGGGAGGTATAGGAGATCGCAGTGCAGCATGCGTAGTATTAGCTCCATCTTATAGACCTGTCTGACCCCAGCAGCACTGATTAAACCTTAGCACCGGAGACAACATCATGGCGAAGAAACCACACGACACGCCCAATCTCGACCAGCTTGAATCGGGCCCCTGGCCCAGCTTCGTCACCGGCCTGAAGCGCCTGGCGAAGGATAAGGATTCCGTGGTCGACTTGCTGGGTCATCTGGAGCATTCCTACGAGACGCGCAAGGGCTACTGGAAAGGCGGCACGGTCGGCGTCGTCGGCTACGGCGGCGGCGTCATCCCGCGCTTCACCGAAATCAAGGACAAGGATGGCAAGCCGGTCTTCCCCGAAGCCGCCGAGTTCCATACCCTGCGCATCATGCCGCCGCCCGGCATGCACTACGATACCGATACGCTGCGCAAGTTCTGCGACGTCTGGGAGAAGTACGGCTCCGGCCTGATCGCCCTGCACGGCCAGAGCGGCGACATCATGTTCCAGGGCTGCACCACGGAAAACGTGCAGAAGGCTTTCGACGAAATCAACGAATTGGGCTTCGACATGGGCGGCGCCGGTCCGGCCGTGCGCACCTCGATGTCCTGCGTCGGCGCGGCACGCTGCGAGCAGTCCTGCTACGACGAGGCCAAGGCGCATCGCACAGTAGTCAACACGTTCCTGGACGACATGCACCGCCCGGCCCTGCCGTACAAGTTCAAGTTCAAGTTCTCGGGCTGCCCGAACGATTGCATGAACTCCATCCAGCGCTCCGACATGGCCGTCATCGGCACCTGGCGCGACAACATCCGCACCGACGAGGCGCTGGCGAAGAAATGGTTCGCCAAGCACGGCATGAACGAACTGGTGAACGACGTCGTCGGCATGTGCCCGACGCGCGCCATCCAGCTCAAGGAGATCAAGGCCGTCCGCAAGGGCGCCAATATCACCAGCGTCGCGGTCAGCGACACCCAGGCACTGGAAATCGACAACAAGGATTGCGTGCGCTGCATGCACTGCATCAACGTCATGACCGGCGCCCTGGCGCCCGGCAAGGACAAGGGTGTCACCATCCTCGTCGGCGGCAAGAGCCAACTGAAGATCGGCGCCCTGATGGGTATCGTTACCGTTCCCTTCATGAAACTGGAGACGGACGAAGACTTCGACAAGCTGGTCGAGCTGGCTCGGTCGATCATCGACTTCTTCGCCGAAAACGCGCTGGAGCACGAGCGCACCGGCGAAATGGTCGAACGCATCGGTGTAGCCAACTTCATCGAAGGCATCGGTCTGGAAATCGACCCGAACATGGTGTCGGCTCCGCGTACCAACCCCTACGTCCGCACCGACGGCTGGGACGAGGAAGTCGCCAGGATCAACGCCAAGAAGGCTGCCGCCTAATTTGCCGATGTCGGGCTGAAGCCCGACCTACGAACACGAAATACGGAGAAAATCATGTCTCAACCGCAAATGCGCAGGGCAATCGAGAGCGGCGTGCCGGAGAACAAGGCTTACCTGCACCCGAAACTGGCCAAGAACTACGGCAACTGGAAATACCACGACCGGCCGCGGCCCGGCGTGCTGCACCATGTCTCGCACGACGGCGACGAGGTCTGGTCGGTACGCGCCGGTACGCAGCGCCAGATGGATGTATGGACCATCCGCAAGCTGTGCGACATCGCCGACAAGTTCGCCGAAGGCCGCGTCCGTTTCACCATCCGCTCCAACATCGAATTCATGGTTTCTTCCGCCGACAAGGTGGACCCCCTGATCGCCAAGCTGGAATCAGAAGGCTTCCCCGTCGGCGGCACCGGCAACTCGGTGTCCATGGTCGCCCACACTCAGGGCTGGCTGCACTGCGACATCCCCGGTACGGACGCCTCCGGCGTGGTGAAGGCGATGATGGACGAACTCGTTGAGGAGTTCAAGCACGAGGAAATGCCCAACCGCGTACGTCTGTCCACTTCCTGCTGCTCGATCAACTGCGGCGGCCAGGCCGACCTCGCCGTGATCGTGCAATACACCAAGCCGCCCAAGATCAACCATGACCTGGTCGCCAACATTTGCGAGCGTCCGACCGTGGTGGCGCGCTGTCCGGTGGCGGCGATCCGGCCGGCAATGGTCAATGGCAAGCCTTCGTTGGAAGTCGATGAAAAGAAGTGCATGTGCTGCGGCGCCTGCTTCCCGCCCTGCCCGCCGATGCAGATCAACGATCCGGAGTTCAACAGGCTCTCGATCTGGGTCGGCGGCAAGAACTCCAATGCCCGCAGCAAGCCGACCTTCATGAAAATGGTCGCCAGCGGTTTGCCCAACAACGCGCCGCGCTGGCCTGAAGTCAATGCCGTCGTCAAGACCATCCTGATGACCTATAAGGCGGATGCCCGTCCCTGGGAGCGCATGGCCGACTGGATCGAGCGCATCGGCTGGCCGCGCTTCTTCGAGAAGACCAACCTGCCCTTCACCAAGTACCTGATCGACGACTGGCGCGGCGCGCGTTCAAACCTGAACGCCTCCACCCATATCCGTTTCTGACCCGCTATTGACTTGGTGATTTCATGGACATTGGCATCCTCATCAACGAAGGTCCCTACACGCATCAGGCGGCGGACAGCGCCTACCTGTTCGCCCGCGCCGCCATCGAGAAAGGACACAAGGTCAGCCGCGTGTTCTTCTATCACGACGGCGTGAACAACTCGACGCGCCTGACCGAGCCTCCGGTGGACGACCGTCACATCGTGAACCGCTGGGCCAAGCTGGGCCAGGAACACAACATCGACCTGGTGGTGTGCGTGGCGGCGGCGCTGCGGCGCGGCATCAAGGACGAGAATCTGGCGCCCGGCTTCCGCATCTCCGGGCTGGGACAGTTGATCGAAACCGGCATCCAGGCCGAGCGGCTCGTCACCTTCGGCGACTAGCGCCCGATTCTGGGTCCAGGGTACTAACAAGAAGATCAGGGAGATCGCAAGATGAGCGAAGGACAGATCAAGAAATTCATGTACGTGAACCGCAAGGCGCCGCACGGCACCGTCTACGCGCTGGAGTCGCTGGAGGTGGTGCTGATCGCCGCCGCCTTCGATCAGGACGTCAGCCTGGCGTTCATGGACGACGGCGTGTACCAATTGAAGAAGGGCTTCAACACCAAGGGCATCGAGGTGAAGAACTTCCAGCCGACCTACCGCGCGCTGGACGACTACGACGTCAACAAGCTCTACGTCGAACAAGAGGCGCTGGAAGCGCGCGGCCTGAAGGAAGAAGACATGGTCGTGCCGGTCGAGGTGCTGAGCCGCGCCGAAATCGGCAAGCTGATGGAAACCCAGGACGTGGTCCTGAGCTTCTAAGGAAAATCATATGCTGCATATCGTGAACAAATCGCCTCTGGACCGCAACTCCCTGGACACCTGCCTCGCCACGGCGCAGCCGGGCGGCGCCCTCCTCCTCATCGAGGACGGCGTGTACGCCGCGACGAACGGCAATGCCGCCGCCGGCAAGCTCACGCAGGCCATGGGGCAAATGAAAGTCTATGCACTGAAAGCCGACCTCGAGGCGCGCGGCATGGCCGATCGCGTCCTGGAGGGCGTCAATCTGGTCGATTACGGCGGCTTCGTCGATCTCGTGACGGAACACGCCGCCTGCCAATCCTGGCTGTAAGCGGTTTATTGTTTTTTAGGAGACACACCATGGCTATCGAAATCAACGGCAAGAGCTACGAGACGGACGAGGAAGGCTATCTGGTCGACCTCAACGAGTGGAACGAGGACGTCGCCAAGATCCTGGCCGAGCAGGAGAACGTCAGCATGACCGACCAGCACTGGGAAGTCGTGAATTTCCTGCGCGAGTACTACAACGAATTCCAGATCGCTCCGGCCGTACGCGTGCTGACCAAGGCCATCGGCAAGAAACTCGGCGCCGACAAGGGCAACAGCCAGTACTTGTATGAGCTGTTCCCCTACGGCCCCGCCAAGCAGGCGTGCAAGATCGCCGGTCTGCCCAAGCCGACCGGTTGCATCTGATCGACTAGACACGCGCCCTCAGTTTGTCATTCCCGCGAAGGCGGGAATCCAGTCCACGCACTGGGTCCCCGCCTCCGCGGGGACGACGGCTACGGGCCGCCTAACGCCAGGACAGCCCCCCGCACATGAGCGCAGCCACGATCTTCTTCGCAGCCCTCTTCTACGCCGCCACGGCGATTCTCGTCGCCGGACTGGCGGTCAAGATCGCGGACTATGTCCGCACGCCGGCGCCGCTGAAGATACCCACCACGCCGGCGCCGACCACCAGCGGCGGCGTCGTGCTGCGCATGCTGCGCGAGGTGGCGCTGTTCGAGAGCCTGTTCAAGTCCAACCTGTGGATCTGGGTCTTCGCCATCCTCTTCCACGGCGCCCTGCTGCTGGTGCTCATGCGCCACCTGCGCTACTTCACCGAGCCGGTGTGGTTCTGGGTCGGCTGGGTGCAGCCTTTCGGCCTGTATGCCGGCTTCGCCATGGTGGCCGGCCTCGCAGGCCTGTGGGCGCGCCGCTTCCTGGTCGAGCGCATCCGCTACATCTCGACGCCGTCCGACCACCTCATGCTGGCCCTGCTGGTCGGCATCGGCATCTCCGGCCTGGCCATGAAGTTCCTCATGCACACCGACATCGTCGCCGTGAAGGCCTTCTTCCTCGGCCTGATGCGCTTCGACCTGCAGCCGCTGCCTTCGCACATCGGGCTTTACATCCACCTGCTGCTGGTGGCGCTGCTGATGATCATTTTCCCCTTCAGCAAGCTGCTGCATGCGCCGGGCGTATTCTTCAGCCCGACCCGCAACCAGGCCGACAACCCGCGCGAGAAACGCCATCTGGCGCCGTGGGCTGCCGAACTCGACACCAAGAATTGAGGGACACGACGTGGCCGCCCCCGAATTCGACGTACCGGAACTGAAGGAATTCCGCACCATCCCCCGGCTTGCACCGGGCGTGATGGCGCACAGCAAGCCGCACGTCGCCAGCGAGAAGATCAACGAGGCCATCGGCTTCCCCGGCCAACTGGTGGAGAACTGGCAGGAGAAGGCCATCGACAAGATGGGCGACCTGCTGGGCAAATACCGCTCGCTCAAGGTCTATCTGGATTCCTGCGTGCATTGCGGCGCCTGCACCGACAAATGCCACTACTTCATCGGCACCGGCGACCCGAAAAACATGCCGGTGGCGCGCCAGGATCTTCTGCGCGGCGTCTACCGCCGCTATTTCACCACCGCCGGCAAGTTGTTCCCGAAGCTGGTCGGCGCGACCGATCTCACGCGCGAAGTGCTCGACGACTGGTACAAGTACTTCTACCAGTGCTCCGAGTGCCGCCGCTGCTCGGTGTTCTGCCCCTACGGCATCGACACCGCCGAGATCACCATGGCCGGCCGCGCCATCATGGACTCGATCGGCCTCGGTCAGAAGTACTCGAACGAGATTCTCGGCAAGGTCAATCGCATCGGCAACAACCTGGGCCTGCCCGGCCCCGCCCTGGAAAACACGCTGCAGGGCCTGGAAGAGGACGTCAAGGAAGAAACCGGCCTCGATGTGCGCTTTCCGCTCGACGTCAAGGGCGCCGAAGTGCTGCTGATCACCCCGTCGGCGGACTTCTTCGCCGAACCGCACATCGACAGCCTGATCGGCTACGCCAAGGTCTTCCACGCTGCGGGCATCTCCTGGACGCTCTCCTCGAAGGCCTCGGAAGCCGGCAACTTCGGCCTCTTCAACGGCAGCTACGAGATGATGCGCAAGGTCGCCCTGCGCATCCGCGAGGCGGCGCTGGAGCTGGGCTCGAAGCGCATCGTCGTCGGCGAGTGCGGCCACGCCTGGCGCGTCGCCTACAGCTACTGGAACACCCTGACCGGCGTCGGCGCCGGCGGCGACGACCCCTTCGCCCGCCAGCTGCAAAGCCAGCTCGACCAGCGCTACAAGCAGCCGATGCACATCTGCGAATTCACCTGGGACCTGATCCAGCGCGACGCCCTCAAGTTCGACAAGGAAGCCAACGACCACCGCATCATCACCTTCCACGATTCCTGCAACGTGGCGCGCGCCTCGCGTATGGGCGACACGCCGGGCGGACAGTTCGAGATTCCGCGCAACATCATCAAGGCGGTGGCCAACAAATATTTCGAGATGCCGCATGGCACCACGCACGAACAGACCTTCTGCTGCGGCGGCGGCGGCGGCGTACTGGCCGACGAACTGACCGAAATCCGCGTCAAGGGCGCCCTGCCGCGCATGGACGCGCTGAATCACGTCGTGCAGGCAAACGGCGTGAATTTCATGGCGACCATCTGCGCCATCTGCAAGGCGCAGTTCACCAAGGTCCTGCCCTATTACAAGTTCAACCGCGGCATGGTTGGCGGCGTGCACCAACTGGTCAGCACGGCGATTCGCCTCGGCGACAAGTAATCGGAACACATACGGCAATTACGGAGACAAACATGTCCGAGACAAAAGTTCCCAGCGATCAATCCAACACCAAACTGACCCTCCGCCTCTTCCGCAACGGCGACGATACCTGGAAGCGCTGGCAGGACAAGATCCTGGAAGCCGATGCTTCCTTCAAGTGTCCGACCTACATCCAGTCGACGCCGCCCTGCCAGGGCTCCTGCCCGGCCGGGGAGGACATCCGCAGCTGGCTCAACATCGTGCGCGGCATCGAGAAGCCGCCGGCAGGCCCGGACGGCAAGCCGACCATGCCCTGGCAGGAATATGCCTGGCGCCGGCTCACCGAGTGCAATCCCTTTCCGGCCATCATGGGCCGCGTCTGCCCGGCGCCCTGCCAGGGCGGCTGCAACCGGGTCAAGGTCGAGGAATACGTCGGCATCAACTCGGTCGAGCAGTTCCTCGGCAACTACGCGATTGAAAAGGGCCTCGGCTTCGCCCCACCCGAGGTCGAGACCGGCAAGCGCATCGCCATCATCGGCGGCGGCGTCGCCGGCATGTCCGCCGCCTACCAATTGCGCAAGCGGGGTCATGCCTGCGTCGTTTTCGAGTCCAGCAACAAGCTCGGCGGCATGCTGAGTTTCGGCCTGCCCGACTACCGCACGCCGCGCGATATCGTCGATGCCGAAGTGCAGCGCATCCTCGACATGGGCGTCGAAGTGCGCCTCAACACCCGTGTCGGCAAAGACGTCAGCATCGCCGACATCAAACGCAATTTCGACGCCGTCTTCATCGGCATCGGCGCCCAGGTCGGCAACAAACTCGACATCCCCGGCGCCGACGCGCCGAACTGCACCGACGGCATTTCCTTCCTGCGCGAGTACAACGAAGGCAAGCTGGAGCACGCCGGCAAACGCATCGTCGTCATCGGCGGCGGTGATACCGCCATGGACGTTGCCGCCGTGGCGCGCCGCCTCGGCGCCTACGACGCCGACGCCGAGTCGCACGAACATGCCAAGGTGATCGTCGCCGCCCGCGAATGCGACGGGGGTCGTGGTCAGAAGGGCGCCCAGCACTGGCGCCAGAGCGCCGAGGTGGTCATCGCCTATCGCCGCCATGTGCAGGAAATGCCGGCCTCCAAGCACGAGATCGACGCCGTCGTCCAGGAAGGCGTCGAGATTCAGCCCTGCGTCGCTCCGGTCTGCGTGGTAAAGGACGAGAACGGCATGGCCACCGCCCTGCGCGTCATCCGGGTCGACTGGGTCAACAAGAAGATGGTGCCGAAGGAAGGCTCGGAATACGACATTCCCGCCGACCTGATCGTTTCCGCCGTCGGCCAGTCGGTAGGCTGGGCCGGGCTGGAGAAATTCAAGAACGCGAAAAATCTGGCCAACGTGGACAAGAATCTCCAGGTCGTCGATCAGCCGGGCGTGTTCGTCGGCGGCGACGCCATCACCCCGCTGTTGCTGACCACCGCCATCGGCCACGCCCGCATCGCCGCCGAAGGCATCGACGCCTATGTGTCCGGCAAGCCGGTCGACAAGCGGCCCAAGGTCGACAAGAGCCTGTTCAACCTGCCGCGCGACCTGACCAGGCGCGGCGTGAAGTTCGAGACGGTTGCCGAACCCATCCGCGGCACCGACAGCAGCAAAGCCGCCATCCACAACTTCGACGACCGTTCCGATCGCTACACGATTCCGGCCGAGGCGCTGTTCCTCGGCCACTTCAGCTACACGCCGCGCAACGAGCGCCGGATGCACACCATCGATACCGGCAACGTCCTCGGCAACATCGACGAGCGCCTGGTCCCCCTGACCGAGGCGCAGGCGCAGGCCGAGGCCAAGCGCTGCATGAGCTGCGGCCAGTGCTTCGAGTGCGACAACTGCGTGATGTATTGCCCGCAGGGGGCCGTCATGCGCGTGCCGAAGAAGGAAGCCAGCATCGGTCGCTACGTCTACACAGACTACGCGAAGTGCATCGGCTGCCACATCTGCCGCGACGTCTGCCCGACCGGCTACATCCAGATGGGCCTGGGGGAGTGAGAACCACCCCCACGCTCACTTCGTTCGCTGCCCCCCGAGGGGGCGCTCAGCGCCCTTCGGGCGGCCGGGCGGGCGCTGAGACGTGAGGAGTGAGGAGTGAGGAGAAAACAATCGTGATCGCGCGTATGCTCCAAATCCTCTTTCTCGCCGTGCTGGCGGGGCTGACTCTGGTGCCAGCTTCTGCTTTCATGGCATTTGCGGCGGCGCACGCCGCCGAGCCCGGCCGCACGCCGAAGCCATTGATCGCCATCGAGAAGCCCGGCCAGTGCGTGGAGCCGACCGACGTCATGCGGCGCGACCACATGAAGCTGCTCCAGCACCAACGCGACAAGACCATGCGCGAAGGCATCCGCAGCAAGCCGCACAGCCTGAACGAATGCATCGCCTGCCACGCCAGCCATAAAACCGGCAGCGTGCTTGGACCGGAAGGCTTCTGCCAGAGCTGCCACACCTATGCCGCAGTGAAGCTCGACTGCTGGGACTGCCACCAGCCCAAGCCCGGCCAGAAGGCCGCCACGGGAGTCCGCCCATGAGCGAGAACAACAGCGAGCGCCGCAATTTCCTCGCCGCGGCGGCTGCAGGCGTCGGCTTCGTCGCGCTCGCCCCCGGCATCCGCCTCGTCGAGATCGCCGCAGCCAAGCCGGACAATGAACCGGTCACTGCGAAAGTGCGCTGGGGCATGCTCATCGACACCACGCGCTGCCAGAGCGGCTGCACCGACTGCGTCTCCGCCTGCGGCAAGGAGAACGGCCTCGGCGAGGTGACCAAGCCGCGCACCGACGCGCAATGGATCCGCAAGATCGACCTGAAGGACCTGAAGACCGGGCACGCCCTCTCGCTGCCGATGATGTGCCAGCACTGCGCCAACCCGCCCTGCGTGGACGTCTGCCCGACCGGCGCCTCGTTCAAGCGCGCCGACGGCATCGTGCTGGTGGACCGCCACACCTGCATCGGCTGCCGCTACTGCATGATGGCCTGCCCCTACAAGGCGCGCTCCTTCGTGCATGAGCCACACACCGACCAGAACCCGGAAGTGCCGCGCGGCCAGGGCTGCGTCGAACGCTGCACGCTGTGCGTGCATCGCGTCGACCGTGGCGAGAAGCCGGCCTGCGTCGAGGCTTGCGCCTCGGCGGGCTCCGGCCACGCTGGCGCCATGCTGTTCGGCGACCTGAACAACCCCGAGAGCGAGATCTCGAAGCGCATCCGCGCGGTGAAGACCACCCAGGTGCGCGCCGACCTCAAGCTCGACCTCGGCGTCCGCTACGAAGGAATCTGAAGCGGAATCGACTGACATGAGGCTGAAGTCTTCACGCACACTGCAAATCCCCCCATCCCCCCTTTGTCAAAGGGGGGCTTCGTTGCGTCCCCCCCTTTGCAAAAGGGGGGCCAGGGGGGCTTTGCACTTCCTTCGGTCGGATTTCAGCGGCGGTGACCGCTGCGATGCCGCCAGCCATTGCCACCACGCAGAATAGGAAACGTACCATGGCCAGCGCAAGCTACGTCGAAACGCAAAGCCGCCCCGGCGCCTTCTGGGGCCTGCTCGTATTGGGCGGCCTGTTCATGCTGGCGGCTCTCGGCGCCTTCCTGTACTTCGAGCACAGCGGCCACCACGTCACGGGCATGGACAACCAGATCGTCTGGGGCATGCCGCACGTCTTCGCTGTGTTCCTCATCGTCGCCGCTTCCGGCGTGCTCAACGTCGCCTCCATTGGCTCGGTGTTCGGCAAGCCAGTCTACAAGGCGCGTGCGCCGCTCTCCGGCCTGCTGGCACTGGCCATGATGGCCGGCGGCCTCGCCGTGCTCGCGGCCGACCTGGGCCGCCCGGACCGCCTCATCGTGGCGATGACGCACTTCAATTTCAAGTCGATCTTCGCCCTCAACATGATGTTCTACTCGGGCTTCTTCGTCATCGTCAGCGCCTATCTGGTGACGATGATGGATCGCAGCCTGAACGGCTACATGAAGGTGCTCGGCTTCCTCACTTTCTTCTGGCGCCTGGCGCTGACCACCGCCACCGGCTCCATCTTCGGCTTCCTCATCGCGCGCACCGCCTACGGCTCGGCGCTGATGGCGCCGATGTTCATCATCTACTCCTTCGCCTACGGCCTGGCGGCCTTCCTCATCGTGCAAGGCAGCATGTACGCCTGGAACAAGATGCAACTGGACGAGGGCATCCTCGCCCGCATGAAGAACCTGCTCGCCGTCTTCGTCGGCGCGTCGCTCTACTTCACCGCGGTGATGCACCTGACCAGCCTCTACTTTGCCAAACAAATCGACTACGAGCGCTTCCTCCTGCTCGACGGCGGCGTCTACACTGCTGCGTTCTGGCTCGGCCAGGTGATCATCGGCGGCATCGTGCCGCTGGCGCTGCTCTTCGCGCCCGGCGCAACACAAGCGCGTGTCATCGCCGCCTCCATGCTGGTGGTGCTGGGCGGCCTCGCCCAGATGTTCGTCACCATCGTCGGCGGCCAGGCCTTCCCGCTCGAGATGTTCCCCGGCTACGCCGTCTCCAGTTCCTTCCAGGACGGCATCGTGAATACCTATTCCCCGACGATCGGCGAGTTCGCCCTCGGTTTCGGCGGCATTGCGCTGGCCTTCCTCATCACCGTCATTGCCGTGCGCGTGCTGCGCTTCCTGCCCCAGGACGATTTCGCGACGCTGAAGGCGTCGGCCAAAGACTGATGTAGGAGCGGGCTTGCCCGCGATTCGACCGCCGTATCGCCGGCAAGCCGGCTCCTACAATCGAAACGGCCTTCAATGCACCGCTTTCTCATCTCCGCCGCGCACAAGTCCTCCGGCAAGACGACCATCAGCCTCGGCCTGGCCGCCGCACTGCGCGGGCGCGGCCTCGCCGTGCAGACCTTCAAGAAGGGCCCGGACTACATCGACCCGATCTGGCTCGGGCTGGCCGGCGGCCGGCCCTGCCGCAACCTGGATTTCTATCTGCAGCCGCATGACGAACTGATCGACGCCTTCGCCCGCCACGGCGCGGACGCGGATGTCGCGCTCGTCGAGGGCAACAAGGGTCTCTACGACGGGCTCGACCTGGCCGGCAGCAACAGCAACGCCGCCCTCGCCCAACTGCTCGATTTGCCCGTGGTACTGGTGCTCGACGCGCGCGGCATGACGCGCGGCATCGCCCCGCTGATCCTCGGCTACCAGGCCTTCGACCGCCAGCTGCGCATCGCCGGCGTCATCCTCAACCGCCTCGGCGGCACGCGCCACGAAGCCAAGCTGCGCGCCGTCATCGAGCACTACACCGACGTACCGGTGCTGGGCGCCGTGCTGGACAATCCGGATCTGGCCATCGTCGAGCGCCACCTCGGCCTGATGCCGGCCAACGAAGCAGCGGCAGCGGAGGCGCGCATCGCCACCATCGCCAAAGCCGTCTCGGATCAGGTGGACATCGACCGCCTCTTGCAGGTGACGGTTACGGACAAGGCTTTGCAGCCGCGCCGCATTGCGGCAACCGCATCCGCAGCGCAACCGGCGCTGCGCCTCGGCATCGCGCGCGACCCGGCCTTCGGTTTCTACTACGCCGACGACCTGGAAGCCCTGAAGCAGGCCGGCGCCGAACTGGTGTTCTTCAGCCCCATTACCGACGCGCGATTGCCGGAGGTGGATGCCCTCTTCCTCGGCGGCGGCTTCCCCGAGTGCTTCATGCGCGAACTGGAGGCCAACCGGAGCATGCGCGACGCGGTGCGCAATGCCATCGAAGCCGGACTGCCCGCCTACGCCGAGTGCGGCGGCCTCATGTACCTCGCCCGCAGCCTCGCCTGGCATGGCGAGCAGCACGAGATGGCAGGCGTGATCGCCGCCGACGTGCTCATGCACGAGAAACCGGTCGGACGCGGCTACGTGCGCCTGGCGCCCACGGCCGACCATCCCTGGCTGCCACAGGCCACGCAAGGCAGCCACCCGGACGAGATTCCGGCCCACGAGTTCCACTACTCCAGCCTGGAAAATCTCGACCCTGCAACCCGCTTCGCCTACGAAGTGAAGCGCGGCCACGGCACCGACGGCCGCCGCGACGGCATCGTCCACAAGAACCTGCTGGCCTCCTACACGCACCTGCGCAGCGCCGGCAGCTGCAACTGGGCCGAGCGCTTCGTCGGCTTCGCGCGGCAGTGCCTTGTTCGTCATTCCCGCGCAAGCGGGGATCCAGGGGGCGATTCGGATATTTGTGGATTCCCGCTTCCGCGGGAATGAGTGCGCCTGTGAAGGCGCGATAACCGCATGGTGGAAGTCCGTGCCGGGGCAAGCCAAGACCCCGAAGCTGAAGGTAACTGCGTCGCTGCGAAGCGGGGTGGAGAGCAACCGGAAGCGAACTGGCGGTCCG
>CAMTUN010000038.1:0-46475 GCA_947084915.1 uncultured beta proteobacterium | reverse complement strand
GCAGCTTTGCACTTCCTTCGGCCGCACCCCAAGGGTATTTCCTTCGGGGCAGATTTCCTTCGGTCATAAATCCCCCTTGTTCCCCCTTTTACAAAGGGGGAGACCCTATGCAAAGTCGGCTGAGGCTCATTGGTAATCAAGAACTTTTTTGTCTTCCAGTTCCCGCAGGGCTCGGAACAGTTCCCGGAAGTTCTTCGGCGGCTTGCCTGCCTCGCGCTCTTGCAGGACGCCACGCCGCAGCTGCTTCAGGCGCGTGATGTCGGCACCGGGGTGCGCCGCGCCGATTTCCGTCAACACGGTCTCATCCTCCAGCAGCCGCTCGCGCAGCCTTTCCAGTCGGTGCTGGCGGGCGGTTTCGATGGCGGAGGCGCCGTTGATGGCATCCAGCGCCTCGCGGATCGGCGCCGGGTCGGCATCGCGCATCAGCCGGCCGATGTATTGCATCTGGCGCCGGCGCGCTTCATGCCTGGTGAGACACCGCGCCTCGCGGACAGCCCTGCGCAGTTCCTCCGGCATCTCGATACGATCGAGGCGCTCCGCTGAGAGTTCGACCAGCGCCGCGCCCATCTCCTGCAGGACATGCATGTCGCGCTTCCTTTGCGATTTGCTAGTGCCCGCCTTTGGGGTTGGGGTACTGGGACGTTCCGTTTCGTCGAAATCTTCGAGGTTTTTCATGGCAGGACAGGGCAAGTTGGTATCATTATATCTTTACCTATTCTTCTCTCGCGATGCCTTCCCAGGAATTCAGTTATCCGCAGGACGCCTTGCGCGGCATGGCGCAGGACATACTCGACTACGCCGAATCGCGCGGCGCCAGTGCTTGCGAGGCCGACGTTTCCGAGGGGTTCGGCCAGTCGGTGACGGTGCGCCGCGGCGAGGTCGAGACCATCGAGTACAACCGTGACAAGGGCGTCGGCGTCACCGTCTATCTTGGCCAGCAGCGCGGTTATGCTTCGACCTCGGATTTTTCCCGCCCCGCCCTGCACGCCGCGGTCGACGCCGCGCTTTCCATTGCGCGCTTCACTGCGGCGGACGAAGCCGCCGGCCTGCCGGAGGCCGAACTGCTGGCGCGCGGGGACATGGCACTCGATCTGTACCATCCCTGGGCGTTGCCGGTGGAGGACGCCATCGACGTCGCCCGGCGCTGCGAGGCGGCGGCGTTCGCCGTCAGCCCGCAGATCAAGAACTCCGAGGGCGCCAGCGTATCGGCCCAGCAGTCGCATTTCATCTCGGCCAACAGCCTGGGCTTCATGGGCGGGTACACCTCCTCGCGCCATTACCTCTCCTGCTCGGTCATCGCCGGCAAGGGGAATTCGATGCAGCGCGACGACTGGTACAGCACGCATCGTAACGCGGCCGACCTGGCAGAACCCGAGGTGATCGGCGAATATGCCGCGCGCCGCGCCCTCTCGCGCCTGGGCGCGCGCAAGATCGCCACCTGCGAGGTACCGGTCCTGTTCGAGGCGCCACTCGCCGCGACGCTGATCGGTAACTTCGTGTATGCCGTTTCGGGAGGCAGTCTCTACCGCAAATCCTCCTTCCTGCTGGATAGCCTGGATACGCAGGTGTTCTCGCCGCAAGTTCACATCAGCGAGCGTCCGCATTTGCCGGGCGCGCTGGCAAGCAGCGCCTTTGACGACGATGGGGTCGCCACGCACGACCGCGAGGTGGTCGAAGCCGGTGTCCTGAAGGGCTACTTCCTGTCGACTTACTCGGCGCGCAAGCTGGGTATGCAGACCACAGGGAATGCCGGCGGCTCGCACAACCTGATCGTGCGGCCAGGCAAGCGCGATCTCGTCGGTCTTGCGGTGCTGATGGGCCGTGGCCTGCTGGTCACCGAACTGCTAGGTCAGGGCGTCAATTATGTGACGGGCGATTATTCGCGTGGCGCGTCGGGTTACTGGGTCGAGAATGGCGAGATCCAGTACCCCGTGCAGGAAATTACCATCGCCGGTAACCTCAAGGACATGTTGCGCGGCATTGTCGCCGTCGGCAATGATGTACTGGTACGCGGCTCCAAGCAGGTCGGCTCCATCCTCATTGACCGCATGACCATCGCCGGGGCATAAGCCGGGCATTCGATAGGGGTTTTCCCCAATCTCGCGACGCCCGGAAACGCGTACCACTGGCAGGTAGTTGGTGTAGTATTTCCCGGCGATCCTCTCTCCAGAGGGTTGAACCTTTTCGCCCACAAGGCACAGAAGAATTTCTAAAGGAGACCAATCAATGGAACGTCGTCAATTTATCAAACACGCGGGTATCGCCGGCATTCTGGCAGCGGGTGTCGCGCCGGCGGCACACGCCCAGGGCGCCACGGTTCGCTGGCGCCTGGCTTCAAGCTTTCCGAAAGCGCTCGATACGATCTTCGGCGCCGCCGACATTTTCGCCAAGAAAGTAGGCGAGATGTCCGGAGGCAAGTTCACCATTTCCGTGCATGCGGGCGGCGAACTGATGCCGGCCTTCGGCGTGGTGGATGGCGTGCAGCAGGGCACTGTCGAGTGCGCCCATACTGCGCCCTACTATTTCCACGGCAAGGACGAGACCTTCGCCATGGGAACCGCCATTCCCTTCGGCCTCAACTCCCGCCAACTTACCGCGTGGATGTACGACGGCAACGGCATAAGCCTGTTCCGCGAGTTCTACAAGCAGTACAACATTGTCAATTTCCCGATGGGCAACACGGGCGCCCAGATGGGCGGCTGGTATCGCAAGGAAATCAAGTCGATTGCCGACATGAAGGGCCTGAAGTTCCGCGTCGGCGGCTTTGCCGGCCGGGTGATTGAGCGCATGGGCGGCGTGCCGCAGAGCATTCCGGGCGGAGAAATCTATGCCGCGCTGGAGAAAGGCACCATCGACGCCGTGGAATGGGTCGGCCCTTACGACGACCAGAAGCTGGGCTTTTTCAAGGTGGCGCCCCACTACTACTATCCCGGCTGGTGGGAAGGCGGCGCGCAACTCGACCTTTATGTTAACAGCAAGGCCTGGGATGCGCTTTCGGCCGATTACAAGGCAATGGTCGAGACGGCCGCTTCGCATGCTCACGTGACCATGCAGGCCATGTACGATGCGCGCAACCCGAAGGCCCTCAAGGAATTGGTCGCCGGCGGCACCAAGTTGCACCGCTTCCCGAAGGACGTGCTGGATACCGCCTTCAAGGAAGCCCAGGCTTTGTATAGCGAGCTGTCTGCGAAGAACCCCAACTGGAAGAAGGTGTATGAGGATTACGCCAAGTTCCGGGCCGACCAGAACCTGTGGTTCCGCTTTGCCGAAGCCGGCTTCGACGACTTCATGCAGGCGCAGAAACTGTAAGCGCAAAACACTGCGCTTCCACAGACCCCGCGTGGCTTGCGCCCGCGGGGTTTTTTACGCCATGCGACAACGCATGGCAGGAAGTTCCAGTCGGGGGGGCAATGGAACAGCACGCATACCATCCGGTGCGCCCGCAGCGAGGCGCACCCAGTTGGCGCGGCAGGGATTGAGAAGCTACTTCTTTTTCTTTTCTTCCTGGACCGCACGCAGCAACGCTGCAGCGGGATCCTCGGTCTGTTCGCTCTGCGGCGCAGGCGATGCTGACTGGGGTTTCGGTGCATCAGGGGCCGCCGCTTCCGGCTTCGCGCCTTCAGGCGGCAAGTCGAATCCCCTCATCGGGTCTGCCTGCTTCCCGCCATAGCCGCCCGTTTCGGCCTCTATCGAGATGCTATCGAGATCCACGTTCACCTTCTTGTCCAGACTGCCCAGCACCAAGCCCGGCCAGGCTATGACTGCCGCGATCAAGAAAAGCTGGATGATGATGAAGGCGATGGCGCCCTTGTAGATCTGGCCGGTCGTCACGGCCGGAATCTCCTCGCCAGTGACGCGATCAGTGTAGTTGGTCCGGGCTGCCACGCTGCGCAGGTAGAACAGCGCGAAGCCGAAGGGCGGCGTAAGGAAGGAGGTTTGCAGGTTGATGGCGATGATGACGCCAAACCAGATCAGGTCGATGCCCATCTTCTCCGCCACCGGCGCCAACAGCGGCACGACGATGAAGGCGATCTCGAAGAAATCGATGAACATGCCGAGGATGAACACCAGCACGGTTGTGAAGATGATGAAGCCCAATTGTCCGCCCGGCAGCTTGGCAAACAGGTGTTCGACCCAGAAGTGTCCATCGGCGGCATTGAAGGCGAAGCTGAACACCGTCGAGCCGATCAGGATGAACATCACGAAGCAGGACAAGCGCGTGGTGTTTTCCAGCGCCTGCTTGAGCAGGGGCATTGTCAGCCGGCGCCGGGCCAGCGCCATGATGAAAGCGCCCAGTGCTCCCATTGCGCCGCCTTCGGTGGGGGTGGCGACCCCCAGGAAGATGGTGCCCAGCACCAGGAAAATCAGCACCAGGGGTGGGATCATGACGAAAGTGACCCGCTCGGAAAGTTTCGACAGCAGGTGCAGTTTCGCGAAGTGATTCGCCAGGGCCAGCCCCAGGGCGGTGAAGGAGGCCACAGTCAAAGACAGGATCACGATCTCGTCGTTGGGGGCCTTGCCCTCGCGCCCCGTCCAGGAGTTGATGATGCCTTCGTGAGCGATCGACCAGGCGTAGCCGGCTGCTGCGGCAATTACCATCAGCACGATCAGCGACCGGTGTCCGCTGGCGCCGTTGTCTTCCTTGTATATGCGCGCTTCGGCGGGCAGGGCCGGCACCCACTTTGGACGGATGATGGCCACGCCGATGACGTAGGCGGCATACAGGCCGACCAGAATCAGGGCCGGCATCAGCGCGCCGGCATACATGTCGCCGACGGAGCGGCCGAGCTGGTCGGCCATGACGATGAGCACCAGCGAGGGCGGGATGGCTTGCGCCAGGGTGCCGGAGGCGGTGATGACGCCTGTGGCGATGGTGCGGTTGTAGCCGTTGCGCAACATGATCGGCAGGGAGATCAGGCCCATTGAAATGACCGCTGCCGCCACCACGCCGGTGGTCGCTGCCAGCAGTGCGCCGACGAACACCACGGCCAGCGCCAGGCCGCCGCGTACCGGGCCGAAGACCTGGCCGACGGTTTCCAGCAAGTCTTCGGCCATGCCGCTTTTTTCCAGGACAATGCCCATGAAAGTGAAGAAGGGGATCGCCAGCAGCGTGTCGTTCTGCATGATGCCGAAAATACGCAAGGGCAGGGCCTGGAAGAGGTTGGGCGGGAACATGTCCAGTTCCATGCCGATGAAGCCGAAGAACAGGCCGGTGGCAGCGAGCGAGAAGGCCACCGGGAAACCGGTGAGCAGGAAGGCGAGCAGGCCGCAGAAGAGCAGCGGCACGAAGTTCTGTGTGAGGAACGGTATCATCAGCGGATATCCTCGCTGGCGTGCGTGGCGTGTTCCTCGATCTCGCGTTCAACCTCGGATTCGTCCGGATGAGTGGCGTGGCTGTGGCTGATGGGATCCGGGATCAGGCCGCGCAGAAAGGCGGCGCGCTTGATCAGTTCGGAGGAGGCCTGGAGCAGCAGCAGTCCCATGCCGAGCGGAACCATCAAGTAGACCGGCCAACGGATCAGGCCACCCGCGTTCTGCGATACCTCGCCGGAATTCCAGGCGTTTACGAGCAGCGGCCACGACGTGACGATAATCAAATAGCACAGGGGGCCAAGAAACAGGACGATGCCGAAGATGTCGATCCAGTTGCGCGTCCGCGCCGAGAAGCGATTCGACAGGAAATCGATGCGCACATGGGCATTCTTCAGGAAGGCGTAGCCGGCGCCGAGCATAAATACCGCAGCATAGAGGTACCATTGGATCTCCAGCAGGGCATTCGAACTCATGTTGAAGGCCTTGCGCACAATGGCATTGCCGGCGGATATCAGCACGGCAGCCAGAATCAGCCAGATAATATTCCGGCCTACGAAGTCGGTTATGGCGTCGACCAGCCTGGAAAATTTGAGGAGTGTATTCATGGGAATCCTGTCGTGGCCACGGAGGCCGGAATCTAGCGGCGTAAGGTTAATCCGGAATCCCTGTCGTGACCAGTCGACTGGAGCCCCAATGGCGCAAAATGCAGGTAAACCCTAACTTTCCGCCTTCCATGAACCATCAAAAACCGGTGTTATCGACCCGTATCTGTATTGTCCGCCATGGCGAGACCGCCTGGAATGCCGAACGGCGCATCCAGGGACAGTTGGACATTCCCCTTTCCACTGTCGGACATGCCCAGGCGCGCGCTCTGGCCGACAGCCTGGCCGGCGAGCATTTCGATGCGGCCTATTCCAGCGATCTGGCGCGGGCATGGCAGACCGGAGAAGCCGTCGCACAGCGGCTCGGCCTGCCGCTGCATCCGCGTCCGGCCTTGCGCGAGCGGCATTACGGCGTATTCCAGGGGCTGACTTATGCGGAGGCCGTTGTCCATCATCCCCGTGACCATGAACGACTTGTCGCACGTGAGGTGGACTACGTCGTTCCTGAAGGCGGCGAGAGCCTGACCGCATTGTCGGTCAGGGCGCTGCGCTGCGTCGAAGCCATTCTTGCGGAGCATGCCGGCGGCGCCCTGTTGGTGTTTACGCATGGAGGCGTGCTGGATGTGCTGTATCGGCGCGCGACGGGCAAGACGCTGGCCGCCCCGCGCGATTTCGACATTCCCAATACCGGCCTGAACCGGATCGAAGTCACGGCGGGGCGCTGGTCGATCCGGACCTGGGCCGATCGCGGCCATTTGGCCGAAGTCCTCGATGAACTCCCCGGCTGAGCCGACAGACGATGCTGCCGGTCGCCTGTTGCGGGTGACCGGGACGCTGGTTGCCGAGACGCATCCGGGCCATCGCGCAGCCCTCACGCTCGACAGCCGGCTGGAGCGCGACCTCGGCCTGGATTCCCTGGCGCGCGTTGAATTGCTGCTGCGCATCGGCAAGGAATTCGGCGCCAGCCTGCCGGAAGCGGCGCTGGGCGAGGCGGAAACGCTGCGTGATCTGCTGGGTTTTCTGGGCCATGCGACGCCCGCACAGGCGACGCATGCAGCCACTGAATTGCCCCATGGCGCCATCATCCCGGCGCCCGAAGCCGCGACTACCCTGGTCGAAGTGCTGGAATGGCACGCCCGGCAAACGCCCGACCGCACGCATGTCCTGCTCTATGGCGAGGGCGAGCAGACAACCGCGATCACCTATGCCGAACTGCTCGCCGCAGCGCGGCGCATCGCCAGCGGGCTGGTGGCGCGCGGCCTGCAGCCGCAGCAGGCGGTGGCCCTCATGCTGCCGACGGGGCGGGACTATCTCGCCTGTTTCTTCGGCGTCCTGCTGGCGGGTGGCATTCCCGTGCCGATCTATCCGCCGGCGCGCCTGGCGCAGATCGAGGACCACCTCAAGCGCCACGCGCGCATCCTCGACAACGCCCAGGCCGCCTTCATCATCACCGTGCCGCAAGCCAAGACGGTGGCAGCGCTGCTGCGCGCGCGGGCGCCGAGCCTGACCGAGATCGTCACGCCGGCGGAGATCGACGCCGAACCGGCGCCACTTCTCTACCGCGCTTCGCCGGAGGACATCGCCTTCCTGCAATACACCTCGGGCAGCACCGGCGATCCGAAGGGCGTCGTGCTGACCCATGCCAACCTGCTCGTCAACCTGCGCGCCATGGGTGGGACCATCCGCGCTAACAGCGAGGACGTCTTCGTCTCCTGGCTGCCGCTCTACCACGACATGGGGCTGATCGGCGCCTGGTTCGGTTCGCTCTATTTCGCCATGCCGCTGGTGCTGATGTCGCCGCTCGCCTTCCTGGCGCGGCCGGCACGCTGGCTGCAGGCGATTTCGCGACATCGCGGCACCCTCACGGCGGCGCCCAATTTCGCCTACGAACTGTGCGCGAAAAAACTTGACGATGCCGATCTGGCCGGCCTCGACCTGTTTTCATTGCGCCTGGCGCTGAATGGCGCCGAGCCGGTGAGCCCGGCGACGCTGGAGGCCTTCATCGAGCGCTTCGTGCCGCATGGCCTGCAGCCCGAGGCGATCACCCCGGTGTACGGTCTGGCCGAGTGTTCGGTCGGGCTGGCCTTCCCGCCGTTGCAGCGCGGCCCGCGCATCGACCTCATCCAGCGCGAAGCCTTTGTGCGCAATAAAGAGGCCATCCCCGCTGCTGAAAGCGGGGCCGGCGCGATGTCGATACCTGCCTGCGGCCGCGCCCTGCCCGGGCACGAAATCCGCATCGTGGATGCCGCCGGCGACGAGTTACCTGACCGCCATGTCGGCCAGTTGCAATTCCGCGGCCCCTCTGCGACGCAGGGCTACTACCGCAATCCCGAAGCGACGCAGCGCCTCATCCGCGATGGCTGGCTCGATTCGGGCGACTACGCCTACATGGTGGAGGGCGAGGTCTATCTCACCGGTCGCGTCAAGGACCTCATCATCCGCGGCGGACGCAACCTCTATCCCTACGAGTTGGAGGAGGCGGTCGGCGGCATATCGGGCATACGCAAGGGTTGCGTCGCCGTGTTTGCCAGCGCGGATCCTGTCAATGCCACCGAGCGTCTGGTGGTGATGGCGGAAACGCGCGAGCAGGACGACGCGGCGCGCGAAGCCTTGCGGCAGAAAATCAACGAAGCCGCCATCGACGCCATCGGCATGCCGGCCGACGAGATCGTCCTGGCGCCGCCGCACAGCGTGCTGAAGACGTCCAGCGGCAAGATTCGCCGCGCCGCCTCGCGCGAGGCGTTCGAGCGGGGCGAGGTGGGCGGGCTGCAGTTGCCGGCTTGGCTGCAGTGGGCGAAGCTGGCGCTTGCTGCAGCAAAAGTCAGCCTCGGCGGCACGGCGAAGCAGGCCGGCCGCATCCTCTACGGCGCATATGCCTGGCTGGTGCTGATCGTGTTCGCCGTGCCGGTCTGGCTGGCGGTAGCAATTCCGAACCGCCCCTCCCTGGGCCGAATCATTTCCCACCATGCGGCGCGGCTGGCGTTTCGCTGCGCCGGCATTGGACTCAAGCCGGTTCGGCACGAACTTCTTCCCGCCATCCCCCATGTGCTGGCGGCAAACCACGCCAGTTATCTCGATTCGCTGATATTGGTAGCGCTGCTGCCGCCACGCTACACATTCATCGCCAAGCGAGAATTGGTCGGACACTGGGTGCCGCGCCTGTTCCTGCGCGGCCTTGGCGCGATCCTGGTCGAACGCTTCGAAGCGGCAAAAAGCGCGGAGGATGTGGAACAAATGATTGCCGCCCTCAGGCGCGGCCAGAATCTGGCGGTGTTCCCCGAGGGGACCTTTTCCCGGGAGTCCGGCCTCAAGCCCTTCCGCATGGGCGCCTTCGTTGCGGCGGCACGCGGCGGCACGCCGGTCGTTGTCGCCGGACTGCGCGGCGTTCGCCCCATGCTGCGTGCGGGATCCTGGCTGCCGCGTCACGGTCGCCCCGAATTCGAGGTCGGCCCGGTGCTCCAGGCCGACGGGGCCGACTGGGCGTCGATAGTGCGCCTGCGCGACGCCGTGCGCGCGGAGATGCTGCGCCTCTCCGGAGAGCACGATCTGGGCGGCTTTCTGCCCGAACTTCCAACGCAATAGCCCCTCTTGCCCCGTGGTAAAATCCGGCCTTTCTTCAACCAGTTAAGCCTTATCCCATGTTTCTCAAGAAAAACACCCTGGCCAAGGCCGATGCCGAGTTGTGGCAGGCGATCGAAGCCGAGAACCGCCGTCAGGAAGAGCACATCGAGTTGATCGCTTCCGAGAACTACGTCAGCCACGCCGTGCTCGAGGCGCAGGGTTCGCAACTCACCAACAAATATGCCGAGGGCTATCCCGGCAAGCGCTATTACGGCGGCTGCGAATACGTGGACATTGCCGAGCAGTTGGCCATCGACCGCGCCAAGAAGCTGTTCGGCGCCGATTGCGCCAATGTACAGCCGCACTCCGGCTCGCAGGCCAACCAGGCCGTGTTCTTCGCCTTCCTCAAGCCGGGCGACACCATCCTCGGCATGAATTTGTCGATGGGCGGACACCTGACCCACGGCATGCCGCTCAACATCAGCGGCAAGTGGTTCAACATCGTGCCCTATGGCCTCAACGAGAAGGAAGAGATCGACTACGATGCGATGGAGCAGTTGGCGCACGCGCACAAGCCCAAGCTCATCATCGCCGGCGCCTCGGCCTACGCCCTGCGCATCGACTTCGAGCGCTTCGCCAGGGTGGCGAAGGCGGTCGGCGCCATTTTCATGGTGGACATGGCGCACTATGCCGGCCTGATCGCCGCCGGCGTCTACCCCAACCCGGTGCCGCATGCCGACGTCGTCACCACCACCACGCACAAGACCCTGCGCGGCCCGCGCGGCGGCCTCATTCTCATGAAGGCCGAGCACGAGAAAGCCATCAACTCCGCGATATTCCCCGGCCTGCAAGGCGGCCCGCTGATGCATGTCATCGCCGCCAAGGCGGTGGCGCTGAAGGAGGCGACGACGCCGGAGTTTCGCCACTACCAGGAGCAGGTCATCGCCAACGCCCGCGTCATGGCGCGCGTGCTGGGCGAGGAGCGCGGCCTGCGCATCGTCTCCGGCCGCACCGAGAGCCATGTCTTCCTGGTCGACCTGCGCGCCAAGAACCTGACCGGCAAGGAGGCCGAGGCCGTACTGGGGCGCGCCCACCTCACGGTTAACAAGAACACCATACCGAACGATCCGCAGAAAGCGCTCGTCACCTCCGGCATCCGCATCGGTACGCCGGCCATGACCACGCGCGGCTTCACCGAGATCGAGGCGGAGCAGGTGGCGCATCTTGTCGCCGACGTGCTCGACGCTCCGAACGACGCGGCAGCGATCGAGAAAGTCCGTGGCAAGGTGGCGGAACTGTGCAAGCGGTTTCCGGTGTATGGGACATGATACGGTCCGCGCAGGTCGGGCTTCAGCCCGACATTGCCGGTTGATCGACGATTGCTGTCGGGCTGAAGCCCGACCTACGGCCTGACCCGCAGGGGCACCCTCATGAAATGTCCTTTTTGCGCTGAATCGAACACCCAGGTGATCGACACTCGTGAGAATGAAGAGGGCGACACCGTCCGCCGTCGCCGTCGCTGTCTGGCTTGCGACAAGCGGTTTACCACCTACGAGCGCGTCGAGCTGCGCATGCCGCTCATCGTCAAGAAGAATGGCAGCCGCGCAGACTATGACCGGGAAAAGCTGGAAGCCAGTTTGATGCTGGCCCTGCGCAAGCGCCCGGTCACCACCGAGAGCATCGACGCCGCCATCGAGCGTATCGAGGAACGCCTGCTTGCTTCGGGTGAGCGCGAGGTGCTGACCGAGAAAGTGGGCGAACTGGTCATGCGCGAGCTGCGCAAGCTCGACAAGATCGCCTACGTGCGTTTCGCCTCCGTCTATCGCAACTTCGAGGACGTGGAAGAGTTTCGCGAAGCCATCCGCGAAGTCAAGAAACCTCGCACGCCGCGGCGTCCGCGCAGCGCCTGACAAAACCTCCCACCACAGAGACACAGAGACACAGAGGAAAACCATGAGATCTTCTCTGTGTTCTCTGTGTCTCTGTGGTTAATGGTCTTCGATGTTTTCCGCCGCCGATCATGAATTCATGGCCCGCGCGCTGCGCCTGGCGCGCAAGGGCCTCTACACCACCACGCCCAATCCCCGCGTCGGCTGCGTCGTCGTCAAGGATGGCGTCATCGTGGGCGAAGGCTGGCATGCGCGCGCAGGCGAGGCCCACGCCGAGATCAACGCCCTCATTGCCGCCGGCCAGTCAGACCCAAATGCGGCACGTGGCGCCACCGTCTACATCACCCTCGAACCCTGCAGCCATCACGGCCGCACGCCACCCTGCGCCGACGCGCTGATCGAGGCCGGCGTGGCGCGCGTGGTGGCGGCGATGCGCGATCCCAATCCTCAAGTCGGCGGCTACGGCCTGGAAAAGCTGCGCGCCGCGGGCATCGCCTTCGAGGACGGGCTGATGGAAGCGGAGGCGCGTGAGATGAATATCGGTTTCGTCTCGCGCATGACGCGTGGCCTGCCGTGGGTGCGCCTGAAGGTGGCCGCCAGCCTGGACGGCAAGACGGCATTGAACAACGGCAAGAGCCAGTGGATCACCGGGCCCGAGGCGCGCCGCGACGGCCATGCCTGGCGTGCCCGCGCCTGCGCCATCCTCACCGGCGCCGGCACGGTGCGCGACGACGATCCGCGCCTGACGGTGCGCGATGTGGTGACCTCCCGTCAGCCGCTGCGCGTGGTGGTGGATAGTCACCTGGAGACGTCGCCCCGGGCGCGTCTACTCGATGGAGGCAATGCGCTGGTGGCGGCGGCGACCGAGGATGCGGCAAAGATCGCCACCTTGCGCGCCGCCGGCACCGACGTGATTGTGCTACCCAACCCGCAGGGCAAGGTCGATCTGCGGCGCCTGCTGCAGGTGCTGGCCGAGCGCGGGGTGAATGAACTGCATGTCGAAGCCGGGCATAAGCTCAACGGCTCGCTGTTGCGCGAAGGGCTGGTCGACGAGCTGCTGATGTATTTCGCCCCCACTTTGCTCGGCAGCGGGCGCGAGATGTTCCCCCTGCCGGAACTGACCGACCTCTCTGGCCGTCACGATCTCAGGATCGTCGATCTGCGCCGCGTCGGCGCCGACATTCGCATCCTTGCGCGACCGCTGCAGACGTAATGGGAAAAAAGAATCCGCAGCGCGATTTTCCCGGCAAGCGCCTGGTGATCAGTCTGTTGCGCGCCGCGCATCTGGTCGGCGTGGCCGGCGTCGGCGCCGGCGTTCTGGCCGCCTGGCCGTTTCCGCAGTGGCAGGTTTACGCCTTCACGCTGCTTGGTTCCGGGCTTGGTATTCTGCTGCTCGACTGGTGGTCCAACCCGCGTCATCTCGCCCAGGTGAACGGCCTCTTCGTGCTGACCAAGCTGGCCATGATGGGGTGGTTTGTGTCACAAGCAGGCCAGCGTGAATGGATTTTCTGGCTCATCCTCGTCTGCTCGGCGCTGGTTGCTCACGCGCCTGCCAGTCTGCGCCACCGCGACCTTTTCGCTAGGCGTTAGCGCAGACTGCGCAGCCCGCATCCTTGCCGAGCTGGATGGAGCGCCACTCCATGGCCAGGCCGTCAAGCAGCAGCAGCCTTCCCGAGAGCGATTCACCGCAGCCGGCGACGAGTTTGAGGGCCTCGGCTGCCTGCGTCGCGCCGATGATGCCGGTCAGAGGTGCGAAGACGCCCATGGTCGCGCAGCGCACTTCTTCAGCCTCCTGGCCTTCCGGAAACAGGCAGTTGTAGCAGGGATTGGCCGGGTTGCGCAGGTCGAACACCGAGACCTGTCCGTCGAAACGGATGGCAGCGCCGGAGACCAGCGGCTTGCGGTGCTTCACGCAGGCGCGGTTGATGGCATGACGCGTGGCGAAATTGTCCGAACAGTCGAGCACGATATCCGCCGCGACAACCTGTTCTTCGAGCGCCGCGCCTACGAGTCGCTGCTCCAGCGCAATCACGTCGACTTCGGGGTTGACCAGGGCCAGGGTGTCGCGGCCGGAGATCACCTTCGGCCTGCCGACCGAAGCAGTGTGATGCAGGATTTGCCGCTGCAGATTGGTGAGATCCACCGTGTCGCCGTCGCACAGCACGATAGTGCCCAGGCCGGCCGAGGCGAGATACATCGCCGCCGGTGATCCCAATCCGCCGGCGCCCACCACCAGCGCCCGGGCGGCCAGCAGCCGCTCCTGCCCCTCGATGCCGAACTGGGGCATAAGGATGTGGCGGGAGTAGCGGAGGAGCTGGTCGTCGTTCATGGTTGCGGGTCGGTCCGTAGGTCGGGCTTCAGCCCGACACTTGCCGCCGAAGTCGGCCTGAAGGCCGACCTACCGGTCCTCCCTCAATTCCACCGGCGTGTCGTCGCGGTCGCCGTGCGGGTGGTGCTGGTAGGCCTTGATGTAGACCTGGTTGGACTGCTTGATCAGGCGCGCCGGTTCCTCGAGGTTTCTCAGCTGGGTTTCCTCGGTGAAATACACGATGGCGCGGACGATCTTGAGATAGAGGGAGTTGTCGAGGTGGTAGCCGAGTTTGCGCAGGGCTTTTTCCAGTCCCTCGCAGGTGTAGTCGATCAGGTCGTAGCGGACGGTGATGCCGCGCACATGCGGTCCGCGGGTAACTTCCAGGTACTCGAGACCGGCGAGCAGTTCGGCAGCCCGCCTGGCCTGATCGGGCGGCATCTTGGTGAAACGGATTTCGCGGCTTTTGACGCTGCCGTGCTCGGGTACCACGGCGGCATGGCCCGGATCGGGTACGCGGTGGGCCAGTTGTCGCGCACGTTCCGGAGTCATGGCTTCGCTACCCGTCTTGCTATTTTGACTGCATGATCTGCAGGCCCTTGAGAAGATTCATGGCCTGGTTGAGCTGGTAATCATCCTTTGAGGCAATCTCGAAGCGTGGCTTCTCTTCTTCCTCGGACTCCTCCTTTGCCGGCTTGCCCTTGGCGGGCGCCTTGGTCTGGGGCTTGGCGGCCGGCGGGGCCTCCTTCTCCTTCTCCTTCTCCTTGTCGTTCTCCAGGTGGCGCACCAGGTCGGCTTCGCGCAGGCGCGGGCCGCTGCTGCCGTTGACGGTTTCCTCGACGATGATGTCGGGCACGATGCCCTTGGCCTGGATGGAGCGGCCACTCGGCGTGTAGTAGCGCGCCGTGGTGAGCTTGATCGCGGTATTGTTGGTGAGCGGCAGGATGGTCTGCACCGAGCCCTTGCCGAACGTCTGCGTGCCCATGATGACCGCGCGCTTGTGGTCCTGCAGGGCGCCGGCGACGATCTCGGAGGCGGAGGCCGAGCCGGCATTCACCAGCACAACCATCGGCACCGTCTTGATGCCGGCCGGTAGATCCTTGAGGAAGTCGGTGCGCGTGCCGCGCAGGTAGTCCTCCGGGCTGGCGAGGTATTTTCGCTTGGCGTCCTCGACACGGCCGTCGGTGGAGGTGACCAGTGTCTTGGACGGCAGGAAAGCGGCGGACACGCCGACCGCGCCATGCAGCAGGCCGCCCGGGTCGTTGCGCAGGTCTAGAACGAGGCCCTTGACCGGACCCTGCTTGTAGAGTTTGTTGAGATGCTCGACCAGCTTGTTGGCGGTGTCCTCCTGGAACTGGGTCAGGCGCACATAGGCATAGCCCGGCTCGATCACCTTCGACTTCACGCTCTGCACCTTGATGACTTCGCGTGTGAGGGTGACGACGATGGGCTTTGTCTCGCCTTTTCGTGCGATGGTGAGGGTGATCTGGGTCTTCGGCTTGCCGCGCATGCGCTTCACCGCATCGGAGAGCGTCATGCCCTTCACCGGCGTGTCGTCGAGCTTGACGATGAGGTCGCCGGACTTGATGCCGGCCCGGTAGGCCGGCGTGTCCTCGATGGGCGAGACGACCTTGACGAAGCCGTCTTCCATGCCGACCTCGATGCCCAGCCCGCCGAATTCGCCATGCGTATTGACCTGCAGATCCTTGAAGGCGTCGGCGTCGAGGTACTGGGAGTGCGGATCCAGCCCGGTGAGCATGCCCGACACCGCATGGATGATGAGTTTCTTGTCCTCGACCGGCTCGACATAGCCTGTCTTGATGGCGTTGAAGACATCGGCGAAGGTACGCAACTCTTCGATGGGCAGCGGCGCGATGGCTTCTTTCTGGGCGATGGCCGAGAAATTGAGGCTGATGAATACGCCGGCGATCAACCCGAAAAGTACGAGACTGGCTTGCTGCAGCTTGTTGCGCATGGTTGCTCCGTTACCGTGAAAGCTCGCCCAAGCCTTCGATGTTTTGCAGGAGCCGGCTTGCTGGCGATTTGGGCGGCCAAGTGATTTGGCGGATTTATCGCCAGCAAGCTGGCTCCTACAGGGCGTTACCTTAGGCTGACCCATTTCAAAGGGTCGAGGGGCTGCCCCAAGTGTCTTAATTCAAAGTATAAACCCGTTTCCGGGTTGCCGCCGCTATTGCCCACCGAGGCAATCGCCTCGCCGGCTTTCACCGGCTGACCGACTGCTTTGAAGAGGGACTCGTTGTTGCCATAGACGGACAAATAGCCGTCGCCATGGTCGACAATGGCCAAGTTGCCGAAGCCGCGCAGCCAGTCGGCGAAGACGACCTGCCCCGGCGCGATGGCCTTGACTTCGGCGCCATTGGCGGCGCGGATGAAAACCCCTTTCCAGGTCGTGCCGCCTTCCTGACGTTGAGTGCCGAAACGGTTGGCAAGTTCCCCGCGCGTGGGCAGGGAAAGGCGCCCTTTTAGCTGAGCGAAGGCCCCGGCCGCGAGCGAGGCGTCCGGTGTGCGCTCGTTGCGAAGGGCCGGCCCCGAAGCCTTTGGGGTGCGCCTGGGCTTGGCGACGATGCGGCCGAGGCCCGCAATCAGCGTGGCCAGGCGCTTTTCATCCCGCTTGAGCTTATCCACTTCTCGTCGCTGGGCTTTGATCCGATCGGACAGACGGGCCAGGACGGTTTGCCGCTTTTTCTGCTGCTCGATGAGTCCGGTGCGTTCGCGCTGCTGACTTCTTTCGATTTCGGCCAATTCCTCGCTTTTTTCACGCGCCTGGCTGACGAGGCGCTTCTTTTCGTCGAGAATCTCGCCCAGGTCGCGGATCAGTCCGGCCTTGGCGCGCGAGAGCAGGCTCAGGTAGTGGGCATCCCGGGCCACCTGATTGGGATCGCCCCCGGAAAGCAGGTGACGCATGGCATCCGTCTCGCCGGCGTAGTACTGCCGCGTGAGCAGTCGACCCAGCTGAGCCTGCTGGGCGGCAATGCGCGCAGACAGCTTATGCGACTGGGTGTTGAGGTTACCCAGTGCGGCCTGAGCATCGGCCCGCTCGCCGCCCAGTTCGCGCAGCCGGCGGTTGGCGTCGGAGATGGCCAGTTCGGCTTCGCGCAGTTCCTCGGCGGCGTCGGCGCGCGACCCCTCGGTTTTGGCGATGTCCTTCTGCAGCGACTGGATGCGGCCCTGGAGGTCTTTCAGCTCCTCGCGCTTGACGTCGGCAGGGGCGGCGAGGGCGCTCGCCGCCGCGCAATAGACGAGGAAAAGAAGTTTTTTCAGTTTTTCGCCTTGCCCTGGCTGGCCACTGCCTGCATGGCTGCGGCGATGGCAGCCTGGTCGCCCAGGTAGTAGTGCTTGAGCGGCTTGAGGTCGTCGTCCAGTTCGTAGACAAGCGGCACGCCGGTCGGGATGTTCAGCTCGACGATGTCCTGGTTGGAAACGTTATCGAGGTATTTCACCAGAGCGCGCAAGCTGTTGCCGTGGGCGGCGATGATGACGCTTTTGCCAACCTTCACCGAGGGTGCGATGGTCGACTCCCAGTAGGGCAGGAAGCGTGCGACGGTATCCTTCAGGCATTCCGTTAACGTGGTGGCCGCAGCAGGGTCGGCAGCGTAGCGCGGGTTGGTCTTCTGCTCGGCGAGACGTTCGTCGCCCTGATCCAGGGCAGGCGGCGGTGTGTCGTAGGCGCGGCGCCAGATCTTGACCTGGGCCTCACCGTATTTTTCGGCCGTTTCCGACTTGTTGAGCCCCTGCAGGGCGCCGTAATGCCGTTCGTTCAGATGCCAGGAGTGTTCCACCGGAATCCACATGCGGTCCATTTCGTCGAGCACCGACCACAACGTGCGGATGGCGCGCTTCAGCACCGAGGTGTAGGCGATATCGAAGGCGAAGCCAGCCTCCTTGAGCAGTTGACCGGCCTGCCGGGCTTCGGCGCGCCCTTTGTCGGTGAGATCGACGTCGGTCCAGCCGGTAAAACGGTTATCCTTGTTCCAGACGGACTCGCCATGGCGCAACAGTACGATTTTCTTCATGATTTTCCGATGGATGACAGGATTGGCCGATAAGTCGTGCAACTCGTCGCCACGAGCGTAAGTAAAGGAAGTATTTTATAATATTCGACGTTGCAATTGGATTCCACCCAAGTGAACATCATCACCGACCTGATCGATAAGCAGGAACACATTGAGACCGCCGCCCGTGCGCTGAAGGCGATTTCGCATCCGCTGCGCCTGAAAATCCTCTGCGTCATCGGCGACCAGGAGGCCTGCGTGCAGGAAATCGTCGATGCCGTCGGCACCTCGCAAAGCAACATTTCCCAGCACCTGGCGATACTGCGCGACAAGGGCGTGCTGCTCACGCGCAAGGATGCCAACCGCGTTTACTACCGAGTCGGCGACCAGCGCACCTTGCAGCTCATCGTGCTGATGCGGGAAGTCTTCTGCGGTGAGCCCCCCCCTTTAAAGAGATAGATGGAGCAATTCTTGGATTACCTGAAGGACAACCTGCCCTGGGTCGGCCTCGCCGTATTCAGCGGCGGCATGCTGCTTTGGCAGACCTGGACAGCGCGCAGCGGCGGTACGGGTGTGACGCCCATGCAGGCCACGCTCATGATCAACCGCGAGGACGCCGTCCTGGTGGATGTGCGCGAGGCGGCCGAGTTCGGCGGCGGCCACATCCCCAATTCCCGCCACATTCCGCTTTCCCAGTTCGACAAGCGTCTGCCGGAACTGGAGAAGTTCAAGGAGCGTGCGATCATCGTCAATTGCGCCAGCGGCAATCGTTCGGGTTCCGCCTGCAGTGCCCTGCGCAAGGCCGGCTTTGCCAAGGTGTTTAACCTCAGCGGCGGCATTTCCGCCTGGGACCAGGCTGGTCTGCCGATCACGAAGAAATGACCAGCAAGGTTCTCATGTATTCCACGGCGGTGTGTCCGTACTGCGTGCGTGCCGAGCAATTGCTCAGCAGAAAGGGAGTTGCCGAGATCGAGAAGGTTCGCGTCGATTTGAATCCCGAGCGACGCGCAGAAATGCTGCAAAAGACCGGCCGTCGCTCGGTGCCGCAGATCTACATCGGCGACTTCCATGTCGGTGGCTACGACGAGCTGTTTGCCCTCGACCGCGCCGGCAAGCTCGAGCCGCTGCTGCGCGGCGAATAGTTTTTCAACTGTTTTATCATCCGGTTCCACACCATGTCAGAGACTGATCAGCCCGTTTTTTCCATTGAGAAGATCTACGTCAAGGATCTTTCTCTCGAAGCCCCCAATGCACCGCAGATATTTCTCGAACGGGAACCGCCCGAAGTCGAGGTTGGCCTGCAGTCCGAGGCGAACGGCCTGGGCGACGGCGTCTTCGAAGTAGTGCTCACCGTCACCGTCACCGCCAAGCAGGGCGATAAGACCCAGTTCCTGGTCGAAGCGGCGCAGGCCGGCATCTTCCAGATTCGCAACGTGCCGGACGAGGAACTGGAGCCGGTGATGGCCATCGCCTGCCCGAACATCCTCTTTCCCTATGTTCGCGAAACCGTTTCCGATATCATCAACCGTGCCGGCTTCCAGCCGATCCTGCTGGCGCCGGTAAACTTCGAGACGCTTTATCGTCAGCGCCTGGAGCAGGCTCAGGCACAAGCCCAAAGCGGCGAGATTCCGATTCAGTGATGCGCCTCGCCGTCTTCGCCGGGCTGACTTTGCTCTCGATGAGCGTCTTTGCGCTTGAATTCCGCTCGGTGGGCGATTCGGGCGCGGTGATGTTCGATGCGCCATCGCAGAAAGCGAAGCCCTTGTTCGTTGTCGAGCGCGGCACCCCGGTCGAGGTGGTCGTCAGCATCGAAGGCTGGACCAAGGTGCGCGACGCAACAGGCGATCTGGCATGGATCGAGAAAACGGCACTCGGCGAAAAACGCATGCTCATCGTCACGGCCCGAAGCGCCGAGGTGCGCAACCAGGCCGACAACTCGGCAGGGATTGCATTCGAAGCCGAAAAAGACGTCCTGCTGGAACTGATCGAACCGGGTCCGGCCGGTTGGGCCAAGGTGCGCCACCGCGACGGCCAGTCCGGTTTCGTGCGGGTCAATCAGGTCTGGGGGCTGTAGGTCGGGCTTCAGCCCGACATCGGCCGCCGCCTGGATCCGCACCGGTCCGCCGCCATGCACATTTCCATTCTCGGCGCAGGCGCCTGGGGCACGGCGCTCGCCATCGCCTTTAGCCGCCGCCACCAGACGGTCTTGTGGACGCGCGACCCCGGCCAGGCTGCCGCCCTGCGCACGGCCCGTGAAAATGCCCGCTACCTGCCGGGCCACTCCCTGCCGGAAGCGCTGCGGATCGAGTCGGATTTTGCCTTGGCGGCCGGCGCCAGCGAACTCAATGTCATCGCCACCCCGCTGGCCGGACTGCGCGATACCCTGCGTCAGTTGCGGTCGGTTGCGCCGGCTACGCCGGTGATCTGGGTCTGCAAGGGTCTGGAGGCGGGCAGTCAGTTGCTGCCGCACCAGATCGTTACCGAGGAATTGGGCGACAAGCTGCCTTGCGGTGCGCTCACCGGCCCCAGTTTCGCCGAGGAGGTGGCGAAGGGGCTGCCGACGGCGATCACCCTGGCTTCCGCAGACGGCGCCTTCGCCGAAACCACTGCGCAGGCCCTGCACAATTCCCACCTGCGCATCTATGCCAATCACGATGTCATCGGCGCCGAGGTTGGCGGAGCGGTGAAGAATGTCATGGCCATCGCTGCGGGCATATCCGACGGGATGGGGTTCGGCCTGAACGCCCGCGCTGCGCTGATTACCCGCGGCCTGGCGGAAATCACCCGTCTCGGCCTCGCGTTGGGCGGCAAGCGCGAAACCTTCATGGGGCTGGCCGGCATGGGCGACCTCATCCTCACCTGCACCGGCGATCTTTCGCGCAACCGCCGCGTCGGCCTGGCCCTGGCGAAGGGACTGCCGCTGGACCAGATCCTGAGAGGCCTGGGCCACACCGCCGAGGGCGTCTCCAGCGCCCGCGAGATTGCCGCCCTGGCGCAGCGACTCGACATCGACATGCCCATCACGCAGGCGGTGAAAGGGGTTCTCCATGATGGCGTTCCGGCCAGCGAAGCGGTGGAACAACTGCTCGGCCGCGATCCCAAGATAGAGAATCTGTAGGTCGGCCTTCAGACCGACGGCAGCAGTCAATCGGCGGCCCATGTCGGGCTGAAGCCCGACCTGCATGCCGACCTACCCCCCTCCCGCAAACCCGTTCTGCCGCCAGGCTTCGAAAACCACTACCGCCACCGCATTGGAAAGATTCAGGCTGCGGTTGCCCTTCACCATGGGCAGGCGGATGCGCCGCTCCGGTAGTGCGCTCTCCAGCATGTCCTGCGGCAAGCCGCGCGTTTCCGGGCCGAAGACGAAGGTGTCGCCCGTTAGGTAACGAGGCGTATCGTAGCGGACGGCGCCGCGTGTGCTGACAAGAAACAGCCGGCTGTCGCCGAGAGCCGCCTGACACGCAGGCCAGTTCTCATGCACACTGACCTCCGCCAGATCGTGATAATCCAGGCCGGCACGGGCCAGTTGTCTGTCTTCCAGATTGAAGCCGAGCGGCTTCACCAGATGCAGTTTTGCGCCGGTATTGGCCGTCAGGCGGATCACGTTGCCCGTATTGCCCGGAATCTCCGGCTGGAACAGAACGACTTGAAACACTTGAAACCTTTCTTGAATAAGGGTAATTTCCTAAACAATTAACCATGTTACGTGCTTTTTCGGATAAACAAGTTTAACTTTTCAGGAATTCCATGGCCCGTCCCGAGAAATTCCGTTTGGGCGAAATCCTCGTCCAGCAAAACCTGCTCAGCCAGGAGCAACTGCAACAGGCGCTGGAGGAGCAGAAGAAAACCGGCCGCAAACTGGGGCGGGTTTTTGTCGACAAGGGCTTCGTCACCGAAGAGCAGATTTCCGAGGCGATCGCCCGGCAGATCAACGCGCCCTACATCAATCTCAAATACTTCAACATCAAGCCGGCCACTGTGCGCCTGCTGCCGGAAACCCAGGCGCGCCGCTTCCGCGCGTTAGTGCTGGAGGAGCGGGACAACGCCATCCGCGTCGGTTTCGCCGATCCGACGGATCTCTTCGCCTATGACGAAGTAGCGCGCATCCTCAAGCGCGACATCGAACTCGCTGTCGTGACGGAAAGTCAGTTGCTGGAAACCGTCGATCGTGTCTATCAACGCACCGAGGAAATAACCGGCCTGGCGAAGGAGCTGACCGCCGAACTGGGCGAGGGGATCGTCGATCTTGGCGCGCTGGCGCTCACGCCGGGGCTGGAAGAAGCCCCGGTCGTCAAGCTGCTGCAGTCCGTCTTCGAGGCGGCCACCCAGGTGCGCGCCTCCGACATCCACATCGAGCCGCAGGAGCGCTCGCTGGTGATCCGCTTCCGCATCGACGGCGTGATGCATGTGCAGACCGAGTCCGACATGAAGATCGCCTCGGCCCTGGTGCTGCGCCTGAAGCTGATGTCGGGCCTGGACATCTCGGAGAAACGCCTGCCGCAGGACGGCCGCTTTAGCGTCAAGGTCAAAGCCGCCGCCATCGATGTGCGCATCTCGACCATGCCCACGCAGCACGGCGAATCGGTGGTGATGCGCCTGCTCAACCAGGGCGCCGGCATGCTTCGTCTCGAGCACCTGGGCATGCCGCCGGGAATCCTGGAACGTTTGCGCGAGGCGATTCACCGCTCCAGCGGCATGGTGCTGGTGACCGGGCCCACCGGCAGCGGCAAGACCACAACGTTGTACGCCGCCCTGGCCGAAATCAACACCACCGAGAAGAAGATCATCACCGTCGAGGACCCGGTCGAGTACCGCCTGCCCGGCATCAATCAGGTGCAGGTCAACGACAAGATCGAACTGACCTTCGAGCGTGTGCTGCGTTCCGCCTTGCGCCAGGATCCGGACGTGATCCTGGTCGGCGAGATGCGCGACCAGATAACGGCCGAGATCGGCCTGCGCGCCGCCATCACCGGCCATATGGTGCTCTCCACCCTGCACACCAACGATGCCGCAAGCACGCCGATCCGCCTGCTCGACATGGGCGTGCCACGCTACATGGTAGCGATGTCGCTGCACTTGGTCATTGCCCAGCGCCTGGTGCGGGTGATATGCGAACACTGCGCGCGGCCGCGCCGCCTCAACCCGCAGGAGCACGAATGGCTGCGGGTCGAGATCGGTGACGAAGTCGATCGCCACGAATACCGCGAGGGCGCCGGCTGTTCCCACTGCAACGGCACCGGTTATCTCGGCCGCAGCGGCATCTATGAGATGCTGGAGATGAGCGCCCCCGTCGTCGAGGCGGCCAACCAGGAGGACCCGGCTGCATTCATCCGCGCTGCGCGCGAACAGATGGCCCACCATACCTTGCGCCGCGATGCCATCCGCGCGGTGATCGAGGGCCGTACCACGGTGCATGAAGCCATGCGCACCACCAGCCAGTACGAGGAGTAGCCGCACCGTGCCGCATTTTTCCTACGTCGGCCGCAACGCCCAGGGCAACCGCATCGAGGGCGTCATGGAAAGCCCCAATGGCAGCACCCTGGCCGAGCATCTGAGCGAAAGCGGCATCACGCCCATCCAGATTTCGGAATCGGCGGCGCCGGCAGAATCCTTCGGCAAGCAACTCTCGCGGCTGCTCGACCAGCAGAAAGCCGGCTTCATCGATGTGCTCCTGTTCAGCCGGCAGATGTACACCCTGATGAAGGCCGGTGTGCCGATCATGCGGGCCCTGGCCGGTCTGCAGGAGTCCGCCATGAACCGCGCCTTCGCTGCAGTGATCCAGGATCTGCGCGAAGCGCTCGATTCCGGCCGCGAGTTATCGCAGGCGCTGGCGCGCAATCCGAAGGTGTTCGGCCCCTTCTATGTCGCCATGATCCGCGTCGGCGAGACCACCGGCCGCCTGGAAGAGGTGTTCCTGCAGCTTTTCGACCACCTGGAATTCCAGAAATACATGAAGGACCAGGTCAAGGCCGCCCTGCGCTATCCCAGCTTCGTCATGCTGGCCATGGCCATCGCCATGGTGATCATCAACATCTTCGTCATCCCCGCCTTTGCCAAGGTGTTCAAGGGCTTCAATGCGGAACTGCCGCTGATGACGCGCATCCTCATCGGCGTGTCCGACTTCACGCTGGCCTGGTGGCCGGCGATCCTGGCCGTCCTGTTTGCCGCCGTGTTCGCTTTCCGTGCGTTCGTGAAAACAACGGATGGCAGACTGGCCTGGGACCGCATCAAGCTGCACATTCCGGTCGCCGGCAAGATCATCCGCAAGGCCACCCTGGCGCGCTTCGCCCGCAGTTTTGCCATGGCGGCGCGCAGCGGCGTGCCGGTGGTGCAGGGGCTCTCGCTCACCGGCCAGGTCGTCGAAAATGCCTACATCGCGAAAAAACTCGAGGACATGCGCATGGGCGTGGAGCGCGGCGAGAGCGTGCTCAGGACCGCCGTCGCTTCCGGCGTCTTCACACCGGTGGTGCTGCAGATGGTCATGGTCGGCGAGGAATCGGGTTCGCTCGACGACATGATGCTGGAGATCGCGGACATGTATCAGCGCGAGGTGGAATACGAGCTGAAGACCCTCTCGGCGCAGATCGAGCCGATCCTCATCGTCGCCCTCGGCGCCATGGTGCTGGTGCTCGCCCTCGGCGTTTTCCTGCCGATGTGGGATCTGGGCAAGGCGGCGATCAAGTGATGCTTCGGGCCTCGGCAGACCGGTTACGTGAGTCTCTTGCAAAACACGTCATTCCCGCGCAAGCGGGAATCCAGTGCTTCTGCAACCTATTGAAATTCATGGATTCCCGCTTGCGCGGGAATGACGAACCTCTATTTTTTCGTAGTTTTGCAAGAAGCTCACGTAAAAACGGCTTCAGTCTGATCGAACTCGCCGTTGCCCTCGCCGTACTGGCAGGCCTGCTGTATTTCCTGCTTGATCGGGTGCTGTACATGCAGGAGGTTGCCGAGAAAACCGAGGTTGAGGAAACGGTCCGCTCGATCAACTACGGCCTGCGCCTGGAAGCGGCCAGCCGCCTCGCCCGGGGGGCCGAAGCGGGGCGACCACCAATGGAAAAAGAGAACCCGGTCAAATGGTTGCAGTCGCCCCCCCGAAACTACCTGGGGGAATACGCCAAGGTGCCGGAAGGCGCAAAACCGGGCTTCTGGTACTTTCATCCCGGCCTGCGGCAACTGATTTACAGCCCGAACCGGGCCGAATACCTGAAGGTCGAGGCAGCCAGGGGCAAGGAACTCAGGTTCGTTGTTCAGCCCAAAGAAGACACAGTGTCCCAACCGATGCTGGTGTCCCTTGCGCCCTATGCGTGGTTTGGCGGCGACGCCGGGGGAAAGCGGTAATAGTTGGCATGTAACACAATCGATACTGTGTATGATCGAGGAGTTGAATTCTCAAGGAGATGCGAATCATGAAAAGGCAATCCGGTTTCACGCTGATCGAACTGGTCGTCGTCATCGTCATTCTGGGCATTCTGGCGGCGGTGGCGTTGCCGCGTTATGCCAGCCTGGATCGCGATGCCCGCGTGGCCAGTTTGAACGCCCTGCGCGGCTCGGTGGAGGCGGCGGCGGCCATGATCAGCGGCGCGGCGCGTGCCCGCGTCGGGCAGGGAGTTGTCAATGGCTGCACGACGGCCGCGGGCGGTGGCGGCGATGTCGCGTTGCGCACAGCCGGTCAGTGCGTGACCCTTACCAACTTTTATCCTGACGCGGGGCTGGCCGGAATCGTCGCCGCCGCGGTGGCGACGCCGACCTTCCCGCCGACTGCGGCGGAACTGGCGGCCAAGGGCTATGCCCACGCGGGCGGGGTATTCACCATGGTTGGCGCGCCGGCTCCGGGCACCTGTACGTTTACCTACACGCCGTCCGCCACCCCGGGGGCGGCTCCGGTGATCGGCGCCTTGGTCGTCGCCGGCTGCTGATCTGACAGATTTCATGAGGAGCGACAATATGAAACGCCAACAAGGATTTACGCTGGTCGAGCTGATCGTGGTGATCGTGATACTCGGCATTCTCTCCGCCGTCGCGCTGCCGCGCTTCGTCAACCTGCAGCGCGACGCCCGCGTCGCCAGCCTGAACGCCCTGCGCGGTTCCGTGGAGGCGGCTTCCGCCATGGCCTTCGGCATCGCCCAGGCGCGCGCCACCGGGGTGGCGGTTCTTGGCTGTACGGCAACAGCGGTTGCCGGCGCCATCAACCTGCAGGGGAATGCCGCGGCGCCCATTACCTGCGTTACCCTCATCAACCTTTTTCCCGCCGCCACCATTGCAGGGATCGGCACGGCAGCCTTGCAGGGCACAGGTGCCGGGGCGACGACGGCCGCCATGTACACGGCCAAGGGTTACACTTTCGCCGCCGCCGGTGGTGTGGTTACATTCAGCATGGCGCAGGCGCCGACGCCCGCTACCTGTTCGTTCACCTACACCGCAGCCGCTGTCGGCGGGGAACCTTTGATCACCATGCCCGACAACGCCGGCTGCTGAGCAATGTCATGAATGCCGGGGAGTGTCGCTCACCCAGAGTGGGGACCCCGGCCTCCCAAGGACCTTTTCTGCACCCCCAGGGTGCTACCTTCGGGGCGCGGGGCGTAGGTGGGCGCGGCTTCACCCTTGTCGAGATGGTGGTGGTCATCGTGATTCTCGGCATTCTCGCCGCCGTGGCCGTGCCGCGCATAGTTGGGCGCGTTGCGTTCGAAGAACTGGGATTTGCCGACCAGGTGCTCGCATCGATCCGCTATGCGCAGAAAATCGCCATCGCTGAGCGGCGCGAAATCTGCCTGGTCTTCACGGCGACTACGCTCGCCCTGCAGCGAACGGTGGCGCCGGCCACCCCGGGCAGCGCCTGCGATCCGGCCAATCCCGTCAATCTGCCCGGCAGCAGCGCGCCCTATATTGCCGTAGCGCCCGCAAACGTCGGCCTCGCCTCGGCGCCGGCCGGGTTTGCTTTCGACGGCATGGGCCGGCCGGTACCGAATGCGGCGGCCAACGTGACCGTGACGGGAGGCGGCATCCGCACCATCACCGTGGCGGCCGAAACAGGCTATGTCAATTAGCCGATCCGCCGGTTATCGGCGAGTCATGCCGCACGCGCTTTGCGGCGCGACGCTGGTCGAGTTGATCGTTTTCATTCTGATCGTCGGCGTGGCCGCCGGCGCCATTCTGTCGCTCTACGCCGGCACGACAAAACGCAGCAGCACCCCTCTCATCGAGAAGCAGGCCATGGCCATCGCCGAATCGCTCATGGAGGAGATCCGGCTGATGCCCTTCACCTTCTGCGATCCGGACGACCCCAATGTGTCCACTGCCACCAGCGCCGTTGTCGGCGCCGGGCCGACTTTCTGTGCGGTGGCGGCAGAAGCAGCAATGGCGCCGGAAGCCGGGGAGACGCGCTACGCCGCACTGACTCCGTTTGACAACGTTAATGACTACAACGGCTTTGCCATGCCGGGCGGCATCTGTGCCGGGATCTGCGACATCACCGGCACGGCGATTGCCGGGCTGGGCGCCTATACCGCTGTAGTGGCGGTCGCGCTGCTTGCCTTCGGGCCGGCCCCCGTCATTCCGGCGACGGATGCGTTGCAGATCACCGTGACCGTGACCCACCCCAGCGGCGTCGCCGTGGCGCTGACCGGAATTCGTACCCGCTATGCGCCCAATCTTTGACATCAGCAGTTTAAGAGCAGACGGGTTCACGCTCGTCGAGATGATCACGTCCCTGGCGATTCTCGGCATTCTCTCGGCCATCGTGGCCTCCTTCCTGCAGATTCCGCTCCAGGGCTATTTCGACGTGTCGCGCCGCGCCCAACTGACCGACGCCGCCGACCTGGCGCTGCGCCGCATGACGCGCGAGCTGCAGGGCGCATTGCCCAACAGCGTACGGGTGGCCGGGGCTTGTGGGGGCGGTACGCCCTGTTATCTGGAATTCCTCGAAGTGCGCGCGGCCGGACGCTACCGGGCCGAACCGGGCGGCGGCACAGCCTGTCCGGGCAATGACGCTTTGGTGTTCGGCTCGGCCGATAGCTGCTTCACCACCCTCGGCACGACACCGGACCTGAATCGGGTACTCGTTGGCGACTTTCTGGTCGTCTACAACCTGGGGCCGGGCTTTCCCGACGCCAACGCTTATGCGGCGGCGGGGCCGGGCAGCAACCGCGTCGGTCTGGTCGCCTTGCCGACTGCTGGCGCCATTGCCGCTCCGGCCGAGGACAGGTTTACCTTTCCGCTCCACACCTTCCCTCTGGCTTCGCCGGGCAACCGTTTTCACATTGTTTCCGGGCCTGTGACCTATGAGTGCCTGCCCAGCCCTGTCGCTGGAGTAGGTACCCTGATTCGCCATTCGGGCTACGTCATCAACGCGGCGCAGCCGGCGCCGCCGGTGGGCAGTACGAACACGCTGCTTGCCACGGGGGTGACGAACTGCTTGTTTACTTACACCGGCAATGTCGTCGCGCTGCGCAACGGTGTCGTCCTCATGGCCCTCGGCTTGAGCCATGTGGTGCCGGGAAGCCTTGTGGCGGACAACGTGACGCTTTTCAACCAGGCCCAGGTGAGCAACACACCATGAAGCCAGGAAATCCCCTTGTTGCGACGGCCGAGCGGGGTTTTGCCATCGTCACCGCGATTTTCCTGATCGTCATCCTGGCGGCATTGGCGGCCTTCTCCGTCAGCGTCTTTCGCGTGCAGCAGGCGGGCGCCTCCCTTGACCTGATGGGCGCGCGCGCCTTCCAGGCGGCGCAGGCGGGCATCGACTGGGGCGCCTGGCAGGTAAACGGGGGTACTTGCGCCGCCATCACGCCGCTGGCCGGCCTGCCGGGCGTGCTGGGGGAGTTTACGGTGACGGTGACGTGTGTGATACAAGGCCCCTATACTGAAGGCGGGCCGCCAACAAGAAGTGTTTTTACGCTGACGGCCACCGCCTGCAACCAGCCGGCCGGCGGCGGCATATGTCCCAACCCGACACCCCTCGACGGCTACGTCGAGCGGCAGATACGCGGTATGGTGGAGCTGTGAACCGGGATTGGATGGCGCATCAAGGATTGGACGCCCGGCCTGGATGCGATCGCCGCACCCCAAGGGTACTTCCTTCGGGGCGCCCTGCAGGGGCTGACTTTCCCAATGGCGTGTTGGGTCCCGATGAAAGCCGCTTCTCGGAGAAGCCGGACAGATGAAAACCATCGAATTGCTCCAATCGCTTGCCGATGAGAATGTCGAATACGTTCTGGTGGGCGGGCTGGCGGTTCAGTTGCATGGCTTCATGCGCGCAACGTTCGATATCGATCTGGTTCTGGCAATGAACGATGGGAATCTGTCACGATTCATCGAGGTCGCAAAACGCTTCGGCTTGAAACCCGGCATTCCGGTGCCGATCGATTCGCTCAGGAACGCCGATCAGATCGAGCAGTGGCATCGTGAAAAGGGCATGCTGGCTTTTTCGCTGAGGGAGCCTCAGGCTGCAGGCAGTGTTGTCGATGTTCTGGTGAGGCCAGAAATTTCCTTCGAGACATTGATGGCCAATGCAGTCAAGGGCACACTGTTCGGCAGGCGCGTATTGATTGCTTCGATTGATGACCTCCTGGTCATGAAGCGAGTGGCGAATCGTCCCAAGGACCGGCTTGACATTGCGGCGCTTGAAAAAATCAAGCGGGGAGAAGATCCGAATGATTGAGATGACAAACCATTCCGACGCGGATATCCCGGAGGCCGTCATGCTGGGTCGCCTGGCGCAATCCGAGCAGATGAGGGAATTCTTCATCCAGATGTGGCTGCAGAATCCTGCCCTGGCCAATCGTGCCGGGAGCCGCGTGCAGGAAATCCTCTCACCGCTTCGCCGTCCCGCAGGGGCTGACTTTTACTGACGCCAATGGAGAACATGGCCTATTTGCACTGTCCGTGCCTGGCGCCTTCGGCGAGGCGCTGTTGGAGAAGGGGAACGCCGTGAGCATGTTCGATCTGATCCAGACCCTGGCCGATGCCGAAATCGACTTCGTCCTGGTGGGCGGACTGGCCGTGGCGTTGCATGGCTATCAGCGGGTGACCATGGATGTCGATGTGGTGCTGTCCATGACGCCGGAGAACCTGCGGCGCTTCATCGACTGCGCCAAGGCGGCGGGACTGCGCCCGGTTATCCCCGTTCCCATTGACGCTCTGGCGAATCCCGACCAGATCGAGCAATGGCATCGCGAGAAAGGCATGCTTGCCTTTGCGCTGCGAGGGCCCGACATGATGGCGACCGTCATCGACGTGCTGGTCAGACCCGTCGTCCCATACGACGAATTGCGGCGCGATGCGGTCATGGCGCCCGTCGGGACGCTTACAATCCCCATTGCGTCCATAGAGCACCTGATTGCCATGAAGACGGGAACCGGCCGCAGCAAGGACGCCATCGACATCGAGGAATTGCGGAAGATAAAGGCACACATGCTGAATGCCGAACAGAACCGCCGCCTCCTGCAGGAGATCGACGCCAACCGCCGCTTCCTGCTGCTGGCCTATCGGAGCAACCCCGAGTTGCTGGCGAGGATGGATGAACGTCTCCGCCAGATGCTGACGGCCGTTCTGCCGGAGCAGGAAATGCAGGACATGCCCGCGACCCGCCGTGCCGCAGGGACTGACTTTTCCGGATGAAGCCATGCGTTTCGTAGCCGCCCTCTTTTTTCTGCTTCTGGCCGGACAGGTTTCGGCAGCCACCCTTCTCGGGGAGTACAGGCTGGAAGAACTGCTGTGGACCGGGGCGGCGGCCGAGGTGCGCGACAGCAGCGGCAACAACCGGCACGGACAGGCGATCGGCAGCCCGCTGCCGACGCCGCTTTCCGCATCGCCGGCGAGGCCGGGCAGGCCGGGCACCTGCACTTATGGCAGCTTTCCGGGACCGTGGGTCAACGGCGGCGCCCTGAGCATCGGCGGACTGCCGGTGAACCTGGCCGCCGGAGCCAAGACCAGCGTGTCGTTCTGGATGTACTGGGACGGCGCCAGCGGCGTCATGCCGATGGGCTGGAATCGGCACGATCTGTGGCTGGTCAGCGGCCATTTCGGCTTCAATACGGGCAACAGCGATGTGTTCGGCATCAGTTCGGCCGGGCTGGCGAATCGCTGGGTGCATGTGGTGGCGGAGTTCACCAACGGCAATGTTGCGGCGAACGCGCTGTATATCGACGGAGTGGCCCAGGTACTGACGCAACGCCTGAGCGCGCCCGCCAACGTCTTTGCGGTGGTCAATGCCACGTTGCGAGTCGGTGGCTGGCAGACCGACGCCAACTACCGCTTCTCCGGCCGTATCGACGAAGTGAAGGTGTATGACGGCCAACTGACTCCGGTTGAAGTCACGGCCCTTTTCAACGAGATACATGTCTGCGCGCCGCGCCTGACGCTGGAATGGCGCCTCGACGAGTGCGCGCTCGGCACGGTCGTCGGCGAGGTGTCGGATGCCAGCGGCAACGGCAACCACGGCACCCCGGAAGGCGCCGCCAACACGGGAACCGGGCGCGTCTGCAAGGGCGGCATTTTCAATGGTGTCAGTCCCACGCGCATCAAGTCGGTGAGCAACTTTGCCGACGCCATTACCAATGACTTCACGATCGCGTTCTGGGTCAATCCGTCCGTAAGCCATGAGATCGACGGCCAGTCGACCAGCGGCACGGGCGGCGTTTCCGGGCAGCGTTACGCGCTCTATCCGGCGCAGGGCACCGATGCCTGGGGGGCAGGGCATGCCGGCGTCGGGGTATCGGTCGGCACCAACGGCGTATCGGTCTATGAGCATGCCGCCAGCTACATGCCGGCCCTGCTGGTATGGCCCGGTGCGGTGAGCGGCTGGACGCACGTGGCCGTGGTCTATCAGGCGCGTCAGCCGAGGCTCTACATCAATGGGAGCCTGGTGGCGACGGGCCTGACCAGCACCTACGCAAACATTCATCCTGGATTGCGCACCTCCGGCGGCACGCCCACCAACGACGGCGGACTGGGTGGCGGAAACTGGGGCTGGTTCAATGGCGGCGTCGATGAGTTCCGCATTTACGACGGCTCGCTGGATGCGGCACAGGTTGCAAGCATTGCAGCCGTACCCGCGCGCAGTTGCGCTTCCTGCGCCACGCTGGCGCACTATCGACTGGAGGAGGCGGGGTGGGCCGGCGTTCCGGCGGAGGTGCAGGATTCGAGCGGCAACTTCCGGCATGGCCAGGCGCTCGGCGCCCCCTTGCCCGTACCGGCGACGGCGAGCCCGGCGCGCGCCGGCAATCCCGGCACCTGCGGCTATGGCGATTTCAACGGCGGCGCGCTCAATCTTCCGGTGGCCGCCAACACGGCGGCAGGCGCCAAGACAACGGTCTCATTCTGGATGTACTGGAACGGCGCCAACGGCGTCATGCCCGTCGGCTGGTTCCGCCACGACCTCTGGCTGGTCAGCGGGCATTTCGGCTTCAACACGGCCAATAGCGATGTGTACGGCATCAGCTCTGCGGGATTGGCCAATCGCTGGGTGCACGTATCGGCTGTATTCACCAACGGCAGCGTGACCAGCAACAAGCTCTATATCGACGGCGTGCCGCAGACGCTGACGCAGAGGCTAAGCACGCCTGCGCTCGGCAATGCCGTCGTCAACGCCAACCTGCGCGTGAGCGGCTGGCAATCCGACGCCGGCTATCGCTTCCGCAGCCGCATCGATGAAGTGAATGTCTTCGATGGCGAGATGACGCAGAGTCAGGTGCTGGCCCAGTACAACGCTACCCACCCTTGTGGCGGCGTGGTGGTGCCGGGCGGCTTCGACGGGCTCGAGCCGGGCGCCGTCTTCGTCCCGCTCAATGTGCCCGGCAACAAGAATCCGATCCGCACCAAGGTGAGCGGCCCGGGCATCAGCATCGACATCGCCGCGCTGACCCTTGCCAAGGACGCCATCCAGACCACCTTCGTCGGTGACGTGCGCATCGAACTGCTCGACGGCTCGAACAACGCTGCGGCCATCGACGCCAACGGCTGCCGCGCCAGTTGGGTACCCCTGACAGGTTTCGCCCCGGTGACCATGAGCTTCCTGCTTGCCGACAATGGCCGGAAAAACGTCAGTCTGACCGAGCCCAACGCCTGGCGCGACGTTCGCCTGCGCATGACCTATCCTGCCGTCGGCGCGCCGCTTGCCGTGGGGTGCTCGACCGACAACTTTGCGATCCGGCCGGCGGCGTTGTCGATGGCGGCAACCGATCAGGATTGGCAGACGGCGGGCATTGCGCGGGCGCTGACCAATTCGGGATTCCCCGGCGGCACGGTGCACAAGGCCGGCCAGCCATTCACCCTCACGGTGACGGGCTATAACGCGCTGAGCGCGGTGACAACCAACTACAACGGCAACCCGACCGCCAACGCGGTGGGCTTTGTCCTGCCCGCCCTTGGCGCCTGCCCAACCTGCCTTCTCAGCGCCGGGGCATTCGTCGGCGCGGGCGGCACGGTAGTATCGAACACAGTGACGTATAGCGAAGCCGGCGTATTCCAGTTGCAGATGTCCGACGACACCTTCGCCGCCGTGGACGCCGGCGACGGCTCCAGTGCGGCAGAGCGCACTGCCTATTCGATCATCACGCCGGTCGGACGTTTCGTGCCGGATCATTTCACGCTGACCTCCGGGGCCGTGACGGCCGCCTGCGTGGCGGGCGCCCCCGCCTTCTCCTACATGAACCAGCCCTTCCAGAGCCTGACTGCGAATGTCGAGGCGCGGAACGCGGCGGACGCGGTGACCGTGAATTATCACAGCCCGGGTTTCCCGGCCAGTTTGGCGACACTGGCCTGGCAGGCTGAGAACGCCGACAACGGCACCGATCTGTCTGCGCGATTCGACATCGATATATCAACGCTCACAATCGAACCGCCTAGCACGCTCTGGACCGGCGGTGTGCATTCCGTGAGTACGGCGGCGGCCAGTTTCCGCCGTGCCACGCCTGATGATCCGGATGGGCCCTTCGACCTCCTGCGACTGGGTGTGCGCCTGACGGATCCCGATGCGGTTGCGCTCATTGGCCTGGACATGAACCCGGCCACAGCCGGCGCCTGCGCCCCCTGCACGGCCAAAGCAGTCGGTGCAACCACTGGCGTGCGCTTCGGTCGCCTGCGCATCCTCAATGCACATGGATCGGAATTGCGTGCGCTGCCACTGACGGTGCGCAGTGAATACTGGAACGGTAGCGGCTTTGCCCTCAACACCGCTGACTCCTGCACAACCATTCTTCCGACTAACATCGCCCTCAACAACTGGCAGGGCAGCCTTGTCGCTTGCGAGACGGGCTTGTCCGGTGGCGGCACGCTGATTGGCGGCAAACTGGATACCAATCCACCCCCACACGCCACGCCGCTGAGGCTGGGACAACCTGGCGTCGGAAACCAGGGCAGCGTAGACATGACCATCCGGCTCGGCCCATCAGCCCCCGGAGACGCGACCTGCACGGATGCGCTGCCGGTCGGTCCTCCCTATGCTGCCGCCTCAGTTGTCAGCGCGGGCGCCACATGGCTTCAGGGCAATTGGGACGGCGTGGATCAACCGCTGCCGGGCGGGGACGGCTATCTCTACGACGATGAAACTGCCGCTCGCGCCACCTTCGGCATCTACCGTGACAGGCTGATTTTCAGGCGCGAAGTCACGCGCTAGAGAAATGCCTATGAAATAACCCCGCTTAAATGATTGACAACCCAGTCGAAAACCTTTAGTTTCCGTGGGTTATATGGGTAAGTTAACGTAAAATGAGAATTTTCGGCGCCGGTAAGCGGGACGGCTGGCTCGCCGTTGCAAGCCGCGACGGTGTGGTGGATCTGGCTCACATCCACGCTGGCGCAGGCGGACGGCCTGAAGTGACGCTCTGCGAAACCTTCCGGAAGGAAGGCGCGGAGGCCGACACCTATTCGCGGCTGCGCAAGCAGTTTGGTCTCGATCGCTATCGCGCCACCACCAGCCTGCGCTTCGGCGAATACCAGTTCCTGCAGGTGGAGCCACCGGATGTTCCTGCCGAGGAAATGAAAGAAGCCATGCGCTGGCGTATCAAGGGCATGGTCGATTTCCCCGTCGACAAGGCAACGCTGGACGTACTGGAAGTGCCGACGGAGGCCACCGAAGGTGCGCGCAGCCGCTTTGTCTTCGTCGTCTGCGCATCCAACGACCTGCTCGGTGCTCGCATCCAGTCGTTGCAAAAGGCGCAAATCGACCTTGAGGCCATCGATGTACCCGAGACCGTGCAGCGCAATCTTTCCGCGTTGTACGAGCCGCCAGGACGCGGCGTGGCCATGCTGGGGTTTTCCGCCGAGGGCGGGCTGCTGACTTTCACCTATCGTGGCGAACTTCAGGCATTCCGGCGTCTGGAAATCACGCTCGACCAACTGATCCATGCCGACTTTGATGAGCGCCAGGCGCTGTTCGACCGTATTGTCCTCGAACTGCAGCGCTCGCTCGACACCTTCGAGCATCAGCATCACTACGTCAGCCTGGCGCAGTTGATGGTGATGCCGCTGCCGGAGGAAGTCGGCCTGGCCGCCTATCTCGCGCAGAATCTGTACGTTCCGGTGGAGGCAGTCGATCTGGCCAAGGTGATGGACCTCATCAAGGTTCCCGAACTTCGCGCGCCCGCCCGTCAGGCGCAATGCTTCCATCTGCTGGGTGCGGCCATGCGGGGCTTCGAGGTGCGGCAATGACGCGACAGATCAACCTGTTCAACCCGGCGCTGCGCTTCAAGCGCGAGTGGTTGACGGGCAAGTCCCTCCTGAATGGAATCGGCGTCATGGTGGTGCTGCTCGGGCTGTATGGCGGCGTGGTGCGCTGGGAGAACCAGCAACTGTCCGGCGAGGCTAGCCGCGTCAGTGGAGATCTTGGGCAGATGCAGGAGGAACTGGCACGCCTCAATCAGGACATTGCCGCGCGAAAGGTGAGCAGTGAGACGGAAGCCGCCCTGCAACGCGCGGAGGCGGCGCTGCAGGGTCGCGAGCGCGTGCGAGAAGCTCTGGAGAGCGGCGCCCTGGGTTCTCCGGAGGGGTTCTCCGAATTTCTGCGGGCCTTTGCCCGCCAGTCGCAGGATGGCTTATGGATGGTCGGGCTGCAGATGGCAGAGGGCGGTCGCAACATCATGCTGGCAGGGCGCACGCTCAACCCGGATCAGATTCCCGGCTACATCCGTGGGCTCAACAGCGAACCCACACTGCGTGGCCGCTCCTTTGAAGCATTGAACGTGCAACTGGTCGGGGATGACAAGCCTGCGTCGCGCGCGGGCGCCGATGCTGCTCCGGCTCCAGCACAAGGTGGTCAGGATGCCGCGGCAAAGCTGCCCCCCTTTCACGAATTCATGCTGACGGCAACGCCGGCACGGACGGACGCCGACAATGCGTCGGGGACGCCGGCGGCGGAGGCGCGATGACTGAAAAAAGTCCGCGCGGGATGAGCAAGACACTCAACGCCTGGCAGCAGAAATTCGATGCCTTGTCGCTGCGCGAGCGAATGATGGTGGCCGCCGCCGCTGTCGCCGTGACGTACTTTCTGGTGGACGCGCTGCTGCTGAGTGCATGGTCGCGCCAGAACACCGGCTTGCAGGCCAGCCTCACCGAGCAGAGGGCTGAATCAGGACGGGTCTCCATGCAGCTCAAGGAAATGCAGGCGCGGATTTCCAGCCATCCGGATGCCCAGGCCCGTGCGCGGATCCGGGAAATCGAGCAGAAAATCGCCGCCATCGATGCCGGCCTGCAATCGTCTGCGAAACAACTCGTCCCGCCCGAGCGCATGGCAACGCTGCTGGAGGACCTCCTGAAGCGCAACCGGCGGCTGCAGCTCGTGAAGATGACGACGCTGCCGGCAGAGATGCTGCTGGGCCGAGACGAGGCGGCCGCGGGGCAACCCGGCGCGGTACAGCTCCCGGCAGCGGCGGGGCGCCCCAAGGGTACTTCCTTCGGGGCGCAGGCCGGTGGCCAGAACAATATCTTCAAGCACGGCGTGGAACTGACGCTGCGCGGCAGCTACTTTGAAATGCTGGACTACCTGGCTCAGATCGAGTCGCTGCCCTGGCAGATGTACTGGGGCCGTCTCAAGCTGGACGCGCGCGAATACAATCGGCCGGTGCTGACACTGACCCTGTATACGCTCAGTCTCGACAAGGTGTGGCTGACGATATGAGCAAAGGCCCCTCCCGCGTGATGATCGGCCAGCCCGGCATGAGATCGAAGGTGTTGATGCGTATCGGTGCGATCTCGATGCTGGCGGCCCTGGCTGGCGCTGCCATGGCCCAGGGGATGAAGGATCCGACGCGCCCGCCGGCGCAATTTATGGATCCGGCCGATGCCGCTCAGGCTGCGATGCCGACCGATTCGGGGCTGCAGACGATCAAGCGCACCGGCAAGCGTTATTTGGCGCTGCTCAATGGGGAGTGGGTCAAGCCGGGAGACCGGTCCGGTGAGGCTGTGGTGGTGAAAATCGAGGAGCATGCGGTCGTCTTGCAGTATCCGGATGGACGACGGGAGACGATCGGCATGTATCCTGATGTCGAACTGCGCCCGAAGGAAGTGCAAAGCCGCCCGAAGAAAATCGCAAGCCGAATGGCGGGAAGATAAGGAAGAACCATGATGCGAATGCTCTGGATATTCTCAGTGTCAGCGAGTTTCCTGCTGGCGGGATGCAACACGTTTTCAACAATCAAGTCCGGCGCGGTGCGCGAGTCGATCGACAGCGAGATGCAGCGGGCAACGGAGAACCGCAGCCGCGAGGCGGCGCCCGATGCCGTGAGCCGCGCCCTGATGCCGCCCCTGACGGGTCAGATCGAGGCGCCGGCGGGAAAAGTTGCCGAGTCGCGCTTCGATCTCTCGGTCAGCAACGCCCCGGCCAGCCAGGTGTTCATGGCCATTGTTTCCGGCACCCGATACAGCATGCTGGTGAATCCGGAGGTGACCGGCAGCATTTCCGTCAACCTGAAGGATGTGACGGTGATGGAGGCGCTCGACACCATCCGCGAACTGTACGGTTACGAATACCGGGTGCAGGGCACACGCATCTTCGTGCAGCCGCTGACCATGCAGTCGCGGGTATTCAAGGTGAACTACCTGACGGTGCAGCGGCAGAGCCGCAGCGATACACGCGTCGTCTCGGGCTCGATCTCATCGCCTACCGCCGGTACGGCTGGTGCGGCGGGGGCAGCGACGCCGGCGACCGGCGCAGCCGGTAGCGCCGTGCAGTCGGCGGCCGGCAGTTCTGTTTCGACCACCAACCAGATGGATTTCTGGGGCGAAATCAACGGGACGATCAAGGCGATCATCGGCGCCGAGGGCGGGCGCAACGTCGTCATTTCGCCGCAGTCCGGCGTCATCGTGGTGCGTGCCCTGCCGCGCGAACTTCGCGAGGTGGAGAATTTCCTGCGCGCCTCCCAATTGACCATCGAGCGCCAGGTGATGCTGGAGGCGAAGATCGTGGAGGTGGTGCTGTCGGAGCATTTCCAGGCCGGCATCAACTGGGGCACATTCACTGCCACGGGTCGTCACCGTCTTTCTTCTGGCGCCAACACAAGCCAGTTCAATACGCAGGCCCCAGGGCTTGGCAGCAACCAGGTCGGCGGTATCGTCACGCCCTACAATTCGGATTCGGGCACATTCGTGCCGAATACGCTTGGCAATGTGCTGGCGGCGCCGCTGGCCGGCGCTGTCGGCCGGCTTGCAGGCGGACCGCTCGCCGGCGTGCTGGGTCTGGCCTTCCAGACCGCAAATTTTTCCGCGTTGATTTCCTTCCTGGAGACCCAGGGCACTGTGCATGTGCTGTCCAGCCCGCGCATCGCCACCCTGAACAACCAGAAGGCGGTGCTCAAGGTCGGCACCGATGATTTTTACGTGACGAACATCAGCACCACGACCTCGTCCAGCGGCAGCAGTTCGACGACCTCGCCGACCATCACCGTGCAGCCCTTCTTCTCGGGTATTTCGCTGGACGTGATGCCGCAGATCGACGAGGACAGCAACATCATCCTGCACATCCGACCCTCCGTCAGCGTGGTGTCGGAGCGGAACAAGGTGATCAACCTCGGCACACTTGGCACCTTCCAGTTGCCGCTGGCTTCGAGCAGCATCAACGAAACGGACAGCATTGTGCGGGTGCGCGACGGCAACATCGTCGCCATCGGCGGGCTGATGGAATACATCCAGACCGATGACGGCGGCAAGGTGCCGGGTGTCGGCGACGTGCCGGGCGTCAATGCGTTTTTCAAGCAGGGCAAGAAGGGCTTGCAGAAGCGCGAAATCGTCGTCCTCCTGAAGCCGACGGTGATCCACGGCGACAAGCAGTGGGAGCAGGATCTCATCGACACGCGCGAGCGCCTGCGCGCCATGGAACGCCCGCTGCTGCCAGCCGTACCGGCGCAACAATAACGATGTACCTGGAGCATTTCGGCCTGCGCGAGTTTCCCTTCGGCATCACGCCGGACACCAGCTTCGCCTTTGCCGGCACATCGCACCAGGAGGCGCTCAACACGCTGTTGATCGCGCTGCGCAGCGGCGAAGGCTTCATCAAGATCACGGGCGAGGTCGGCACCGGCAAAACACTGCTCTGCCGCCGTCTGTTGGCCACGCTGGGCGAGGGCGCCGTCAGCGCCTATCTGCCCAATCCCTACCTCGAGCCGCGCACCCTGATGCTGGCGCTGGCAGAGGAACTTGGCGTCGAACTCGACAAGGATGCCGACCAGTACCACCTGCTCAAGGGTCTGAACCAGGCCCTGCTCGAGTTCGCGCGACAGGACAAGTCCGTCGTGCTCTGCCTCGACGAAGCCCAGGCCCTGCCGATGGAAAGCCTGGAATCGCTGCGGCTGCTGTCCAACCTGGAAACCGAGAAGCGCAAGCTGCTGCAACTGGTGCTGTTCGGCCAGCCGGAGCTGGACGAGCGGCTGGCCAATCCCTCGGTGCGGCAATTGCGGCAGCGTATTTCATTCCACTATCGACTCGGCGGGCTGAAGCCCGACGAGATGGAACTTTATCTGGCGCACCGCCTGCGCGTGGCGGGGTACCGTGGCCATCGCGTCTTCCCGAGGGCTTCGGTGCGCCTGATTCACAGAGCCGCGAACGGCACGCCGCGACTGGTCAACATCCTGGCGCACAAGGCCATGCTGGCCGCTTACGGCGAAGGCCGGCAGGAGGTTGCGCCGCGCAACGTAAAGGCTGCCGCCCGGGATACCGAGGGTGCGCGCCTGTCTGCGTGGCGCGTGTGGTGAGGAGCAGGGCATGAGCCTGATCAATAAAATGCTGCAGGACCTTGAGTCGCGACGGGCGACGCTTTCCGGCGATGCCGGTATCGCCCAGGAGATTCGCTCGCTGCCGCCGCAGCGCGCCGCAGTACCCTGGTCTTTGATTCTGGGAAGCGTGGCGCTTGTGCTTCTGGCCGGCGCCGGCGCTTGGTGGTTCCTTGCCGGGGGGCAGGCAGGTATGGCGCCGATTCCCGCGCCTGTCACTGCTGTGACGCCGGCAACACCCATCGCGCTGGCCCCTGTGGCCGCGCCCGAACCACCGCTGCAAACGTCCGAGACTGCGCCCGCCGCCGCGCCTGCCGTGGCGGCCCAACAGGCGCCTGCCGAAACGCCCGTTGCAGAAAAGACATCCGCCTTGCCGTCCCCGCCGGCTACCCCGACGCGGAACAAGCCAGAGCAGGAGGCATCGCCGCCCTCTGCCCAAAAGGAAAACCCGGCGGCACGCAAGGCGGCCGAAGCCCGCAGTGACAGGCTCAAGGTGGCGACTGCCCTGAGCCAGGCTCCGTCGTCTGATGCGCCAGTTACCGACGAAGGCGCCCGGATCGAAAAGAAGATGCGCATATCAACGCCTCGCGAACGAGCCGAGAACGAGTATCGGCGCGCCCTGGCCCTGGTGAATCAGGGGCGTGTCCAGGAAGGCACGGCCGTTCTGCGTGGCGCGTTGAGCGAGGACACTGGGCATGCCGGCGCCCGCCTGGCATTGTTCGGCCTGCTGGTCGAGCAGCAGCGGCTTGAGGAAGCCCAGACGCTGCTCGAAGTAACACTTGCGCGCGATCCGGCACAACCTCAGATGGCATCGCGGCTGGCCCGACTTCAGCTGGAACGCGGCGATGCGCGAGGTGCCGAGGAAACGCTCAGCAAGGCCGCGGGTGCAGCGGCGGACAACCCCGAGTATCGCGCCTTGCATGCCGCCGTGCTGCAGCGACTGACTTTCCACAAGAGGGCCGTGACAGAGTATCAGGCTGTCCTGCGCCTCGCCCCTCAGGCCGGCGTGTGGTGGATGGGGCTGGGCATCTCGCTGGAGGCGGAAGGAAGGCTGCCCGAGGCGAAAGACGCCTTCCTGCGCGCCAGGTCGACGGGCGCGCTGACGCCTGAACTTGCCGAATTCGTCGAACAGAAACTGAAGCGTCTGCCCTAAGGCTCAACCCGGCAGCGTTCGCGCGACCACCCAGTTTTCCACTCTCAGGGCGCCGTGCAGCTTCAGCGTCCTTGCGAACTCGTTCAACGTCGCGCCGGTGGTCATGACATCGTCGACGACCGCGATGGATTTTCCCGTCAGGTCGATGCTGCATTCGAAGGCGTTGCGGATGTTGGCCTGGCGCGCTTTCCAGGGCAGGCTGGCCTGGGGTGCGCTGTCGAGGACGCGGGCGCAGGCCTCCGGCATGAGCGGCAGTTTGAGGCGCCGCGCCAGCGGGCGGGCGATTTCCTGCGCCTGGTTGAAGCCGCGCTCTTTCATGCGCTGCGCGGAGAGCGGCAGGGGCATTACGCAATCGACCCCTGACGCCTTGATGTGCGAGGCGAGTGCGTCAGCCAGCCAGCCGGCCAGCGGCAGCCGATGACGGTACTTCAGTCCCTGCACCAAATGCTCCACCGGAAAGGCGTAGCGGAAAGCGGCTGATGTGGTGTCGAAATGCGGCGACACCTTCTGGCAGGCGCCGCAGAGGGCGCCCTCGGGTGTGGGCAGGGCGCATACTTGGCAAAGCGGGCCTTCGAGATAAGGCAGGCCGGCTTCGCATTGAGTGCAGACCAGGCGATTGCCGCTGCTTTGGCCGCAAACGAAGCAGTCCTGCGGCAGCAGGCGGGCAAGCGCCTGAATTGTCGTCCGGTAAATTGACAAGCCCCCACTCATGAACGATCATCCTTGAACCGATTCTATCCGAAGCATTTCCCTGACATGCATACAGCCGCAGCCGAGCGCGTGAGCAATGACTCACATAAGCAGAAGAGATGGACAACCGCCGAGATCCAGGCGCTGTTCGAGTTGCCCTTCAATGATCTGCTCTACCGGGCCCAGCAGGTCCATCGCGCGCATTTCGATGCCAACAGCGTGCAGCGCTCTACCCTCCTGTCGGTAAAGACCGGCGGCTGCTCGGAGGACTGTGGCTACTGCTCACAGTCAGCCCGCAACCAGACCGGTCTGGAGCGGGAATCCCTGCTGGATATCGGCGAGGTGGTGGCGGCCGCGCAAGCGGCCAAGGACAAGGGCGCCAGCCGCTTCTGCATGGGCGCCGCCTGGCGCGGCCCGAAAGACAAGGACCTGGAGCGGGTGGCCGGGATGATCCGCGCCGTGAAGGCGCTCGGCCTGGAAACCTGCGTCACCCTGGGCATGCTCAAGGAAGGTCAGGCCGAACAACTGAAGGCGGCCGGCCTCGACTACTACAACCACAACCTCGACACTGCCCCGGAGTTCTACGGCAACATCGTCACCACGCACAGCCAGGCCGACCGCTTCGATACCCTCGATAAGGTGCGCGCGGCCGGCATCAACGTCTGTTGCGGCGGCATCGTCGGCATGGGCGAGACGCGCGCGGGCCGCGCCGGTCTGATCGCCGAACTCGCCAACATGGATCCGCCGCCGGAATCCGTGCCGATCAACAACCTGGTGCCGGTGCCCGGCACGCCGCTCGCGAATGCCGAGCCGATCGATCCCTTCGAGTTCGTGCGCACCATCGCCGCGGCGCGCATTACCATGCCGACGAGCCTGGTGCGGCTGTCCGCCGGCCGCCAGGAGATGTCGGACGAGTTGCAGGCGCTGTGCTTCCTCGCCGGTGCGAATTCCATCTTCTACGGCGACAAGCTGCTCACTACCGGCAACCCCGAAGCCGGCCGCGACGAGCGGCTGTTCGAACGGCTGGGATTGAACGCCGTCTGATGCGGACTGACTTTTGCCGGGCAGCGGCTTCCTATGATGAAGTCGCCGTGCTGGCGCGGGAAGTCAGTCTGCGCATGACGGCGCGGCTCGACTTCATGAAGCTCGCTCCGGCCCGTATCGCCGATATCGGCTGCGCAACGGGCGACGGCATTCGTGCGCTCTCTGCCCGCTATCCGCAGGCCTTGCCGCTGGCGCTGGACTACGCGCCCGCAATGCTGACGGAAGTCGCCCGCCGCACCCCTTGGCTGGAACGTCTGCGTCGCCGCGCGCCACGCTGTGTCGCGGCCGACGTGCGGGCGTTGCCCTTGGCCAGCGGAACCCTCGCGCTGGCCTGGTCCAACCTCATGCTGCATTGGCTCGACGACCCGTTGCCGGCATTCCGCGAGATCAACCGCGTGCTGGAAACGGGCGGCCTGCTGATGTTCAGCGCCTTGGGTCCCGACACCCTGAAGGAACTGCGCGCAGCGGGTGCGACGACACTGCGGCGGTTTCACGACATGCACGATCTGGGCGACATGCTGCTGGCGGCAGGTTTCGCCGATCCGGTGATGGACATGGAGCGGATCGAACTCGCCTACGCCACCCCGCGTGGCTTGCTGCGCGATCAGCGCCACCTTGGCGTGCGCGACGGCCTGCTCGGCCCGATGGGCTTTCGTGAGGGGCGGCGCGTCTTCCGTGCCTGGCAGGGAGCGCAGCGTGATGACCGAAGGAAGTCCCCGGGGGACGGGCTACTGCCGGCCACTTTCGAGATCGTGTACGGCCATGCCTGGAAGGCCGAGCCGAAAACGAAGTTTCAGTGGAGGCTAACGCCGGCTTCATCGGCGTTAAGCGCAGCGGCCGTAACTAAAATCGCGCCGGATGACCGAAAGAAATCCCTGCGGGACGGCAGCGCGATCGTTCGGTTTCACAAATAGGCGCGCACTTGCCGTTGTCGCTCGCGGGCCAGCCGCAGCGCGCGCAAGCCCAGCAGCGCGCCGAGCAGCACGGCGTAGAGCAGCGGCAGTGTGATGTCCTTGACGATGGAGGTCCAGTCGAAGAACTGGTCGAGCCAGATATAGGTGAGGAAGTGCAGGGTGGCGTAGAAGAAGGCGTAGAGCCCCAGCATGCGACGCAGCCGGATCAGCCAGTGCCAGCCGCTGAGGTGGCGCAGAGGCGTCACCGCCAGGGTGATGAGCAGGAAATTGAGCGTCCAGGTGCCCAGATGCCGGGTGATGAATTCGATGGGGTTGGCGCCGAGCCCGTCGGCGTAGCCCAGCCAGGCGAGTTGCGCCAGCGGCCAAAGGCAGATGACGAACAGCGCGGCCTTGAGCGCGGTGATCTGGCGGAGGCTCGGCGGCTTCAATAGAATTTCCTCAGGTCCAAGCCAGCATAGAGTTGCGCCACCTGATCGGCGTAACCGTTGAAGGGCAGAGTCTTGCGCTTGAAGAATTCGCCGATGCGGCGTTCCTTCTCCTGACTCCAGCGCGGGTGGCTGACGTCGGGATTGACATTGGCGAAGAAGCCGTATTCCTCCGGTTGTGAGATGTTCCAGCTGGTCTGCGGCTGCTTGTCCGTGAAGCGGATCTTGACGATCGACTTGCCGCTCTTGAAGCCGTATTTCCACGGCACGACCAGCCTGAGCGGTGCGCCGTTCTGGTTCGGTAACACGTCGCCATACAGACCAACCGCCATGAGGGTCAGCGGATCGGCGAACTTGCCGCGGGCCCAAGCGCGGCGTGGCAGGCCGGCAAACAGGGCGGCACCAACCAGCGCGGTGGCACCGGTGGCCTTGATGAATTCGCGACGGTTCTCGAACAGGGGGCGCGGCGTGATTTCGGATGGAGCGATGTCGTCCGGTCGCTTGATCAGCATGGAATTCCTTCTGTCGGGCACATACTTACTCCTGATTAGCAATGAACGTCAGCCAGATAGCAATGTAGGTCGGCCTTCAGGCCGACAACGGCCGCTGTCGGGCTAAAGCCCGACCACATACGGGTGGGGCCAGATGAGCCTGGCTGACGTTCATTGCTAATCAGGTACTTACTAGACCGGTGCACCGCCCGAAAACTTACGGATTCAGCTGCTGATAGACGATGGTGGCAATGCGCAGCAGTGCGGGTTGCTCCATTTCAGCGGAAAGGGCATAGCCGAAACGGCCGTCGAGCCAGTAGAACACGCTGATTCCGTTCTCCCGGGCGAAGCGGAAAGCGGTCTCGCGGCTGTCCTGTGCGTCGGGTTGGACGTAGAGCGTCAGGCGCTGGCCGCGTGCATCCTGGTACATGAACTGCGCCACCGGGCCGACCTCTCCGGGCAACAAGCGGCCGCCGACCAGTTCGAAACCCTGTCCCGAAAGGCGTGGCGGCTTCAATTCCGCGCCGAGCCGTTTGGACAGCCAGGCGACAAGATGGGTTTCCTCGGCGGCGCCGACTTCGACGGGATGGCGCACCTCCGGGCTGAAGACGGCGTGCGCCAGCGCTGCCTGGCGCGCCAGGGATGCGGTCGGCTGCGGTCCTTGGGGTGGCGCCGCGCCGCGCAATTGATAACCGATTACCCCGCCCACCACCAGCCATGCGATGGCGGCTGCCATGCTAAGCGGCAGGCGTGATGCTGGTTTCGTCGCCTCTTCCAGGCGTGTCGGTACAGGCTCGTCGAGAACGGGATCGAAGACGCGGTGCAACTGCTCGCTCTGGATGCGCCATTCGGCTACCGCTTGGCGCATTTCCGGGTGATCCGCCAGCCAGGCTTCCACTGTGTCGCGGCGCGCAGCATCCAGACGGCCGTCGGCGTAGGCATGCAATTCCTCTTCGCTGATCGTGCTCATATCGCCTCCGCCGGGCTGCCCCAAGGAGGCGAAAGCCAGCAGCCCGGAAGCCGCTTTAGCGGCTGAACTTTAGTCACCCCCTTCCCAGGGAAGGGGGGCGGGGAGAAGGTGGTCATTTGACGACTTTCAGGTGCGTTTCGGCAGGTTCGCTTCCTGCTAGTAGCGCGCGCAGGCGCTCGCGCCCACGCGACAGGCGAGACATGACAGTGCCGATGGGTACACCGAGGACTTTTGCGGTGTCCCCGTACGATAGACCCTCCAGCCCGACCAGGAGCAGCACTTCGCGCTGTTCTTCGGGTAGCCGCGCCAAGCTGCGCGCAAAGTCGTGCAGTTCCAGGGCATCGCTTTGGGTTGCCCGCGTCGGCAGTTCAGGAAGCGCCTCGTCCCCCGGATAATCCACATCCCGTCTTGTCGCCGGGCTTCTGATCCTTGATCCAGAAATAGAGAGGTTTGCCGCGGTGGCTCCACTGCTTCCTGCCATCATCCCGCATGACGATCGACCAGTCGCCCGAGGCACGATCGCCGTCGCCGGCGAACAGTGGCGGCCAGTTGCCGGCGCATGGCCCGTTGCAGACGCTCTTGCCGCTGCCAGCGGTGTCCTTGTCAAAGGTGTACAGCGTCATGCCGTTGGCGCCGACGAGTACGCCGTTTTCCATGCGAGCAGGCGCGGCGGAGGACTTCATTTCGGAGGTAGCGCAACCGGCGAAAAGGCCGAGCGCCAAGAAGCTGGCAGCGAGGCCGGCGCGTAGAGACGGATTGTTCATCCTGTAAACGGCAGCTGAGACTTCACTCTGGTAGGCTAAAGCGTTGCTGGTTGTGGGTTTGCGGGCTATTTCGAGAATTGAAAGGAATCACCCAATGGGTGAAGCAAAGCGCAAGGCGTTGGCGTGTCAAAAAGTGTCT
>CAMTUN010000037.1:0-45076 GCA_947084915.1 uncultured beta proteobacterium | reverse complement strand
TGTCCCATATATGTCCCAATTGCTCGGTGGCCATGTGCCGGGGTGAGCCGTTTGAGCCCTTTGTGATCTGATTCGTGGCCCCTTTGGCCCCTTTGCGGCCCCTTTGAATCTGGACATTGGCAAGCTTTCTCATGGCCCCTTTGTCCCCTTTGTGGCCCCTTTACCCAGGCGGTAATGCACCCCTTTGCCAGTCGTGCCGACCTTTTCCAGAATGCCTTTTGACAGCAACTCATCGAGGTCACGGGAAGACGTGCGCTTCGAGGCATTGAATTCCGACTGGTAAATCGAGTTGATAATGATCCGATTCTTCTTGATGTAAGCAATAGCCTGCACCTGCCGTTCATTCAGGTTTAGATCAGCCAATACCGCGTCCGTCAGCCAGTCGCGCCAGAGGGTAATGACGAACGATCCGGCACGCAGTTCAAAAGCCGGCTCCGGCAGACCCGCTTCTCGGCACAGTTCAATCATGCGCTCGGTGCCCGAACCTGCTTTTTCAATATAGCGGGCCAGGTACAGCGATTCGGCGATCAGGGGATTGTTGGGTACCGATGGATGCGCATCGCGCAGGTCGTCGAGGGTCAGCGTTCCGGGAAGCATGCCGGGGTTCCAAACTTCGAGCCGGTCGGCGAACAATCGCACTTCGACCGAGGCGTTGCTGTTGTAGTCGCGGTGGGCGATGGCGTTGACGATGGCCTCGCCCACTGCGTCGGGCGGCAGCTCGTAAGTGGCCGGCGCCTGATTGCTTGCCGCGCGGGTACCCACGGCACGGTTGATCTTGGCGAGGACGAAATCGCGCGCCTGGTCGGCCTGCTCAAAAAGGTTGCCGGCGTAAATTTGCTGAGAGGCGAACGGGCGGCGGTAGCGCGTGCCATGGCAATGCACGCATTTGGTTTCGGCGGTGCGGTGGTAGCGTTGCGGATTCGCTCCGAACAAGAGCAGCGCGGCATTGGTCGGCTTGCCGCCATCAAGCAGGTTGAGGTGGGTCAGCAGTGCCTGCGTCGTGGTGTTGGACTTGAGCGGGAAGCCGCGCTCACGACGGGCGGTTTCAAGAAACCAGTCAATGCGTTTGCGGGAAAGGTCTTTCAGCCCGGCGCCGTCACAAGCGGAGGTATCAAACGGCGGGACGCGCAGCGCCCCCAGCCGATCAAGATATTCCACCATGCTTGAGTAGACTTCGGCAGTCAGTGCGCTCATGTCGTCAACACGGCGACGGATCAGTTCATCGCTGGCCTTGCGTACCAGCGCTTGCATTTTCGGCGCCCGCTTTTTGTCTTCCATTCCCCAGGCATAGATCAATCGGGGCTTGCCGTGCCGGGTGGCATGGTCGAACTCGTGCTCAGTCGGCGAGACACCGTCCTGATCCTCAAAGCCGTAGTCGTTGCCGAAGATACCCAGGTAAATATCGCAGCGTTTCACCTCGTCGAGGTACACCTGATCTGCGCGACGATCGCTGGCCGGCAATTCCTCAAACAAGAAAACCTCGGCAATAAAGCGACGCAGTACGGCATCACCAAGCAGGAAGGCCTTCAAGTCCAGCCGCTGCTGTGCAAATTCCTTTTGCACGCTGCTGATGAAGATCCTGAGGCGGGTCGCGGCCATGTTCGTTAAACCTTGGGCACTGCAATCTGTTCAATCATGGTATTGAACTCGGCTTCGACCTTCTTCGCAAAGTCGGATTCGATCTGATACACCTCGGTGAACTCGGCAAATGCCCAGCGGCCCATTCCAAACTCGGTGCCAAGATGGTTCACGCCGGGCACCCAGTAGGTGTCCATGGTGGATTTCTTCTCTATCGCGTCTTCGCCCCGGTAACCCTTGATCTCGACCACGAGATTCAACAGGTCGCTGTTGTCACCACTGCGGCCGTGGCCGTCATCCACCCGCACGATGAAGTCGGGCAGGTATTTGCGCATCTCGGAGCCGTAGCGATAGGGCACTTCCAGACCGAGGCCGTGGTTTTTGACATAGGCACGCACTTTGGGGTGCGCTTCCGCAACGCGACAGAATTCGCCCTCCCAGTCGCTGTCGAGCACCACCCAGTTGATGTGGCAGGACTTGGCACTGGTTTGCCAGCGGTCCGTCTTCGACGTGTTGAAGCGGACGTGCCGCGTCGAGCCGGTGGGGTTGTAGGCGTCGAGCAGCGCCTTGATCGGGCGTTCGTCGAGGAACTTCCGGGTGATCGCGGCGGTGATCTTGTTGCAGGCCATGTCGGCGAGTGCCTGATACATGAGCAGCGCGGGATAGGTGCCGCCCTTGCACACCAGGCAGGTGTCGAGCCATTGCTTGGTGATGCGTTTGAGCTGGCCGAAGAGGTGGAGCTTCGGCTCTTCGCCGGGGTCGCGCCATTTGGTGTAGAGCAGGCGCTGGGTCAGATTGAACAGCACGGTGGAGGGGCGGACATCGCCCAGGTGTTCGACGTTGAAATCTTCCGGCTTGCCGATCAACCCGGCATTGACGGTGGTGGTCGGCCCGACGAGATCAGGGCTGAGGGTCAAGATGGATTCGGCGTTGAAGTCTGCGGCAAGCCGTTCTTCCGGCAACTCGACACGATAGCCTTCGACACGGGGAAACTGGATTTCCAGCGCGTCACGCTCCGGGCGCATGGCCTTGACCTGCACCGTTTCGCGCGGCGGCTGGGGCGGCGCAATGACGGGCTTGGCGGTGAAGTCGAAGGGGATGCCGAATACGTCGGCGTATTCGACGTTGAACAGCCCTTCCTCGTTCAAATCGTAGGACTGGCGGCGCAGCGCGCGACCGATGACCTGCTCGCACAAAAGCTGAGTGCCGAAGGCGCGAATGCCGAGAACGTGGGTGACGGTATTGGCATCCCAGCCTTCGGTGAGCATGGACACGGAGACGACGCAGCGGATGGAACCGCCAAGCTGCCCCGGCTTGCCGACGGTGTTCATGACTTCGCGCAGCAGTTCCTGATCGGTGATGTTGTCGCCGGCACGTGCATCGCGGGCGCGCTCGACAATCTCGCGGCGGAAGCGTTCGATTTCGTCCGCTGCCATGCCGCGAAAATTCTCGTCGAGCGCATCGCCGGCTTCGAGCTGCTCGCTGTCGATGAGCAGGGTGTTCGGGCGCGGCAGCGGGTTGCCGGTCGTTTCGTCGTAATTGCGGAACAGTGGCAAGGCGCCGGGGAAGGGCGGCGGTGTGGTGCCGTCCTCGCTGGGCTTGCGCTGAAAGCCGGAGACAAAGTCATAAACCAGCTTGGAGATGGCGGTGTTCTGGCAGACGATGATGAAACAGGGCGGCACCTTGATGCCACTCTCCACCCACTTGTTGAAGGTCTTTTCGTAGTGGCCATAGAGGGCTTGCAGCGCCGTTTGCAAAAGCGTCGGCAGGTTGAGCGGATCGAGTTCGCCGGCGACGGTACGCCCGCCTCTGGGCAATCTGGGTTGCACGTCCTTGAGGTTTTCCCAGAGGTCGCGGAACATCGGCATTTCCTGCCCCGGTATGTTCTGGGCCACCGGTACGCGCGGCAGTTTGACGATGCCGCATTCGATGGCATCCATCAGCGAGAAATCGCTCATCGTCCACGGGAACAGTGTGCCTTCGGCGTAGCCCGAACCACTGAGAAAGAACGGCGTGGCGGAAAGATCCATGACGCGGGCAACACCCAGTTTGCGGTTCACGGCCTCAAGGCCGGTAATCCACAGGCGCGCGGCCTCGTTGTTCTTTTCGGCTTCTTTCTTTTCGTCGCCTTTCAGAGCCTCTTCGTCGGCGTCCTCATTGGCGTTCTTGGGTTTCTCGCGGTAGCAGTGATGCGCCTCGTCGTTGATGACGAGGATGTTCTTCATGCCCATCAGGTCAGGCATCACGCGCTGGAGCATCTGGCCTTCGGTTTCGAGCGTCTTCGGTGCTTCGCCGGTGCGGCCCTGGAGCAAAGCCCGACCGCCCTTTGAAAGATCGATGCGCTCGCGCATCTTGAAGGCGTGGTAGTTGGTGATGACGATTTTGGCCCGGCTGATATCGTCGAGCATGTCGCCCGGCACCAGTTCGCGGTCTTTGTAGTAACTGTTGGGGTCGTTGGGTTGCAGGACGCGAAGCCTGTCCTTGATGGTCAGGCCGGGGGCGCAGATCAGAAAACCGCGCGTGAAGTTCTTGCTGCCCGGCCGGCGCGCCGCATTGATGGTCTGCCAGGCAATGATCATGGCCATGACCGTGGTCTTGCCGGCGCCGGTGGCAAGCTTCAGCGCCAGGCGCATCAATTCGGGATTGGCATCCTTGTTTGCCGCCGCGAGGTGATCGAGAATGTGCTTGTGTTTCTTGATCTGGGGAGCAACCTCGGTCAGCCAGATCGCAGTTTCAACCGCTTCCACCTGACAGAAGAACGGACGGATGTCGTTGAACTTGTGATGGCGCCAGTGTTGCAACAGGCGGGCTGTCTCCGGCGTGACCTGCCACTGATTGGGATTGGGCAGGGAACGCCAGGAATCGACATTCCCGCGCACTTCATTGATGATCGAAGTCGGATCGTATTGCTGCTCTTTGGTTGACAGCCCTTGGCCGTCGTCGAAAACGAATCCTTTCTGCGCGGCAGCGCTCTTGCGCTTCTTGGGCTTCGGGATCGGCGTGATGAATTTCGCGCGGCGGCGAGTTTCGATGATGGCCTGCGTGGGTTGCCCATCATCGTCAAGCTCCCAATGCCTCAACGGGCATTCGTAGGGAGAGTTGAGAATCGGATGGTCAAAGAAGGGATTGGACATTGATCTTACGTGTCACTCATCCTGCGGATGTTCGGTAATGTACTGGAACGTCCGGCATAGTCCAAATGAATTTTTAGTTCCGGCATAACGTCCGCTGACGCGGACATTAGCCTTCTCTGAAACTTCGTTTTGCCAGTCTGTTCATCAAGCCAACGAGGTCGCAATACGCGGCTGAAAGCGAAGTGGCGCCAGGCCTAATGGCGTTCGCTTCCAGCGATTTGGACAGACTCGCCTAAGCTCACCGCACCGCGCCGCCTCCGGGCGCCACGCGCGCGCCCAGCACCGCTCCCAGCGTCACCGCCCCCAGCCCCGCCAGCGTGAGCAGCGAGAGCGGCTCGCCGAGAATGGGCACGGCGGCGACGGCGGACAATCCCGGCACGAACGCCATGAGCAGCGCCACGGTCTGCGGGCCGAGCTGGCGCACGGCGAAGGTGTAGAGAATCATGGCGACGAAGACCACCATCACGCCCTGGTAGACCGCCTGCATGGCGATCTCGGCCATCGGCGCCTGGTCCAGGGTGCTGGGCAGGAACAGCCACCAGATGGGCAGATACACCACCGCGCTGCCCAGCGTGGTGGCCACGGTCGCCGCCAGCGGCGGCATCGGATGCAGCCGCAGCAGCAGCGAGAACACCGCCCACGACGTGGAGCCGGTGAGGAACAGCAGGTCGCCGAGCAACTGCATGCCGGTCATGCGCGGGCCGTGCGAGAAGGTATCGGCGGCGGTGAGCAGGATGCCGACGAAGACCAGCGACAGCGCGATGCGCTGCGGCCGCGTCGGCTTCATGCCGAGCCACAGCCAGGCGATCACCGCGGTCTCGAAGGGCAGCGCACCGGGCAGCAGCACGGAAGCGTGCGCCGCCGGCGCCAGGCGGAAGCCGGCATACACGGCCGTCGCGTAGCCGATGCCGCCGAAGAGCGAGAACAGCGCGATCACCTTGAGCGGCGGCAGCGTGACGCGCGGCAGGAAGAACACCGCAATCAACGCGCCGACGCCGAAGCGCAGGGCGGTGACGTCCCAGCCCGTCAGCACGCCCTTGCCGCCGTGGCGGGTGACGAGGATGAAGCCGGTCCAGATGCAGATCGTGGCGACCACGGCGATCCAGCCGCTGCGCGTGGGGGTCGTATCGTTCATGGGGTTCGAGTTCTGGTTCGGCGCACTCATCCGCGCGCGACGATGTCGCCGTCCTGTTCCATCAGCACGCCGGCCTTGACCAGTTCATCGATCACCTGGGCGGCGACCGCGGCCGGCTCTTTGTGGAAGAACGTCCGCGAGACGTCGCGGAAGATGGCGACCCTGCCGAAGTAGTCGCCGATTTCGGCGCGCGGCATGCGCCGCTTCTCCAGCAGGGTGAAGGTGAACAGCGCCTTCATGGCGCTCTTCGCCATGCGCTCGGGGCTCTGCTCGAAAGCGGCGAGGCGCTGGAAGGCGCGCTCGAGCGCCGCCGCGAAATCGTCGAAGGGGGCGCCGTGGCCGGGTATCACCACGCCCACGTCCAGCTCGCGCAGCATCTCCAGTGTGCGCCGCTGCGCCGGCAATCCACTGTTGTCGCCGTGCAGCTCGGCGAACAGGACGCCGAAGCCGTCCCGCCACAGCGCATCGCCGGAAATCAGGATCCGCTCCGCCGGCGCGTAGTACGCCAGCGCATGCATGTCGTGGCCGGGCACGTGCAGCGCCTGCCAGGCGATGCCGCCCATCTCCAGCGCGTCGCCGGGCGCGAGGGTCGCGTCGAATTCGAAAGGCTCGGCCTGCTGGTGGGCGGAGCTGAGCAGGAGCGCATCCTCGTCCCAGTCGCGCACCGCCGGCGCCATGCCCTCCGGCACCAGGATGCGGCAGCCATGCGCGCGGCGCACCGAAGCATTGCCGCCGATGTGGTCGGAGTGCGAGTGGGTGTTGATGAGGCGCGTCAGCGTGCGCCCTTCCAGCGCATGATCGACCAGCGCCAGCGTCTGCCCGGCGTGGGTCAGGTAGCCGGAGTCGACCAGCGTCGCCTCGTTGCCCTCGTGGAAGACGATGTTGTTGGAGGACAGCCAGCCGCGCTCGAGGACGCGGATCTGCGGCGGCAGGTGATTCATTGGACTACCTTCCCCCCATCCCCCTTCCCGGGGAAGGGGGTGACGGTTGTTCGCCGCTGCGCGGCTCCATGTCGTGGCTGCGCCGTCCTTGGGGCGGCCCGGCGGACGGCGCTCATGCGCCGGATTCCTTGCGCGCGGCGCCCACCGGCAGCGCGTCGAGCCGCGCATACTCGCCGCGCGCGAACATCGCCGGATCGGCAACGTAATCCAGCGCCATGTCGGTGGCGTCGAAACCCCAGAACACTTCATTGTCCACCAGCAGCGTCGGCACGCCGAAAACCCCCGCGGCAAGCGCCTGCTCGCCGTGCTGCAGAAGCTGACTTTTGACGGCGGGATCGTTGCAGCGCGCATCGAGGTCCGGCGCGCCGAGCCGCCGCGCCAGCTCGGCCCATTCCTCCGGCGCGTTGATGTCGCGCCCTTCGCGCCAGATGAAGCGGAAGATCGTGCGGATGGCGTCGAGCGAATCCAGCGCCACGGCCGCGCGCAGGGCACGCACCGGGTTGAAGGGATGCTGCGGCGGGAAGCGCAACACGATGCCGTTCCGCTCGGCCAGCCACTGCACCTGGCGATAGGTGAAGCGGCGCTTCGGCGCCATCTCGGCCGGCCCCTTCTGGCCCCAGTGCTTGAGCAGGCCGGCGAAGAGCACCGGCGCCGGCCGGATCGCCAGCTTGCCGTCGAGCCGGCCCAGCGTCTCGGACTGCAGGTAGGCGAAGGGCGAGATGAAGTCGAAGTACCAGTCGGCAGTCTTCATCCCGCGGGATTTCCTTCGGTCATGGTTTGCGGCCGGTTAAATCCCCCCCGGCCCCCCTTTTTCAAAGGGGGAGAAAAGGCGGCGCGGCGTTGCGCGATGGCGGCGAGGACGATTCGCTTCTGATCGTCCGTGGCGATGGTCCAAGCGGCGATCTCGTCTAGCGTGCGCAGGCAGCCCTCGCACAGACCGCTATTCACATTCATGCGGCAGACGTCGATGCAGGGCGAGGGCAGGCTCACGCCTTCTTTCGCTTCGAGAGCACGGCGCGCGCCACCTTCGATGAAGGTTCGCGGCCCAGTTCGGCGCAGATCCAGGCGCCGACATCGACCAGGCGATCGAGGTCGACACCGGTCTCGATGCCCAGCCCGTTCATGAGGTACACCACATCCTCGGTGGCGACGTTGCCGGAAGCACCTGCCGCGTAGGGGCAGCCGCCGAGGCCGGCGACGGAGGCGTCGAAGACAGCCACGCCCATTTCGAGCGAGGCGTAGATATTGGCGAGCGCCTGGCCCCGGGTGTCATGGTAATGACCGGCGAGGTGCGCCACCGGCACGAGGTGCGCCACCTCGCCGAGCATGCGCTGTGCGGCCGCCGGCGTGCCGACGCCAATGGTGTCCCCAAGAGAAATTTCATAGCAGCCCATCTCGTGCAGGCGCGCCGCCACCTCGGCGACGACGGCGGGCTGCACTTCGCCCTGATAGGGACAGCCGAGCACGCAGGAGACGTAGCCGCGCACGCGAATGTTGTGCTGGCGTGCCGCCTCGACGACCGGCCGGAAGCGCGCCAGGCTCTCGGCGATGGAGCAGTTGATGTTCTTCTGCGAGAAGGCCTCGGAGGCGGCGGCGAACACCGCGATCTCCTGCGCGCCGGCAGCCAGCGCCTGCTCGAAGCCCTGCATGTTGGGCACCAGCGCGGGGTAGCTCACGCCGGGCCGGGGCGCGGTTTTCATGACGGCCGCCATCACTTCGGCGGCGTCGCCCATCTGCGGCACCCATTTCGGCGAGACGAAGGCGGTGGCTTCGATGGTCGACAACCCTGCTGCGCCAAGGCGCTCGATCAGCTCGAGCTTCACGGCGGCGGGAACAACCTGCTTCTCGTTCTGCAGGCCGTCGCGCGGGCCGACCTCGACGATTTTTACGCGCTGCGGAAGAGGCATAAAACCTCTCACCACAGAGACACAGAGGCACAGAGAACTTCTTCTCCGTGTTTGCTCCGTGTCTCTGTGTCTCTGTGGTTCATGGTTTTGCAGGCTCGAAGTCGACCAGCTCGGCGCCTTCGTCGACCGAGTCGCCGACGCCGAAGCGGAAGGCCTTGAGCGTCCCCTTCGCCGGCGCGGCGATGGTGTGCTCCATCTTCATCGCCTCGAGAATCAGCAGCGGCGCGCCCGGCTCGACTTCGCTGCCGGGCTGGGCGATGAGGGCGATCACCTTGCCCGGCATGGGCGCGGCGAGGCCACCGCTCTCGCCGACACCTTCGCCGGCATGGTAGAGCGGGTCGACGCAGGCCAATTGCCAGACACGGCCGTGCAGGAAGACGTGGCGCTTCTCGGCCGAGGCGATCACCGTCGCCGGCAGGCGCATGCCGCCCAGTTCGATGCGCAGCGTGCCGTTGCCGGTGCGTTCGCCGCGCGCCGTCGTCCTGATGCCGCCGAGCGCCAGTTCGTAGCCGTCGCGCGCATAGCCGACGGCGACGGTATGCTCGACGTCGCCGAAGCGGAACAGCAGCGGCCTTTGATGCGACGCGTTGAGGCGCCAGCCGTCGCGCAGGTGCCAGGGCGAATGCGGGTCGCGGTCGCCGGCGGCGGCGGTGCGGGCGGCAGTCTCCTCGCGCAACAGCTCGGCCAGCGCGGCGACGAGGAATACCTCGGCCGGGGCCGTGACGCCCTCCGGGAACAGGAAAGTCCGCTCGCGCTCGATGAGCCCGGTGTCGAGATCGGCATGGGCGAAGGCCGGGCAGGCGACCAGGCGGGAAAGGAAGTCGACGTTGCTCGCCACGCCGACGATGCGGTACTGCGCCAGCGACTGCAGCATGCGCGACAGGGCGCGCTCGCGATCCACATCCCAGACGATGAGCTTGGCGATCATCGGATCGTAGTGCGGCGTGATCTCGTCGCCCTGCTCGACGCCGGTGTCGATGCGCACGTTGAGCGACTCGGCCGGCGGCGCCAGGTGGATCAGGCGTCCCGTCGAGGGCAGGAAGCCCTTGTCCGGGTCCTCGGCGTAGATGCGCGCCTCGATCGCATGGCCGCGCAGGCTGAGCTGCTCCTGCGCCAGCGGCATCGGCTCGCCCGAAGCGACGCGCAACTGCCACTCGACGAGGTCGAGGCCGGTAATCATCTCGGTCACCGGATGCTCGACCTGCAGGCGCGTGTTCATCTCCATGAAGAAAAACCGGCCAGTGGTGGCAAATTCGTGCTCGACGATGAACTCCACCGTGCCGGCGCCGACATAGCCGACGGCCTTCGCCGCTTCCACTGCGGCCCGGCCCATGGCGGCACGGCGCTCAGCCGTCATGCCGGGCGCGGGCGCTTCCTCCAGCACCTTCTGGTGACGGCGCTGCACCGAGCAGTCGCGCTCGAAGAGGTACACGCAGTTTCCCTGCGTGTCGCCGAACACCTGGATCTCGATGTGGCGCGGACGGGCAAGATACTTTTCGACCAGCACGCGGTCGTCGCCGAAACTCGACGCGGCCTCGCGCTTGCACGAGGCGAGCGCGGCGGCGAAATCGGCCGCTCGCTCGACGATGCGCATGCCCTTGCCGCCACCGCCGGCGCTGGCCTTGATCAGCGCCGGATAGCCGATGTGCTCGGCCTGCGCCTGGAGAAAGGCCGCATCCTGTATCTCGCCGTGGTAGCCGGGCACCAGCGGCACGCCGGCCTGTTCCATCAGCGACTTGGCCGCGCTTTTCGAACCCATGGCGCGGATGGCTGAAGCCGGCGGGCCGATGAAGACGATGCCGGCCGCGGCGCAGGCCTCGGCGAAGACATCGTTCTCGGAGAGGAAGCCGTAGCCGGGATGCACCGCCTCGGCGCCGGTCTTGATGGCCGCTTCGAGGATGCGCTCCGCGACGAGGTAGCTCTCGCGCGCCGCCGCCGGGCCGATCAGAATCGCCTCGTCGGCCAGGCGCACATGGCGCGCGCCGGCGTCGGCCTCGGAGTAGACGGCGACGCTGCGGATGCCGAGGCGCCGCGCGGTCTTGATGACGCGGCAGGCGATCTCGCCGCGATTGGCTATGAGAATCCTGGAAAACATTAAAACCCCTCACCACAGAGACACAGAGGCACAGAGAAGACACAATAAACTCTGTGTCTCTGTGCCTCTGTGGTTAATTGGTTTTGCTCACCCACGATGGTTTCCGCTTCTCGATGAACGCTGCCATGCCCTCGCGCCCTTCGTCGGAGGCGCGCACGCGGGCGATGCGCTGGGCGGTGTCGATCATGACATCCGGCGTGACGGGCCGGTTGGCGACGGCCTTGATGAGCGACTTGCATTCGCCCAGCGCCACCGGCCCGTTGGCGAGCAGCGCGTCGACGATCTCGCCGACCGCCTCGTCCAGTTCCGCCTCGCCCGGCACGATCTCGTGCACCAGGCCGATGCGGTAGGCCTCGGCCGCCGAGAAGCGCTCGGCCGTCATCATGTAGCGGCGCGCCTTGCGCTCGCCGATCGAGGCAATGATGTAGGGGCTGATCACCGCCGGGATGATGCCCAGCCTGACCTCGGTCAGCGCGAACTGCGCGTCGAAGGTGGCGATGGCAATGTCGCAGGCGGCGACGAGACCGACGCCGCCGCCGTAGGCCGGCCCCTGCACGCGTGCCACGGTCGGCTTCTTCATCTCGTTGAGCATGCGCAGCATGCCGGCGAGGCCCAACGCGTCGCGCTGGGTTTCCTCGGCGTTGTAGCCGGCGGCGCGCTTCATCCAGTTGAGGTCGGCGCCGGCGCAGAAGCTCTTGCCGGTGCTGGACAGGACAATGACGCGCACGTCGGAATCCGTGTCCATCTGCACCAGCGCCGTGGACAGGTCCTGGATCAGCACGTCGTCGAAGGCGTTGTGCCGCTCGGCGCGGTTCAGCGTGATGATGCCGACGCCATTGTCGATTTCGGTGAGGATGGTTTCGCTCATTCTTCTCTCTCCTTTACATCCTGAACACGCCGAAGGGCGTCGGCTCGATCGGCGCGTTGAGCGAGGCGGAAATGCCCAGCGCCAGCACGCGGCGCGTCTGCGCCGGATCGACGATGCCATCGTCCCACAGCCGCGCCGTGGCGTAGTAGGGGTGGCCCTGCGTCTCGTACTGGGCGCGCACCGGCGCCTTGAATTTTTCTTCGTCCTCGACCGGCCAGGCCTTGCCCTGCGCCTCCATGGCGTCGCGGCGGATCTGCGCCAGCACATTGGCGGCCTGTTCGCCGCCCATCACCGAGACACGACTGTTGGGCCACATCCACAGCATGCGCGGGCTGTAGGCGCGGCCGCACATGCCGTAGTTGCCGGCGCCGTGGCTGCCGCCGATGATGAGGGTGAATTTCGGCACCTTGGCGCAGGCCACGGCAGTGACCATCTTGGCGCCGTCCTTGGCGATGCCGGCATTCTCGTACTTGCGGCCGACCATGAAGCCGGTGATGTTCTGCAGGAACAGCAGCGGGATGCCGCGCTGCGCGCACAGCTCGACGAAGTGGGCGCCCTTCTGCGCCGACTCGCCGAAGAGGATGCCGTTGTTGGCGACGATGCCCACCGGGTAGCCGTGGATGCGGGCGAAGCCGGTCACCAGCGTGGGGACGCCCGAGCCGCCAGGCGAGCCATAGCGCGCCTTGAATTCGTCGAGGCGCGAGCCGTCCACGATGCGGGCGATGATCTCGCGCACCTCCAGCGGCTTGCGCGTGTCGAGCGGCACCGCGCCGTAGATTTCCTCGGGGTCGTAGAGCGGTTCCTCGGGCGTCGCCACCTCCAGCGTCACCGGCTTCCTCCAGTTGAGGTTGGCGACGATGCGGCGGCAGATGTGCAGGGCGTGGTGGTCGTTCTCGGCGAAGTGGTCGGCCACGCCGGAGATGCGCGTGTGCACGTCGGCGCCGCCGAGGTCCTCGGCGCTGACCACCTCGCCGGTGGCGGCCTTCACCAGCGGCGGACCGCCGAGGAAGATGGTGCCCTGGTTCCTGACGATGACCGCCTCGTCGGACATGGCCGGCACATAGGCGCCGCCGGCCGTGCACGAGCCCATCACCACCGCCACCTGCGGGATGCGCGCGGCGGACAGGTTGGCCTGATTGAAGAAGATGCGGCCGAAGTGCTCCCGATCGGGGAACACCTCGTCCTGCATCGGCAGATTGGCGCCGCCCGAATCCACCAGATAGACGCAGGGCAGGCGATTCTGCGCGGCGATCTCCTGCGCGCGCAGGTGCTTCTTCACCGTGATGGGAAAGTAGCTGCCGCCCTTTACCGTGGCGTCGTTGGCGACGATCATGCACTCGACGCCCTGCACGCGGCCAATGCCGGTGACGACGCCGCCGGAGGCGACCTCATTGTTGAACATGCCCCAGCCGGCCATCGGCGAGAGCTCGAGGAAGGGCGTGCCGGGATCGAGCAGCGCGTCGATGCGGTCGCGCACGAGCAGCTTGCCGCGCGAGACATGCTTCTTGCGGTGTTCCGCCGTCCCGCCGAGACTGACTTTCGCGGTTTTCTCGCGCAGGTCATCGACCAGCGCGCGCATGGCGGCGGCGTTGGCGCGGAACTCTTCCGAGCGGGTGTTGAGTTGGGATTTGATGACAGTCATGGTTCAGAATCCACCCGTGGCAAGCCACTTCTCGATTTGGGGAAGACGGTCCGCGCCCCAGAAAGGCTCGCCGTCGACGACGAAATACGGCGCGCCGCACATGCCCTTGGCCAGCGCCGTGTCGGTCTCGACTTTCAGCCGCTCCTTGATCTCCGGCGTGACCATGCCGGCGGAAAGCGCGTCGCGGTCGACACCGATCCCGGCGGCGACCTCCAGCACGACCGCCATGTCGGAGATGTCGCGGCCATCGACCCAGTAGGCGCGGAAAACGGCGTGGGCGAAGTCGCGCGCCTTCTGACAGTCCTGCCCGTGCAGCCAGTAGTAGGCGCGCGAGGGCGCCACCGCCGAGAGCGGAAACTTGGCCGGAAAGTTGAAGGGCACGCCGTAGTAGCGCGCCGAGCGAAGGATGTCGCGCTTCGAATAGTCGCCCTTGATCGGCACATCGAGCAGCAGGGGCAGCCCGGTCTTCTGGATCACCACGCCGAGCAGCATCGGCCGCCAGAGCACCTTTCGCCCGAATTTCGCCGCTACGTCGTCGATCAGCCCGGAAGCAAGGTAGGCGTAGGGGGAAGAGAAGTCGAAATAGAACTCGATCGGATCAGCCATCATTCCCCCCTTTGCAAAAGGGGGGTCAGGGGGGATTTAAGCCGCACCCCAACCACCCCAAGAATCGTTTCAAGCACGGCTTCAGTTTCCTTCATGACTTGCAGATTATCAAAGCGCAGGACTTTCTGTTTCTGTGATTCGAGATACGCGTCCCGCCTCTGGTCCACCGACTTACCCGCTTCCTCGAAATGCTGCGACCCATCCACTTCGACGACAAGCTTCGCCGCCGGTGCATGGAAATCCACGATGTACGGGCCTAGCGGCTTCTGCCGGTAAAACTGTACGCCGAGAACCTGCTTGCCGCGCAACCGTGACCACAGCAAGCGTTCCGCGTCGGTCATGTCGGTTCGCAGCTTTCTGGCGGGTTGTTTCAGGCTGGTGTTGTATTTCAGCATGCGTTGTCGGTTCTCTGCCACCCTAGAAATCCCCCCTGCCCCCCTTTTTCAAAGGGGGGAATTGCGCGCCTATGTCAGGTTGCGGCCGATGACCAGCCGCTGGATGTCGCTGGCGCCCTCGTAGATCTGCGCCACGCGCACGTCGCGGTAGATGCGCTCGACCGGGAAGTCCGCCGTGTAGCCATAGCCGCCGTGGATCTGGATGGCGTCCGAGCAGACCCGCTCGGCCATCTCGGAGGCGAACAGCTTGGCCATCGAGGCTTCCTTGAGACAGGGCTTGCCGGCGTCGCGCAGGCAGGCCGCGTGCAGCACCAGCTGGCGCGCCGCCTCGATCTGCGTCGCCATGTCGGCGAGGCGGAAGTTCACCGCCTGATGCTCGATGATCCGCTTGCCGAAGGTCTCGCGCTCCTGGGCGTATTTCAGCGCCGCCTCGAAAGCCGCGCGCGCCATGCCGACCGATTGCGCGGCGATGCCGATGCGCCCGGCCTCGAGATTCGACAGCGCGATGCGGTAGCCCTCGCCTTCAGAGCCCAGCAGATTCTGCGCCGGCACACGGCAGTTCTCCAGCAGGATCTGCGCCGTGTCGGAAGCGTGCTGGCCCATCTTCTCCTCGATGCGGGCGACGTTGTAGCCGGGCGTGCCGGTCGGCACGATGAAGCAGGAAATGCCCTTCTTGCCGGCGGCCTTGTCGGTGACGGCGAAGACGAGGGCGGTGTCGGCGTTCTTGCCGGACGTGATGAACTGCTTGGTGCCGTTCAGCACCCAGTCGTCACCGTCGCGGACTGCGCTGCTTCGAATGGCCGAGGCGTCGGAGCCGACATGCGGTTCGGTCAGGCAGAAGCAGCCGAGCGCGGCACCGGTCGCCAGCGGCCTGAGGAATTTCTCCTTCTGCGCTTCGGAACCGAAGCCGAGCAGGATGCCGCTCACCAGCACCTGGACGCTGATGATGGTCGAGGTGGCGCCGTCGCCGGCGGCGATTTCCTCCAGCGCGATCGCGTGGGCCTGGTAGCCGAGGCCGACGCCGCCCCACCGCTCGGGGATCGGAATGCTGAGCGCGCCGAGGCCGGCCAGGTCGCGCAGGGCCTCGGCCGGAAAGGTGGCGTTGCGGTCCCATTCCGCGGCATTGGGCGCCAGGCGCTCACGCGCGAACTCGCGCATGGTGTCGCGGATCATCTCCTGTTCCTGCGTTAGAAGCATATAAGACCTTTAACCACAGAGACACAGAGGCACAGAGAAAACAAAAGAACGTTCTATAGAAGTTCTCTGTGCCTCTGTGTCTCTGTGGTTAGTGGTTTTCAAAGTAGTTCAATCGCCATGGCAGTGGCTTCGCCGCCGCCGATGCACAGGCTGGCGACGCCGCGCCTGCCGCCGGTTTTCCTCAGCGCGCCGATCAGGGTGACGAGGATGCGCGCACCCGAAGCGCCGATGGGATGGCCGAGGGCGCAGGCGCCACCATGCACGTTCACCTTCTCGTGAGGCAGATTGTGCTCCTTCATCGCCGCCATCGTCACCACGGCGAAGGCCTCGTTGATCTCGAACAGGTCGACCTTGTCCGCCGTCCAGCCGGTCTTCTCGAAGAGCTTGCGGATTGCACCGACCGGGGCAGTGGTGAACCAGCCTGGCTCCTGGGCGTGGGTGCTGTGGCCGACAACGACGGCCAGCGGCGCCAGGCCCAGCTTGTCGGCGGTCGAGCGGCGCATCATCACCAGCGCGGCGGCGCCGTCGGAAATCGAGCTGGAATTGGCCGCCGTCACCGTGCCGTCCTTGCGGAAGGCCGGCTTCAGGGTCGGAATCTTTTCGAGCTGGGCCTTGAAGGGCTGTTCGTCCTTGTCCACCACCACGTCGCCCTTGCGGCCCGACACGGTCACCGGTGCAGTCTCCCAGGCGAACGTGCCGTCCTGGTTGGCGGCGAGCGCGCGCTCGGTCGAGGCGATGGCGAAGGCGTCCTGCTGCTCGCGCGTGAACGGGTACTTGCCGGCGCAGTCCTCGGCGAAGGCGCCCATCAGCCGGCCTTTGTCATAAGCGTCTTCAAGGCCGTCGAGGAACATGTGGTCCATCACCTGGCCGTGGCCCATGCGGTAGCCGCCGCGCGCCTTGGGCAGCAGATAGGGCGCGTTGCTCATGGATTCCATGCCGCCGGCGACCATGATGTCGTTGTTGCCGGCAAGCAGCATGTCGCTGGCGAACATCGCCGCCTTCATGCCCGAGCCGCACATCTTGTTGATGGTGGTGCAGCCGGCGCCCAACGGCAGGCCGGCGCCCAGTGCCGCCTGGCGCGCCGGCGCCTGGCCCTGGCCGGCCGGCAGCACGCAGCCCATGATGACTTCCTGCACCTGCTCCGGCTTGATGCCGGCGCGTTCGACGGCGGCCTTGATGGCGGCCGCGCCGAGCTGCGCGCTGGTCAGCGCGGAGAAATCGCCCATGAAGCCCCCCAGCGGGGTGCGGACGGCGGATACGATGACGACAGGATCGTGGCTCATGGTGTGCTCCGGTTTACTTGTCCTGCCAGGGCAGGTCGTAGGGTATGGCGAACTTCTCAGCCCGCTCGCGGAAATCGTCGGGCAGGGCGCAGGACTTGCGCGCCGCCGTGTCGATGAAGACGCCGGTGAGCAGGGTAATTGCGGAAATCTCGCCGGTCTCGGCGTTGCGCATCTCGTGCACGAAGCGGAGCGACTTGTCGCGCACCTCGATCACGCCGGTGCGCACCGCCACCGTGTCGCCGGCGTGAAGTTCGCGCTTGTAGGCGATGCGCTGCTCGACCGCCGCCATGCCGCGACCGTTGTCGCGCAGGTAGCTCGGCGTCACGCCGAGCATGGAGAAGAAATTCCAGGTGCCCTCGTCGAACTTGCCGACGTACCACATGACGTTCATGTGGTCCATGTGGTCGCGCTGCCATTCATGCACGGTGCCGCGCGCGGTTTCGATCATCACATGGTCTCGCTGTAGAGTTCGCGCCCGATCAGCATCCTGCGGATCTCGCTGGTGCCGGCGCCGATCTCGTACAACTTGGCGTCGCGCCACAGGCGTCCGACCGGGAACTCGTTGGTGTAGCCGACGCCGCCGAGCGCCTGGATGGCCTCGCCGGCCATCCAGGTCGCCTTCTCGGCGGAATAGAGGATGGCGCCGGCGGCATCCTTGCGCAGGGTGCGCGCGTGTTTGCCAGACCCGTCGCCGCGGTCGCAGGCCTTGCCCACCGCGTAGACGTAGGCGCGGCAGGCCTGCCAGGTCGAATACATGTCGGCCAGCTTGCCCTGCATGAGCTGGAACTCGCCGATCGCCTGGCCGAACTGCTTGCGCTCGTGCACGAAGGGGAGCACCACGTCCATGCAGGCGGCCATGATGCCGAGCGGTCCGCCGGAGAGCACGGCACGTTCGTAGTCGAGGCCGCTCATCAGCACCCGGGTGCCGGCGCCCTCGCTGCCGAGCACGTTCTCCACCGGCACTTCGCAGTCGTCGAAGAACAGCGGGTAGGTGTTGGAGCCGCGCATGCCGAGCTTGTCGAGGTGCTGGCCCTTGGAAAAGCCCTTGAATCCCTTCTCGACGATGAAGGCGGTCAGGCCCGCTTTTGCGTTGCTGTGGCCGGCATCGGCGTCGGTCTTGGCATAGACCACCAGCGTGTCGGCGTCGCCGCCGTTGGTGATCCACATCTTCGAGCCATTCAGTACGTAGCGCGCATTTGCCCCGGTTCCCTTCAGGTCAGCGCGCAGTTTCATCGACACCACGTCGGATCCGGCGCCGGACTCGGACATGGCCAGTGCGCCGACGTGCTCGCCGGAGATCAGCTTCGGCAGGTATTTCGTCTTCTGCGCGGCCGTGCCGTTGCGGCGGATCTGGTTCACGCAGAGGTTGGAATGCGCGCCGTAGGAGAGGCCGACCGAGGCCGAGGCGCGGGAGATCTCCTCCATGGCGACGATGTGGGCAAGATAGCCCATCTTCGTGCCGCCGTACTCCTCCTCGGCCGTCATGCCGAGCAGGCCCATGTCGCCGAGTTTCTGCCACAAGTCAGCGGGAAAAAGGTTGTCGCGGTCGATCTCGGCCGCACGCGGCAGGATCTCGTTCTTCGCGAATTGCCAGACGGCGTCGCGCAACATGTCGATGTCTTCGCCGAGGTCGAAATTGATGCCGAGCATGGGAATATCTCCGTGGTGTGGTTCAGGCCTTGCCGTGCATGGTCATGAGGGTTTGCTGCATGGTGGCGCAATGCGTGGCTTTCCCGCCCCGGATCGCATACACCTCGCCGCGGGTGATGACCAAGTTGCGGCCGGACTTCAGCACCTGGCCCTCGGCGACGAGAATGTCGCCGTCGGCCGGGGCCAGCAGGTTGAGCTTGAATTCGACGGTCAGCACATCGGCTCCGGCCGACATCACGGTCAGCCCGGCATAGCCGCCGGCGCTATCGACAATGGCGGCAGTGATGCCTGCATGGAAATAGCCGTTCTGCTGCGTCAGGTCATCGCGGAAGGGCAGGCGGATTTCGCAATGGCCGGGTGACAGCGTGCCCATCTCGGCGCCGATCAGGCGCATTACTTTCTGCCGTGCGAAGCTGCCGTGCACCGTGGCTTCCCAGTCCGGGTTGCGCGGCTCGAAGGCGTTTTTGGCAGGACGTACGGTGTGGGGCATGCTTCCTCCGGCCTTGGGCGGTACAGCGGCAAAAGTTGACGTTGACGTTAACGTTAACGTCAACCAATCTTAAGGGGCTTTGACGTTGACGTCAACGTCACCGCTTCGCCAATTTTTTTTTCCGGGTGGCCTGATCGCCCAGCAACTCGTGGGCGCGCTGCTCAAGGGAGACGATCTCGGTCAAGACGGCCTCGATGTCCTCGCGTTGCTGCTCGAGGGCAGCGCGGCGGGCCGCCAGCACAGCCAGGAACTTCGACAGTTGGGTCCGCTGATCGTGACTGGCGTCATATAAATCAATGAGTTCCCTAATCTCAGCAAGGGACAGGCCGAGCCGACGGCCACGCAGGGTGAGTTTCAGGCGGGTGCGGTCGCGCTTCGAATAGACGCGGTTCTGCCCGGCGCGCTCGGGGGAGATCAGCCCCTGATCCTCGTAATAGCGGATGGCGCGCGGCGTCAGGTCGAATTCCCGTGCCAACTCGGTTATTGTGAAGGTCTGTTCCCGGGCCATGTTCTGGTACAAATGCCAGTTTTTGTTTCTATGGTATAAAATGCTCGTTTGTGCGCTGCAGCATTTTTTGCGTCGTGACGCAACGAGTTAATCATTTTTCCAGTGTTAAATCAATTGAAGCCGTTCGAACCGATCACTTACCCCTTCGAGCAGCAACCCGCCACGGGCGAGGCGCTGGAACTCGCGCCCGGCGTACGTTGGGTGCGCATGTCGCTGCCCTTCGAACTGAACCACATCAACCTGTGGCTGCTCGAGGAAGCGGACGGCTGGACCATCGTCGACACCGGCCTCAACCTCGACGACATCAAGCGCCACTGGGAAGCCGTGCTCGAGACGCACTGCCAGGAAAAGCCGGTCAAGCGCCTCATCGTCACGCACTGCCACCCGGATCACCTCGGCCTGGCGCGCTGGCTGGGCGACAAGCTCAAGATCGACACCTGGATCACCCAGGGCGAGATGCTGAATGCCTACGCCTGGTTCCACCAGCTGCCGAATTTCGACGTCGACGGCATGGTCGGTTTCTTCCGCCGCCACGGCCTCGACCCCACCCGCGCCGACATGCTGCATGGCCGCGGCCCGACCTATCGCGGCCGCGTCGACGGCCTGCCGACGGAATATCGCCGTCTCATGGAGGCTGACTTTGTGCACATCGGCGACCACGACTGGCGCGTCATCGTCGGTTACGGCCACTCGCCCGAGCATGCCGCGCTGTATTGCGCCGAACTGAAGGTGCTGATTTCCGGCGACATGCTGCTGCCGCGCATCTCGACCAACGTCAGCGTCTTTTCATCGAACCCGGACGGCGATCCGCTCAAGCTGTTCCTCGATTCGATCGAGCGGCTCACGGAATTGCCCGACGACACCCTGGTGCTGCCTTCGCACGGCAAGCCCTTCCACGGCATCCGCGCCCGGGTCGCGCAACTGCAGGAGCACCATCGCGAGCGCCTCGACGCGCTGGTCGACGCCTGCGACACACCGAAGAGCGCCTGCGAACTGATCCCCACGCTGTTCCGGCGCGAGTTGGACGCCCACCAGACCATGTTTGCCATGGGCGAATCCATCGCCCACCTGAATTGCCTGGAACACGCCGGCCGCCTGCGTCGCACGCAGGACGCGGACGGCGTATTCCGCTTCGTCGCCATAAAATGAACCGCCCCCACGCTCACGCCGTTCGCTGCCTCCCAAGGGGGCGCCTAGTGCCCTTCGGGCGGCCGAGCGGGCACCAATAAGGAGAGGATCGATGTCCGCGCAGCAACAGGAACCCCACAAGCCCGCCCTGCCCGACCCGCAGGAAATCGCCAAGACCTACGCCCAGGTCGCGCAGCGCGCCTCCAAGCTCATCACCGCGCACATGCAGCGCCAGATGAAGCACGGCGTCGCGGCACCGAACGACGAGCTGGGCATTGCCCAGTCCTTCATGGACATGATGGCCAAGATGCTTGCCAACCCCTACAAGCTGGCGCAGGCGCAGATGAACCTGGTGTGGGATTACTTCTCGCTGTGGCAGCATTCCATGATGCGTTTCACCGGCCTGGAAACCCAGCCGGTGGCGGTGCCGAAGAAGGGCGACGGCCGCTTCAAGGACGAGCAGTGGGAGGAACACTTCCTCTTCGACTTCATCAAGCAGTCCTACCTCATCACGGCACGCCACGTCCATGACGTGGTGACCAGCGTCGAGGGCCTCTCCCCGGACGCCGAGAAGAAGGTCAACTTCTTCACGCGCCAGTATATCGACGCCCTGTCGCCCTCCAACTTCGCCATGACCAACCCGGAAGTGTTCCGCGAAACGGTGAAGTCGCACGGCCAGAACCTGCTCAAGGGTTTCAACAACCTGCTGCGCGACATCGAGGAAGGCGACGGCCAGCTGCGCGTCAAGATGACCGACCCGACCGCCTTCGAACTGGGCCGCAACGTCGCCGTCACGCCGGGCAAGGTGGTTTTCCAGAACGAACTGATCCAGCTCCTGCAATTCAACCCGACGACGAAGGAGCAGTACCGCAGGCCGCTGCTGATCATGCCGCCGTGGATCAACAAGTACTACATTCTCGACCTGCGCCAGTCGAACTCCTTCATCAAGTGGGCTACCGACCAGGGCCACACCGTCTTCGTCATTTCCTGGGTGAACCCGGACCAGCGCCTCGCCGAAAAGGGCTTCGACGACTACATGACCGAAGGCTCCCTCGCCGCGCTCGACGCCGTCTGCAAGCAGACCGGCGAGAGCGAGGTGAACCTCATCGGCTACTGTCTCGGCGGCACGCTGCTCGGCGCGACGCTGGGCTACAACGCGGTGAAGAAGGACAAGCGCATCGTCTCGGCGACCTTCTTCGTCGCCCTGCTGGATTTCTCCATTCCGGGCGAACTGGGCGTCTTCATCGACGAGCAGCAGGTCGCCAGCCTGGAGAAGAAGATGCAGGAGCGCGGCTACCTCGAAGGCTCGGAGATGGGCTCCACCTTCAACATGCTGCGCTCGAACGACCTGATCTGGTCCTTCGTGGTGAACAATTACCTGATGGGCAAGGAACCCTTTCCCTTCGACCTGCTCTACTGGAATTCCGATTCCACGCGCATGCCGTACAAGATGCACAGCTTCTACCTGCGCAACATGTACATGAAGAACCTGCTGAAGGAGCCGGGCGGCATCGAGATGCTGGGCGTGCCGATCGACATCGGCAAGGTGAAAATCCCGGCCTACTTCATTTCGTCCATCGAGGATCACATCGCGCCGTGGAAGAGCACCTACCTCGGCGCCACGCGCCTCGGCGGCGCGGTGCGCTTCGCGCTCGGCGGCTCCGGACACATCGCCGGCATCGTCAACCCGCCGGCCGCCAACAAGTACCATTACTGGACCAACGAGACCAAGGCACTGCCGACTACGCCCGACGATTGGTTCGAGGGCGCGACGCAGCACCCCGGCTCCTGGTGGACCGACTGGCAACAATGGATCGGTGGCCTCAACGGCGACGACAAGGTGCCGGCGCGCGACCCGGCCAAGGGCAAGCTGAAAGCCCTCGAAGATGCGCCGGGATCGTTCGTCAAGTTCCGACTGGATACGCAGAAGAAGCAGTAAGCGGCATTGCGGCAAATAAAACGGGCGCCCGGGCGCCCGTTTTCATCCTATCCTACCGTCCGGCTTTTCGCCTGGCATCCTCGAGATCCTGATCCAGCTTCTGCTGGCGCTCATCGTAATCATCGTTCAGGCGTGTTCGCATGCCGCTCTTCGTCCTGATCCCGCTGCGCTCCCCCGGCAGCGGCTCGGCGCCTTCCGCCTTGGCCTTCTCCGCCGCCTTCAGTTTTTCATTGGCTTCCAGCGATTCCTTCTGGCGCTTCTCCTCATCTTCAACGCGCGCCCGGGCCCGCTCATTGACGGCCTGCACCTGCTCGGGCGTGGCGACCTGAATGCCGGACTGCTCCGGCACCGGGGGAAGCTCACGCGCACCTGTCTGGTTTTTCGGAGGCTGGTCTGTGTAAATCACCCGCCCGTCCGGCTGGACGATTTTGTAGACTTTCTGTGCATGCGCCAATGCAATCGGGGCAAGCAGCAACAGACACGATACAAGCAGTTTTTGCAACATAGGTGGAACTCCTTGACTTGCTTTTTGGCTGTCTGGTCGGTGCGCACAATAGTCTACTCCTTGCGTATGCAGGGCCCAAGGGGGCGCCATCATGACTCGGCTTCCCGCCGCAGCAATGCCGCCTTGCGCGCGACGCCCCAACGATAGCCAGCCAGATCGCCGTCGCTGCGCACGACGCGATGGCAGGGAATCGCCACCGCCACCAGATTTTTCGCGCAGGCGTGCGCCACGGCGCGATGCGCCCTGGGCTGGCCGATGCGCCGGGCGATTTCGGCGTAGCTGGCAGTCTGCCCGGCGGGGATTTCCCGCAGCGCCTGCCAGACACGACGCTGGAACACCGTGCCTTGCACATCCAACGGCAGATCCAGCGCACCGTGCGGCTGCGCGAGATATTCCAGCACGCGGGAAACCCAGCGCCTGAACTCATCGTCGGCCGGCTCGAAGCTCGCCTTGGGAAAGCGCTCGCGCAGACGCGCCACCAGTGCCGGCGCCGCATCGCCGAACTCGATGGCGCAGACGCCTTGTCGCGTGGCGGCGACGATGATCTGCCCAAGTGCGCAAGACTCGACTGCGTAGCGGATGTGCTCACCCGCGGCGCCCTTGCGGTAGGCGCGCGGCGACATGCCGAGCAGCGCGCCTGCCTCCTCGTAGAAGCGTCCGGCGGAATTGAAGCCCGCCGCATAGATCGCCTCCGTCACCGAGGGTGAGGCTTGCAGCGATTCCGCCACCCGCTTCGCCCGCACGGACTTGAAGAACGTCTTCGGCGTGAGGCCGGTGGCCGCCTTGAAAATGCGGTGGAAATGGTGCGGGCTCAGGCCCGCCTGCCGCGCCAGTTCAGCGAGCGACAGCGCCGAGGCGCTCTGCTCGATCGACCGGCAGGCCTGGACCGCAAGCGCCGTGCGTTTTTGCTCCTGCGACAGCGCCTCCGGCCGACAGCGCTTGCAGGCGCGGTAACCTGCCGCCAGCGCAAGCTCGCCCGCATCGAAGAATTCCACGTTCTCCCGCTTCGCGGTTCGTGATGGACACGAAGGCCGACAGTAAACACCCGTCGTCCTGACCGCGTACACGAATGCCCCGTCGGCCTGCTTGTCGCGACGGACCACGGCCTGCCAGCGTTGTTCCGGCAGATGTCGCGTACTCATCGGAGGTTCAGGCGCGTCATAATGGTTGCAGTATTTCCCACACCGCCACGCCTTGCAATCCGGATGTTGCTTTCAAATTCCAAGTAACATTCGCCTTCCCATGCAAATCGAACATATCCAACAGCGCCTGCGCGCCCTTGGCGCCAAGCCCTGTCACGTGGAACGCGTGCTGCGCAACTGGACGCGGGCGCTGCCGCTGGGCGACGGCCGCAGCCAGCCAGAGGATTTCCTGCCGTTGGATGTGCGCAATGCCCTGCCTGCCCTCGCGGCGGAATGGCACGCGCTCGCGCGCCTGCGATCCGAGCATGCCGGCGAGGACGCTTCCTCGCGCCTGCTGCTCGAGCTGGCCGACGGCCAGACCGTGGAAAGCGTGCTGCTGCCGAAGGACGGCCTGTGCGTGTCCACTCAGGTCGGCTGCGCGGTGGGCTGCGTTTTTTGCATGACGGGCCGCGACGGCCTGCTGCGCCAGCTCGGCAGCGCCGAGATCATCGCCCAGGTGGTGCTGGCGCGCACCCGGCGCGCCGTCAGGAAAGTGGTGTTCATGGGCATGGGCGAGCCGGCGCACAATATGGACAACGTGCTCGAGGCCATCGAACTGCTCGGCACGCTGGGCGACATCGGGCACAAGAACCTGGTCTTCTCCACCGTCGGCGACCGCCGCGTCTTCGAGCGGCTGCCGCAAGCCAGGGTGAAGCCGGCGCTGGCGCTCTCATTGCATTCGACGCGTGCCGAGTTGCGCGCGCAATTGCTGCCGCGCGCCCAGCGCATCGACCCGGCCGAACTCGTAGAACTCGGCGAGACCTACGCCCGCGCCACCGGCTACCCGATCCAGTACCAGTGGACCTTGCTCGAAGGCATCAATGACAGCACCGAGGAAGTCGACGGCATCGCCAGGCTCCTCGCCGGGAAGTACGCGGTGATGAACCTCATCCCCTACAACGCGGTGGACGGTCTGGGGTTCAGGCGCCCGGCGCGGGAAAGTGCCGAAGCGATGTCGCTGGCGTTGTACAAGCGCGGCATCCTCACCAAGCTGCGCCAGTCAGCCGGGCAGGACGTCGACGGCGGCTGCGGCCAGTTGCGCGCGCGCACCCTGACGCCCATGTGCTGAATGCCTAGAGGCGCGCCTCCATTTCTCCTGAAAGACGGTCGCTGCCGGGATTGAGCTTGATGACGGCGTCCGGCGCAGGCCGATCATCCTTGGGTTCGGCAGGCTTTTGCGCCGGTTCGGGTGCGGCGCGCTTCGGCTGCGCAGCGATCACGCGAGGGGACGGATTCGCCGCCGGCTCGATCGGTCGCGCGGGCGCCGCAACCGGTTCGCCGCCCGGCGTCTGACTGCCGATGCCGAAAGGCAGTGATGTCGAACACCCGTAAGTCGTCAGCACACAGACGGCAGAAACGAGAATTGTTTGCTTCATTCAATCTCCTCTTCAGCCGGAATGATCGCACATCGACGCGCGTACCAGCAGTTAGAATGAGGCTGCAGTCCCAGTCTCGTCCGCCCTGGAGGGCCACGGCATGCAATTCGCGGAAATCATTTCATTCACCGGCTACGCCATCGAGGCGATCGGCGTGCTGGTGATCATCGTCGGCTCGTGCATTTCCTCCGTCGCCTTCCTCCGCACGTTCCGGCAATTGACCGAAGGCGTCGCCTACAAGACCTTCCGGCGGCAGCTGGGGCGCTCCATCATCCTCGGCCTGGAATTCCTCATCGCAGGCGACATCATTCGCACCGTGGTGGTATCGGCCACGCTGGAGAGCGTCTCCGTGCTCGGCCTGATTATTCTGATCCGCGCATTCCTCACCATGACCCTGCACCTCGAAGTGGAAGGCCGCTGGCCTTGGCAGGAGAAAGAGCGCATCGCGAAGACGGATGGCGGCAGGCAGCCATGAGCCACCTCCTGCCGCCCTGGCCGCTGTTCTCCGCCTTCCTCGTCGCCAGCTTCGTGCTCGCCGTCACGCCCGGGCCGGGCGTGCTCTACATCGTCGCACGCAGCCTGCTGCAGGGCCGCGGTGCCGGGCTTGCTTCGGTCGCGGGCGTTGCACTCGGCAACCTCGGCAATGCGCTGGCCGCCGCCATCGGCCTCGCCGCGCTGTTCGCGGTGTCCTCTATGGCCTTCACGCTCGTCAAGTACGCCGGGGCGTTGTATCTGGTTTACCTCGGCGTGAAAATGCTGCGGACCGCTCCTGCCCGGATCGAATCGGCTGCGCCCTTGGCCGCAACCAGGGGCCGCGTCTTCCGCGACGGTTTCGTCGTCGCCCTGCTCAATCCGAAGACCACGATTTTCTTCGCCGCCTTCCTGCCCCAGTTCCTCAGCGCAGGCGCGCCGCCGATGCTGCAGGGCGCGTTCCTCGGCGCGTTGTTCGTAGCGATCGCGGCCCTCACCGACACGACCTACGCGCTCGCCGCCGGCCGTATCGCCCCCGTACTGACGCGCTCGCGCGGCATGAAGGCGATTGGCCGCCGGCTCGGCGGCGGCACCTTCATCGGCCTCGGAATCTTTGCGGCACTGACGGATTCGCGCGGGGCTAAATAATCCGACGCAAGCCCGCAGCCGCAACGTTCAGCGTTCGTCAGCGCGTACTTCGCGCAGCAGGCGCATGCCAAGCAGGGTGTAGCGCGTCGTCGGCGCATTCCAGTTGCGGAAAGCGCAGCGCGCATACAGCGGCCAGGTGTGCCAGGAACCGCCGCGGCGCACGCGCACATTTCCAGCCGCCGGGCCGGCGGGATCATCGATAGGCGATCGGGCGTAATAGTTGTCGTCGTGCCAGTCGGACACCCATTCCCAGGCGTTTCCGATCATGTCGTAGAGACCGAAGGCATTGGGCGCATAGCTGCCCACTGGTGAGGTAAAGGCATGGCCGTCGCTGCCTTCCATCGCGTAACGCTGCCAGGCCGGCCAGTTTGCGGCGGCATCGGCATCGAAGAGGTTGGCAACCCGCTTCAGTGCGCGCGCATCGTCGCCGCTGAAATAGCGTGTCCGCCCGCCCGCCCGGCAGGCGTACTCCCATTCGGCTTCGGTAGGCAGGCGATAGGTTTGCCCTTCCCTCCGGCTCAGCCACGACGCCATGGCCATGGCATCGTTCCAGGTGACATTGAGCACGGGATGATCCTCACCCTGGGCAAAGCCCGGGTTGCGCCAGCCGTACTTCGGGTCCCGCCCTTCGAAGGCATCGCCGCGCAGCGATTGCGCCGGATCGTATTGCCGGTTGTAGCCGTAGCCCCCTGTGCCATCGGTGACCGATTCCGGCACGTAGCCCGATTCCGCGAGGAACCTGCGGAACTGGCCGACGGTGACTTCATGCTGGCCAAGCAGGAACGGGCGCGTGATGCGCACCCGATGCACCGGCGCTTCGTCGCCCAGTTTGTCAAAGCGGCTATGTTCGTACTCCGGGTAGGCGCGGGCAAGCGACGCGGGCGATTCATCGCTGCCCATGAGGAATTCGCCGGCAGGCACGCGCACGAACCTCATGCCGAGCGAGTTCTCGATCACCTGCGGCCAGGCCGGACAGGCCAGCATCAGGCCGGCCAGCAGGGCGAACAGCCTGGATGGACTCGTCATCTCAATATGGATTATCCGCGCGTGATTCCCTGACAAGCAAATCCCGCTAGCAGAACGCACCATAGATATGCCCTCACCGTATTGCGCCCCGCAGGAAGTACCCCTGGGGTGCGGAGGCTGACTTTCAAAGAAGATCATAAAGTCCGACGGAGTCGGGCCAGGTAGCGCAGCCCTGCTGCCGCCCGGCTGCCGTACCACGACACCATTTCCCCGTCGATCAATTGGGCGGGCGCACCGAAGCGGGTCTCGGCTGCGGCGAGGTGCTTGCTGGTGAAGCGGTAGGGTTCGGTGGAGAGCAGGACGCGGTCTACGAAACGCCCTGGCGTTTCAGAGGAGGCTAATGCCCGCGAAGCGGGCGTTATGCCGGAACTAAAAGTCAGCCCCTGCACCCCAAGGGTACTTCCTGCGGGGCGCAACACGGCGTCGACTTCCGGATAGCGCACTTCGCTGGCCTCGGGCAGGGTATCCCAGCCGGCTGCGGCAAGCATGGCAGAAATGTAGGTGTCGCGCGCAACGGTCATCCAGGGATCTTTCCAGATGAGGTAGAGCACGCGCTGGCGCGGCAGGTGTTCGGTGGCGCGGCGAAGCGCTTCGCGCGCGGCGCGGAAGTCTTCTGCAAGTTTTTCGGCTGCGGCTGCGCGCCGGAAAATGCCGCCGAAGAGGCGGAAGAGTTCGAGGTTGTCCTCCGGCACCAGCGGGTGGGTGACGATGACATGCGGCACGAAGCGGGCGAGCGCTTCGACCTGCTCGCGGCGGTTCTCATCGATGTTCACAACAAGATGGGTCGGCGCGGCGGCGCGGATCTTGTCGATGTCGGCATCCTTGGCGCCGCCCATCTTGGGGATGCGCTTTACCGTCGCGCGCGGATGGATGCAGAAGCCGCTGCGGCCGACGAGGTTGTCGGCGAGACCGAGGTCGCAGAGCAGTTCGGTGAGGCTGGGAACGAGGCTGACGATGCGCGGCGTGCCTTGCGCGGGCGCGTGGCGGGTGTCGAGGGCGTCGCGGAGTTCGATTGCTGCTGGCATGGGGGATTCTAGCGCGGCAGGCGCCGCTGGATTCCCCTCATCCCGACCCTCTCCCCGTGCGGGGAGAGGGTGTATGCCGCGCGTCAGGCGTCGCGGTTGACGTGGAAGCGCTTGGCCTTCAGCTCGAAGCGCGGCAGGATGTTGCGGGCGACGAAATGCACGCGCGGGCGGAAGGAGAGCATGGCATCGAGGCGTTCGGCGATGGCATGCACCACATTCGGATCGGCGCCTTCGCACAACTCGACCTCGACATCCATCTCGTCCATCTGGCGCTGCTTGTTGACGGTGACGCGGAACTCGTCGACCTCGGCGAACTTGCGCAGGATGTTCTCGACGCCGGCCGGATATACGTTGACGCCGCGCACCGTCACCATGTCGTCGGCGCGGCCGATGATGCCGCCCTCGAAGCGCAGCGCAGTACGTCCGCAGTCGCAGCGCTGTGTGGTGGTGCGCACAATGTCGCCGGTGCGGTAACGGATGATGGGGAAGCCCGTGCGGCCAAGGTTGGTGATGACCAGTTCGCCGCGCTCCCCCTCCGCCACCGGCTGGCCGGTGACGGGATCGAGAACCTCCGCGATGTATTCGCTCTCGATGAGATGGGTGCCGCCAGGCTGGACCTCGCATTCGAAGGAATGCGCGCCGACTTCGGTGGCGCCGGCATGGTCGAAACACTTTGCATTCCACACTTCCTCGATGCGCGCCTTGGTTGACGGCACGTTGGCGCCCGGCTCGCCGGCATTCACGATGGCACGCATGGGAATCGAGGAAAGATCGAAGCCGGTCTCGCGCGCCACCTCGGCCAGGCGCAGGGCGTAGGTCGGCGTGCAGCAGAGCACGCTGGCGCCCACCTCGCGCATGAGTTCGAGGCGTTGCGGCGAATCGCGTCCGCCGCCGGGGACCATCATGGCGCCAAGCTGGCGCGCGCCTTCCGTCGCGGCCCAGAAGCCGACGAAGGGGCCGAAGGAGAACGCCATGAAGACGCGATCAGCCGCAGTGACGCCGGCGCCGGCCAGGACGTGGCCCCAGCAGCGGCCCCACCATTGCCAGCCGGCTTCGGTGTCGGGCACCTTGAGCGGCACGCCGGTGGTGCCGGACGTCTGATGGAAGCGCACGTAATGGTCGACCGGATAGGTCAGATTGTTGCCGAAAGGGCCGTGAGCGGCCTGGTCCACCATCAGTTCGCTCTTGGTAGTGAGCGGCAGCCGCGACAGGTCGTCGAGCGACCTGATGTCACCCGGCTGGATGCCGGCATCCTTCCACTTGGCGGTGTAGAAGCGGTTGTTCTCCCACAGTTCGGCGATGAGGGACTTCAGCTTGACGAATTGCAAGGCCTGGAGCCGATCTCTCGGCAGGGTTTCGGTGCTTTGATCGAAATAGGGCATGGTTGTTGTGTTGATATGTAAAAGCCTCTCCGCTTTTCCGTTTTGTCCAGAGCGTAGGTCAGGACTTGCTGTCGCGCATCTCGACGTAGACCGCCTGCTCCATCTTGAGCATCGCCTCGCGCTGCTCGGCGGGCCAGGCATAGGACAGCGCGTTGGTCGACACGCCCGGCCAGGACTGGTCCTTGGCGCCGATCACTTCCATCTCGTAGAGCGAGATCACGTAGGGTGCGGCCGCCTCGAGGTGCGGCATGATCTGGCGGGCGCGGCCCTTGACGATAAAGGAGACATCGCCCTGGCCGATGACTTGCAGCGAGGCCTGTCCGCTGCGCTGCACATTGGCCATGCTCGAGCCGCCCTCGTCGACGGCGAAGCGGACACGTCCGGCATCCAGCGCCAGGATCCAGGTGTAGGCGGAGGTCGCGTAGCCATCCGCGCCGGCGGTGAGCAACAGGCCGGGTGCGCCTGGGCGCAGGTAGGCGACCAGCTTCTCCGGCATCTGGGGGGTGATTTTTCCGATCATGGATCCGTTCTCCTGAAGTCTGTTGAATTTCATCGCATGGCGCGCCACTGCACCGTTGCGTCGAGAATGACGCCGTAAAGCCACTCGTCCATCGCCACGCCGCTCGAAGGCGGCGCTTCCTGCGGCAATTCTCCCGGCCCGAAGAGGCCGATCTCGATGGCATCGTCGCCCGCCACCGGCGACCCGCTGACAATGCGGGCGCGGTAGGCGACGATCAGCACATTCACATCTGCACGCGAATACACATCGTGCAACCCGTCGAGGGCAATCTCCAGCCCGGTTTCCTCGCGCGCTTCGCGCACCACCGCCTCGGGCGCCGATTCGCCGCTCTCGACGTAGCCTGCCGGCGGCGCCCAGTAACCGGCGAGCGGGTCGGCCAGCCGCCGGATCATCACCAGCTTGCCCTCGTGCGCGATGAGCGCCATGCCCACCGGCACCGGGTTGCGCCAGGCGACCACGCCGCAGCGTTCGCACTGTTCGCGTTTCCTGCCGTCCCCGAAAGTCAGCGTCTCCAGTACGGCGCCGCAGAGCCGGCAGTGTCTCGTCATTCAACACACCACGCTGATGGTGACCTTGTCGCCATCGCCAACGCCCAGCGCCTGGCGCACCGGCACGGCGGAAATCACTTCGAACTTGTCGGGCGGATACCCTGCAATCTCGGGGAACACCACCGCACCCGTGATGCGACCGGCGACGATGACGTGAAAGCATTTCGCCGAACAGAAGCCCGGCTCGGGCGTGATGGCGATGCCGGCCTCGCGCGCCATGACACGGCGCGCCTCATCCCAGTCCGACCCGCTCATGCGCAGGTTGAAAGTGCCCGGAAAGGGTTCGAAACCAAGCTTGGCGAGGAACTCCCGCCGCACCCATTCGAGCTGCGTGAAGGTGGTGCCTTCGCCCAGGCCCGTACAGGCCTCGCCTTCAAGCAGCAGGGTTGCCGTTTCCGTTACGCGTTGCGTCACCACCATGGCCGCACCTCCCCTATTTCTTTTTGAGCGCCTCCCGCTCCTCGTTGCCCGTCCAGCGCTGGAAGAGATCGAGGTCGAGGTCGAACTGGTCGAGCGCCTTGTTCACCGATTGCATGATCACGTCTTCGAGTGTCTTCGGCCGGTGGTAGAAGGCCGGCAGCGGCGGCACCAGCACGGCGCCGGTTTCCGTCACTTGCGTCATCAGGCGCAAGTGCCCAAGGTGCAGCGGCGTCTCACGCAGCATCAGCACCAGTTTCCTGCGCTCCTTCAGCGTCACGTCGGCGGCACGCACCAGCAGGTTGGTGTTGAAGGAATTGGCGATCGCCGACAGCGTCTTGATCGAGCACGGCGCGAGGACCATGCCGGCGTGGCGGAAGGAGCCCGAGGAAATGCAGGCGCCGACGTCGTTGATGTCGTGCACATGGCTGGCGAGCTTCTTCACGTCGTCGATCGTGTAATCGGTTTCGTAGACGAGGGTGCGCTTGGCCGAGTCGCTCATGACGAGGTGGGTCTCGACGCCCGCCTTCTGCAGCACTTCCAGGATGCGGACGCCGTAGATGGCCCCGCTCGCACCGGATATTCCGACAACCAGTTTCATGGTGTTCCCTTGTTCAATGCCGCGCCAAGCACGGCTTTCGCCCTGGCGACGGCGGCGGCCGGCATCGCGATCTTGTCGAAAGCGTCTCCGGCGCCGCGCGTGGCATCGAATCCGATCTTGGACCCGCTGCAGTCGCCCCCTGCGGAAGGATCGATGATGTAGCCTTCCATGCCGCCGAGTATGACGGTATCCCGCTCGGGCTGGAAGCGGGTGGATAGCGCCCAGGACACCTCGCGCGGGTCGCGGATGTCGATGTCGTCATCGACCACCGTCAGCACCTTCAGGCGGCGGTCGAGCGTGAGGGCCAGATGGATCAGACGACGCACCTCGTGGGGCGGGCAGTTCTTTACGGCGATCACCGCAGAAAAGCTGCAGGTGCCCGGCACCAGTTCGAGGTCGACCACGCCGCGCACCAGGCTCTTCAACTGGCCGAGCAGTTCCGCCCCGCCGGCCAGCGACAGCAGCGTGTCGATCTCCGTCGTCCAGGGGCAGAGGGCCGGGAAGATGTAATCCTTGCGGTGGGTGACGGCGCTCACCTCGATGACGGGGCTGTTGTTGGTGAAGTAGGCGCCGGTGTTTTCGCCGAAGGGCCCTTCCGGCTCGCGCACGCCGGGCAGCACATGGCCCTCGATGACGACTTCGGCGCGCGCCGGCACGTCCACATCCACCGTCAGCGCGCGCACCAGTTCGACGGCCGCACCGCGCAAGCTGCCCGCGATGTCCATCTTGTCCGGGCCGAGCGGTCCGGTCTTCACCACCGAGGCGAGGAACAGGGCCGGATCGACGCCGAGGGCGACCACGACTTCAAGCGGCTTGCCCTGCTTCTCGGCATTGGCGAGATAAAGCGACAGGGGCGGATTGGCGAGCAGAATGCCGAAGCGCCGCCCGCCCTTGAACATCATGCGGTGGATGCCCATGCCGCGCATGCCGCTGACCGGGTCGCGCGCCAGCACCATGCCGCAGGTGAGGAAGGGCGCGGCATCCTTCTCGTGATGCGTCATCAGGGGCAACAGCGCAGCGATGTCAGCCGGCTGCCGATGCACGACTTCCTGCACCGGCGCCTCGCGCGCGGCGACTGGTGCCACGCCCCGCGTCGATTTCGACACATAGGTTTCGATCAGGCGCGCCTCGTCCGTGCCGAGGGCGCGCGCGGCAAGCCGGCGGCTCGACAACAGGTTGCCGACGACGCGCACGCCGGGAAAACCGGCGACCTGCTCGAAGAGCACGGCATGACCGCCGTTTTGTGCCTGCCTCAGCACCGCGGCGATCTCGAAGCGCGGATCGAGCGGCTCCCGGATGCGGATCAGGTCGCTGCCGAGATCGTCGAGAAACGCCCTGAGATCCGCGTAAGCCATGTTGAGAGGAACACCCAGCGCGTCATTCCCGCGAAAGCGGGAATCCAGAAATCGCATGGATTCCGGGTTCCGCTGCGCGGCCCCGGAATGACGGTGTTTCGTTAGTCGGCATGTGCAATTACAGGTACTTCTCGGGCAAGCGCTGCACTTCCTCCAGCACCTTGATGGAGAACTTGCTGGGCGACAACTGTCCACGTCCCATGCGCACCTGCAGGCTGTCGGAAAACTTGTCCTGCTTGACAGAGACCTGGCATTTCACGCGCTTATAGGTGTACTTGTGCACTCCCGGATTAAGAGTGCGGATGGTCAGCTCCAGATCCTTGCCCTCGGCCAGCTCGGCCATGTCCATCACGAAAACTTCCCACATGTTTTTCATCGCCATTGCTCCTTATTTGACTTCCGGATAGCCGTAGGCCGTCCAGTTGCTTGTCACTTTGTCCTGGACATCCTTCGGGTAGACGTTCTTGAAGGACACCAGCGTCGGCACGTCGTTGGTCTTGTCCCAGTCCACCGGCCACAGGCAGTCGAACAACACCTTGGAACCGATCGAGTATTTGCGATCGTGTGGCGTGGTGAAGGGATAGAGCGGTGTGCCTGTGGAATTTTTGTAGACGTGGATGCCGTTAACCGGATGCATGCGCGTGCAGAAGGCGTGATAGACCTCGTCCCAGTTGAAGATGTCGGTCTGGTCGTCCACCACCATCACCATGTGGAACCAGGGTCCGAGCTTCGAGCCGAAGGCCAGTTGCGCGATCTGCTGGGCGATGCCGGAATACGTCGGCTTCACGCCAACGATCATCATGTGGTGCGTCGAGCGCGGATGCATGTAGACCCCGGTAATGGGGATGCCCTGGCTCTTCAGCAGCTTCTCCAGTTCCAGCCCGAGCGAGAACGAGCGCAGCATCTGCCCTTCGTCCTGCGGCACGCCCATGTTGGAAATGGTCATGGTGGCGTTGTTGCGGTAGGTGATGCAGTTCACCCGGAACGTCACGCGGAAATCGCGCGGGCTGGTGCGGTATCCGGTGTATTCGCCGAAGGGGCCTTCCTCGACCTTGTAATCGGGGCAGATCACACCCTCGATGATGATCTCGGCCTCGGCCGGCACCAAGAGGTCGTTAGTCTCGCATTTCACCAGCTTGACGGCCTCGCCGGCCAGCATGCCGGTCAGTTCCGCTTCGGGGATCGGCGAGGGCGCGCAGGCCGCCATCCCCGCCAACGGCGAGAGGCCGATGGCGGTGGCGAAGGGGGCTGCTTCGCCGCGCGGCAAATAGTATTCAGAGAGCTGCTTGCCCAGGTCGGAGAAGGGAAACACCGCGCCCGACATCGTGCGCGAATCCCACATCATCTGCCGGTACATGCCCCAGTTGGTATCGCCGCGCTCGGGATGCTTGGTGATCACGGCATGCCAGGTGCCGGCATAGCGGCCGCCGTCGCCATCGTGCACCAAAGGAATCGGCAGCTTGCACAGGTCGACATCCTTGCCCGTCAGGATGTTCTCCTTGCAGGGCGCATCTTTCCGGTCGACCTCCACCGGAGGAATGATCTCTCCATTTGTGCGCTTGACATATTCCTTGCCGATATCCGGCAATGAGGAATCCGGATCCATTCCCATGGAAATTGCCATGCGCCGATAGGTCGATAGCGGTGCGCCAAAGTAGGAGAAGCCCGGATAGTCCTTGATCTTCTCCATGAAAGGCGCCGGCGCCGCCAGTTCGCATGCGCGCCGGACTATGGCGCCGGCCTCGTTTTCCCAATCCACTTCCTGTTTGATGCGAACGGCGTCACCGGACTTGACGCAAGCCTCGATGAACTCCCGATTACTTCTCGGTGCATTGATTTTCGACACGTTTGGCTCCTGTATGAATAGATATTGACTGCAATGGACTGCGCAACGCTGATACCTAACCTATCTTCGAAAGAATCTTGTCCCACTTGCCCTGCGTCTTGAGGATCAGCTCCGCCGCTTCGCGCACGGCACCGTAGCCGCCGCGTGCCTGCGTCACGTACTCGGCGGCGTCCTTCACCTCCTGCACGGCGTCGGCGACGGCGATGGGCAGGCCGACGCGCTTCATCATCGACAGGTCCACCAGGTCGTCGCCGACGTAGGCCACCTGCGCATCGGTGATGTTCAATTCCTTCAGCATGACCTCGTAGGGTTCGGTCTTCTTCTTGATGCCCTCGTGGAAGTGCTTGATCTTCAATTCCTCGGCGCGATGGCGCACTGCGCCGGATTTCTTCGAGGTGATGATGGCGACGTCGACGCCGGTCATCTGCAGCGCGACCACGCCAAAGCCGTCCTTGATGTCGAAGTTGCGCTGCTCGAGGCCGTTGTCGTCGATGATGATGCGCCCGTCGGTCATGACGCCATCCACGTCGAGGATGACCAGCTTGATGTCTTTCGCTTTTTCCATTTTTCCCTTCCTTATTCAGGCCACGTCATCCTCGCGCAAGCGGGGATCCAGGCGTTATATGGATTCCCGCCTGCGCGGGAATGACGATTGTTCAGTCGATGCCGTACTCGCTCCAGCGACCCCGGATCTTCTCCAGCATCGCCTCATCCATGCGCGCCTCGACGGGCTTCTGCTTCCACTCGTAAGGAATGCAGGCGTCCATCAGGATGCGCGAGGTGATGAGCTTGTTGGAATCCGGATCGAGCGCCGGATCGAGCGGCGTCGAGCGGCCGCGCTTGATGATCTCGGTGCCGCGCAGCGGATCGTAGCGGCAGGACAGCGCCCACATAACACGCTGCAGGTCGTCGGCCATGATGTCCTCGTCCACCGTGATGACGCCCTTGATGCCGTAGGAGCCGGTGTTGCTGCCGATCACCGCGTCGGCGACCTGGCGCGAATGGCCGGGATAGGCCTGCTTGATCGACACCACCGCCCAGAAGCGGCCAGCAGATTCCGGCATAACGCAGACCGAACTGATGCCGGGAATCCTCATTTTCTCCAGTTCCGTCCACAGGGTGGCGGTGCGGGTGAAGGCGAGCAGCATGTGCACGTCGGTCACCGGGCGGCCCTGGCCGGTGGCCCACAGCACCGGGTTGTTGCGGTGGAGAATCTGCTTCACTTCCAGCGCCGGCTTGTTGATGACCTTGTGCAACTCGTCGGTGTAGTAGCCGGTGTATTCGGCGAAAGGGCCTTCCGGCCGGAAGTTGTTCGGATCGATCTCGCCTTCGAGCACGATTTCGGCGCCGGCCGGTATCGGCAAACCGGTGAGCGGCGCCATGAGGAATTCCGCCGGCTGGCCGCGCACCGTGCCGGTGATGTCGAAGTCGTTGGCGCCCTTGTGCATCAGGGTGCCGGCCATGAAGATCAGCGGATCGCAGCCGATCACCGCGGCGGCAGGCATCTTCTTGCCCATCTTGGCGTACTTCTTCATGATGCGCTCGCCGCGCTTGCCCGGCAGGATCTGCACGCCGCAGGTCTTGTTGTCGAGCATCTGCATGCGGTAGGTGCCGAGGTTGGTCTCGCCGGTCTCGGGGTCCTTCAGCACCAGAAACACCATGGTGCCGATATAGCGCCCGCCGTCGAGCGGGAAGAACTTCGGCACCGGGAACATGTTGAGGTCGACCTTGTCGCCCGTGAGAATGTTCTCCAGGATCGGGCCGTCCTTGACCTCCTTCGCCTTGATGAGGCCCTCGGATGTGATGGTCTTCTTCATCCACTGCTGGGCCGACTCGCACATGGTCAGGTGGTGCGGCAGCCCGAGCATGATGGCGAGGCGCTTGGTGGTGGCGAACGCGCCGGTAAACACGGGGGAGGAATACCCCTTGATGTTTTCGAACAGCAAGGCCGGGCCCTTCTTCTCCTCGGTGAGCTTGGAGACGTGGGAGATCTCCAGATTCCAATCGACTTCGGCCTTGACGCGCTTCAGTTCGTTGGCGGCCTCACACTGGTTGATGAAATATCTCAGATCCATTTTTGTGGCTCCTGTGGTCAGTGACTGGTTGTTTCTTCGCGCCGCGCTTCGACCGACTCGATGACGTGGAAACCGGCCGCCTCCAGCACGGCCACCACCTTCTTCACTTCGGGTGCGTGGAAGCGGACGATGACCTTGCGCAGGTGCGGCTGGCATTCGCCGCCGTTTTCGCCGCGGGCGATGGGATAGACCGCCTGCACTTCGGCGCCGGCGCCCTCGACCAGGTCGGCGATGCGGCCGATGGTGCCGGGCTTGAGCTCGAGCGGGCCGAGGGTGACGCCGGAGCGACGCTCCCAGGCGCCAAGGAAGTGGGCGGCGAGCGAGAAAATCTCTTTCGAGGAGATGACGCCGACGACCTGGCCGCCGTCCATCACCGGAAACTGGGCAATGCCGAGTTCCTGGCCGCGGCGCAGGCAGTCCTCCATGGTATCGGTGGCGCACACCGTTGCCGGGTTGCGCACCATGATGTCCTTCACCTTGAGGCGGTTGGCGAAGAAGCTGTACTCGTCGGCGCTCTGCGTGCGGGCGACGAAGTGCGCCGCCTGCAGGCAATGCGCCCGCGTGATCACACCGCGCAGGCGGCCGCCCTCGATGACGGGCAGGGCCTGCAGGTTGTGTTCGGAAAGAATCCGCTTGGCTTCGGACAGGAGGGTATCGCCGTCCACCAGCTTGGGATTGTGCTGCATCCAGTTGCGTACGATCACTTGAGCGCTCTCGCTAATTGGGTTTCGTTTATACGAATGCCGGCATTTCCCTTGGAACGGCCGTTGAAATCCCCCCTTGCCCCCCTTTTACAAAGGGGGGATGGGGGGGGATTTACGGCCATCGAGTTCCGCGAATGCCACTAAGACACCTTCTTTCCGGTGAGCAGACTGGAGAGGATGTAATCCATCGCCGAGGTCGCCTTCGGCGCAGCGTCCGCCTCAGCCTGGCGCTTTGCGCTCCATACGGTTTCGGGACGCGCCTGCAGGATGAAAATGTTGCCGCCGGCGGGCAGGTCCTTGTCCACCGCCCACTCGATGTCCATCGGCCGGCCGTAGTGCTTCTCGATGGACTTTCCCATGCGCGCCAGCTCGATGATTTCCTCGTCGATGAGGGACTGCACGTTCTGCCGCTCGAAGGGCGTCTCGATCTTCACCGACTTCTGCGTCTTGGCATCCACCGTGTAGGTGATCTCCTTGCTGCAGATGGTGCGCTCGATAATGTCGAGGGCGACCTTGTTCACCACAAAGTGGTCCGGCGTCACCTCGCCCGACACCACCGACTCGCCGAAACCGAAGTTGGAGTCGATGGCGATGACGGAGCGGTCGCCGTTGGCCGGGTGCAGCGTGAACATCACCCCGGCGGTGTAGGAGTTGGCCATTTTCTGGAAGCCGACGGAGAGCGCCACTTCCTCGTGCGGGAAGCCCATCTTGATGCGATAAGCAATGGCCCGTCCCGTGAACAGGCTGGAGATGCAACGGCGGGCATGCAACAGCAGATCATCCACGCCGCGAATCCACAGATAAGTGTCCTGCTGCCCGGCGAAACTCGCACCGGGCAAATCCTCGGCAGTGGCGCTGGAGCGCACCGCCACCGGGACCGCCGGCACCATGCAGCGCACCGACAGCTTGCGATAAAACTCGGCGACGGCGTCTTCCTGCTCCCAGGCGAAGGAATGCGCCTCGATCATCTCGCGGATCGCACGGCTGGCCGATTCGAGATGATCGAGGTCGTCATGCCCGACACCCTTGAGCATGCCGGGAATCTCCCCGCTCACCCCGGCGTCGCGCATGAAGCGCGCGTAGCCGTGGGTGGTCAGGGCGAAGCCCGGCGGCACGCGCACGCCGGCGTTGATGAGCTCGCCCAGCGACGCACACTTGCCGCCGACCAGCGCGACATCCTCCTTGCACACATCTTCGAACCAGCACAACTCCGGGGTGTCAACCCCGGAGTCCGCGCTGATTGGTGTTGCTTTTGCTGCCTTTGCCATTTTTCGCTCAGCGTGAGATCGAAATGGCGCCGGTGGAACCATCGACCCGGATCATCATGCCGGTCTTGATGACCTTCGTCGCGTGCCCGGTGCCGACCACCGCCGGCATGCCGTATTCGCGACAGACGATTGCAGCATGGCTCATCACGCCGCCGACATCGGTCACGCAGGCTCCGATCTTGGCGAATGCCGGCGCCCACGACGGAGAAGTCGTCGGCGCCACCAGGATCTCCCCTTCCTGCAATTGACCCACCTCCGCTACCGTCTTGCAGACGCGCGCCCGACCCTCGGCAATACCTGGGCTGCCGGCAAAGCCTTTCAACTCGGTGATGGTGCTCGGATCCTTGACCTCCTGCACCGCGGCCCAGTCACCCAGCGACTTGTTGGTGACGCCCCACAGCACGATGGTGAAGGGTTCCTGAATGACCTCCGGCGCCGTGCCGATGGCGGGCGGCGCACTCCACTCCTTGAACTTCTGCATGACGCCCTTGCGCCACTCGACTTCCTTCGGCCAGGTCTGCGTGCCGCGCGGCGTAACACCGGTGGCCCAAGCGGTGACGACATCCCACAACGCCTGCTTGATCTCGTCACGACGCAGCAGCCAGACATCCTCGACGTCCTTGATGATGCCGTGCTCGGCCAGGATGGCGCCGACTTCGCGCATCTTGTTCCAGAACACCGAGTGGAACCAATGCTCGACGTAGAACAGATGGTTCTCGACGTAGGGGAACACCGTCTTGGCGCAGCCGAGCAGTTCGTCGAACTGCTTGCGGTCCTCTTCCTTCTCGATCAGGCCGCGATACTCGGCGGTGATGCGGTCGCGCTCGGCGCAGACCTTCTCGGTCGGACGCTCGATGCTGACGCCCTGCTTGAGCTTGCCGATATAGGTCTGGATGCCGGACAGCGGCACGTTCATCTGGTCGTTCCAGGAACGATCATGGTGGAACCAGCCGGTGCCGGTGGACACATTGAACCAGGGCTCGCGCGACAGGGTCAGCGAGGTCAGCCATTCGACGCCCTTGGGCAGCTTCTTCAGCCCCGCCTCGACTTCGGTCCATTCCTGGCTGAAGCAGACCGCCGCATCCACGCCCAGCTCGATGGCCTTCTTGGCGAGCCCCTTCAGCTCTTCGTCGGGGCGATACATGATGACGTCGATGCCGGAGATCATCTGCGTCACGCGCTGCGCCGGGATGCTCGGGAAGAGCTTCTGCACGAAGTCGAGGAAGAAGACGTAGGCGGCATAGCCGAGGTTGAGAAACTCGAAGTGGTACTGCCAGCACTTGATGCCGAGGTTGATCAGGTCATCGTAGTTCTTCAGCAGGTGATAGCCCTTGGATTCGCCGAGCGCGTCCATGACCACGGAAATGTCTTCCATGTCGGCCAGGCGCGGGATCTCCAGCGCCTCGAGTTCGCGGATGGTGGCTTCCATCTTCACCTTCCACTTGGCCTCCAGCGCATCCCAGTTCTTGTAGTAGTGTCCGGCGCGCTCCATGAAGTGCGGCACGCGGCTGCCGATCTCCTCCGGGTTCTTCACCGGCACCGGCGAGATGTAGACATAGCCGTTGATCATGCGGTGATCGACGCCGCGCACCGGCGGCACCATGAAGATGCGGTTGTTGTACTGCGACAGCGCGAGGAACCAGGCCTCGTCCCAGATGGTGTCGAAGGGATACAGCGGCTCGGGATAATGCAGGCCGTCGTAAAACCAGAACGTTTCCTTCTCGTACTGGTTGCGAACGGGATCGTCGGTGACGAACTGATACTGGTACGGATACATGCGCTCCCAGCCTTCAGTACCGGGAATCGTCTTGGCCTTAACGTCGTGCGGAACGGGAAACTTCATGGCGTTTTCTCCTCAAGTCGGTGATCGTTTGGATACGAACCTTCTTTGACTCTCTTTGCCGGGCATGCTTTGTGCGCCGGCTATGCGTGGGAGGGTTATTGCAAGCGATGTGCCATGTGCGGCGCAACATGCCGCATAGGTTATGGGTTCATCTGCGGTTTGAATGGGGAAACGACAGGCATTCAGGCGGCGCCTTGGCGGCGCGGTGTTGCAGAGCAGCACCCCGAGCCAGACCTTATAGGCTCGCAGCGCTTGATGATTTGATCAATTATTCCCGAAGTTAAGCGTAGGATTTGTCGAATTGATAACATCCAACCCCAAAACCCCAGGTATTGGGGGTTGAGCAAGGGAATGTCCGGCCAGCGCCACTTCACCATTTGATAAAAATGGCGCGACCGAGATGCAAGGAGGAGAAAAATGCGCAAACTGGTACCCGCTGCCAAGGCGGCGGACGACGATATGCGGTCCCATGTCCGTTTCTGCGCCGAGACCGGCCAGATCTGGCTGAACGAACATCGCATGCTGCTGGTTCATGCCGAAGCACAGGCGCTGCTGCGCAAGGAACTCATCGACACCCTCGGCATGGAGCGCGCGCGCGGGCTGCTCACGCGCATGGGCTACGCTTCGGGCATGCGCGATGCGGAGCTGGCGCGCAAGCAGGCGCAGAACACCGACGACATGGAAGCCTTCATGACCGGGCCGAAGCTGCACACCCTGGAAGGCATCGTGCGCGTGACGCCGATCCGCCTGGAGATGGACCGGCCGCGCGGCCAGTTCTACGGCGAATTCCTCTGGGAGAACTCCTGGGAGGGGCAGTGGCACCGCCACTACTTCGGCATCCACAATGAGCCGGTATGCTGGACGCAGATCGGCTACGCATCCGGTTACACCTCGGCCTTCATGGGGCAGCGCGTCCTCTACAAGGAGGTTGAATGCGTCGGCGCCGGCGCCGAGAACTGCCGCATTGTCGGCAAACCCATCGAGGAGTGGGAGGACGCCGAGGCGCACATGCGCTTTTTCAACCCGGAATCCATCGCCGACCAGCTGCTCGAACTGCAGACCCAGGTGACGCATCTGCGCTCTTCCATCGGCGGCAACGAAACCCTGCCCCAGCACATGATCGGCGTCTCGCCCGGCTTTCGCTCCGCCTACGGCCTGCTCAAGCAGGCGGCGGGCAGCCAGATTCCGGTGCTGCTGCTCGGTGAAACGGGCGTCGGCAAGGAGGTTTTCGCGCGCTGCCTGCACGAGATGAGCGCGCGCGCCGGCAAGGCCTTCGTCGCGGTGAACTGCGCGGCGATCCCGCAGGACCTGGTCGAGTCCGAACTCTTCGGCGTGGAAAAGGGCGCCTACACCGGCGCACAGTCCTCGCGCCCCGGCCGCTTCGAGCGCGCCGACGGCGGCACCCTGTTCCTCGACGAAGTGGGCGACCTGCCGCTCTCGGCCCAGGCCAAGCTGCTGCGCGTGCTGCAGGAACACGAGATCGAGCGCCTCGGCGACCAGAAGCCGCGCAAAGTGGATGTGCGCGTCGTCGCCGCCACCAATGCCGACCTGTCGAAGCTGGTCAAGGACGGCAGTTTCCGCCTCGACCTGTACTACCGCCTGAACGCCTATCAGATCCTCATCCCGCCGTTGCGCGATCGCAACGAGGACATTTCGCCGCTATCGAAGGCCTTCCTGGAAAAATACGCGGCATTGCACGGCAAGAAGCTGCGCGGCTTCACCGACAAGGCGAAGCGGGCGCTGCTCTCCTACGGCTGGCCGGGCAACATCCGCGAGCTGCAGAACGTCATCGAGCGCAGCGTGATCCTCGCGCCGCACGGCACGCGCATCGAAGCCAACCACCTCTTTCTCGCCGAGCGCGACGCCCGACTTTGACACTTTCTAGACACATTTTTCACTGACCCCCAGCAACGGCGCGGGTTTCCGAGCGTCAAGTCGCCAAAACCCTAGATACATGGATTGTTGATATTGCCCCCTGAAAGCCTCTACCATAGGGGGCATGTACCTACGCGAGAGCAAACAACGGCGGGCGGATGGCAGCGTCGTGACCTACCTGCAACTGGCGGAGAACGTCTGGGATGCCGCCAAGGGAAGATCACAAGCCAGCATCGTGCATAACTGCGGGCGCGCCGACGACCCCGAAGCCATCGAGCGCCTGCGCCGGCTGGCCAAGAGCATCCTGCGCCGATGCTCGCCGGAAGAGATCGTCGGCGCCGGCGGCGACTGGCGCCTGATCTGCGCCTGGCCCTACGGCGACCTCTACGTCCTCGAAGCCATCTGGAAGCAACTCGGCATCGACGCCATCGTGCGGCAGCAGGCCGGCGCGCGACAGCTCGGGTTCGACGTCGAGCGCGCCCTGTTCGCCCTGGTCGCCAATCGCGCCTGCGCCCCGGCCTCGAAACTCTACTGTCATGAACAGTGGCTGAAGGAAGACGCCCATATCGACGGGACGCAGGGACTGAAACTGCACCAGCTTTACCGCGCCATGGACTTCCTGGAAGCGAACAAGGAAGCCATCGAGCAAGCCATCTTCCACCGGGTGGCCGACCTGCTCAATCTCGACGTCGATGTGATCTTCTACGACACCACCTCGCTGCACTTCGAAACCGACGAGGAAGATGAGGGCGACAAGAACGGCCAGGTTCACGGCAGCGCACTGGCGGGCAAGAAGGCCTATGCCGCGCCCCGCAAGCGCGGGCACAGCAAGAACGGTCGCAGCGACGCGCCGCAGATCGTGGTCGGCATGGCCGTCACCCGCGACGGATTTCCGGTGCGCCACTGGGTGTTTCCCGGCAACACGGTCGATGTCACCACGGTTGCGAAGGTCAAGGAAGACCTGCGCGGTTGGCAGCTCACCCGCTGTCTCTTCGTCGGCGATGCCGGAATGGTCTCGCAAGCCAACTTGCAGGCGCTATCCAAGGGCGGCGGCAAGTACCTGCTGGCGATGCCGATGCGCCGCGGCGACGAAGTCACCGAGGAGGTGTTGTCACGTCCGGGACGCTACCGCACGGTTGCCGAGAATCTGGAGGTCAAGGAAGTCATCGTCGGCGAGGGGGAGCGGCGGCGGCGCTATGCGGTCTGCTTCAATCCGCTGGAAGCCAAGCGCCAGAAGGCGCATCGGGAGGAACTGCTGAACGAACTGGAGGCGGAGCTGGCCAGCCTGTCCGATCTGGCGAAAGTGAGCCACACGAAACGGGTTTGCGCCTTGCGCACCAGCGCCCGCTACGGGCGCCTGCTGAAGGAAACGAAACGGGGACTGGCGATCGACCGCCAGGCGATCGCCGAACTGGAACGCTTCGACGGCAAATTCGTGGTGCATAGCAACGACGACACGCTGACGGCCGAAGACATGGCGCTGGGTTACAAACAGCAGCAGCGGGTGGAAGAAGCCTGGCGGACGATGAAGAGTGGTTTGAAGATGCGTCCGGTGTTCCACTGGGCGCCCCACCGCATTCATGCCCACATCGCCATCACGGTCCTGTCTCTGTTGCTTGAGCGCACCATCGAGCACGCCTGTCAGGATACCTGGCGCAATATCCGCGATGATCTGAAGCGCATCCAGTTGGCGCTATTGTCCAGCCCCAACGGTCGCGTCTGGCAGGTCACAGAGCCTTCGGCAGATGCCGCTAAGCGATTGAAGGCATTGATAATCAAGCCGCCAAAGCCAATCCTGAATCTCGATTGAGCGCCTTCCCCGCCTAGATACACACCGATTTCGGCCTCCTCGCCGAATGCCTTGCGCCATGCGGCTTTCCGAGGAGCGTGTTACTTGGCGGTGTCAAAGTCAGG
>CAMTUN010000036.1:0-7941 GCA_947084915.1 uncultured beta proteobacterium | reverse complement strand
CTTCCGGTTGCTCTCCACCCCGCTTCGCAGCGACGCAGTTACCTTCAGCTTCGGGGTCTTGGCTTGCCCCGGCACGGACTTCCACCATGCGGTTATCGCGCCTTCACAGGCGCACTCATTCCCGCGAACGCGGGAATCCATTGATTTGATTTCGGAATGCTTCTGGATACCCGCCTGCGCGGGAATGACAAGCCGTTTCAATCCAGCACGTGCGACACCAGCCCGTCGGCCAGTTTGGGCTCGAACCAGGTGGACTTCGGCGGCATCACCTCGCCCGCGTCGGCCACGGCCATCAGGTCGGTCATTTCGGTTGGGTGGAGGGCGAAGGCGGCTGCCATTTCGCCGCTGTCGACACGGCGTTCCAGTTCCTCCGGGCCGCGGACGCCGCCGACGAAGTCGATGCGCTTGTCGCGGCGCAGATCCTTGATGTCCAGCACCGGCCCGAGCAGGTTCTCCGACAGGAGGCTGACGTCCAGGCGCGCGACGGGATCGTCGACCGGGATCAGATGCGGACGGATGCTTAGCCGGTACCACTGCCGCGGAAGGTAAAGGCCGTAATCCCCGACTTTCGCCGGACGCACGCGTGGCGGGCTCACCGTCACCGTGAACCGCTCGGCGATGCGCGCCAGGAAACCCATCGTGCTGAGGCCGTTCAGGTCCTTCACCACCCGGTTGTAATCCATGATGCGCATCTGGTGGTGGGGAAAGATGACCGAGAGGAAGTAGTTGTAATCCTCCTCGCCGGTGGGATGTGAATTCTTCGCGTTGCGTGCGGCGGCCACGCGCGAGGCGGCGGCCGAACGATGATGGCCGTCGGCGATGTAGAGCGCCGGCATGGCGTCGAAGGCCAAAGTCAGCCGCTGCAGCACGGCGGCATCGCGGATCACCCAGAGCATGTGGCGGATGCCGTCGTCAGCCGTCACGTCGGCATCCGGTTCGCCGACCGTCGCCTGCGCCAGGAGGGCATCCACTTCCGGCGCGTCCGGGTGGGCGAGCAGCACCGGCCCGGTCTGCGCGTTCAGCGCCTCGATCTGGTGCACGCGGTCGTCTTCCTTGTCCGGCCGTGTGAACTCGTGCTTGCGGATGCGGTTGGTATCGTAGTCGGCCACCGAGGCTGCGGCGACCAGTCCGGTCTGGACGTGATCGCCCATGACCAGGCGGTAGGCGTAATAGCAGGGCGCCTGGTCCTTCCGCAGCACACCCTCGGCGATCATGCGGTCGAAGTTCTCGCGCGACTTGACGTAGATCTGCGGCGAGTAATGGTCGGTTTCCGGCGGCAGGTCGATCTCGGCCTTGGAGATGTGAAGGAAACTCCACGGGCGGCCTTCGACGCCCCCGTGGACAATGAGGCGCGCCTCGTCGGTGGAGAGGACGTCATAGGGCGGGGCGGCGACTTCTGCAGCGCGGCCGGGCGCGGGGCGCAGGCCGCGGAAGGGTTTGATGAGCGACATGTTCGTTCTGCTGGATCAGGCGTTGCGTTGCGGCAGGATGTCCTTGAGGACGGTGCGCGCCTTGCGCAGGACGGCTTCGGTGGTGGGCCAGTCGATGCAGGCGTCGGTGACGGACAGGCCGTATTTCAGCTGGGAGAGATCCGCCGGGATCGGCTGGTTGCCGGCCTCGATGTTGCTCTCCAGCATCATGCCGACGATGGACTGGTTGCCTTCGCGGATCTGGTGCACGCAGTCGGACAGGACCAGCGGCTGCAGCGCGGGGTCTTTCAGCGAATTGGCGTGCGAGCAGTCGATCACGATGTTCTGCTTGATGCCGGCCTTGGCCAGCGCGCGCTCGACCATGCAGACGCTGACCGTGTCGAAGTTCGAGCGGCCGTCGCCGCCGCGCAGCACGACGTGGCCGTAGGGGTTGCCCTGCGTGCGCACGATGGCGCTGCGCCCCTGCATGTTGATGCCGAGGAAACTGTGCGGGCTGGCGGCCGACTTGATGGCATTGATGGCAGGCGTGATGTCGCCGTCGGTGGCGTTCTTGAAGCCGACCGGGGTGGAGAGCCCCGATGACATCTCGCGGTGCGTCTGCGACTCGGATGTGCGCGCGCCGATGGCTGTCCAGGCGATCAGGTCGCCGAGATACTGTGGTGCGATGGGGTCGAGCGCCTCGGTCGCCGTCGGCAGGCCGAGCTCGGTCACCTTGAGGAGGAAGGCGCGCGCCTTCTCCATGCCTTCCTCGATGTGGAAGGAATCGTCCATGTAGGGATCGTTGATGTAGCCCTTCCAGCCGGTCGAAGTGCGCGGCTTCTCGAAATACACGCGCATGACGAGGACCAGCGTGTCGCTCACCTCGTCGGCCAGCTTCCTCAGGCGTTGGGCGTAGTCGTAGCCGGCGACGGGGTCGTGGATGGAGCAGGGGCCGACGACGACGAAGATACGCGGATCCTTGCGGTCGAGGATGGCCTTGATGATCTCGCGGCCGGCGAAGACGCTGTCGGAGGCCTTTTCGGAGAGCGGCACGCGGGCATGGATTTCCTCGGGCGAGGGCATCAGGTCGAAGGCGCCGACGCGGACGTTTTCTAGCGGTTGCTGGGTCATGACTATTTTCTGGAATGTGAAACGGGGTGGTTCAATAATGAAATGATCTCACGGATTGCCACCGCCCGCTCGGGCAGGGTGGCGGTTTCCCGGGCTACGGCGAGCTTGTCCGGCCCGGCCAGCTTCCAGCGGCGGTCCTTCTGCACCAGCTCGATGATGCGCGCCGGGTCAATGGGTGGATTGGGGACGAACTGCAGCTTGATGACGGCCTCGGTGGCGTCGATCTTGGCCAGGCCGAGCGGCTTGGCCAGGATGCGCAGGCGATGGGTCTCGATCAGGGTACGGGCCTGCGGCGGCAACTCGCCGAAGCGGTCGATGAGTTCTTCCTGCAGATGCAGCAGTTCCTCCTCGCTGTCGCAGTTGGCGAGGCGCTTGTACAGCGTCAGGCGCTCGTGCACATCGCTGCAATAGTCGCTGGGCAGCAGCGCCGGCGCATGCAGATTAATCTCGGAAGTAATGCCGAGCGGCTGCGTCAGGTCCGGCTCGCGGCCGTCCTGCAAGGCGCGCACGGCGGCGTTGAGCATGGTCGTGTAGAGATTGAAGCCGATCTCCTGGATCTCGCCGCTCTGCGCCTCGCCGAGCACCTCACCGGCGCCGCGGATCTCCAGATCGTGCATGGCGAGGAAGAAGCCGGAGCCGAGCTCCTCCATGGCCTGGATCGCCTCCAGCCGGCGCTGCGCTTGGGCGCTGGGCTTGGCATTGGCGTCGGTGAGCAGGTAGGCGTAGGCCTGGTGGTGCGAGCGGCCGACGCGCCCGCGCAATTGGTGCAACTGCGCCAGGCCGAACTTGTCGGCGCGGTGGATGATGATGGTGTTGGCGTGCGGGTTGTCGATGCCGGTCTCGATGATGGTCGTGCACAGCAGCAGATTGTGGCGCTGCTGGGTGAATTCGCGCATGACGCGCTCCAGTTCGCGCTCCGGCAGTTGGCCGTGGCCGACGACGATGCGCGCCTCGGGCAGCAGCTTTTCCAGGCGCGCGCGCATGGTCTCGATGGTGTCCACCTCGTTGTGCAGGAAATACACCTGGCCGCCGCGTTTGAACTCGCGCAGCACGGCCTCGCGTACGATGCCCTCCGACCAGCGCACGACGAAGGTCTTGATGGCCAGCCGCTTCTGCGGCGCGGTGGCGATGACGGAGAAATCGCGCAGCCCCTCCAGCGACAGGCCGAGGGTGCGCGGGATCGGCGTGGCGGTCAGCGTCAGCACGTCGATCTCGGCGCGAAGTGCCTTCAGCGCCTCCTTTTGCCGCACGCCGAAGCGGTGTTCCTCGTCGATGACGACGAGGCCGAGGCGGGCGAATTTGACGTCCTTCTGCAGCAGGCGATGCGTGCCGATGGCAATGTCCACCTTGCCTTCCGCAAGCTGCTGCAGGGCGGCCGCTTGTTCCTTGGCGCTCCTGAAGCGCGACAGTTCGACGATCCTGACGGGCCAGTCAGCGAAGCGGTCGGAGAAGGTGTTGAAGTGCTGCTCGGCCAGCAGCGTGGTTGGCGCCAGGACCGCCACCTGCTTGCCGTCCATCACGGCGGCAAAGGCGGCACGCAACGCCACCTCGGTCTTGCCGAAACCGACGTCGCCGCACACCAGGCGGTCCATCGGCCTGCCGGACTTCATGTCGTCGAGGACGGCGGCGATGGTGGCGGCCTGGTCGGGTGTTTCCTCGAAGCCGAAGCCGTCGGCGAAGGCCTCCAGGTCGTGCTCCCTGAAGCTGAAGGCATGCCCCTGGCGCGCCGCGCGCCTAGCGTAGAGGGCAAGCAGCTCCGCCGCGGTGTCGCGCACCTGCTGCGCGGCCTTGCGCTTGGCGCGGTCCCAGCGGTCGGTGCCGAGCTTGTGCAGTTCGACCAGTTCCGGCTCGGCGCCGCTGTAGCGCGAGATGAGGTGCAGTTGCGAAACCGGCACGTAGAGCTTGTCGCCGCCGGCGTACTCCAGATGCAGGAACTCCGTCTCGCCCTCGCCGAGGTCGAGATGCACCAGTCCGTGATAGCGGCCAATGCCGTGGCTCTCGTGCACCACCGGGTCGCCGATCTTCAGTTCGGTGAGGTCGCGCAGCCATCCTTCGAGGCTGGCGCGGCGGGCGTCGGTCTTGCGTCCGCGCGGCCGCGCGGTGGCGGCGTAGAGCTCGTTTTCTGTGATGACGGCAAGACAGTCCTGCGGCAGCAGGAAGCCCGCCGAGAGCGGAGCCACCGCCAGCGCGAGTTTTTCCGTTGACGCCACGCAGGCGGCGAAGTCGGCGCAGGGGGCAGGCGTGAGCCCGTATTCGCCAAGGTATTGCAGCAGCGTCTCGCGCCGGCCGGGCGATTCGGCCAGGAGCAGGATGCGGCCGGGAAAGCCTGAAGCGAAGGCTTTCAGTTTATGCAGCGGATCGTCGGCGCGGCGTTCGACGGCGACGTCGGGCAGCAGTGCTGCCGGCGCGCTCGCTTCAGCTACGCCGGCAGGGAAAGTCAGTCTCCCCAGGACGGCGGCGGCAACGTAGAACTGCTCGTCGGAGAGGAACAGCTCCTGCGGCGGCAGCAAGGGCCGGCTGCGGTCGCCGCCGAGCAGGCGGTGGCGCGACTGCGTGTCGGCCCAGAATTCGCGGATCGCGCCAGGTACATCGTGATGCAGGCACAGCACCGTGTCCTTCGGCAGGTAGTCGAAGATCAGCGCCGTGCGATCAAAGAAGAGCGGCAGGTAGTACTCGATGCCGGCCGGCGCGATGCCGTTGGAGACGTCCTTGTAGATCGGCGAGCGCGACGGATCGCCCTCGAAGGTCTCGCGGTAGCGGCCGCGGAAGTGCGTGCGGCCGGCGTCGTCGAGCGGGAATTCGCGCGCCGGCAGCAGGCGGATCTCCGGCACTGGGTAGACCGTGCGCTGCGAATCGACGTCGAAGCTGCGCAGGGTCTCGATTTCGTCGTCGAACAACTCGATGCGGAAGGGCAGCGCAGAACCCATCGGGAAGAGGTCGATGAGGCCGCCGCGCACGCTGTATTCGCCCGGCGAGACGACCTGGGTGACGTGCTGGTAGCCGGCCAGCGTCAGCTGGTCGCGCAGGCCCGCCACGTCGAGGCGCGCGCCCTGCTTGAGAAAGAAGGTGTGCGCCGCCAGATATTCGGCGGGCGGCAGGCGGTGCAGGGCTGTGGTAGCCGGGATGAGCGCGATGTCGCAGGCGCCGCGGCTGATCTCGTAGAGCGTCGCCAGGCGCTCGGAGACCAGGTCGTGGTGCGGCGAGAGGGTGTCGTAGGGCAGGGTCTCCCAGTCCGGCAGCAGGTGCACGCGCAATTGCGGTGCGAACCAGGCGATCTCCTCCTGCAGGCGCTGGGCGTCAAGCGGGTTCGCCGTGACCACCGCCAGCATGCGGCCGCTGCCGGCGGCCTGCGCCAGCGCCAGGGCGTCGGCCGAGCCCGCCAGCGCGGGCAGGTCGAGGCGCGCACCGGGCTTCGGCAAAGCGGGCAACTGCGGCAGAAGCGCAGGGGATGCTTCAGTCATTCGGAAACGATGGGATAGGCTTGCGGAGGACGGCTTTTCAAAGGAGGAATTATACCGGTCTGGACAGGCAATCCGGGCGAGGCTAAGGTGGAGCCATGATCTTCCGCGACAGGGAACAGGCGGCGCAGCAGCTGGCCGACAAACTCGCCGCCTACAAGGGCCGGCATCCGCTCGTGCTCGCCATTCCGCGCGGCGCCGTGCCGATGGCGAAGCGCGTCGCCGAAGAACTGGAGGGCGAATTCGACGTGGTGCTGGTGCGCAAGCTCGGCGCCCCCGGCAATCCGGAATTCGCCATTGGCGCTGTCGACGAGACCGGTTGGGCCTATCTTGGCCCCTACGCCGCCAGCGTCGGGGCCGATGCCGCATACATCGAGCGCGTCAAGGCGCGCGAGCTGGAGACCATCCGCAAGCGCCGTGCCCAGTATTCGCCGTTGCATCCGCCCATCGATCCGCAGGGGCGCATTGTTATCGTCATCGACGATGGGCTGGCCACCGGCTCGACCATGATCGCCGCCCTGCATGCCCTGCGCCAGCGCCGGCCGCAAAAGCTGATTTGCGCCGTGCCGGTGGCGCCGCCGGATACGCTGGAGAAGGTCGGCGAGCAGGCGGATGAAGTCGTGTGCCTCTACGCCCCGGAATCCTTCCGGGCTGTCGGGCAGTTTTACGCAGACTTCGGCCAGGTGGAGGATGAGGAAGTGATTGCCCTGTTGTCTGAAAGGAAACCGTCTTGAAAATCCTGTCATTGCTGCTTGCCGTCGTTGCCGTGGCCCTTGTCGGCTGCGGCGTCTCAGAAACCGCTACCGTCGCCGCAACCGTCGGTGCCGCCAAGGCCAGGGAGGCTGAGCAGGCGAAGACCGCCCCCGTGCAGGTGCAGGGCAGGCTGGACGAGGCGGCCAGACTGGCGGAACAGAAGCGCGAGGCTGCAGAAAGCCGCTGAGGGTTGAGAAAGCCATGGCATTGAAAACCCGCCTTGCCGACATCGCGGCCTACGTGACCAAGGATGGCTCGGAAATCCGCGAACTGATGCATCCTGAACAGCACGGCAACCGCAAGCAGAGCCTGGCCGAAGCCATTGTTGCGCCCGGAAAACGGACGCTGTTGCACCGTCATCTGACGAGCGAGGAGCTTTACCACATCACCGCAGGTGAAGGACTCCTGACGCTCGGCGGCGAGAAGATAAAAGTCAGTCCCGGCGACACGGCGCTGATTCCGCCCGGCATGCCGCACTGCATCGAGGCGACCGGCGCGCAGCCGCTGAAGATTCTCTGCTCCTGCAGCCCGGCCTACCGGCACGAGGATACGGAGATGCTCGAAGCGATGCCGTGAGCGGCATGGCTTTGTTCGCTACAATTGGCTCGCAATAAAAAAACCATTCAAGGAGACCCCCCATGCCATCACTGCCATTCCGCCTCTGTATCGCGCTGTTTGCCGCGAGCGTATCGATGAATGCGCCAGCGATGATCCACGCAAGGGCAAACCGGTGATCGGCATGACTATCCTGACCGGTTTGAAGAAGGACGGCGATGGCGTCTATACCGGCGGCAGCATCCTCGATCCGGCCAATGGCAAGACCTACAACGCCAAGGTAACCGTCATCGAAGGCGGCAAGAAACTCGAAATGCGCGGCTCCGTCCTGTTCATCGGACGCACCCAGACCTGGGTTCGCGTGGAGTAGTTGCAGCAATGACAGGGGCGCCCACGCCTCACTGGTACGACAACCCATAAGTTCCTGATTAGCAAGGTGCCTCAGCCAAGCTCACGTGGTGAGCCACTGAGGGGTTAAAAATAGGCGCATCCAACAAAGGAGAAATGGTATGGACGCCTCCCCCCCCCCGCGCGCTGAACACGACTTATCCACCGCGCCGGTCACCTCTGGTCATAGAGGGACCGCCGGCGCCCGGCGCCGTGGATAAGTCTGCGGTAGTGGATGGGTAAGGGGG
>CAMTUN010000035.1:0-17978 GCA_947084915.1 uncultured beta proteobacterium | reverse complement strand
TCTTCACTTTGGCTGGAGCTCATATCTTGGCGAGCCAATCACGATGTTGAAACCACCGACTGGAGAGCCGTGTGCGGGAGAACCGCACGCACGGTTCGGAGGGAGGGGTGGGCGAGCGCTCATCTCTACCCCTATCGGGGTGGTTCACCGGGCTTCCTTCCATTTCGACACCGTGTAGCGCGAGACGGTCACTTCGGCGGCCCAGAAGTTGGGCGGCAGGCCGGCCTTGCGCTTCAATTGCTGCATGAACAGGAGCGGGTCGGACAGGCTTTCCCACACCTGCGGCAGGACGGAGCTGCGGTGATGTCCGAACTGGAAGACGATGCCGTCCTCGCCGGGGCGCAGCTGAGCCATGAAGTCGGCTTCGTCACTGAAGGCCATCGGCGCGGGCGGCGTGAGCAGCGACACCTCGACCGAGGCGGACTCGAATTCCTCAAGCACCAGCGGCTGGAAGCGCGGGTCGCGGAAGGCGGCGGCGAGGGCGTTCTCGCGCACGTCCAGCGCGAGCGGGCGGTGCGCCTCCAGCGTGCCGATGCAGCCGCGCAACTGGCCCTGCAGCATCAGCGTGACGAAGGTGGCGCCGGGCTGGTGCAGCAGGTCGTGGGGCGCGGCGGCCTGCGACGGCTGGCCGAGCTTCTCGCCGATGGCGGCGCGTGCCAGGTTGAGGAGTATGTTGCCCAGCTCAGTTTCGTTCATGAGCGGGTTCCGACAGGGCGAAGGAGGCGTAGCCGACGACGCGGGAATGGTCGCCGGCGGTGTCGCCGGAGTTGCACTGGTCGAGCAGGTCGATGCTGAGGCCGCGCCGCTTCGCGCAGAGCAGGAGGCCGTTGATCGGCGTCGCGCCACAGGCCTGTTCATGGGCGATGGACGTCTCAAAGGCGAGGATGTCCTTCACCGTGCCGTTGTCGATGCCCTGCGCCGTGGCGTATTTGTGGAAATGCGAGAGGTCGGAGCTGATGAGGATCAGCGTTTCCGCCCCGCCCCAGAGGAGATCGAGCACCTCGGCCACCTGTGCGGGCGAAACCGCGCCGACGGCAAAGGGCAGCAGGGTGAAGTCGTCGAGGACGCTCTGCAGGAAGGGCACCTGCACTTCCAGCGAGTGTTCCAGGTTGTGCGCCACGTCGCTGGCGGATACCTGCGGCAGTTTCAGCGCGGCGGTGGCGCCCTCGGCATCGATGCGCACGCTGCCAAGCGGCGTGGCAAAGGCCTCGGCAACGGGCAGGGCCAAGCCGCGGATCGGTACGCGGTGCGCCGGGCCGAGCAGCACCACGCGGCGGATCGTCGCGCGAACCGGCGCCAGCAGAGCGTAGGCGTGCGCGGCGACCGCGCCGGAATAGACGTAGCCGGCGTGCGGCACGATCAGCACTTTGGGGACGGCGGCCTGCCTGGCCGGGACGGCAGCGAGGTAGCCGCGAATCTCACGGGCAAGCACAACCGCGTCGGCCGGGTAGAACATGCCGGCGACGGCGGGGGGGCGGATATGCATGGATGCGTTCATAGTTATGCAAATTGAGCGAATGCGGGCGGAATCAAGCCTCTTTTTAATTATAGGTAGCCCAATCAATTAGCGAACGGGTGATGCTGCGGCGCAGAAGCGTTTTTCTTCCATGATGGGAAACACCGTTTTGCAATGCGAGATATCAGACTAACCCTTAGTCACGTATAAGGAAAACTTTGGATGGTTATATATAAGACTTGCTTGTTGCATCGCCACACAGTTCCTATACTTCATTCCGCACGAGCGCAAATTTCGTAACAACGTTGTTTGCGTTTCACCCGGCCTGGCACACCCGCCAGGTCGTCCTGTTAGCCGGATTCGATCTCCGGCTGCCCCGTGAATGGCTGTCGTCCCCATGGCCCGCAAGGCCGTGGCCCGGCGCCATCAGATTCCAGAGTCTTTTTTTTGCCCAGCATGCGCCTGGTGCGTTCGCATGGCCTCCAGACCCTGGTCTTGACATGGTTATTTTAACCTTGAAGGATTGAGATGGGCAGCTTCGGATCGATGACGCAACTTGCATACGCCGGAATATTCATGGCGTTGCTGGGCGTCGTCCTGGCAGGCGTGATCGCCTTCGCCAACCGGCGCCTGTATGTCTTCGAGGATCCGCGCATCGAGCAGGTCGAGGAACTGTTGCCGAAATCGAATTGCGGCGCCTGCGGAATGGCCGGCTGCCGCAACTTCGCCGAGAAGGTCGTCGCCGGCGAGGTGATGCCCGCGCAATGCACCGTGAACGCGCCGGCGCAGAACGGCGTGATTGCCGAGTTGCTCGGTGTCGACGCCGGCTCTGTGGAAAAGCGCGTGGCGCGCCTGGCCTGTGCCGGCGGCCGGCATGTGGCCTTCATGCGCGCCCGCTATGCCGGCCTGTCGACCTGCCGCGCTGCGGCCGTTGTCAGCGGTGGCGGCAAGGACTGCGCCTGGGGCTGCCTCGGGCTGGCCGATTGCGCCACCGTGTGCGGCTCCGACGCCATCCACATGGATGCCCACGGCCTGCCGGTGGTGGATGCCGACAAGTGCACCGCCTGCAACGACTGCGTCGAAGTCTGCCCGAAAGCGCTTTTCACGCTGGAACCCGTCTCGCGCAAGCTGTGGATGGCCTGCAAGAACCTCGCCGACGGCGATACCGCCGAAGCGAGCTGCGAGGTGGCCTGCACCGCCTGCGGCAAGTGCGTCGTGGATGCCGCGCCCAGCGTGATGAAACTCGAGAACAACCTGGCCGTGATCGATTACGCACAGAACGATCGCGCTGCCAGGAAGGCCATCGAACGCTGCCCGACCGGCGCGCTCGTGTGGTTCGACAACCCGAATACCCCAGTCAAAGGCGTGGAGTCGAAGAGGATCCTGCGCCAGAACCAACTTCCCCTGATAGGTGCATGAGGTGCTGACATGCTGAAAAAACTGATGGAATACAAACTCTTCGAATCCGGCCCCGGCGCCGGCAAGGACAAGACGAAGGTCAAGTACCCGGGCGTGCGCGACGCGGTGGACGGCAATACCGCCGTCATCCATGTCGAGCGCGAAGCCTCGGATGCCGCCGGCGCCTATCCCATCACGCCCTCGACGCAGATGGGCGAGTACTGGGCCGAGGCCGTGGCGCAGGGGCACCTGAACATTTCCGACCGGCCGCTGATCTTCATCGAGCCTGAATCGGAGCACGCCGCCGCCGGCGTCACAGCCGGCATGTCGATGGCGGGCCTGCGTGCCACCAACTTCTCCTCGGCGCAGGGTGTGGCCTTCATGCATGAATCGCTCTATGCCGCTGTCGGCAAAAGGCTGCCGTATGTGCTCAACATGGGCTGCCGCGCCATCACCAAGGCCAGCCTCAACGTGCATTGCGGCCACGACGATTACCACTGCGTGGACGACACCGGTTTCATCCAGGTCATGGCGAAGGATGCCCAGGGCGCGGCCGACCTCAACCTGATCGGGCGCAAGGTGGCGGAGCTCTCGCTGACGCCGGCCATCATCGGCCAGGACGGCTTTCTCACCACGCACCTGATCGAGTCGGTGCGCCTGCCCGAGCGCGAACTGGTGGCCGAGTACCTCGGCAAGCCGGACGACCTGATCGACACGCCGACGCCGGCCCAGGCGATGCTCTACGGCCCGAAGCGCCGCCGCGTGCCGGCGATCTGGGATGTGGATGTGCCGCTGCTTTCCGGCTCGGTGCAGAACCAGGATGCCTACATGCAGGCAGTGGCCGGACAGCGGCCGTACTTCTTCGACCACATCGAGGCGATCACCGAGCGCTGCATGGCGGAGTATGCGGAACTCACCGGCCGCCGCTACCAGCGCGTGGAGGGCTATCGCACGGAGGACGCCGATTACCTGATCGTCGGCATGGGCAGCATGATCGTGCAGGCCGAGGCGGTCGCCGATTACCTGCGCCAAACACGCAAGCTGAAAGTCGGCGTGGTGGACATCACCATGTTCCGCCCCTTCCCGGGCGACCTGCTCGGCGCGATCATCAAGGGCAAGAAGGGCGTGGCGGTACTGGAGCGTACCGACCAGCCGCTGGCCGAGGACCTGCCGCTGATGCGCGAAGTGCGCGCCACGGTGTCGAAGTGCCTGGAGAACGGCGCACAGCACGATCCTCAGGAGCGTGCTTCAAATTCTCGGCAGGGCAAACCGGCCTATGATGGTTATGCCATCTATGCCTCGGCGAAGGACATGCCGCGCCTGTATTCCGGCTGCTACGGCCTGGGATCGCGCGACCTGCAGCCGGAGGCGCTGATCGGCGCCGTGGAGAACATGCTGCCGAACGCGCCGCAGAAGAAGTTCTTCTACCTGTCGGTGGATTTCGTGCGCGAGACGCCGGCCAACCCGAAGGACGAGATCCACGGCCAGAACGTGCTGGACGCCTATCCGCATATCCGCAACCTGGCGGTGCGCGGCAGCGAGAACCCGAACCTGCTGCCGAAGGAATCCATCACGGTGCGCATGCACTCGGTAGGCGGCTGGGGCGCCATCACCACGGGCAAGAATCTGGCGATGACGCTGTACGAACTGCTCGGCTGGGACATCAAGGCCAACCCGAAATACGGCTCGGAGAAGAAGGGCCAGCCGACCACCTATTACCTCTCGGCGTCGCCGGACCCGATCCGCGTGAACTGCGAGTATGTCTATGTGGATGTGGTGCTGTCGCCCGACCCCAACGTGCATGAGCACTCCAATCCCGTGGCCGGCCTGAAGAAGGGCGGCGTGCTCATCATGCAAAGCAATCGCGAGGAAGCCGACCTGTGGGCCAGCTTCCCGCTGTGGATGCAGAAGCAGATCGTCGACAACGACATCCGCGTCTTCTATCTCGATGCCTTCCAGATCGCGCGCGAGGAGGCCGGTAGCGCCGACCTGCAGCTGCGCATGCAGGGTATCGCCTTCCAGGGCGCGTTTTTCGCCGCCTCGCCGGTGATGAAAAACGCCGACTTGTCCGAGGAAAAGCTGTTCAAGGCCATCGAGGACCAACTGCAGGCCAAGTTCGGCGACAAGGGCAAGCGCGTGGTGGACGACAACCTGCGCGTGGTGCGCCGCGGTTACAGCGAGCTGAAGGAGATCCAGGAAAAGTCAGTCGGCGCGACACGGCGCAACCTGACGGAAAAGACGGCGAGCATGCCGGTGATGCTCAAGCAACTGCCCGAGGGCGACGGCCGCGTCTCCGACATCCACCGCTTCTGGGAACAGACCGGCAGCTTCTACGCCACCGGCAAGGGCTCGGACAATCTGGTCGACCCCTTCATCGGCGTCTCCCTGGTGCCGGCCGCATCCAGCGTGTTCCGCGACATGACGCAGATCCGCTTCGAGTATCCGGTATGGATTGCCGAGGACTGCACGGCCTGCGGCAACTGCTACACGGCGTGCCCTGACAGCGCCATCCCGGGCCTGGTGAGTTCGGTGGCAGACATCTTCAGTACCGCCGTGACGCGCGTCGAGCGCGGCGGCCGACCGACGCGTTTCCTGCGCCGTGCCGTGCGCACGCTGGAGAAGAAGCTGCGCGGCATGATCGAGGGAGATGGCGTGAGCGTGCGTCCCCTTATCGACCGCGCGATCAACGAGACGATCGCCGAGTGGCCGGAGCAGCCCTCTCCCCCAACCCCTCTCCCGCAAGCGGGCGAGGGGAGCGTCGTGGCTTCGCCCAATAGGTCGGAGCGCGAGAAGCTGGCCGAAGAGTTCGGCCTCTTCCGCGAGTCGATGGGCGACTTCCAGTTCGGCACGACCAAGCCCTACTGGACGCAGAAGGAGAAGAAGGGCAAGGGTTCGGGCGGCCTGTTTTCCATCACCGTCAATCCCTACACCTGCAAGGGCTGCGCGCTCTGCGTCACGGTGTGCGAGGATGATGCGCTGCGCATGGTGACGCAGACCGAGGATTCCATCGAGCGCCTGCGCCAGGACTGGAATTACTGGCTCGACCTGCCGACCACGCCGAAGGAATACAGCCGCATCGACAGCCTCGACGAGAAGATCGGCGCGCTGGAGACGCTGCTGCTCGACAAGCGCAACTACGGCTCCATGCCCTGCGGCGACGGCGCCTGCCTCGGCTGCGGCGAGAAAACCGCGGTACACCTGTTCACCGGCACCGTGACGGCGCTGATGCAGCCGCGCGTGGAGCGGCATGTCGAACACCTCGGCGATCTGATCGTGCGCCTGGAGAAGCACATCCGCATGAAGCTGACCGAGTCGGTGGATTTGTCCGATACCGGGGCTGTGCTGAGAGCGGTGAGTGCATCGCAAGGCGAGGACCTGACGCTGGCCAGCCTGTCGGCGAAGATCATGGAGAACAAGCCCTCGCGGCCGCTCGATCCCGCATGGGTGAAGTGGGCGACGCAGCTGATCGAGAAGCTGAAGGACCTGAAATGGCGTTACGTCGAGGGACCGACCAAGCGCGGCCGCGCCGAAATGGGCATCATCAATGCCACCGGCTGCACCTCGGTGTGGGGCTCGACCTATCCCTTCCACCCCTATCCCTTCCCCTGGACCAGCCACCTGTTCCAGGACAGCCCGTCGGTGGCGATGGGCATCTTCGAAGGCCACATGGCGAAGATGGCGGAGGGCTTCAAGGCGGTGCGCATGGCCGAGCTGGAGCTGGACGGCGAGTACAACACCGAGAAGCACGAGGATTTCTTCCGCCGCTTCGCGTGGCAGCAGTTTTCAGAGGAGGAGTGGCTGCTCTGCCCGCCGGTGGTGTCGATCGGCGGCGATGGCGCCATGTACGACATCGGTTTCCAGAACCTGTCGCGCGCGCTGATGTCCGGCATGCCGATCAAGGTGCTGGTGGTGGACACGCAGGTGTATTCCAACACCGGTGGCCAGGCCTGCACCTCGGGCTTCATCAGCCAGGTGTCCGACATGGCGCCGTTCGGCGTGGCGCAGCGCGGCAAGCAGGAAACGCGCAAGGAAATCAGCCTGATCGGCATGGCGCACCGCACTTCGTATGTGATGTCCGGCACCATCGCCCATACCAACCACCTGATCGAGAGCTACATCGACGGCCTCAATTCACGCCGGCCGGCGCTGTTCAACATCTACGCCGTCTGCCCGCCGGAACACGGCATCGGCGACGACAAGAGCGTGGACCAGAGCAAGCTGGCGGTGGAAGGACGCGCCTATCCGCTGTTCCGCTTCGATCCGGATGCCGGCGTGACCTTCTCCGACTGTGTCAGTCTGGAGGGAAATCCGGCGCTCGATCAGGACTGGCCGGTCTACACCCTGAAGTACATCGACGAGGCCGGCGCCGAACAGAAGATGGAACTGCCGATGACCTTCGCCGACTTCGCCGCGACGGAAGGGCGCTTCGCCAAGCAGTTCAGGAAAGCGCCGCCCGAGACCTGGAACGACGATATGGTGCCGATGGCCGACTTTCTCCTGCTCGACAAGGGAGAGCGGGAGGGCAAGTTTCCCTTCATCTGGGCGGTGGACCAGAAGAGCCGCCTGATGCGGCTGCTGGCGACCGACGACCTGGTGCGTGCCACCGAAGAGCGCCTCAATTTCTGGAAGCAATTGAAGAATATTGCCGGGCTCGACAAGGCGGCCGTGGACACCGAGATGCTGGCCGATCAGGTGCGCGCAGAGTTGCTGGCGAAGATCACCGCCAGCCTGGGTGTGGTTGGTGCGACCGCGCAGACGGCCAATGCGTCGCAGCCGCATGCCACGCAGGGCTCAGCGCCTGCAGCGGACGGCTACGAGCCGGTCTGGGTGGAGACGCCGGAATGCACCGCCTGCGACGAATGCACCACGCTTGCGCCGAAGGTCTTTGTCTACAACGACGATAAACAGGCGATCGTGGTGAACCCGAAGGGCGGCAAGTTCGCCGACCTGGTCAAGTCGGCGGAGAAATGCACCGCCGGCTGCCTGCACCCCGGCACGCCGTGGAACATGAACGAGCCGGGCATCGAGAAGCTGATGGCGCGCGCTGCCAAGTACAACTAAAAACCATTAACCACAGAGGCACAGAGACACAGAGAGAACCAAAATGAAAATCTCTGTTTTTCCTCAGTGCCTCTGTGTCTCTGTGGTGAAAGGTTCTTTCTGAAGTGAAACTGCTTTCCTACTTCCGCGGCGAAGCTTTCCAGCGCGGCGTGCATCCGCCGGGCTTCAAGCACACCGCCGACATGCCGATACGCCGCATGCCGTTTGCGCCGCGACTGGTCGTGCCGCTGTCGCAGCACATCGGACGGCCCTCGCGGCCGGTGGTGCGCGTGGGCGAGGAGGTGGTGCGCGGCCAACCGATCGCGGAGGCCGACGGCTGGCTGTCGGTGCCGCAGCACGCACCGGCCACCGGCGTGGTGGAGTCCATCGAATTGCGTCCGAGTGCGCGCGGGCCGTGGACGGAAAGCATCGTCATCCGCGTGTATGAGGCCTCGACCCAGGAGGTGCTGTGGGGCGCGCCGCAGGACATGGATGCTTTCCCGCCGCAGGAAATCCTGCTGGCCGTGCAGCGCAGCGGCATGGTCGGGCAGGGCGGCGCGGCCTTTCCGAGCCATGCCAAGCTGGCGCTGCCGGCGGGCGCCAGCGTGGAGACGCTGGTGGTCAACGGCTGCGAGTGCGAACCGTACCTGACCTGTGACCATCGCCTCATGGTCGAGCATGCGCGCGATCTGATGGTCGGCATCCGTCATGCCATGCGCGCCACCGGAGCAAAGCGGGCCATCATCGGCGTGGAGGACAACAAGCCGGAAGCCGCCGAAGTCCTGCGTCGGGCGCTGCCGCCGCAGGGTGATGTCTTCGTCGAGAAGGTGCCGACCAAATATCCGCAGGGCTCGGAAAAGATGCTCATCACGGCGCTGTTCGGCGTCGAAGTGCCCTCGGGCAAGCTGCCGCTGGCGCTGGGGATGGTGGTGCACAACGTCGGCACGCTGGCCGCGCTCGGACGACTGCTGCCATCGGGGCAGGGCCTCGTCGAGCGCGTCGTCACCGTCGCCGGTCCCGGTGTGGCGCGGCCTGGCAACTACCGCGTGCCGATCGGCACGCCGCTGTCCTTCGTGCTTGAGCATGCCGGCGCACAACTTTCGGGTGGCGGCAAGGCGCGGCAAGTGATCCTCGGCGGCCCGATGATGGGACAGTCGGTGGCCTCCCTCGATGTGCCGGTGACGAAAGGCGTTTCCGGTGTGCTGGTGTTCCGCGGCGAGGACATGGCGGCGAACGAATCGCGCAAGACCTACCCCTGCATCAAGTGCGGCGAATGCGTTGAATCCTGTCCGATGGGGCTCAACCCGTCGACGCTGGGCATGCTGGCGGCCCGGCGCGAGTACGACCTGATGGGGGAGAAGTACCACCTCGGCGACTGCTTCGAGTGTGGCAGCTGCACCTGGATCTGCCCCTCGAACATCCCCTTGGTGCAGCAGTTCCGCATCGCCAAGCAGATCCTGCGCGAGAAGGCAGTGGCGTAAAACCATGAACCACAGGGGCACAGAGACACAGAGGAGAACCACAACCGGGAAAGCCATGAGTTGCTTTTCTCTGTGCCTCTGTGCCTCTGTGTCTCTGTGGTGAAGGGTTTTCAATGAGCGGTTCAGTCGAGATCCGCAGCGCGCCGCACATCAAGAGCCCGCGCAGCGTCGAGCAGATCATGCGCAATGTGGTGTTCTCGCTCCTGCCGGTCTGCGCTTTCTTCGTCTATCAGTACGGCCTCTCGGCAGCGGCATCGATCCTCGTCGTCACCGCCGCCTGCCTGCTCACCGAACGCCTGTTCGTCCGCCTCGGCGGCCAGGCGGGGGATCTTTCCGATTACTCTGCCACCATCACCGGCGTCCTGCTGGGACTGACTTTGCCGCCGGGCTTCCCGCTGTGGATGGGCTTCGTGGCCGGTTTCACGGCCATCGCACTGGGCAAGGCGCTGTTCGGCGGCATCGGCTTCAATGTCTTCAACCCGGCGCTGGTGGGACGGGCCTTCGTGCAGGCGGCCTTTCCCTCGGCGATCGCCACCTACACGCCATCCTTCCTGCCGGGACGCTTCACGGAGTTCATTCCGTCTTCGCTGGCGTGGCCGCTGATGGCGCCGACTGATACCACGACCTGGTTGAAGGGCATGCACCCAGATGCGTGGACCGGCGCCACACCGCTGGCGAAGTGGAAGTTCGAGGGCACCCTGACCGCCGCAGGAGATCTGCTGACTTCTCTGTCCGGGCACATGGCGGTGGGACCGTCTCCTGCCTTGATCCTGCTCTGCGGGGCGTATCTGGCGCTGCGCCGCTTCATGGACTGGCGTATTCCTGCGGCCATTCTCGGCAGTGCCGGACTGACCGCCTGGCTGATCTACGCGATCGGCGGAACGAAGTATCCCGATCCCTTCTTCATGCTGTTCTCGGGCGGCCTGATCCTCGGCGCCGTCTACATGGCTACCGACATGGCGACGTCACCGGTGACGCCGCGCGGTATGTGGCTGTACGGCGGGTTGATCGGCGTGCTGACCGTGATGATCCGCTATTACGGCGGCCTGCCCGAAGGCGTCATGTATGCCATCCTGATCGCTAACGCGGCGACGCCGCTGATCGAGCAGATCACGCAGCCGACGCCGTTCGGCAAGGGCGCCTCGATTCGCGCCGGCCGTTCCGCAACCTACACGATGCATCCGGACTACATCTCGCGCGAGGAAGCCGCGGCGAAAACATCGAAGAAGCGCTTCTTCAAGAACAAGCCGAAGAAACCATGAGCGTCCCCGCCGGGCCGCCCCAAGGGGGCGCAGCCAACAATATGGAGCGGGCGCAGCCCGCGAACAACCGTCACCCCCTTCCTCGGGAAGGGGGAGGGGGAAAGGTAGTCCAGTGAACGCAACAGATCCGGCGCCACAGGCTACTCCTGCCGCTTCGCTGGTGAAGACGCTGGGCCTCGTTTCGGCGTTGTGCGGCGTCATCATCGTCGGGGCCTACCAGGGCACCTACGAGGCTGCCGCGGCCAACCGCCGCCTGGCGCTGGAGCGCACGGTGTTCAGGATCGTTCCGGCGGCGAAAACCATGACCGAATGGCAGGCCACGGCACAGGGCATCCGGCCGGCGGGCGGCGAGGCGGCGGCAGGCGCGATCAAGTTCTACGCCGCGTACGCCGAGGACGGGAGCCTGGCGGGCATCGCCGTCGAGGGCGCGGCGAAGGGCTACGCGGACGTGGTGCGCATCCTCTACGGCTACTCGCCCGACTGCCAGTGCGTCAACGGCATCGGCGTGGTGGCGACGAAGGAAACCCCCGGCATCGGCGACAAGATCATCACGGACGAAGCCTTCCTGGCCAACTTCAAGGCGCTCGACGTCAAGCTCGACAGCGAGCTGGCCAAACTGGCCAACGAGGTGAAGGTCGTCAAGCAGGGGAGCAAGACGGAGGCGTGGCAGATCGACGCCATTTCCGGCGCGACCGTAACCTCGCGTGCCGTGGGCAAGGCGATCAACGACAGCGCGCAGGCGCTGTTGCCGAAGCTGCTGCCGCATATCGAGCAATTGCGGAAAAAGGAATCATGAAAGATATCTCCCAGGCCCGGAATTTCGACGAGTTCATGGAAGGCATCTGGCGCCAGAACCCGGTTTTCGTCATGGTGCTGGGCATGTGTCCTGCTCTGGCGGTGACTGTCTCTGCCGTGAACGCCCTGGCCATGGGCTTCGCCACCACCTTCGTGCTGGTCTGCTCCTGCCTGCTGGTGTCGCTGATGCGCAAGCTGGTGCCGAAGGAGGTGCGCATCGCCACCTATATCGTCATCATCGCCACCTTTGTTACCGTGGTCGATTACGTCATCCAGGCGGTGAGCCTGGAACTCTACGAGACGCTCGGCGCCTTCATCCAGCTCATTGTGGTGAACTGCATCATCCTCGGCCGCGCCGAGGCGCACGCCTCGAAGCATCCGCCGGCCACGGCGATGCTCAACGCGCTGGGCATGGGCATCGGCTTCACCATCGGCTTGTTCGCGCTGGGTGGGGTGCGCGAGATCCTCGGCGCCGGCAAGCTGTTCGGCGTGTCGCTGTTCGGCGCGAATTTCCAGCCCTGGGTGGTGATGGTGCTGCCGCCGGGCGGCTTCTTCGTGCTCGGCGCCTGGCTGCTGCTCTTCGCGGCGATCCGGCGCAAGAAGGGTATTCCGCCCGCGGAATCGAAAGGTTGCCATGTCGCCTGAATCGCTCAGCCAGATTTTTCTCTCCGCCGCGCTGGCCAACAATTTCGTGCTGGCGATGTTCCTCGGCCTGTGCCCCTTCCTCGGCGTGTCTGCGCGTATGGACACGGCCTTCCCGATGGGGCTGGCCTCGGCCTTCGTCATGCTGGTGGCCTCTTTGTGCGCCTTCGGCCTGAATCTGCTGCTGACGCTGTTCCAGTTGGAGTTCCTGCGCCTGATCGCTTACATCGTGGTGATCGCTTCGGCGGTGCAACTCGTCGAGATGATCCTGAAGAAGCACAGTCCGGCGCTGTTTCGCGCGCTGGGCATCTACCTGCCGCTGATCACCACCAACTGCGCCGTGCTCGGTGTCGCACTGTTCCAGACGGCGCGCGAATACAGCTTCCTGCAATCGCTGGCCTTCAGCCTGGGCGCCGGCGCCGGCTTCACGCTGGCGCTGGTGTTGATGGCCAGCATGCGCGAACGCCTGCAGCTTTCGGACGTCCCGGGCGTGGTGCAGGGTACCGCCCTGTCGTTGATGCTGGCGGGGCTGCTGTCGATGGCTTTCATGGGTTTTGCCGGGCTGGGCGGGTGATGGGAACCTACCTCATCACCATCAGCCTGATCTTCGCCATCCTGGCGGGCGGCATCCTGGTACAGCGGCTTTATCGGCGTTTTGCCCAGCGCCATCCGGAACTGGGCCCTTTCCGCGACGAAAAGAGCGGTTGCGGCACCTGCTCGTCGGGCAGCATCGGCGGCCCTTCCTGCTCCAAAAACTCCAAGTAACAACCCTGGCTACCCGTCGGGACACGGAGACACTCGCCGTTGACCCGTTTGAAGTCTAAAATAGCTTCGCAGGCCACTCGTGGTCGGGCCGGATGTTGCTTCTTGAGGAAAGAATGCGGAAGGGGGGTGGCTCCCCGACCTGGGCTCGAACCAGGGACACACGGATTAACAGTCCGTTGCTCTACCAACTGAGCTATCGAGGAATTGCGAGGCCCAGATGTTAGGCATTTTGCCGCAGTGCGTCAAGCTGTTCGCGTGTAGAATCGGCGCAATTACTTGGTTGGCATAATAGGAATGGACAAGAATACAATTTTCGTCAAAACCAAGGAGGGAGAAGACGCGGTGCGCCAGCGCACCCGTCTGGTGCAGCGCAACTTGCGCAACATTCTCATCATGGTCGATGGCCATGCGACGGTGGCCGATCTGGCCAAGCGATTCGGCGACGAGAACGCAGCGCACGCCGCCCTGGCCGAGTTGCAGGCAAGTAGCCTGATCGTGGAATCGAACAGCCAGCTTGATTTTGGCGCCACCCTGCCTCCAGATGATCTGGGAGAAACTGCCGAGGACTTGCCCATCCTCACCAAGCAGATTGATCCAGATCCATCGTCTTCACCTAACGCCGCGCCCGAACCGCAGCCGGCATCGCCTCCGCCGTTCATCGAAGAGATCGAACTGCCGGAGCCGGAGTATGAATCCCTGCCGCCGTCCCCCTCCCATCCTGCTGCGCCCCCCAAACGTATATCGCAGCCGGCCGCAACGGGTCCAGGCTGGGTTGAGCGGATCCAGGCTCAGTTTGTACGCAAGGAGAGGACACCGACGATTGGCCCGGTCGATCTGGAACCGATCGGTCGTGGCACGAAGTTCTTCACCTGGCCTGTACTGGTCCTTTTTGCCGTTAGTGTCGCCGTTCTGCTGGCGCTGACTTTGGTACTGTATCCCTACGGCCGACATCTGCCGGATATCGAACGAAGGGCCTCGGCAATGATGCGGGATCCGGTCAAGGTCGGCGACATCGGTTTTTCTTTCCTGCCGCGTCCGCACATCGCTTTGAACAACATAAGGGTTGGAAAGAATGTCCATCTGACCATCGCATCGGTGCGCGCAGTCCCGGATTTCTTCTCCCTCCTGGGCGAGAAGAAAATCTTTCACGAACTGGCGTTCGACACGGTATCCGTCAAGGATCCCGGGTTAAGCCGACTGGCCCAGGCCGGCGCCGGTGCGGGTAGCTCAGCAGCGGAAATTCGCCACATTACCCTCAATAACTTGAACCTGGCAGTCGGCGATGTGTTGCTCAGCGGCATCAGCGGGGAAGTGATGATGAGCGGGACGGGCGCACCGGAGAAGATCCTGTTGCGCAATGCCGACGGTTCGCTCAAGCTCGAAATGCAGCCGAAGGGAGAGGGTTATCGGTTCGCGGCAAGCGGCAGCAATTGGAAAGCGCCATTCAAACCGAGCCTGGTGTTCCAGACGATAGACATGGCGGGGGAATTGCGGGACTCGCGGCTGGATTTGAGCAAGATCGACGGCAAGGTTTTTGAGGGGCTGATCGAGGGCACTGCCTCCTTGAATTGGGCAGGCAGTGCTGCGCTCACAAGCAACCTCGACCTCAGGCGCATGAATGCGACCAAGCTGTTGGCGGCCCTCGGGACGGATCTCTCAGCCGAAGGGGAACTGACAGCCCGTCTGCGGCTCGATGCCAAGGCGGAAAGCCTCGTCAAGCTGACGGATGCGCTGCATGCCGAGGCGACGTTCGAAATGAAACGCGGCTCTGTCAAGCGATTCGATCTGAGCGAGGCCGCACGCAGCAGAACAGGGAGCGCGCCGACGCGTGGCGGCGAGACGAAATTCGAACAGCTGACCGGCACGCTACAGTGTGATCCGAAGGATTGCCGCCTCGGCAATATGCGCCTCAGTTCCGGCCTGTTCAAGGCCAGCGGCAATCTGGGCATCGTCGGCAATGCGAAGTTGAGCGGGGGCGTGGATGTCGAGCTCAGGAGTTCGGCGGCAACACTGAGGATGCCGTTGATTATCAGCGGCTCGACGAAGGATCCGCTGCTGACAACAGGCCGTGGCAGATAGCCAGGCTGCAGATTAAGAACAAACGGGCGCCATATTGTTTGGCGCCCGTTTGTTTTTGTGCTTCTGGATGGGGCCGCTTATTTCCGGACGACTGCGGCAATCGCATCGGCGACGTAGTCGAGGTTTTTTGTATTCAGCGCGGCAAGGCAGATGCGCCCGGTGCTGACAGCGTAGATGCCGAACTCGGTTTTCAGGCGTTCCACCTGGTCGGCTGTCAGGCCGGTGTAGGAGAACATGCCGCGCTGCTGGGCAATGAAGGAAAAGTCCTGCGCCACGTTGCGTGCCTTGAGCTTGTCCACCAGGCCGGTGCGCATGACGCGAATGCGGTCGCGCATGCCGGCCAGCTCTTCTTCCCACAGTTTGCGCAGTTCGGGACTGGAGAGCACCGCCGCCACCACGGCGCCGCCGTGGGTCGGCGGGTTCGAGTAGTTGGTGCGGACGACGCGTTTCACCTGGGAGAGGACACGAGCGGACTCCTCCTTGCCGGCGGTGACGATGGAAAGGGCGCCGACGCGCTCGCCGTAGAGCGAGAAGGATTTCGAGAAGGAACTGGAAACGAAGAACTGCAGTCCGGAGTCGGCAAACAGCCTGAGCGCCAGGGCATCTGGCTCGATGCCGTCGGCGAAACCCTGGTAGGCCATATCGATGAAGGCAACCAGGCCGCGCGCGCGAACCATTTCGACCACTTCTTTCCACTGCGCCTCGCTCAGGTCGGCACCGGTCGGGTTGTGGCAGCAGGCGTGCAGAACGACGATGGCGCCGGCCGGGAGGCCTGCCAGTTCGGTCTTCATGGCATCGAAAGCCACGCCGCGGGCGGTGGCATCGTAGTAGGGATAGTTCTCGACCCGGAAACCGGCCGACTCGAACAGGGCGCGGTGGTTCTCCCAGCTCGGATCGCTGATATGCACGGCGGCCGAAGGGAGGAGGCGGCGGAGGTAATCTGCGCCGACCTTGAGGGCTCCGGTACCGCCGAGCGCCTCGATGGTGACGACGCGGCCTTCCCTGAGCAGGGGCGATTCGGTCCCGAACAGCAGGTTCTGCACAGCCTGGTTGTAGCTGGCCGGACCTTCTATCGGCTGGTAGCCCCGTGCCGGCATGGCTTCCAGACGGGTCTTTTCCGCGGCGCGCACGGCGGCCAGCAGGGGAATCTTGCCGTTGTCGTCGCAATAGACGCCGACGCCGAGATTGACCTTGTTGCCGCGTGTATCGGCGTTGAAGGCTTCGTTGAGGCCGAGGATGGGGTCGCGGGGAGCCAATTCCACCGCTGAGAAAATCGAAGAAGTCATGACGGGTCAGTGAAATCCGGGAAAGTAAAACGCGGCGATATTGTACCTGCGACGTCAGGTTCGCCCAAGTGAAGGCGCTTATCGGCTTATTCGTCAGGCGAGAGCCGATGTGCAGTCCAAGCATGCCCATTACTGCTTGAATTCCAATCCGATTACAATCGCGCCATGTCGAGAAATTTTGCTTTGGTACCGGCCGCAGGAACGAGCAGACGCATGGGCGATGACCTGCCCAAGCAATACCATGCGCTCGCCGGCCGGCCCATGATTCGGCATGCCTTGGATGTGCTGTGTGCTTCGCCGAGAATCCATCGGGTCTTCGTTGTGCTGGCAGCACAGGATAAAGACTGGGAACGATTCGACTGGTCGGGTCTGGGCGCCAAGCTGTCCGTTTTGCGTTGCGGCGGGCCGATGCGGGCCGACAGCGTGCTGAATGGCCTGGCAGCCATTGCCGCCGAGGTGGCCGAGGAGGACTGGATGCTGGTGCACGATGCGGCGCGGCCCTGCCTGTCCGCGGCGCAACTCGGTGCCCTGCTCGATCAGGTGGGCGAGGATGCGATCGGCGGCATTCTGGCCGTGCCGGTCGCGGATACACTCAAGCGTTGCAACGCTGACCAGCGCATCGAGGCAACCGTATCGCGCGAGCACTTGTGGCAGGCGCAAACACCGCAGATGTTCCGTTACGGCCTGCTTCGCGAAGCCCTGTCTCGCCACCAGGATGTCACCGACGAGGCCGGCGCGGTTGAAGCGCTGGGGCATCGTCCGCTGCTGGTGGCTTCCGACTCAAGCAATCTGAAGGTGACTTATCCTGCGGACCTGGTCCTGGCGGAAAGAATTCTGGTGGAAGGAAAGGTGGCGTAATGCGCATCGGCCAAGGTTTCGACGTTCATGCCCTGGTGCCGGGCAGGAAGCTGGTCATCGGCGGGGTGGAGATCCCTTACGAGCGCGGCCTGCTCGGGCATTCCGACGCCGACGTGCTGCTTCATGCGGTCACGGATGCATTGCTCGGCGCTGCCGGCCTCGGCGACATCGGCAGGCATTTTCCCGACAGCGATCCACGCTTCAAGGATGCCGACAGCCGGAATCTCCTGCGCGAGACAGCGCGGCTGATCGAGCGAGCGGGCTACCGCGTGGTCAACATCGATGCCACGGTGATTGCCCGCGCGCCGCGCATGGCGCCCTACGTGGACGCCATGGTTGCAAACATGGCCTCGGATTTGGGCATCAGGCCGGGCTGCGTCAACGTCAAGGCGAAAACCACCGAAGGCCTCGGTTTTACCGGACGGGGGGAGGGCATTGCTGCCCAGGCCGTAGCCCTGATCGAACACGCCGGAGCTGATGGCGGCTGAGCGTCGGGTCTTTTTCGCGCTGTGGCCTGACGACGAGGTCGCGCGGCAACTCGACGAAGCGGGACGAAAGGCCAGGCAATCCCTCGGCGGGCGAAGCATGCGCCGCGAGACATTGCATTTGACCCTGGCTTTCATCGGCGGCATCGCGCCCGAGCGTCTGGCGGACTTGCAGGCAATCGCGGGCACGATTCGCCTGCCGCCATTCGGCCTGTCGTTCGATCGCCTGCAATGCATTCCCCGCAAGAAGATCGCTTGGGTGGTTGCCAGTGCGCCGCCGCCCAGACTATTAGCCTGAAGTTCCGCCTGATCGAACCCAAGTTTTTACGCTGATTCAATAAGTTGCCATTGAATCGTGGTTTGGTTTTCTGACTACGGACGAATCGTCTGAATCAGCGCAAGCGCGTGTTGGTGCTTCGGGTTGGCGTTGG
>CAMTUN010000034.1:0-58248 GCA_947084915.1 uncultured beta proteobacterium | reverse complement strand
CTGAAAATCATCTAGCCGGCCTCCCGCCGCCGTAGTGGCGGCGGGGTTAAAGTGAGTTTGCGAGCTTGCAATAACCCGAGGAGACCGGAGATGAAATATAGCGGAATTGACCTGCACTCGAACAACAGCGTGGTGAGCGTGACTGACGAAGAGGATCGTGTCGTGGCGGAAAAGCGTCTGCCCAACGACCTGACAAGGATTCTTGCCTTTCTCGAACCCTGGCGAGAGGATTTGGTTGGGGTTGTAGTCGAATCGACCTTCAACTGGTACTGGCTGGTCGATGGACTGCAAGCGGCGGGATTCACGGTGCATTTGGCCAACACCACGGCGATCAAGAAGTACGAAGGGCTCAAGCACAGCGGAGATGAAGCGGATGCGCGTTACCTTGCGCACCTGCTGCGGCTCGGGATACTGCCGACCGGCACCATCCTGCCGCCGGAGCACCGCGCCGTGCGCGATCTGGCCCGGAAGCGCATGCAACTGGTGCGCAGTCGTACTGCCCAAATCCTCGCCGTCGAGAACATCACCGCCCGCCAGCAGGGTGCCCGGATCAGCAGCAATCAGGTCAAGCGCCTGACGGCGGAAGCGATCGACCAGATGCCGCTGCCGGAGGATGTGGCACTCGCGATCAAGACCAACGTGGCGGTCATCACGACGCTTTCCGCGCAGATTGACCTTCTTGAAAAGCGTCTTCAGGAAAGAATCGGAGAGCGCGCGGAATACGGACTCCTCACCAGCGTGCCGGGCATCGGTCGCGTGCTGGCGACGACGATCCTGCTGGAAACGGGGCCGATCGAGCGTTTTGCGGCGCCCGGCAACTTTGCCTCCTATGCCCGTTGCGTCGATAGCGTGCGCACCAGCAACGGCAAGAAAAAAGGGGAAGGGAACACCAAGAACGGCAACAAGTATCTGGCCTGGGCCTTCGTCGAAGCCGCCAACTTCGCGCTGCGCTACTGCGCCGAGGCAAAACGCTTCTACGAACGGAAGAAGGCGAAGACGAACAACGTGGTGGCGATCAAGGCGCTGGCGCACAAGCTGGCGCGAGCCTGCTTCCACATTCTGAAGGAGAAGAAGCCATTTGACGTGACACGTTGTTTCGCATGAGTTTCGACGGCGCCGGCGAGCCAGGATAGGGGACTGGAATGCAAGCCAACTGGTCTGAATTGGACGCCGGTTGCCGTCACCGATTTGCAGCAAAAGCGGATCGCCCGCAACGCGAGCCACCGAAGGATTGGCGCCGGGAAACCGGCAGCCACGGGTCTGTGATGAACCCATTGGACGCGGTGCGGCACCAACGTTTTTCTGGGGCGGCAAGGCCGCCAAGGCGACAGGCAGATTCATCGCCGTTCGCTTGATCCTGATGGGTGTCTGGCGCGATTCGTTCGCAGCCATGATTTGAAGAAACGGGCGCGGTCAGCTAGTGCAAAGAGGAAAGAGGTAAAAAATGGCGGCTTGCGCCGCCATGGAATTGCTTACTCGCTTGACACGGGCCGGCTAATGGGTGTCCTATTGTTTTTGATTCTACACACTATCGGCGTGTCACCAGCGCCGACTTTTACACGAGGATGCCGGACTATTCATCTCGGGTATTCGTGGTCTGTACTCATTCATTCTGTCGGATGCGTTGTGGCCAAGAGCGTCGACCGCTAGGCGTGCGACGCAGTCAATGGCCACTCCCTTGACAAGGAGCGCAACGACGCGGCCGACGCTCTTGGCCGCAACCCGGAGGGAACGGGTCTTTCCGGGCGCATGGCGGCGTTGCGGCGACTCGCCGTAGAATAACTACTGTCTTCGCCACCGCGCCTTGCCCTGTGCCCGAAGGAAATCCCCTTGGGGGACACCCGGAAAGACCCGTTCGCACCGACAGAATGAATGAGTACAGACCCTCAGAGTTCGATTTGATCGCGCGCCATTTCACGCGCCCCGTGCGCCATACGGTGCTGGGCGTGGGTGACGACGGCGCCGTCATCCACCCCGCCACCGGCATGGACCTGGTGATATCCACCGACATGCTGGTGGCCGGCACGCACTTCCTTCCCGATACCGACCCTGAGGCGCTGGGCTGGAAAGCCCTTGCGGTCAACCTGTCCGACCTCGCCGCCATGGGCGCGCAACCCCGCTGGGCCGTAGTGGCGGCAGCCCTGCCCGAGGCCGACGAAGCCTGGATCGCCGCCTTCGCGCACGGCTTCTTCGCCGCCGCCGAGGCTTTTGACGTTGACGTGATCGGCGGCGACACGACGCGCGGGCCGCTCAACATCACGCCCACCGTGTTCGGCGAAGTGCCGTGCGGACAGGCCATCACGCGCGCCGGCGCCCACGCCGGCGACGATCTCTGGGTCTCCGGCATGCCGGGGCTGGCGGCCTTGGGACTCCATCACCGGCAGGGGAAAGTCAGCCTGCAGGAGACGGCGAGGGAATCATGCCTGGCCGCACTCGAGCGCCCGCAGCCTCGCGTCGACCTCGGCCTGGCGCTGCGCGGACTGGCCAGCGCCGCCATCGACGTTTCCGACGGCCTGCTGGCCGACATTGGCCACATCCTGGACGGTTCAGCGCTGGCGGCCGACATCGAGTTCGCCAGCCTGCCGCGCGCGACCCTGGATGCCTGCGCCGACGCGGCGCTGGCACAGCGCTGCCTGCTCGCCGGCGGCGACGACTACGAACTGGCCTTCAGCACCCCGGCCGGCAAGCGGAAGGAAATCGAAGCGCTGTCTCCACGGCTCGGCCTGCCGCTTACCCGGATCGGCAGTTTGCGGGCAGGAATTCCCGGGGCAATTGTCCTGCTTGATGCTGCTGGCCAACCGATGCAGGTCGGCCGGCAAGGTTTCGACCACTTCGCATGATCAAACCCGGCTTCAGGTTCCTCTTCTCCCATCCTGCGCATTTCATCGCCTGCGGCTTCGGCAGCGGCCTGTCGCCGGTGGCGCCGGGCACGGCCGGCACGCTGGCCGCCTGGCTGCTGTTTCCCCTGGTCAAGCCGCTTTTTTCCGACTTGGGCTTCCTTGCCTTCCTCATTGTCGCCTTTGTCATCGGCATCTTCGCCGCCGGCCGCACCGGCCGCGCGCTGGGAGTATCCGATCACGGCGCCATCGTCTGGGACGAAATCGTGCCCTTCTGGCTGGTGCTGCTGATGACGCCGGAGACGTTTCTCTGGCAACTGGCCGCCTTCATCTGGTTTCGCTTCTTCGACATCACCAAGCCACAGCCGGCGCGCTGGATCGACGGCCACATGAAGCACGGCTTCGGCGTCATGCTGGACGACCTGGTGGCTGCGGGCTACACCTTGCTGGTACTCGCCCTCTTCATGGTGGCCTTCGATGGATAAGGAACTTGAGCATCTTTCGATACGCCTCGGCGAGGTGTTGCTCGAACGGAAGTTAATGCTTGCTTGCGCAGAATCCTGTACGGGTGGCTGGGTGTCCGAGGTAATCACGGCTACAGCCGGCTCTTCGCAATGGTTCGAGCGCGGTTTTGTCACCTATTCCAATGCCGCCAAGCAGGAACTGCTCGGCGTGCGTGCCGACACCTTGCGGCAGGACGGGGCGGTCAGCGAAGCTGTCGTACGCGAAATGGCGGCCGGTGCGCTCAGGCGCAGCCACGCCCAGGCGGCCCTTGCGATTTCGGGTGTTGCCGGCCCGGCGGGTGGCTCACCGGGTAAGCCAGTGGGCACCGTATGCTTCGCCTGGGTCCTGCGAGGAGGGGAGCCGACGGCGGAAACGCTGCACTTTCCCGGCGACCGGGAAGCGGTGCGGAAGCTGTCGGTGATCCACGCCCTGCAGGGACTGCTCCGGCAGCTCGGCGAAGCAAGTACTGACAACCATATAACACATTGATTTAATGTTTATTATTATGGTCTATGGCCTGCGCGCCAGCCCGGCAAAGACTGTGCCATAATTCAACCGAAATCCACTGGGGAATCACTATGGAAGACAACAAAAGCAAGGCGCTCACAGCTGCTCTGGCCCAAATCGAGAAGCAGTTCGGCAAGGGCTCGATCATGCGTCTGGGCGACAGCGAGGTAGCAAAGGACATCGAATCCGTCTCGACCGGTTCACTGGGGCTGGACATTGCCCTGGGCATCGGCGGTTTGCCGCGCGGCCGGGTGGTCGAGATCTACGGCCCGGAATCCTCCGGCAAGACGACCCTGACCCTGCAGGTCATCGCGGAAGTGCAGAAGCTCGGCGGCACAGCAGCCTTCATCGACGCCGAGCATGCGCTCGATCCGCAGTATGCGCAGAAGCTCGGCGTGAAAGTCGGCGACCTGCTGATTTCCCAGCCGGACACCGGAGAACAGGCCCTGGAAATCACCGACATGCTGGTGCGCTCGGGCGGCATCGACGTGGTGGTGATCGACTCGGTCGCCGCGCTCACGCCAAGGGCTGAAATCGAGGGCGAGATGGGCGACCAGTTGCCCGGCCTGCAGGCCCGCCTGATGAGCCAGGCGCTGCGCAAGCTCACTGCCAACATCAAGCGCACCAACACCATGGTGATCTTCATCAACCAGATCCGCATGAAGATCGGCGTCATGTTCGGCAACCCGGAAACGACCTCCGGCGGCAACGCCCTCAAGTTCTACGCCTCGGTACGGCTGGACATCCGCCGCACCGGCAGCATCAAGAAGAACGACGAGGTCATCGGCTCGGAAACCCGCGTCAAGGTGGTGAAGAACAAGGTGGCGCCGCCATTTCGCCAGGCCGAATTCGACATCCTGTATGGCGAGGGCATTTCGCGGGAGGGCGAGATCATCGAACTCGGCGTCATTCACAAGCTGGTCGAGAAATCCGGCGCCTGGTATTCCTATAACGGCGAACGCATCGGCCAAGGCAAGGATAATGCGCGCGAATATCTCAAGGAGCACCCGGAGATGGCGCGCGAAATCGAGAACAAGGTCCGCGCCGCGGTCGGCGTCGTCGCGCAGCAGGCCGCCGTCACGGCCGAGGCTTGAGCGACGGGCTGAAAAACAAGGCGCTGCGAATGCTCGCCCGGCGTGAGCATTCGCGTGCCGAGCTGACCCGGAAACTCTCCACCGACGGCACCCTGGAAGACATCCAAGCCATGCTCGATAAGCTCGAACAATCCGGCCTGCTCTCCGATGCACGCTTCGCCGAGTCGTTCGTATCGTCTCGCGCGGCGCGCTTCGGCACAGCCAAGCTGCGCCACAGCCTGCGCGCCAAGGGCGTCTCTGACGAGGTCATCGCAGCGGCGCTGCCCGCCGATGCCGATAGCGAGATGGAACGGGCACGCGACGTCTGGCGGCGCAAGTTTGGCGCAGCGCCGGATGACCGCGCCGACTACGCGCGACAGGCCCGCTTCCTGCAGGGACGGGGTTTCTCCAGCGACGTGATTCGCAAGGTACTGAGGGACATCGAAGAATGAGCGCCACCCGCCGGGGTGCGCCCAGAAGGGCAGGCGAAGCCGACCTGAAGAAGTACCCATGGGGCGCCCCAAGGGCGGCGCAGTCAACAACTTGGAGCCGCACTGCGGCGAACAGCCGTCGCCCCCTTCCGGGGGAAGGGGGCGGGGGGAAGGTAGTCAAATGAGCCTGCTCAAAGTCACGGAGCTGCGCAAAAAATACAAGTCGCGCACCGTCGTCAAGGATGTTTCCTTCGAGGTGAAAAGCGGCGAGGTGGTCGGCCTGCTCGGCCCCAACGGCGCCGGCAAGACCACCTGCTTCTACATGATCGTCGGTCTGGTCAGTGTGGACGGCGGGGAAGTCACGATCGATGGCGAAGTGCTGACGCACATGCCGATCCACCGCCGCGCGCGGCTCGGCCTGTCCTATCTGCCGCAGGAAATTTCGGTGTTCCGCAAGCTCAACGTGGCGGAGAACATCCGTGCCGTGCTCGAGCTGCAGTCGTATACCGAGGAGCAGATCGAACAGCGGCTGGAGGAGCTGCTGGCCGAACTGCACATCGCCCACCTGCGCGACAACACGGCCTTCTCGCTCTCCGGCGGCGAGCGGCGGCGCGTGGAAATCTGCCGGGCGCTCGCCACCAGCCCGCGCTTCATTCTGCTCGACGAACCCTTCGCCGGCGTCGACCCGATCGCCGTGCTCGACATCCAGAAAATCATCCGTTTCCTCAAGGAACGCGGCATCGGCGTGCTCATCACGGATCACAACGTGCGCGAGACGCTGGGCATCTGCGACCATGCCTATATCATCAACGAGGGCGAGGTGCTGGCGGCCGGCAAGCCGGAGGAAATTGTCTATAATGAAAGCGTACGCAAGGTCTACTTGGGCGAGCATTTCCGCCTGTAGGCAACGATCCCGGCTCTTGCCGACCTCTATCGTCGGTCGATGAAACAAACCCTTCAGCTCAAGCTCTCGCAGCATCTCGCCCTGACGCCGCAACTGCAGCAGTCAATCCGTCTGCTGCAGTTGTCCACGCTCGAGCTCAACCAGGAAATCGACAACTTCCTGCAGGAAAATCCTTTGCTCGAACGCGAGGACGAACCGGCACCGGAAGTCTCGGCCTACTCGGCTTCGGGCGACGCGCTGCAGGCGCCCACCGAATCGCTCGATGGGGCTGCGTCAGAGCCGAATTTCGGCGACAGCAGCCCTGCCGACTGGCTTGGCGATGGCGGTGGCGGTACCTCGGGATCGCGCGACGACCGCAACGACGAGGAGCCCTCCTACGCCGAAATACAGGCCGCAGTCACCTCGCTGCGCGATCATCTGGGTGAGCAACTGGCCATGATGCCGCTCTCCGAGCGCGACCGCAGCCTGGTGCGGCTGCTGATCGAGGCACTCGACGATGACGGTTACCTTGCGCAAAACCTGGAGGAACTGGTTGAACTGCTGCCGGCCGAGCTGGAAGTCGATCTCGACGAGCTGCAGATCGCCCTGAAGCACCTGCAGAACTTCGAGCCGCCTGGCATCGGTGCACGCACCGCCTCGGAGTGCCTGGCGCTGCAACTGGCCAATCTTCCGGCGTCCAGGACGTGCAGCCTGGCCCTGAAAATCGTGCGCAACCACCTCGACCAGCTCGCTGCGCGCGATTATGTGAGATTGCGCAAGGCGGTCGCCTGCAGCGAGGACGAACTGCGCGAGGCCCAGACGCTGATCCGTTCGCTCAACCCCCGTCCCGGCGCACAGTATTCCCCGTCAGAAACACGCTATGTCATTGCCGATGTGATCGTGCGCAAGGTGCGCGGCCAGTGGGCCGCCTCGCTCAATGCCGAGGCGATGCCGCGGTTGCGCATCAACCGTCTCTACGCAAACATCCTGCAGGGCCAGCGCGGCTCGGGCCTTGCCAGCCAGCTGCAGGAAGCCAAGTGGCTGATCAAGAACGTGCAGCAGCGGTTCGAGACGATCCAGCGCGTATCGCAGGCCATCGTGGACCGGCAGCGCCAGTTCTTTGAGCACGGCGATGTGGCAATGCGGCCGCTCACCCTGCGTGAGATCGCCGACCAGCTCGGCCTGCACGAATCGACCATCTCTCGCGTGACAACGCAGAAATACATGGCCTCCCCGCGCGGCGTGTATGAGTTGAAGTATTTCTTCGGCAGCCACGTCGCCACCGAAGCCGGCGGCGCGGCATCCTCGACCGCCATCCGCGCGCTGATCAAGCAGCTGGTCAGCGCCGAGGACGGCAAGAAGCCCCTCTCCGATGCCCAGCTTGCTGAAATTCTCGGTCAGCAGGGCATCATGGTGGCGCGGCGCACCGTCGCCAAGTACCGCGAAGCGCTCAGCATCCCGCCGGTCAGCCTAAGGAAGTCGATTTAAGGGCCGTTATCCAGTTTCATCCCAAGAGCCGGGACGATTGCCGTTCCGGCTCCCACTTGCCAAGGAGCCAACATGAACCTCAACATCACCGGGCATCACCTCGAAGTCACACCGGCCATCCGCGACTACGTCACCAGCAAGCTCGATCGCGTCATCCGGCACTTCGATCACGTGACTGCGGTACACGTGATCCTGTCGGTGGAGAAGCTGCGGCAGAAGGCGGAGGTGACGGTGCATGTGCGCGGCAAGGACATCTTCGTGGAAGCCCAGGACGAGAACCTGTATGCCAGTATCGATGCCCTGGTGGACAAGCTCGACCGCCAGGTGCTCAAGCACAAGGAAAAAAAGGCCGATCATGCGCACGAGGCGCTCAAGCGGCAGCCGGTCGAATAGGCCTCGCGTCCCAAGGGGCTTTCCCGGTATAATTCGCCGCCAAGAACCTATCTCAGTATCCCCCATGAACTGCGTTTCCACGAAAAGTGCCCAGATGCTAGGCGCGCAACGCCGCCAAGGGTCGTTCCCTTGGCAAGGAGCGCAACGCCGCAGATGGGCACTTTTCGTGGAAACCCTCCGGGGCGCGGCTTTCCGGGCGGTCTGCAGCGTTGCTGCGGCTCGCCGTGGAATAACCACTGTCTTCGCCGCAGCGCCTTGCAGCCCATCCCGGAAAGCCGCGCCGCAGCCATGCGGGATACTGAGATAGGTTCTCAAGGAAAGCCCCGCAGGGAAAGCATCCAGTCCTCTTCCGCCAGCACTCCCTCACTCCTTTTATTCGCGGCACGTATTACCATGAATCTGATTGCCAAGCTCCTCCCCCTCTCCAACGTCCAGATCGATCTCGATGCCAGCAGCAAGAAACGCGTTTTCGAGCAATCGGGGATCATGTTCGAAAACAATCAGGGCATCGGCCGCAGTACGGTATTCGAAAGCCTTTTCGCGCGGGAAAAACTCGGCTCGACCGGGCTCGGGCAGGGCGTCGCCATCCCGCACGGCCGCATCAAGGGTCTGAAGGAAGCGGTCGGCGCCTTTCTGCGGCTGGCCGCCCCGGTTCAGTTCGACGCGCCAGACGGCAAACCGGTGAATCTTCTTTTTGTGCTTCTGGTGCCCGAACAGGCCACCGAACAACATTTACAGATTCTCTCGGAACTGGCGCAAATGTTCTCCGATCGCGCCTTCCGCGAGCAATTGACTGCGGCAGCGGATGCAGCCGCCATTCATGCCCTGTTCACCGGCTGGGAATCCCATGCGGCAGGCGAGCGTCGCGCAGCTGTTTGAGTACCACCGGGAACGCTTGCAGCTGCTGCGGGTGGGCGGCAATCTCGACACGCTCATCACCATCAATCAGCAACACCATTCGCCGGCGGATCTGGTCGGCCACCTGAATCTCATCCATCCCGACCGTATCCAGGTCATCGGCGCCCCGGAAATCAACTGGGCGGCCAAACAGCACGCGGTCCGCGTCTCCCGTCACATCGAGGAAATTATCGCGGCGCATCCGCCGGCCGTCATCGTGGCGGACGGCTGCGCAATTCACGCCTCCGTGCGGGAAGCCTGCGAAAAAACGGATACGGCGCTCTTCTCCACGCCGCAAACGGCAGCCACCGTCATCGATCTGCTGCGCCTCTGGCTGTCGCGCCAACTGGCGGAAACCGTCGAACTGCATGCCGTCATGATGGACGTGCTCGGCATGGGCGTGCTCATCACCGGGGATTCCGGCGTCGGCAAGAGCGAGCTGGCGCTGGAGCTCATCTCGCGCGGCCACGGCATGGTTGCCGACGACATCGTCGAGATTGCGCGCATCGCCCCCAACACTTTGGAGGCGCGCTGTCCGCCGATGTTGCGCGATTTCCTCGAAGTGCGCGGCCTGGGCGTGCTCAACATCCGCACCGTCTTCGGGGAAACCGCCTGCCGGCGCAAGATAAAGCTGAAGCTGGTCGTCAACTTGCTGCGGCCGCTGAAGGGTGCAGTGGAGATCGACCGCCTGCCGCTGGGCGCCGAAACGCATGAAATTCTCGGCGTGCCGGTGCGCAAGGTCAGTATTCCCGTGGCGGCCGGCCGCAACCTGGCGGTGCTGCTGGAAGCCGCCGTCCGTTCGACCATCCTGCTGCTGCGCGGCATCGACAGCACCCAGGAGTTCGTCGAGCGGCACAAGCAGGCAATGGACGGCGACGGCGAAGGCATCGTCAACTAAGCTCGTTTTCAATCGTTCTTCATATCGCGGCCTGCTCCACAGGTATTTCCTGAGGTTCTAGCCGCGACCATTCCAATCAAGGAGAACGCACAATGAACAAGCTGATCCTGGCTGCCGCCGCTTCGCTGCTGGCCGCCAATCTCGCCCTGGCGCAGACCGCCGCCCCTGCCGCAGTCGAAAAGAAGCCCACCGCCGTTACCGCCGCCGCTACCAACGGCAAGAAGGCGCCGTCCGAAAAGCAGATGAGGCAACAGGAGCGCATGAAATCCTGCAACAAGGATGCGGGGGACAAGAAGCTCAAAGGCGGCGATCGCAAGAAATTCATGAGCGAATGCCTCAAGGCCGACAAGCCGGCGGAAGCCAAACCTGCCGAGATGAAACCGGCTGAAGCCTCTGCAAAGCCTGCGGCTGCCACACCCGCCACGCCCGCCACACCCGCCACACCTGACAAGAAAAAGTAAGCACGCTGCCGTAAAACCCGTCCCGCAGGGATTACCTGCGGTCATCATCGCCCCCGCCAACCGACCAGCGCGGTTGTACGGGGGCCTGTTTTTTGCCACAATCATTCCCCTTGCATTCATACCGCCTTCGCCATGCCAGTGAAGAATGCCATATTGCGACTCATCGCCGTCTTCCTGGGGCTGACTTTCAGCGCCGGCCAGGCCGGGGCCTTCAAGTTTTCCGAGGAGGAGGAGAAGGCCAAGGGTGACGACCAGGCCCGTGCCCAGCGCATCGGCCAGCTCGTCTCGGCACCCTGCAAGCAGCAGCTGAAGAACAAGAAGATCATGCTGGTGATCGCCGAGCGCACCGCCAACGGCTACAACACCACGCAAAGCCGCTACGGCCCGCACTTCCAGGCCATCAACCACCGCCTGCGCGCGCTCGGCCTGAAAACCTACACACAGGAGGAGATCCGCGCCCAGATCGCCCAGGCGGAACTCGAAGCGCACTTCCGCAACGACCCGGATGCCGCCATCAACGCCTCGAAGAAGCTCGGCGCAAGCTTCATCCTGCGCGGCCTCATCACCACGCAGACCGGCATCAATCCGGTGCTGAAGATCAACGAGGTCGCCGTGCACATGGGATTCACCCTGGTCTCGGCCGGCGGCAAGACGCTCTCCAATGTCGCGGCTAAAGATGAATCCTATTCCGGCACCGACACGCTCGGCATGGCGCTCACCTTGGTGAATGAACAGGCAGACGAAGTTGTCGCCAAACTCTATAACGACTACTGCCGCAGCGCCGGCAACAAATAAACTGGAACCGACATGAAAACTTCGTTTCGCATCCTCAGCCTGGCCCTGTTCGCGTTATCCGCTTCGGTCTCTGCCCAGCCCACCTTCGAAAGCCCCTCGCCGACGCAGGGCAGCAGCACCTCGCAGAAGGCCAACGAGATGGCCGACAAGGGCATGTACAAGCCGGTCGAGTACGCCAATGCCGGCAAGCCGGGGCCCGCCATCATCGTCATTCCCGGCGAGGTGAAGAGCAACAACGCCAACTTCGCGCAGAAATTCGGCCCCAACAACATCGCCGATTTCGCCGAACTGGAGCTCTCCAAAGCCAACTTCAAGGTGCTGGAGCGCTCCAACCTCGGCCACCTGCTGCAGGAATTCCAGCTCGCCTACAACCTGGGCGATCCGCAGGCCGCGCGCAAATTCCTGCAGAAGGGGAAGATGAAGACGACCAAGTGGGTGGTGAAATTCGACATCCTCAAGGCCGAACAGGTGGCGCAGGCGCAGTCCGGTTTCAGCGGGCGCCCCATCGGCGCGCTGATCGGCATCTTCGGCGGCGGGCGCGGCGGCGCGGCCGGCGACGTGGTCGTCAGTTCGGTCGAAACCGGTGAATCCACCGGCGTATGGATCATCGGCATGCGCTGGAAAATCATCGACGCCAACACCACCGAGCAGGTCGCGCAGGGATATACCGAGGAAAAAATGGAGCTCGGCGCCAAATCCTCCTCCGTCATGGGCTTCTCCAGCGGTGAATCAGGCGGCCTGACGCTGGACGGCATGGTGCAGCGGCTGGTGCAGAAGAACGTCTGGGAAATCGACTCGAAACACAAATAGCCTGTAGGAGCGGGCTTGCCCGCGATACCGCAGAGTCGCGGGCAAGCCCGCTCCTACAAAGACGCGCAGGGAGGCTTCATGACTGAACCGAAGAAACTCGGCAAGTACGAAATCCGGCGCGAGCTCGGCCAGGGCGCCATGGGCATCGTCTACGAGGGCTACGATCCGATGATTGCCCGCCGTGTGGCGCTGAAAACCGTGCGCCGCGACCAGCTCGACCGCATCGAAGTCGAAGAGATCCTCGCCCGCTTCAAGCGGGAAGCGCAGGCCGCCGGACGCCTGACCCACCCCAACATCGTCGGCGTCTACGAATACGGCGAGGACCCTGGCCCCGCCGGCGAAGCCGCGGGCGGCACGGCCTTCATCGCCATGGAGTTCGTCGAGGGCCGCGAACTGAAGGATTTCTTCGACACCAACGAACGCTTCCCGATGGCGGAAATCGTGCGCATCATGAGCCAGCTGCTCGACGCGCTCGACTACTCCCACAAGAACGGCGTCGTGCATCGCGATATCAAGCCTTCCAATATCATCCTGCTGAAGGACGGCACCGTGAAGGTGGCCGACTTCGGCATCGCACGTGTCGAATCCTCCAATCTGACGCAGGCCGGCTCGGTCCTTGGCACGCCAAGCTACATGTCGCCCGAGCAGTTCATGGGCCAGACCGTCGACGGCCGCTCCGACCTCTTCTCGGCCGGCGTCATTCTTTACCAGTTCCTCACCGGCGAAAAACCCTTTACCGGCGCACTCACCACCATCATGCACAAGGTGCTGAAGGAAGAGCCGGCTGCGCCGTCCGCACTCAACGTCCAGGTGCCGCGGCCGCTCGACGCACTCATGCGGAAGGCGCTGGCGAAACGTCCCGACGAACGCTTCCAGAACGGCCGCGAGTTCGCCATCGCCCTGAAGATGGCGGCGGCCGGCCAGGCCGTGCCGGGGGACAGCGATGCCACCCTGGCCAACAATGCCGAGGCAACCCTGTTGAGCGCGACGGAACAGACCCTAGCCATCGAAAAGACAATAGTCAGTCCCCGTGGGACGCCGAAATCCGCGCCGGTGGCCGCCCCTGCACCCCCACCGCCGGCAGCACCGGTAAAAAAATCCTCGCAGGGACTGGCCCTGGCGATCGTCGGCGGCGTCGCGGTCATCGGCCTGGGCGCGGCTGCCTTTATCTTCCTGGGCAAAGATTCTGCGCCGCAACCCGCGGCAACCCCTGCACCGCAGACTGCCGCTCCCGCCGCGGCAACGACCTCGATGGTCGCCGCGCCGGCAACCGACGCCGACACCATGGTCATCAGCGCCCTCGGCCTGGTCGACCCCTCGGATCCGCGCTACCTGCAGGAAAAGGGGGGAGATAAGGGTTTGTTGAATGCCGACCTGCGCGAGGACGCGAAACGCCAACTCATCGAGAAAGCGATCGGCCTCTATGTCGAGCAGGGCTCCATTGCCAAGAACTACAGGCTGGTTAGAGACAAGCTGCTTGTCCGAAGTGGCGATTTCATCCAGGCCGTGATCGAGGAGCAGCCGCCGCAACTCGGCAAGGACGGCCTGATGTCGCTTGCCACCCGCGCCACCATAAGAGTGCGCGACGTGCAGAAATCGCTCAATCAGATGTCGCAGGAGGAGCGTGTCGAATTCATCCGCAACAACGGCGACCCGAAGGTTTCCGTGGCCATCACCGCCCGCAGCGCCGATGCGGACCCCGCCGCGCCGATGCAACGCTCGGCGGTAGCCGAAAACCTTCTCAAGGAGCGCATCCAGTCCTTCGGCTTCCGCATCTGGAACGACGAGACGCAAAAAGACGCCAAGGGCGGCGCCGATTTCGCCGTCACCGGTGAAGCCAAGTTCAAGAAGCTGTCGGCCAAGCTCGCCGCTTCCGGCATTACGGTTGAGAAATTCGTCCTGACCTCATGGACGGTGAAAGCCACGGACAAAAAGAGCGGCGAGGAAATCTACTACAACACCCAGATTCCCGAGAAGACCAGCTGGGCGACGGAGGATGAGGCGCTGCGCGACATTGGCAAACTGATCGGCGAAGAATTCTCCAAGGGCTTCTTCCTTGCCCACTTCCATTTCAGCGGCCAAAAGGTGCGCCTCAAGCTGCAGGGTCTGCCGAACAAGGATACCGTCCTGATGCTGAAGCATGAACTGAATGGTCTGCGCAGCGTGCTGGCGGCAAAACAGGTCTCCAGCAGCGCGCTCGATGCGGTGTTCGACCTCGAACTGTCCGGCGGTCTGGCCAATCCGACAGACTTGGTCCAGGCCAGCATTCTGAGACCGCTCAATCGCAAGCTCGGCAAGCAGTGTTTCAACGTGAGTGGGGTCACGGGGAGCGAGATCGTCGCCACCTTCGAGCCCGGTTGCAGCGATCCTGCGGTCCTGTCCCGCCTCGATTCCCTGCCGCCGGCGGCGCTGATCGAAGCGCCGCAGACGCGGCGCGAAGCTGTGGTGAAGAATCCGGAGACGCTGAAGAAAATCAGTATTTAATCTGAAAAACTCATTTCAGCCGCGGATGAACGCGGATATTCGCGGATTTTCATTGGGTCGATGCGAGCGAGGCGCTCACCCGGCGGGTGAGTGGCGCAACCCGGATAACGTCTTGTTCTCGATCCGCGTTCATCCGCGTAATCCGCGGCAAGTGCTTTTTCTAGGTTTAACGACGGATTCTGCTTCCGGGGACGTCCTTTAACCGACCTGGAACTCGACGATTTCACCCCCGGCGTCGTAGGCGTGGCCGAAGCTGATGTGGCCCTTGCTGCGCAGGATGACCTCCTCCCGCTTGAGGGCAAACTCCACTTCGCCGTCGAAGGTAACGTAGGTGCCGTTGGTGCTCTGGTCGATGAGCACGAACTTGTCGCGCCGCCGCTCGATGCGCGCATGGCTGCGCGAAGCACGCCGATCGTTGATGATGAAGTCGCTCAGCGCGTCCCGCCCGAGAAAGAAAACGCCGTGACCGGCATCGAGCACCATCTCTTCTCCGCCATGCCGTACGACCAGGCGTGCACTAACGGCAACCGGCGCAACGCTGCCGGATTTCATGGTGAGGTCGTCCGATTCCTGCCAGAGCACCTCGCAGACCCGCACGTCCTCCGCCTTGCCTTTGATAGAAAGGACGTCGATCTCTCGTGTGGACTGGCGCAGCAGTGTCGGCAGGGCATCGACTGCACTCCCGGTGGTGATGATCTGCCCGGCCTTGGCCAAACCGGCCATACGCGCCGCCATATTGACCGTGTCGCCGAACACGTCCTTGGCATCCTCAATGGCCGGGCCGAAGTGAAAGCCGATGCGGATGGCCAGCTTGATGCCGCTCACCGGCGGCAGGTCGTCGACACGCTGTTGCATGGAGCAGGCCGCATCCATGCCCACTTCCGCGCTATCGAAGACCGCCATCACTTCATCGCCGATCGTCTTGATGACGCGTCCGTGAAACTGCTCGGTCGCCCGCGTCATGCGGTTGATGCAGCGCTCGACGGCATGCAGCGCTTCCTTGTCGCCCAGTTTCTCGTACAAGCGGGTGCTGCCCGAGACGTCGGCGAAAAGCACGCAGAGATTACGTTCGGCCTTGGCGTTCATGCGGACGCTATGTTCCTCAATTCCCATTGAGGGCGAATCATATCAAACCCCCTCGCTACGGCGAAGCGAAATGATGGTGGAATCATCAAACTCCTCGGGGTCGAAAGCCCGATCCCCTTCCGGATCGGGCCGGCCGGAGGCTTTCAGATTGCGGAAATCGTAAAGCCGGGGGTCGGCCAGATGCGAGGGGGCCACATTGCCCAGCGCGGCGAAAATCTTCTCCACCCGGCCCGGATAACGCTTGTCCCATTCGCGCAGCAGCGCCTTGGTTTCTTTACGCTTCAACTGGTCCTGTGAGCCGCACAGGTCGCAGGGGATGATCGGAAAGCGCCGCAGCACGGCCCAGGCTTCCAGGTCGCGCTCACGGCAATAGGCGAGCGGCCGAATGACGATGTGACGGCCGTCGTCGGAGATCAGCTTGGGCGGCATGGCCTTGAGCTTGCCGCCGTAGAACATGTTGAGGAACAGCGTCTCGAGGATGTCGTCGCGATGATGGCCGAGGGCGATCTTCGTCGCGCCCAACTCACCGGCGACGCGATAGAGCACGCCACGGCGCAGCCGCGAGCACAGCGAACAGGTGGTCTTGCCCTCGGGAATCACCCGCTTCACCACCGAATAGGTGTCCTGGTTTTCGATATGGAAGGGCACGCCCAGCTGCGCCAGGTAGGCGGGCAGCACTTCGGCCGGGAAACCCGGCTGCTTCTGGTCGAGATTCACGGCGATGAGCTCGAAGCGCACCGGCGCGATCTCGCGCATCTGCAGCAGGATGTCGAGCAGGGCGTGGCTGTCCTTGCCGCCGGACAGGCAGACCATGATGCGGTCGCCCTCTTCGATCATGTTGAAGTCGGCAATGGCCTGGCCGACGTTGCGGCGCAGGCGCTTGGCCAGCTTGTTGGCCTCGTGACGTTCCTTCTCGCCCAAGTCCGCGCCCAGAACGCTTTTAGTTACGGCCGCTGCGCTTAACGCCGATGAGGCTGGCGTTAGCCTCCTCTGAAACTTCGTTTTCAGATGCGTATTCACAGCACAACACTCCTGCCGCCATCCACGGCCAGAATCTGCCCGGTGACGAAGGGCGCGTCGGCCAACAGGTAGCGCACCGCGCGGGCGATATCGGCCGGATCGCCGCAGCGCTTGAGCAGGGTGCGCGAAACGACATTGGCCTGGGCCGCGGCATCGAAGGCGCCGTTCTCCGGCCAGAGGATCGGTCCGGGGGCAATGGCATTCACCCGCACGTGCGGCCCCAGTTCCAGGGCGAGGGCGCGGGTCAGCCCCGCCAGACCGGCCTTGGCGGCGCAGTAAAGTGCGTAATTCTTCAACGGCCTGTCGGCATGGATGTCGGTGATGTTCACAATGGCGCCGCGGGCCAGGGCCAGATGGGGCGCGGCGGCCTGGGCCAGAAACAGGGGCGCCTTCAGGTTGGTGCCGAGGAGGTCGTCCCATTCGCGCTCGCCGATGCCGCCGATGGGCGTGGCGAAGAAGCTGGAGGCATTGTTCACCAATGCATCGAGCCGGCCGAAATGCTTTGTGACATCCTCGATCAGCCTGGGCAAATGCGCGGTCTCCAGCAGGTCCGCCTGGAAAGCCAGCGCCGATCCGGGTCGCGCGGTGTTGAACGCCACCACCAGGGATTGCGCTTCGGCCGCCGCATTGCGGTAATGCAGCGCCAGGCTGGCGCCCTCGGCATGCAGCAGGCGCGCGATCTCGGCACCGACGCGACGGGCGGCGCCAGTGACGAGCACGACTTTGTCCTGCAGGCTGTGTGTCATTGAACCTTCCCCCCGCCCCCTTCCCGAGGAAGGGGGCGACGTTTGTTCGCCGCTACGCGGCTCCATGGGGTTGGCTGCGCCGCTCTTGGGGCGGCCCGGCGGGCGGCGTTCATGGGATGATTCAACCCGGATAGTTCATTAGTCGTTGAGGTATCGCAAAATCAATTGGTTGCAGGTCGGGTTTTAACCCGACATGTCGGGCTGAAGCCCGACCTACGCCCCAATGATATTCCGGGTTCAATGCGCGGCCTTCACATATGCCAGTTCAAGCCGCTGCGCGAGTGCGCCAAGCCGCTTGTCTCGCGTCCATAGCTTTGCACCCTCGGTAAGGGCGGTGGCCGCGAGCAAGTGAGCATCGATGTAGCCGATGCCATGCCCCATCAGCTTATGGCGATCGATAAAGAACAAAGCTTCGTGTTCCCGCGCCGCCCGCGCCTGAGGCAGGGTGCTGAGCAGCCCCAGGATACTGGCTCGGGATTTGAGATTGCCGCACGCCAGTTCACCAATGACGAAGGGGTGCATGAGCGCCAGGCCGGATTGCAGGATGGCGGCCACTTGGGCATCTCTCTGCCGCAAATGATCAATCCATACTGAGGTGTCGAGCAGGATCACGGCTTCGTGGCACTGCGGCGTCGCGGGATGGGGCTCAGATCGGGTTGGCTACCGCCCAGCTGCGCCAGACGGCGGGCGCTTTCGCGCTGAATGAGCGCGGTCAGAGCCTCGCGCAGCAAAGCGGAACGCTCCTGTACGCCGGACAGCGCCTGGGCGCGTTCCAGCAGGGCATCGTCAAGGTTGATGGTGGTGCGCATGGCGGTTTCCGTTCAGGGATGATGCCTAAGCTTAGCATCATTTGATGCGGAATTTCGCGCGCAAGAGCGCCTTTTTAAGCGCTGCCGCTCAAGATCCGGCGTCAGCATTGACGAGCGCCACTTCGCCCTGCAGGCCGGGGTCCATAGTGTTTCTCTCTGAAGTTCCTGATTAGCAATGAACGTCAGCCAGGCTCACTGACCCCACCCGTAGGTCGGGCTTCAGCCCGACAGCGGCCGTTGTCGGCCTGAAGGCCGACCTACATTGCTATCTGGCTGACGTTCGTTGCTAATCAGGCTGAAGTTTGCGAATTTTAACGGAATCGGGCACATTCGGCCCCGCCATGTCTATGCCCACCCCCGATGCGGACGCTGCCGCCAGCAGCGCGCGCCTGGTCGCGCACCTCAATAAGGCGATCGAGGAAGCCGGCGGCTGGATTCCCTTTTCCCGCTACATGGCGCTGGCGCTCTACGCGCCCGGCCTCGGCTATTACAGCGGCGGCGCACGCAAGTTCGGCGGCGCCGGCGATTTCGTCACGGCGCCCGAACTCTCGCCGCTTTTCGCCCACACTCTGGCCGCCCAGGTGGCGCAGGCCATGGCGGCCAGTGCGCCGCGCATCCTCGAGGCCGGCGCCGGCAGCGGCGCGCTGGCGGTCGAGCTGCTGCTGGAACTGGAACGACGCGGTGCGCTGCCCGAGCGCTACGACATCCTCGAGCTCTCCGGCGAGCTGCGCGCCCGCCAGCGTGAAGCCCTCGCGCGCGGCGCCCCGCACCTGGCCGGGCACGTCGGCTGGCTGGACACGCTGCCGGGTGCGTTCAGTGGCGTGGTCCTCGCCAACGAGCTGCTCGATGCCCTGCCGGTGAGTGTGGTCGCCTGGCGCGAGGAAGGCCTCTTCGAGCGCGGCGTGGCATGGGCGGGAGGCGCCTTCTCCTGGCGCGAAAGGCCCGCCACGGGTGCGCTGCTCGCCGAGTCGCAGAGACTGAGAGATGTACCGCCCCCACGCTCACTTCATTCGCTGCCCCCCGAGGGGGACCTCGGCGCCCTTCGGTCGGCCGGGCGGGCGCCGGCGACGCCCTATGTCTCTGAAATCAACCTTGCCGCCCGCGCCTGGATCGCCGAATGGGGGCGCATCCTGCAACAGGGCGCATTGCTGCTCATCGACTACGGCTTCCCGCAGCGCGAGTACTACCATCCGCAGCGCACGGAGGGCACGCTGATGTGCCACTACCGCCACCACGCTCACACCGATCCGTTCTGGCTGCCCGGCCTCAACGACATCACGGCCCATGTCGATTTCACCGCCATGGCCGAAGCCGGCTACGAGGCCGGCCTGAGCGTGCTCGGCTACACCAGCCAGGCGCAGTTCCTGCTGAACTGCGGCCTCCCCCAGTTGCTGGAGCGCGCGCAGGCGGGCGGTGCGGTCGCCTACGCCGCCATCGCCTCCGGTGCACAGAAGCTCATCAGCCCCGCCGAGATGGGCGAGCTGTTCAAGGTGCTGGCGCTGGGAAGGGGAATCGACGAGCCCTTGCTCGGCTTCGTGAGCGGCGATCGCGCCCACGCACTTTAATACCCCGGAAATTCGTTCGCCCTGTAGGTCGGGCTTCAGCCCGACAGCGGCCGTTGTCGGGCTGAAGCCCGACCTACATGATCTCGCCTAATGGAAAATTCGGGTTAAACACAGCAGGGGAAGACGCAAGGGTTTGTCGCGGCAATCACAACCCTCAGCGATCAGGCTGCCGGGACTCCAGCCCGCCTGCCTGCCACAACACCTTGCGTCCTCCCTGTGCTTCCTTGCTGCTTGAGTGTATTAACGGACGAGAGTGGTTTGGGTTGAACTGTTTCTGCTGTAGGAACCTGTCCTACTTGGAGTTCCTAAGTCTTTCCAGGCAGGCGCGGATTGCTTCCGGGATCGCCGTCGGCTTGTCCTTCTCCCGATCGACGAAGACGTGCACGAAATGCCCCTGCGCCGCCGGCTTGTCCTCGCCTTGGCGGAACAGGCCGATCTCGTAGCGCACCGAGGAATTGCCCAGCTGCGCCACGCGCAGGCCGGCGTCGATCGTCTCGGGAAAAGTGATCGGGCGGTGGTAGCGGCAGTTGGATTCGACGCAGTAGCCGACCACCGCGCCGTCGTGAATGTCCAGCCCGCCTTCGCGGATCAGGTATTCGTTGATGACGGTATCGAAGTAGGCGTAATAGACGACATTGTTGACGTGGCCGTAGATGTCGTTGTCCATCCAGCGGGTGGGGATGGAAAGAAAGTGACGATAGCCGGAGCGGATTTCGAGCGGGGAAGTCATGGCGCGCATTTTAGCGGCAGAAAGACGGCCACAGCCTCCTGCCTGCGTGTTGCTTACCTAATTGCGTAGGGATTGAACCGACAGCCCGATTCGGGCAAAAAGAATTCTTGGCGCACCCCAGGAGTACTTCCTCAGGCGGGGCAAGCCCCGTCCTCAGGGCGCGGCGGTTCCGCCGCGCCTTGCTGCGTCACTCCTGGCAGAGATAGACGGTGCGCAGGAAAGCCTCGGCGTCGCGCTCTACCGCCAAGCTGTCATGCCGCGCCGGTGACCGAAGGAAATCCCTGTGGGACACCGCTTCCTGCAGGGCCAGGCCGACTTCGGGTTGCGGCAGCCAGTTGGCGAGGAGCACTTCCTCGTCATACTCCTCCCGCAATTCCACGACTTTTTTTCCCGTGTCCATGTCCATACACCTAATCATGATGACCTCCACGCAACGCGTCTCAAGCATCGGGACGTCAACTGAGATAACGGCGGGAAATGAAAAAAGTTGAATGGCACCGGAAAATAATTTCTGCGGGGATGCGGCAGGCGGCAAAGCCCCTGCACACAGCCGGGAATTACAGCCCCTGCTCGCCCAGCCAGGCCAGGATGCGGACAGCCACCTGTTCCCAGTCGCGTTCCAGCATCATGCCGTGCCCCATGCCGGGAAAGATCTCCGCCTCGCCATCATAGTGGCGGGCGGTCATCGCCACCTGGGAGGACGGAATCAGGTGGTCGTGTTCGGCGCCCAGCACCAGCAGGGGCGGCAGGCGCATGCGGCTTTTCAGGGGCAGATTGAACAGGGTCATATCCCAGATGGCGCGGTGTGACTCCGGCTGCATGCGCCGGTACCAGCGCGCCAGATCCTCCGCGCCGACCGGCTGGGCAAACATGGTTTCACGCAACGTGTCGAGGGCGACCCGCCCCCCGCCGAGAAAACTGTTGAGGTCGTTCATCAGGCCGGGTTTCTGGAAAGCCAGGCCCAATGCGGCGGCCCACAGCCCCTGCGGCGGCACCGAGGCCATCAGCACCAGGCCGGCTGCCTCATGCCCCTCCAGGTATTTCTGCGCCACCATGCCGCCCATGGAGTGGCCGATCAGCACCGGCGGCGCCGGCAGTTGCGCCACCACGCCGGCCACATCCCGTACGAAATGGTCGATGCCGAAGCTGTCCAGGTGCTCCCGGCCCGGCGAACCACCGTGGCCGGACACGCTCAGGGCATAGGCGGCATAGCCGCGTTCGGCGAAGAAAGGCAGGAAATGCTCGTCCCAGCACCAGGCGGCCGTATAGGCGCCGTGGATGAACAGCAGCGGAACGCGATGGGCCTTCCCCTGCGGTCGGCGTTCGATGACCTCCAGGCTGGCCGGGTGCTTGCCACTCATCCCGGCACAGCCATGCCACGCTGCACGGCCGGGCGGTTGGCGATGGCCTTGAACCAGCGCATCACATGCGGGTAGGAAGCCAGGGCGATTTCATGCCATTCGTGGCGTGCCACCCAGGGGAAGGTCGCCATGTCGGCAATGGAATACTCGTCTGCCAGGTACGCGTGTTGCGCCAGATGCGCATTCAGCACGCCGTAGAGCCGCACCGTTTCCCGGGTGTAGCGCTTGATGGCGTAATCCACCTTTTCCGGGGCGTAGCGCAGGAAATGGTGCGTCTGGCCGAACATCGGCCCGACGCCGCCCATCTGGAACATCAGCCACTGCAGGGCCGCGTACTTGCCGCGCACCGAGGCGGGCAGGAAGCGACCGGTCTTGCCGGCGAGGTAGATGAGGATGGCGCCGGATTCCATCATGCTGATGGGCTTGCCGTCGGGTCCGCCGGGATCGACGATGGAGGGAATCTTGCCGTTCGGATTGATGGCGAGATAGGCTGGGGCGAACTGCTCGCCCTTCATGATGTCGATCTTGTGCACCCGGTAGGGCAGACCGCATTCTTCCAGCATGACGGAAACCTTGCGGCCATTGGGCGTGCCCCACGTATAGAGATCAATCATCTTGTCCTCCGTAGAGCCGCCTCAAGGACGACAAACGCCCCCTCGGGGGGTGGAACAGGAGTTTCGCGGTGCACCGCTCCGCGCCTGCGTAACGGGCCGGCTGTGCAAAGCCGGCACTCCTCGAACTATTGTCAGCGTGGGGGTTGTTCAAACTCACTCCTCGGTTATCCTGCGGCTTCTGTCGCGTTTCATCTACATCAATGCTGAAGTGGCTGGTCGCCCTGCTGATTACGGTGTTCGTCGCCGGCGTTTTCCTGCCGCGGCTGGCTGCCCTGTTGCGCGTCGGTCGCCTGCCGGGCGACGTCAGTTTCCATTTTCGCGGGCGCCACTACCGCTTTCCCTTCGGCACCACCGTGCTGCTCTCACTGCTGGCCACGCTCCTCTACCGCCTGATTTAGCGTCCCGCCGCCGGGCCGCCCCAAGGCGGGACAGTCTTTGTTCTGCGAGCGAAGCGAGCCGCAGTCATCCCCTTCCCTGGGAAGGGGAGCGAGGGGTTGGCCCTCGTATTCCTGCCAGCCCTGGGGCGTCCACTGGAACAGCTTGCGTGAGATCGGGCGGCCCTGATGGCGCTCCACGGTATCCACGGTTTCGCGCAACTGCTCGATCTTCTCCGGCTCCTGGGTGGCGGTGAACACCACCACGTCGCGCGTCGGCATGCCGAGGATGAGCAGGTCGCCCAGCTTCAGCGTCAGTTCGGCCCAGCGCCAGTGCAGGAGAACGCGGCTGGCAGCGTAGCCGTCCCCGGTCTCGATGACATGCAGCCAGGGCAGCTTGCCGACCTGCTTGATGTCGATCTCGCCCGCCCGATCCAGATTGGCCAGGGCGCGCTGGTGCAGCCGGTCGGGATCCATGCCCCAGCGCTTCATCATGCCGTGCGAGACCAACTGCGGCGCCTCCTTGAATTCGAAGGCGTACATGATCTGCACGTCGGCGAAGAAATCGCGCACCACCAGGGCGTTGTCCTCGAACCACGGGCCGGGGTTGTCCACCCCGCGGCTCATGCGCGCCAGCTGCACGGCGAGGCGCTGGCGCGCCTGTTCCAGGTATTTCCTGCCGATCAGCACCGGCCGCAGGGCGGCCATTTCCTCTTCGGCGCTGCGGGCGGGCGCGGAATCCGACGGTTTTTCCTGCACAGCGGGCGATTCTGCGACCTGCGGCGACTGCGCGTACGAAGTCCCGGCGAGCAGCATCAGCGTCAGGGCGAACAAGTTCTTCTGCATGAAAGTCAGCCTCCGCAGGACGGCGACATCCACTTCACTGCGGCCACGCGGGCCTCGTGGATGCGCTGCGGGATCTGCGCCTTGTCGGCCGTGGCGGCCGCGATGGCGCCCGCATCCACCGCCTGCACGGCAGACAGGGCGCTGCGCAGGATGCCGGCCGCCGGCCAGGGCGTGTCCTCCCGGCCGGGGCGGCCGCGATAGTCGCATTCGCAGGCCAGCAGCAGCTGCGCGAAGCGCTCGGGCCGGCGCAGGGCGTCGGTGCGCTCGATCAATGTGACGAGCGTCGCCGGCCGCAGGACGGCGGCGCCGTGGATGACGCCGTGCTCGCGCGCCGCCAGCACCGCCAGGTCGCGGCAATCCGCCGGCGCGCGCAACCGCTCGGACACGGCCTCGACCAGCGCCACGCCCTTCGCTTCATGGCCATGGTGGTGCGGCCACTCGGCCGCCGGCGTCGCCCCCTTGCCGAGGTCGTGCAGCAGGGCGGCGTAGCGCACCGGCAGCGGCGCGAGGCGCGTGGCGGCCTGGTCGATGACCAGCAGGATGTGCGCACCGGTGTCCACTTCAGGATGATGGTCGGCCGGCTGGGGAACCCCGAAGAGGCGATCGAGCTCCGGCAGTACTTTCACCAGCGCGCCACAGGCGCGCAGCACCTCGAGCATGCGCGAGGGTCGCGCTTCCATCAGGCCGCGCGAAAGTTCCTGCCAGACGCGCTCCGGCACCAGGTGGTCAACCTCGCCGTTGTCCGCCATGACGCGCATCAGGGCAAGGGTTTCCTCCGCCACGCGGAAATCCGCGAAGCGTGCGGCAAAGCGCGCCACGCGCAGCACGCGCACCGGATCCTCGGCGAAGGCCGGGCCGACATGGCGCAGCACGCGCGCCGCCAGGTCGGCCTGGCCGCCGAAGGGGTCGGTCAGCGCGCCGCCCTCGTCCTCGGCGATGGCATTGATGGTGAGGTCGCGCCGCGCCAGATCCTCTTCAAGGGTGACGTCCGGCGCGGCGTGGAAGACGAAACCGGCGTAGCCCGGCGCGGTCTTGCGCTCGGTGCGCGCCAGGGCGTACTCCTCGTGCGTGTCGGGATGGAGGAAGACGGGGAAATCCCTGCCGACGGGCTTGAAGCCGCGCGCCAGCATGTCCTCGGGTGTTGCGCCGACGACGACATGGTCGCGATCCTGCACGGGCAGGCCGAGCAGCCGATCGCGCACCGCGCCGCCGACAATATAGGTCCTCATGCGCTGCGGCCAGACTCAAGCGACAAGCCTGGCTCCGGCGCGCTTGCTCAATTTCCGATCGAACGTCAGCAACTCGCAGCCTGCCTTCCCTGCCTCGGCCAGGATCATGCAGTCGGCAAAATCGCCCACGGCGCCGGCAAAATGATCGAGCGCCTTGACGAAGCTATCGGCATTCTGCAGCGCGTATGCGGGATTGGCCGCCAGCAATGCCAGATGACGCGCCAATTCCCTTCTGCCCAGACCAAACACGCTTTGCAGCACCCACACACACTCAACCTGAACGACCTGGGACACAAAGACCGCGCCCGCCTCGGCAACCGCGCGCCGCGCCGCCGCCACTTGCGCCTTGCCGCCGGGGTCGTCGATCAGCACCCGGATCAGTACGTTGGTATCAACGGCGAGCACGGCGCGACCAGCCCTCGGCGATGGCTTGCTCCATGTCCTCCAGCGTTGCGCTCTTTTTTGCCTTGATCATGCCGAATGCCGCCTCGACGCGATTTTCCTTGCGCTGGATAAGGATCTTGCCGCCTTTCCTGGCGAACTCGACCTGATCGCCGGGCTTCAGGCCGAACTCCCGCCTCAGGTCAGCGGGAATGGTGACCTGGCCCTTGACAGTGACCGATGACGTTTTCACGATTTTTCGCTCCGTAATACTTCATGAAAAGTAATACATTACCATCACGTATTACCTCCGGCAAGCCTGACCGCCTCAGCGGTGCGCCTTCAAGCGAAAGCCGTAGTAACGGAAGCGCGGCGTGCTCGCCGCCAGGTACTCCGGCGCCACGGCCTCGAGCGGCGTGGGGTTCATGCCGAAGGGCAGTGGGTCGCCTGTTGGGCAAATGCTGTCGATATCCATCGAATCGAGGTTGTCCACCGACAGCGGCGGATTCGGCAGCAGCTCGAGCAGGCCGGCCTGGATGCGCGCCAGCGCCTCGGGCAGTGCGATGACCGGCCGCGGCTTGCCGATCTGCTCGCCGACATAGCGCACCAGCTCGGCCAGCGTATAGATACGCGGGCCGCAGCAGCAGTAGGCCTGACCGTAAGCGTCGCTGCGGTCGAGGCTGGCGACGATCGCCTGCGCCACGTCCTCCACATAGACAGGCTGGAAACGCGCCCGCGCGTTCCCCAGCGGCATGACAGGCGACCAGCGCTGCAGGGATGCAAACAGGTTGAGGAAGGCGTCGTCCGGCCCGAAGATCACCGAGGGGCGGAAGATCGTCAGGTCGAGCGCCGCGCCCGCCTCGCGCAGGGCGGCTTCGCCCTCGCCCTTGGAACGCAGGTACTGGCTGGGTCCGCCCGTATCGGCATTCAGCGCGGACACATGGACCAGCCGGCGCACGCCTGCGGCGCGACATGCGGCAGCAATCCGGCGCGGCAGTTCGACATGCGCCCGGGCGAAATCGGGCCCGTAGGGCAATCCGTAGCGGCTGTGCAGGATGCCGACAAGATTGATCACTGCGTCCTGGCCGACGACCAGATCGGCCAGGCGGGCATCGTCATGCACATCGGTTTCGACCACTTCCACGGTGGGCAGCACGAGGAGATGCCGGGCGCGCTCGCGGTGCCGTGTCGGCACCGTCAGGCGGTGGCCTTGCGCGGCGAGCCTTTGGGCCACGTGGCCGCCGACAAAGCCGGAACCGCCGATCAAAAGAATGTTCTTCGTTTTCATAGTGTTTCGACAATGCTGGCCAAAGTGGGGATTTTAATCCCGGATAATCCATTAGCCAAAAATCCGTTCGCCCTGTAGGTCGGGCTTCAGCCCGACAGCGGCCGTTGTCGGGCTGAAGCCCGACCTACATGATCTCGGCCTAATGGATTATCCGGGTTAATCTCAAGTCCGGCCCCGGCGCGGCGATAAATCACTCCTCCAGTACCCTGCTGGCCTGTCGATTCGGGAATATGGAAAGTCTGCCCCGATGCCCGATTGCCGGGCGCGGGACAATCAGGCTTTCAGGGCAAGTCTTCGGTCTTTGGCTTGTCGTTGCCGTTCTTCGGCTGGATGGTGCCGAGGCGGCTTTTCAACGAGTGCGGCTGTCCGTCGAACAGGGTCGCGTAATACACCGCATTGCTCATCACCTTCTTGACGTAGTCGCGCGTCTCGTTGAAGGGGATCGTCTCCGCGTAGATGGCGCCCTCGAGGGGCTTCACGTCGCGCCACTTGCGCGCCCGGCCGGGACCCGCGTTGTAGGCGGCGGAGGCCAGCACCGGATGGCTGTCCAGTTCGTCGAGCACCATCTTCAGGTAGTTGGTGCCGAGGGTGACGTTGATATCGGTGTCGTTCGTCCTGCCCGGGTGAAAGTCCTTCATGCCGATCTTCTTCGCCACCCAGCTGGCCGTCTTCGGCATGAGCTGCATCAGCCCCTTGGCGCCCACCACCGACTTGGCGTTGGTGATGAAGCGGCTCTCCTGGCGCATGAGGCCGTACACCCAGCCCTCGTCGAGTTGCAGGGCCCGCGCCTTCGGTTCGACATGCTCGCGGAAGGGCGCCAGATAGCGCATCGAGTAATCATGCAGCGCCAGGGTGCGATCGGCGGTATTGATGGCGCGGTCGTAGATGTTGAGCCGGCTGGCGAGTTCCGCCGTCGCCAGCAGGCTGGCGTCGTCCATGCCGCGCAGCGTCCAGTTCCATTCGCGAATCCCCTCGATGCGCATGTCGATCTCGAACAGCGTCAGGGCGCGCCGGATGCCTGGCAGGGCTGCTATGGCCTTCACCGCTTCATTGGACGATTTCTGGGCCCTGGGGGGCAGGACGATCGGTCGGCCGAGTTCGTCGTCGGACAGGTTGCCGTAGAAATTCGGCTGGCCGGCAACCCGCTGATACAACGCCCGCGCTTCTTCCTGCCTGCCGCTCGCCGTGTAGGCGCGGGCTAGCCAGTAGACCCAGTCCGGCTGCATCTGCATTGCCCTGGGCATCCGTTCGATGGCCTCCTGCACCATGGCCCAGTTCAGCGCCCGCAGCGCGGCACGCGCCTTCCAGGCCACCTGATCGTCCGACAGGGGCGCACTGCCGGCGAGGGCATACCAGCCCGTCGCTTCCGGCAGGTGCTTGAGTGCGCCCATCCAGCCGAGCTGGCCATAGACATAGCCGCGATCCGCCGCCGAAAACTTGTCCTTGATGCCTTCCCATTGCTGCGCCGCCTGCACGGGGTCGTTGCGGGCAGTGCGCTGAACGGCGAACAAGGCCATTTCACGGCCCTGCCGGCTGGCGGCAAAGTTGGCCGGCAGCAGCGCCAGATGGCGCAGCGGCTTGTCGGCGATCGCATCCAGCATCTTTGCCGACGGCGCCTGCTGGGCCGGCAGGTAGGCCGCGGTGGTTTTGGCGGCACTGTATTTCTTCACTTCCAGCAGTCGGCGCAGGCGCTCCCAGATGTCGTCCACGCCGAGACGCTTGCCGGCGATCAACTGCTCCATCAGGGGAGTGCACGATTCGGGCAACTCGGCTGCGACAAACCAGAGCGGGCGCGCCTCGTCCAGCGCGCCGAGATCGGCCAGGCGCAAGCGATTCTGCAGGGCGTAACAGATGATTTCCTGGTCCGCCTGAACGAGCGGCGGATACTCCACCTCGAAAGTCTCCCATTCAAGGCGCTTGCCCAGTACCTTGAGCCACTCGCCGCGCAGCTTGTCGGCCAGATAGCTGCCGGCATGGCGCGCCAGGAAGTCGCGCGGCTCGGCGCTATCCACTTCCTTCAGGCGCAAGTGCAGCAGCCAGTATTCGACGTAGGGTTCGAGATCATGGCCGCGCACCGCTTCGAGCTGCTTGGCGAGTTTGACGCGGTCGCCGCGCTGGACAGCGTCCCGCGCGGCGAGCACGCGATCCTCCCCGCTTGCCGCATGGATCGCCGACAGCGGCAAACCCAGCAGCAGGGCGCACAGCAGACACTTGATTCGATATAGTTGCATCACGTTCCTGTTTCGAGGTTAGCACATCGCGCATGACGGACTCCGCCGACACCAACGACCTCCGCGCTTATCGCAGCGCCCTGCGCAACCGCCTGATCGCCGCGCGCGAAGCATTGCCGGTCGAAACCCATGCGCGCCTGTCGCTGGAGATTGAACGGCACCTGTGTACCCTGCTTGACGCGATCTGTCCCAAGGTGCTCGCCTTCTGTTGGCCCTTCCGCGCCGAATTCGACGCCAGGAGTCTGGTGGTGGCACGGCTACCGCGCGGCCTGCGCGCCTGCCTTCCGGTGGTGGTGGACAACAATTCCCCGCTGGAATTCCGCGCATGGACGCCGCGAAGTGAAATGATCGAGGACCGCTACGGCATCCACATCCCGGCGCGCGGCGACGCCTTGCAGCCCGACGCGGTCCTCATGCCGCTCAACGGCTTCGACGAAGCCGGCTACCGCCTCGGCTACGGCGGCGGCTATTTCGACCGCAGTCTGGCATCCCTCGCGCCCCGGCCGCGCGCCATCGGCGTCGGCTTCGAGTTGGCGCGCGTGGACACGATCCGGCCGCAGGCCCACGACCTGCCGATGGATGCCATCGTCACCGAGGCGGGCGTGTTTACAGCTTAGGAGTATGGGCTCTGCCTGGGAAAACCTGCCGACTGGCGGAGCAAGTGGAGGCCGGCCTGTGTGCGCTTATTTCGAGAATACCGCTGCGCCCTGGATGTCGCCGATCACAGGATCAGTCCCTATTTGATAAAACACGCCCGCCCGGGAAGCATTCGGCCCGAAAAACCATCCGCTGACCACGGAATTGCAAGCGGTGCACGAGCCGCCGGAAGCGACACCGGAACCTACAAACTGCGTTGCCGCATAAGCGGCAGGCGGCGCTATGCTCCCGGACCAGCTACTCGTATAGGTGTTGCCGCCGATGGGTACACTCAGGTTGCCCGAAACCGTGGCCGACCCGAAATTGGCAGTCATATCAGCGCTGATCGGCAGGGTGCCGAAGGTGAATGCGCTGCCATTCCAGGCCGTCGGGAATGTGTATCCGGTCAGGGAAAAGGTTGCCGTGACACTGGCGATCTGCAGGGCGCTCATGTCGGCCAGTGGCGTAGGAATGCCGACGACGTAATGGACATGCTGCAGGGTATCTAATGGGAAGCCCGAAATCGTCCGGCTGGCGTCTATCCACCGGCCCCAGCCGACGATGCCGTCGGACAGCATGCCGACCGGGGTTCCCTGCGTGGCTTCGATCGATCCGGAAACAAATGAGGTCAGCCCGCCACCGGAAAAAGTAGCGTAGGTGCTCAGGGTCTGGCCATCTGCTTGATACCAACAGGGTCCTGGCGTCGACCCGCAGGGGGTAAAAATCCCCCCATAGGCAATGCTGTAGCCCGCGCCGGAAACCAGGTCCAAGGATTGAACCAAGCTCAATCCAGCGGGCGTGCCGTCGCTCGTGACGCCGTTGCCGGCAACCAGCCCGGGCAGCTGCCCCTGCTGAACAGGCGGCGGCGGGATATCGGCCTTCTTGTCCGTCATGATCGGCCGGGTGTTGTTGTCCGCCACATGGGCCGACTCGCCGCTGTTGAGGATCAGGCAGCCGGCGGCATTGCACACCTCATTGCTGCCTTCGCCGGTGGTGACATTGATGCTGTTGCCGTAGGTCACCGAAAACTCCGTGCCGCGGATGCCGATGGTGGCCACAGTGGTGGTGACACGGTATTTCTCGCGGTTGCTGCGGCCGACCGCCCCGGTGATGGTGCGCAGGGCGCCCTTCAACAGGCTGAAAAAGCCCTTCTCGCTGCCGTCGGCCTTGCCGGCAAAGTGATAGTCGTCGATGCGGAACTGGGTCTGCGGCGCCAGCGATACTTTCGCGCCGTCGGAGAAGCGCACCTGGGCGCGACCGCTGCCGGTGTCGATCGTCTCGCCGTTGGCAATCTCGGCACCCTTGGCCAGCGGCCGGCTACGTCCGTCCGGCGTCTGCGCCTTGACGTCGCCCACGGCGAAATCGACGCGGGCCGCACTGGTGGCATGACCAGCGAGGGGGAAGGTTGCCGCAAGAGACGCAATAAAGGCGACAACGGACACTCTGATCTTGAGCTCACTCGGCATGATTGTTCTTGATTATTGTGATGGCATGATTCTAGCATCCCGAAGGACGGCGAATCAATACTAGCCAGATCCCGTCATTCCCGCACCCTGAAGGGCCGGCGAAGCCGCTCTGAGGAAGTACTCCTGGGGTGCGAAAGCGGGAATCCAGTCTTTCGATGGCGCCCCATGGATTCCCGCTTGCGCGGGAATGACTATGCTAGCCGAGGAACATCCGGTAGGCCGGGTTGCCCGTTTCGTCCCAGTTGGCGTAGCCGAGCGCCTTGAGGAAGGCGCGGAATTCCGGCTTGTCCCGCGGCGGCACCTGCATGCCGACCAGCACGCGGCCGATGTCGCCGCCGTGGTTGCGGTAGTGGAACAGCGAAATGTTCCAGTGGGCGCTCATGCTGTCGAGGAACTTCATCAGCGCGCCCGGCCGCTCGGGAAACTCGAAGCGGTAGATCAGTTCGTGGCTAACGGAAGCATGCCCGCCGACCATGTGGCGCACATGCAGCTTGGCCATCTCGTCTTCGGTAAGGTCCAGCGTCTCCAGGCCGTGGCGGCGCAGGGCATCCACCAGCTTGAGCGATTCCGCCCGGTTGCCCACCTGCACGCCGACGAAGACGTGCGCCGCCTTCGGGTCCGCATAACGGTAGTTGAACTCGGTGATGTTGCGCGGGCCGAGCAGCGCGCAGAATTTCTTGAAGCTGCCCGCTGTCTCGGGAATGGTCACCGCCAGCACCGCCTCGCGCTGCTCGCCGACTTCCGCCAGTTCGGCGACGAAGCGCAGGCGGTCGAAGTTCATGTTGGCGCCGGAGGCCACCGCCACCAGCGTCTTGTCGCGGATCCTGTGGCGCAGCACGTACTCCTTGGCGCCGGCCACCGCCAGCGCGCCCGCCGGCTCGAGAATGGCGCGGGTGTCCTCGAAGACATCCTTGATGGCTGCGCAGATGGCGTCGGTGCCGACCAGCACCATCTCGTCCACGTATTCGCGGGCGAGCCGGAAGGTCTCCTCGCCCACCTGCTTCACCGCTGCGCCGTCGGCGAACAGGCCGACCTGGGACAGGCGCACGCGCCGGCCCGCCGCCAGTGACTGCGCCATGGCGTCGGCGTCGGCCGCCTCGACGCCGATGATCTTCGTCTCCGGACGCAGGCGCTTGATGTAGGCCGCCACGCCGCCGATCAGGCCGCCGCCGCCGACGCAGCAGAAGACGGCATGGATCGGGCGCGGATGCTGGCGCAGGATTTCCATGCCGATGGTGCCCTGGCCGGCGATCACTTCGGGATCGTCGAAGGGGTGCACGAACGTCAGCTTCTCCTTCTTCTCCAGCTCCAGCGCATGGGCATACGCCTCGTCGAAGGATTCGCCGGCCAGCACCACCTCGCCGCCGAGACTCTGCACGGCGCGGACCTTGATCTGCGCGGTGGTCTCCGGCATCACGATGACCGCCCGGCAGCCGACCTTCGCCGCCGCCAGGGCCACACCCTGCGCATGGTTGCCGGCCGAGGCGCAGATGACGCCGCGCTTGCGCTTCTCCGGCGGCAAACCGACGATCTTGTTGTAGGCGCCGCGCAGCTTGAAGGAGAACACCGGCTGCATGTCCTCGCGCTTGAGCAGCAGCGTGTTGTGCAGCCGCGCGGAGAGATTCGGCGCCGGCTCGAGCGGCGACTCGATCGCCACGTCGTAGACCTGCGCGTTGAGGATTTTTTCGAGATAGTCGATGGTCATGGATATTTTCATTCCCACAGCGTCGAGATCGGCAAGGCCCACAGATTGTCGGCAAACGGCAGTCGCTGCTCGCCAAGATACAGGATTGCGCCGCGCACGAAATTCCCGCCGGTCGCTTCGGCCAATGCCCTCAGACCGGCAAAATCGCTCTGCCCGACACTGGCCGAGGCCTTGATCTCGATGCCGGCAATGCGCTGGCCCGGTGCTTCGAGCAGCAGATCCACCTCCTGCCCGGCCGCGGTGCGAAAGTGACAGGGCGCTGCGCCTTGACGGCTCCAGCCGAGCAGCTTGCGCACCTCCTGCACGGCGAACGTTTCCAGCAGCGGCCCCAGCTTGTCCGACCGCGCCAGGGCGCGCGCATCCCCATCGCCGCGCAGATAGGCGGTCAGGCCCGAATCCAGCAGATGGATTTTCGGCGACTTGACGAAGCGCTTGCCGATATTGGCGGACCAGGCAGGTAGCGGCTGAAAGACGAAGGCCGCTTCCAGCAGCGCAAGATAGCGCCGCAGCGTCGAATGGGGAATGCCTGCCGCGCGCGAGACCTCCGACATGTTCATCAGCGCGCCCGCGCGGGACGCCAGCAGTCCCAGCAGGCGCGGCATGTCGGTCAAGCCCTCGATATTGGCCAGGTCGCGCACGTCGCGCTGCAGCAGGCTGGCGATATAGCTGCGAAACCACGCTTCGCGCCGCTCGCCCGGGGGGCGCGCTACGGCTTCCGGAAAACCGCCCGCGATCACGCGCTTGCAAACCTCCAGGCGGTCGAGCGCTGAGCGGCCCTTGCGCCAGGCGCCATCGCCGAACAAGGCATCCACCAAGTTGGCCTCGCGCCCGGCCATCTCCCCCTGGGACAAAGGGTGCAAGGGCAGGATCTCCATGCGCCCGGCGAGCGACTCCGATAGCCGGGGCAGCAGAAACACATTGGCCGAGCCGGTGAGCAGGAAACGCCCCGGCCGCCTGTCCGCATCCACCACCCGCTTGATGGCCGGGAACAGTTCAGGCGCATGCTGCACTTCGTCGATCACCGTGAATGCGCCCGCGCCTGCCAGCAGCGCGGCCGGATCGGAGCGCGCCAGCCCGGCGACGGCCGGATCGTCAAGGGTCAGGTACTGCCCGCCGCGTTGCTGCGCCACCCGCTCCGCGAGTGTGCTCTTCCCCGTCTGACGCGCGCCGTTCAACAGCACTACGCGGGTATCGGCGAGGGCTGCGTTCAGTTTCTGTTCGATTTGCCGCTTGTACATGACCATATATTAGCCATTACGTGGCGAATTTACAAGAGCGTTGGCAAAGATCCCGTTCGCGTAATGCCGCTGGAAATAATCCGCCCCTATCGCAACCTAAAGTCAGTCCCTGCAATACGGCGAAACATAAGGTACCGGCTCGAACTCTTCTTTAGCCAGCGGCGACTCGATCGCCACGTCGTAGACCTGCGCGTTGAGGATTTTTTCCAGATAGTCGATGGCCATAAGGGCGCAAGGGTAGCAGCGCCATGGCGGCGGCAAGCCTTGTCGGACGCAAGGACTTGATTCCGCTGCTTGTTGCGTCGCAGTAAGCTAAAATTCCCATCTTTGCCGCCGCACCCGCCCGCATGACCCGCCTGCGCGAGATCCCCTACAACTACACCTCCTTCTCCGACCGCGAGATCGTCATCCGCCTGCTCGGGCCGGAGGCGTGGCAGGTGCTGGACCGCCTGCGCGCGGAGCGCGTCACCGGCCGCTCGGCGCGTATGCTCTACGAGGTGCTGGGCGACATCTGGGTCGTTCAGCGCAATCCCTACCTCGAAGACGACCTCCTCGACAACCGCGACCGCCGCGAAGCGCTCATCGGCGCGCTGCGCCACCGCCTGGCCGAGATCGAGAAGCGCCGCCAGGGCAACGAGAGCGTCGCGCAATTGCTTGAGGCCGCGCACCGCGCCGTCGACCGCTTCGCCGCGTCTTTCGATGCCACCGCCGCCCTGCGCGCCCGCGTGCTGCGCGCCCTCTCGAAGCACACACGGCGCGACAACATCTGCTTCGACGGCCTCTCGCGCGTCTCGCACGTCACCGACGCCACCGACTGGCGCGTCGAGTACCCCTTCGTCGTGCTCTGCCCGGACACGGAGGAGGAGATCCCCGGCCTGGTGAAGGGCTGCATCGCACTCGGCCTGACCATCATCCCGCGCGGCGGCGGCACCGGCTACACCGGCGGCGCCGTGCCGCTGACGCCGAACGCGGCCGTCATCAACACGGAAAAGCTCGACGCGATCGGCGTGGTGCAGCGGCTGACTTTGCCCGGCACGGAGCAGCCGTACGACACCGTCCATTGCGGCGCCGGCGTGGTGACGCGTCGCGCGATGGAGGCCGCCGAGGAGGCTGGCCTGGTCTTCGCCGTCGATCCGACCTCGGCCGACGCCTCCTGCATCGGCGGCAACATCGCCATGAACGCCGGCGGCAAGAAGGCCGTGCTGTGGGGCACGGCGCTGGACAACCTGGCCTCCTGGAAGATGGTCGACCCCGACGGCAACTGGCTGGAAGTGGAGCGCCTCGAGCACAACCTGGGAAAAATCCACGACCAGGCCGTGGCGAAGTTCCGCCTGCGCCGCACGGATTCCGCCAGCGGCAGGCTGCTTTCGGAAGAAACGCTGGAAGTGCCCGGCAGCCGCTTCCGCAAGCGCGGCCTGGGCAAGGATGTCACCGACAAGTTCCTCGCCGGCCTGCCCGGCGTGCAGAAGGAAGGCTGCGACGGCATCATCACCTCGGCGCGCTTCATCCTGCACCGCCTGCCGCCGGTGGCGCGCACCGTCTGCCTGGAGTTCTACGGCCAGGTGCGCGAGGCGGTGCCGGCCATCGTCGAGATCAAGGATTACCTCGACACGCGGCCGGGCGGGGCCATCCTCGCCGGCCTCGAGCACCTCGACGAGCGCTATGTGAAGGCGGTCGGCTACGCGACGAAAGCCAAGCGAAAGTTGGCAAATTCGGGCCGGCCGAAGATGGTGCTGCTCGGCGACATCGTCGGCGAGGATGAAAACGCCGTCATGCGGGCGGCTTCGGCTGTGGTGAAGCTCGCCAACGCGCGCGGCGGCGAGGGCTTCATCGCCACCACGGCGGAGGCGCGCAAGACCTTCTGGCTCGACCGCGCCCGCACCGCCGCCATCGCACGCCACACCAACGCCTTCAAGATCAACGAGGACGTGGTGATTCCCCTGCCGCGCATGGGCGACTACTGCGACGGCATCGAGCGCTTCAACATCGAGCTGTCCATCCGCAACAAGCTGCGCCTGTGCGAGGCGCTTGCCGAGTTCATGCGGGGCGACCTGCCGCTGCACGCCTTCGACGCCAACCTCGAGCCCGGGGAGTTGATCGGCGACCGGCGCGAGCAGGCGCTGGAATTGATCGAGGCGGTGCGAGAGCGCTGGCAGTGGCTGCTCGACAACCTCGACGCGCCTGCAACCGATTTCCCCCCCTTTGTCCCACAGGGATTTCCTCCGGTCACAAAAGGGAGGCCGGGGGATGGGGGGCCGTCTCCCCCCTTTGCAAAAGGGGGGCCGGGGGGGATTTCCGCCACCGCACCCTCTCCCCAGCCCTCTCCCATCGAGGGAGAGGGAGCATCTCCTCCCCTCCCCCCTCGCGGGGGAGGGGCCGGGGGAGAGGGGGTTACGGTATTCCACCGCCTGCAGGACTATTCCCTGCGCGTCTCCTGGAAGTGCGAGCTGAAGCCGCAGCTCGAGGACATCTTCGACGGCGTGCTGTTCGGGCCGGTGCTGGCGCGCATCGAGGGCATCCACCGCGAAATCCTGCGCGGCCGCGTCTTCATCGCCCTGCACATGCACGCCGGCGACGGCAACGTGCACACCAACATCCCGGTGAACTCCGACCACTACGCCATGCTGCAGGAGGCCAACGCCACGGTCGACCGCATCATGGCGCTGGCCAAAAGCCTCGGCGGCGTCGTCTCCGGCGAGCACGGCATCGGCATCACCAAGCTCGACTACCTGGCGCCGGAAGAGATCGCGCCCTTCGTCGACTACAAGAACCGCATCGACCCCGAGGGCCGCTTCAACCGCGGCAAGCTGCTGCCCGGCGCCAATCTGGGCAATGCCTACACGCCCAGCTTCAGCCTGCTCGGCGTCGAGTCGCTCATCCTCGAGCAGTCCGGGATCGGCAACATCGCCGCCAGCATCAAGGACTGCCTGCGCTGCGGCAAGTGCAAGCCGGTCTGCTCCACCCACGTGCCGCGCGCCAACCTGCTCTACTCGCCGCGCAACAAGATCCTCGGCACGAGCCTGCTGGTCGAGGCCTTCCTCTACGAGGAACAGACGCGCCGCGGCGTGTCGCTGGCCCATTTCGACGAGTTCAACGACATCGCCGACCACTGCACCATCTGCCACCGCTGCGTGAAGCCCTGCCCGGTGGACATCGACTACGGCGACGTCTCGGTGGCCATGCGCAACTTCCTGCGCGAGCAGGGCCAGAAGAAGTTCGTCCCCGCCAAGGCGGCGGCGATGGCCTTCCTCACCCTCAAGGATCCGGCCACGCTCAAGCTGCTGCGCAAGGGCATGATCGAGTGGGGCTACAAGGCGCAGCGCCTCGCCTACCGCCTGGCGAAGTGGTCGGGCCTCGCCGGGCGCAGCACGCGGCAGCCCGAAGCCACGCTGGGCGCACCGACCTTGCGCACGCAGGTGATCCACTTCATCAACCGGCCGATGCCGGGCAAGCTGCCCAAGCGCACCAGCCGCGCGCTGCTCGACATCGAGGACGCCAGCGTCGTGCCGGTGATCCGCGACCCGCAGAAGGTCAATGAGGAGGATTACGATGGCGACGCCGTCTTCTACTTCCCCGGCTGCGGCTCGGAGCGGCTGTTCTCGCAGGTCGGCCTGGCGACGCAGGCCATGCTCTTCGAACTCGGCGCACAGACCGTGCTGCCGCCGGGGTATCTCTGTTGCGGCTACCCCCAGACGGCGGCGGGCGAGGCTGACGAGGGGCGGAAGATCACCACCGACAACCGCGTGCTGTTCCACCGCGTCGCCAACACGCTCAACTACCTCGACATCCGCACGGTGATCGTCTCCTGCGGCACCTGCATGGACCAGCTGCAGAAGTACGAATTCGACAAGATCTTCCCCGGCTGCCGCCTCCTCGACATCCACGAGTACCTTTACGAGAAAGGCATCCGTCTTGCGGGCGTGCCGTCCCCGCCGCCGGGCCGCCCCAAGGCGGGGACAGCCAACCACTTGGAGGCCGCGCAAGCGGCCGAACTGCCGTCACCCCCTTCCCTGGGAAGGGGGGCGGGGGGAAGGTTCCGCTATCTCTACCATCAACCCTGCCACGACCCGATGCGCGTGCACAACGGCACCAGGGTCGCTTCGCAACTGCTCGGCAATCGCGTCGACCATGAAATTCAACTGAGCGACCGCTGCTGCGGCGAGGCCGGCACGCTGGCGGTGGCGCGGCCCGACGTATCCACCCAGGTGCGCTTCCGCAAGCAGGAAGAGATCGAGCGTGGCATCGAACGCCTGCCGGGCGACGCGCCGGTGAAGCTCCTCACCTCCTGCCCGTCCTGCCTGCAGGGCCTGCACCGCTACGCCGACGACACCGGCACGGACGCCGACTACATCGTCGTCGAGCTGACGAAGCACCTGCTCGGCCCCGGCTGGATGGAAGACTACGTCGCGCGCGCCAACGCCGGCGGCATCGAACGCGTGTTGCTGTAAGTTCCGCCAGACGCGGCCCTTGCCAGATTTCATCCGATATGGGACGCTAATCCGCATTATGGGTCTGCTTGAAAATCTATTGCTTCCGAAAAGACAGGACATCCTTAACGTCGCCCATGCACATGGTGCGCGCAACGTTCGGGTTTTCGGTTCGGTTGCGCGCGGCACCGATTCGCCCAACAGCGATATCGATCTTCTCGTTGAGATGGCGGCCGAGCGCGGCCTTATCGAGCGTGTTGCCCTCAAACAGGATCTTGAGGATCTTCTCGGCCGGTCCATCGATTTGGTCACCGATCGTACGCTATCGCTCTATCTGCGCGAGACCATCCTGTCGGAAGCGAAGCCGCTGTGAAGGACTGGCGGGTCCCCATAAGGCACATGCTTGACTGCATCGATGCCATTCTTGAATACAGCAAGGAGGGTCGCACCGCATTTCTCGCGGACCGAAAAACAGTGGATGCGGTCGTCAGAAATTTCGAAATACTCGGGGAAGCCGCAAAGCGCGTACCCGATGATATTCGCAATCAGGCCGCGCCCATCCCCTGGCGACGAATTGCAGGATTCCGGGATGTTCTGATTCATCAATATGAAGTTGTCGATCCGATCGAAATCTGGTCCGTCATAGAGCGAGACATTCCGGGTTTGCGCGAGGCGTTGCTGGCGCTGATTACTACTCCCTCCGGGAAAAAATGATCGTGATCGAGTTCTCCTTCGCCCAGATCGCCGGTTTCCTGCTCGCCGCCGCCCTCATCACGCTGGCGCCCGGCCCGGACAACCTCTCGGTGCTGAGTCTCGGTCTGTCGCGCGGGCGCCGCGCCGGCATCGGCTTCGGGTTGGGCTGCGCACTGGGCTGCTTCGTCCACACCCTGCTCGCCACGCTCGGCGTGACTGCCCTCATCGCCGCCTCGGAAACCGCCTTCACCGCCCTCAAACTGGCCGGCGCCGCCTATCTTTGCTGGCTCGGCTGGAAAGCACTGCAGAGTCCGGGCGCAACCCTTTCCGCGGACGCGGAAGTCATGCATGCCGACAAGGCCATGCGGCCTTACCTAATGCGCGGCTTCGTCGCCAACGCCATCAACCCCAAGGTGGCGCTGTTCTTCCTCGCCTTCCTGCCGCAGTTCGTCGATCCCGGCCGCGGCCACGCCGCGGCGCAAACCGCCCTGCTCGGCACACTGTTCGCCGTCCTGACGGTGCTGATTTTCAGCACCATCGGCTGGTACGCCGGCGCCGTCGGCGGCTGGCTGCGTGCCCGCCCGGCCGTCGGCCTCTGGCTGGATCGCGCCACCGGCGTGCTGTTCATCGGCCTCGGCATCCGCCTCGCCCTGGCCGAACGGGGCTGACAAGGCGGGCGTGATGGTGCATTCTTGGGCCGTCACGATCGAACGCCCCACGTGAAGCCCTTGTTATCTATACGACGCCGTCTTGCGGCTACTGCCAGTCCGCCAAGGCGCACATGAGCCAGCGCGGCATCCCCTACACCGAGCGCGATGTAACGATTTCGGAATCCTACGAAAGGGAATTTCGTCAGAAGGGTGGGCGCGGCGTACCGCTGATCGTCGCCGGCAGCCGCACGCTGAATGGCTATTCTCATGAAAGCCTCGAAGCCCTGCTCAAGGGCGCCGGCTACTGATTTTTCTGCATGCGTCAGCTCAGCGAAACCCTTGTCATCGCCACGCGCGGCCGCGGCCTGCTGGAGATCACGGACAAAGTCAGCCCCTGGGTGACGGCAAGCGGCATCGCCAGCGGCCTGCTCACGCTCTTCGTGCGCCACACTTCCGCCAGCCTGCTCATCCAGGAGAACGCCGACCCGGCGGTGCTGCGCGATCTGGAGCGCTTCTTCGCGCATCTGGTGCCGGACGGCGACCCGCTCTTCGAGCACCGCCAGGAAGGCCCCGACGACATGCCGGCACATGTGCGTGCGGCGCTGACGCAGACGCACCTGTCCATCCCCGTCGCCGGCGGAATGCTCGTCCTCGGCACTTGGCAGGGAATTTATCTCTGCGAACACCGCACGAGCGGGTCGCGGCGCGAAGTCGTGATGCATCTCATGGGAGCGTAGCCATGTGCCAGTTGCTCGGCATGAACTGCAACACGCCGACGGACATCTGTTTTTCCTTCGAAGGCTTCCACACGCGCGGCGGCCTCGCCGACGTGCACCGCGACGGCTGGGGCATTGCCTTCTTCGAGGGCGCCGGCTGCCTGCCGCCCATGGCAGAAAACCCAGTGGCGTAGGGCTGGAGAGCGGAGCATAATGGTCGCGTCGCAGCAATTCGCGCAGCCGGTTTAACAGCTGCGTCGACAGGAGAAATCATTATGACTACCGTGCAAATCCGTTTGTCCGATCAGCTTGCGGAAGAAGCGCAGCGCGCCGGTCTGCTGACCGAAGCGGCCATCGAGCAGTTGCTGCGCGCGGCGCTGCGCGGGGAACGCATCGAGCACATGGCGCAGGCGCGCGAGCGCTTGGCAGCGCAGCCGCTGCCGCCGATGACGCCGGAAGAGATTCAGGCGGAAATCGACGCTTACCGTTCCGAATCGCGCCGTGCGGCTGGTACTTGACACCAACACCGCCCTGTCGGGGCTGTTGTGGCAAGGCACTCCGGGCAAACTGATCGACGCAGCGAAGCGGCAGGAAGTGGCGTTGTTCAGCAGCACGCCTTTACTGGCGGAGTTGTGCGGCGTGCTGGCTCGCGCCAAATTCGCCGATGCGCTGGCTAAACGAGGTTTGCCGGTGCAAACGCTGTTTGAAGGCTATGCGGCATTGGTACAGTTAGTGAACCCCGCCCAGATCGATCCAGTGGTAGCGCGCGATCCCGCCGACGATGCAGTACTCGCCTGCGCTCTCGCTGCCAACGCTGACCTGATCGTCTCGGGCGACAAGCATTTGCTCAATCTCGGCGGCGCGTACCAGGGCATCCGCATCGTCACGGCGGCCGAGGCGGTGCAGTCGATCGGCACATAAACCAATCCACCGGCTCGTTATCTAGAACACCCCGGGGTTTCTGTATGCCGCCCCCTTCGCCGTGTCCTGGGAACTGACTTTCGGGATCGCCGCCGGTTCTGCGGCAGTCTAGTCCGGCAGCCCGTTGAGGAAATACAGGTCCTTCAGGAGCGGTCCGGGCGTGCCGAAGACGCCGAGCCAGCGCTTGTAGATGTCGTAGATTTCCTCGCTGCGGTAGAGGCGCGCCAGTTCGCGGTTCACCGCCAGCCGGAAGGCCGGATCGTCCTTGCGCATCATCAGCGCATACGGCTCGTAGGAAAAGGGGATCGACGCTTCGCGGTGGCCCATGACGATCGTCCCGCTCTTTTTGATCTTGTCCAGCGTGCCCGTCTGGGCCCAGGCACCGGCGGCGACAAGCAGCAGTGTCAGGGCGGCAAGGCATTGCCGGATTCGAATGTGATGCACGGAAGTCGTCAGGCGCACGGAAAGCTCCTTGGGGAGCGGATGAATACGGTCATGCCGTTTGATTGTAGCGGCGCCCAAGTCGGATTGCCACCTGAGCGGAATGGCGCCGCCGATCCGCGTCTGCCTGCAGGGGAGAGAAAAACACGCGTCGGCGGAGTAGAATGTACTGATTCTTTTCGCATAACAGGGGTTGCCGGCGATGCCAGCCGATGACGCATGCCAGTTGTGCCGCGAAGCCGGCGGAGACATTCTTTGGCAGGATGAGCGCTGCCGGCTGTTGCTCGTTGCGGACGCCGATTATCCCGGTTTCTGCCGGATCGTCTGGAAACGCCATGTGGCCGAAATGACCGACCTCGATACCGCGGAGCGCCACCACCTGATGTCGGTGGTGTTCGCTGCCGAGAAGGCACTGCGTATCACCGCCCGGCCGGACAAAGTCAACCTCGCCAGCCTGGGCAACGTGGTGCCGCATTTGCACTGGCATGTCATCCCGCGCTGGCGCGACGATCGCCATTTCCCCAATGCCGTTTGGGGACCGGCGATGCGTGATCCCCATAGCCGCCCTGTCCCTGCGGCAGCCGCCCTGCGCGACGCCTTTGTCCAGTCGCTGGCAGAGGAACGGGAATGAACGCGACTGCATTCAATCTGCCTGCCCTGGGTTCCGAGCAGCCGCCGGCCTTTGCCAATGCACGCAGCTGCCGCGACTGGTTGTCGGCGCAACCGCTGGCCAATCCGGCACAGGCACAGGCCCTGATGCTGCGTCAGATCAACCTGCTCAACCGCTACGCCCTCGCGCCTGCTGAGCGTCTCAAGATCCTCGAATTGCTGCGCGACCCGGTTGCTTTCGCCCAGACCGAATCGGCGCGCAAGTTCGCCGGGCGGCCACTGCCCCTGGCGCCGCCCGAACAGGCCGGCCTGGATGCCAACCGCACACTCTGGCAGGCCGTGCAGACCGGCTACCTGCATTGCCTGGCGGCCTGCCTGGAAGGCAGCGCCGAACTTCGGCCGCACGCCGCCATGATCGCGCAGCGCGCCATGAGCGCCCTGCGCGCGGAACTGCTCGACATCTATCGCGCGGCCATCGATCCACCCGCCCTGCTCTGGCGGGTGCTGCACCGCGTTTTCTCGGCAGCCGAAAGCCTGAGTGCGCTGGCGCACCCGGTGAATGATTCCCTGCAAACCGAGCACACCGCATCCAGCGTCGTCGCCACCTACGCGCAGACGCTGTTGCTGCACCGGGCCAGCCCCTACGAACTATCCGGGCGCCAGCTCATGCAGGTCGAGCGCTGGCTGCATCGCTGGGGTGGCAAGGTAGCCGTCCTGAATGCGCCGCCGGCCGAGCCGAGGGTGCCGCCGCTCCTCGTCGACTTGTCCTCCGACGCCCCTGAGACGGCCGGGGAAGGCGGGCAATTGCGCTGGCTGGACCTGTCCGACCTGTCGCGCAGCGTGAAGCGCCGCATTACCCATCTGCAGCGTGGCGAATCGCCGGCTTCGCTCGGCTTGGGCGAGGACTGCATTCAGCCCGGCTGCGAAAACCTGCTCAAGCATCTTTACCAGCAGTGGTTCAAGGGGGGTGCGATACGACTGCATCCGCGCCGCAGCGGCACCGGCAACGGCACCTGCCGTCTGGTCACGGGCCTCGACGCCATCCATTACTACCTGTCCGGAAAAATCTTCAGCCAACCCGGCCAGGGCGGCGCCATGTCCAAGACCCAGGCCGACGAGATCGCCACCTTCGGCCGCGTCGCCACCCGGCACGAGGACGACTTCAGCCAATTGCATGGTTTCATGGTCGAGGAATGGCGCGTCCTCGACGAATCCGCCACGGGCTTCCGTCTGATGCGTCCGCTTTTCCAGGCCGGCGGGCGCGTCGGCGGCGGCCAGATGGTGGCCATCATGCCCGAAGGCAGCCGCAGCTTTCTGCTTGCCGTAGCGCGTTGGTCGCGACTGACGGGCGGCAGCGAACTGCAGGCCGGCATCCAGATCATGCCGGGCAACCCGCAGACGGTCGCCCTGCGCGGCACCGGTCTGACCGCCGTCAACGAGAAATACCGCCCGGGCTTCAGGCTTCCCCCCGTACCCGCCCTGAAGTATCCTGAATCGGTCATCGTGCCGGCCGGCTGGTTCCGTTCGGGACGCATCGTCGAAATCTACGAGCAGTCCTCGCGGCAAATCCGGCTCACCCAGCAACTTGACCGCGGCAGCGACTTCGAGCGCTGCGCATTCGAGCGCGTATGACCAAAGGAAATCCCCCGGGATGAATACTGCCATCGGTCCTTCGCTGCCCATCGACACCGCCGACGCGCGCGCCTGCATCGCGCTGATCGCCGGCCTGCCGCTGACCAACGCGCGCGAGGCGCACCAGACGCTCGTCATGCTGCTGACCGGCTTGAGCCATCGGCCGCCGGTCGCTGCCGCCTACCTCGACGTGCTCGAGACGGCGCGCGCACCGCTCGCCTTCCTGCAGGACGAAATCGCCCTGCGCTATGCCTCCAAGCCGCTGCCGCCAACCCCGGCCGAAGGAGAAGCCTTCCGCCAGGTGCTGGCGCTGTGGCAGGCCATGGCGCGTGCCTATGCTCACGTGGCGCAGTTGGGATCGGGCCATCCCCAAATACAGGACAAGCTGGCGCTTATCTGCCAGCGTTGCGTGCATTACGCCGGCAAAGTCATCCTCGAGTTCTACCGCGCCCGCCGCGAGCCCACTCCAGGCGCCTGGATCGACCTGCACGGCTACTACGCGACGGCGGAAGAGTGGGGCATCGACAAGGCGGCGGTGTCGGAGCCCCTCAACGAGGTCAGCAAGAGCCAGAGTGCAGCCGAGGCCTACATCGCCATTCTGCTCGTCGATCTGGCCAGCCCGTACAGCCGCAGCGCCCACGAATATTCCTGGATATGCCGCTGGGCCAGGCGTTTCGCATCGCTCACCGTCGTGCGGCCCCTTGGCGAGCCGCTGGAGACGCGCGCCTTCGGCGTGGACCTCATGCGCGATGCAAGCACACGGCCGCTGGAACTGCTGCCGCGCACGGACTCGGTGCGCTGGTTCGACACCCGCCAGCTCTCGCCGCTGATTCAGGAAATGCTGGCCAAGCTGCGGGAGCGCGAGCGTCCCGTCGCACTCGGCCTTGGGGACGACTGCCCTGCGTCGGTGGCCAGCCGCCTGCTGCTGCAGCTCTACAAGCCCTGGTGCCTGAACGCCACGCCGCGCCGCTTCCAGCGCCGCGGCGCCAGCGGCATCGCCGAAACCTGTCTGGGATTCGAGGCGATTCACTACCATGTCAGCGGCGCGGAGTTCAACCAGCCCGAGCATGTCCGCATGTATTCCCGCGGCGACATGGAGCGCATCTGGACATTTCGCGACCAGGTCGACCCGACCCAGTCGAGCATGCGTGCGTCCCAGATGCGGCTCGGCTATCCGCTGGAGCGCTGGGAGGTCGAAAACCAGTCCGTCTCGGGCTTCCGCCTGCAACGCGGCGAAGCCGGCGCCCGCATCGAGCACGGCCAGTTGTTCTGCCTGAAGCCGCCCGACGGCGAGCATTTCCTCCTCGCGCAAGTCAGCTGGAACCTGATGCAGAAAGACGAGCTGCTCATCGGCATTCATGTCCTGCCGGGCGTGCCGCAGGGCATCGCCGTGCGCCCGACCGGCATCAAGATCTCCCCCTCCGAGCGCTACGAGCGCGCCTTCCTGCTGCCGGCGGTGCCTGCCTTGAAGGAGGAGGCCACGCTGGTCCTGCCGCGCGGCTGGTTTCAGTCGGAGCGCGTCGTCGAGGTATTTACCGACCGGCAGGCGAAGCTGAGGCTGGGCGAACTGCTGAGCCATGGCCCCGACTTCGAGCGCGTCACCTATAGCCGGTTGTAGGTTGTAGCCACAGCGCCGACGCAGTTATTCAGGGCGCCCTTCTGCTGTATGATTGACGCCCCGACAACGCCTGGAGACTGACATGGGCGGATTAGACAAAGACACCCCCACTCCCACCGAGATCAAGCTGCACCAGAAATCCCACTTTCTGGAGGTCGCTTTTTCCGACGGCAGCCGCTTCGAACTGCCCTACGAACTGCTGCGCGTATACAGCCCCTCCGCCGAAGTGCGCGGCCACGGGCCCGGACAGGAGACGCTGCAACTCGGCAAGAAGGATGTCGAGATCGCGCATGTCGAGCCGGTCGGCATGTACGCCATCCAGCCTTCCTTCTCGGATGGCCACAACACCGGCATCTATTCCTGGGACTACCTGTACTGGCTGGGCGCCGAGCGCGACCGGCTCTGGCAGGAATACCTCGACCGCATGCGGGCAGCCGGCGCCAGCCGCGAAGCCGCGGACAATCCCGCGGCGCCCAAGCAGGGCGGCTGCGGCAGCGGCGGCTGCGGACACCACTGAAAGTCAGTCCCTGGAACACGGCGACGGCATGAGCGACAAGACCACCCATTTCGGCTTCAGGGAAGTCGACGAGCGCGAAAAATCGAAGCACGTCGCCGGCGTCTTCGATTCCGTCGCCGACAAGTACGACCTGATGAACGACCTCATGTCGCTCGGCCTGCACCGCCTGTGGAAGGCCTTCGCCATCGAGGTCTCCGGTGTCAGGACGGGTGACCGCGTGCTCGACGTGGCGGGCGGCACGGCCGATCTCTCGCTGGCCTTCGCCAAGCGTGTCGCAGCGGGCGGCAACAGCAGCGGCCAGGTGTGGCTCACCGACATCAACAACGCCATGCTCGTGCGCGGCCGCGACCGCCTCATCGACCACGGCTTCATGATGCCGGCAGCGCAGTGCGACAGCGAGAAGCTGCCCTTCCCGTCCGACTATTTCGACTGCGTCAGTTGCGCCTTCGGCCTGCGCAACATGACGCACAAGGAGAAGGCCCTGGCCGAAATGGCGCGCGTGCTGCGCCCCGGCGGGCGCCTGCTCGTCCTGGAATTCTCCAAGGTCTGGCAGCCGCTGGCGCCGGCCTACGATTTCTATTCGTTCAAGGTGCTGCCCTGGCTGGGCAGCAAGGTGGTGAGCGACCCCGACAGCTACCAGTACCTGGCCGAGTCGATCCGCATGCACCCCGACCAGGAAACGCTCAAGAACATGATGGAACAAGCCGGCCTGGGCAAGGTCGAATATTTCAACATGGCGGCCGGCGTGGTCGCCCTGCATCGCGGTTACAAATTTCAACCCGGATAATCCATTGGGCCGAGATCATGTAGGTCGGGCTTCAGCCCGACAACGGCCGCTGTCCCACGGGCACCCCAAGGGTATTTCCTGCGGGGCAGATTTCCTTCGGTCATCGGGCTGAAGCCCGACCTACAGGGCGAACGGATTTTTGGCTAATGGATTATCTGGGTTTAAACGTTTAAGTGCCTACGAGGAGATCGAAATGAAGAAAGTCCTGATTGCCGTTTTCGCGACGGCGCTTGGTCTGGGGTTTGCCATGAGTGAAGCCGAAGCCAAGCGTATCGGCGGCGGCAAGAGTGCCGGCATGCAGCGCGACAGCACTGTCATGAAGCGCGATGCCGTGCCGGCCAAACCGGCAGCCCCGGCACAAGCTGCCGCACCGACCCAACCCGCCGCGGCGCCGACCGGGGCCAGCCGCTGGCTCGGCCCCGTCGCCGGCCTGGCCGCCGGCATCGGCCTGGCCGCCCTGTTCTCGCACTTGGGCCTGGGCGAGGGCTTCGCCACCATCGTCATGATGCTGCTCATCGCCGTGGCGGTGTTCTTCGTCATCCGCCTGCTGTTTGGTCGCCGCGCACCGCAGCAAAGTCAGCCCCTGCAATACGCCGGAGGCGCTGCACTTCCTTCGGTCGCGGGCCAGACGCCTGCACCGGCCCGCTTCGATGCCCCGCCCGCCGGTGGTAGCAGCGCGGCAGCGGCTCCCGCCGTAGCCGGCAACATCCCCGCCGATTTCGACGTCGACGGTTTCCTGCGTCAGGCCAAGCTCAACTTCCTGCGCCTGCAAGCCGCCAACGACGCCCGCAACATCGAGGACATCCGCAACTTCACCACCCCGGAAATGTTCGCCGAGATCAAGCTGGAAATCGAGGAGCGCGGCGGCAGTGCGCAACAGACCGACGTCGTCACGCTGAATGCCGATCTGCTCGATGTGTCCGAGGAGAATCGCCAGTACATCGCCAGCGTGCGCTTCCACGGCGCCATACGAGAGACCGAAGGCGCTGCGCCGGAAGCCTTCGATGAGGTGTGGCATCTCGCCAAGCCGTCGGACGGAAGCCGCGGCTGGGTGATCGCCGGCATCCAGCAGTTTTCGTAGGTCGCTTTTGTAGGTCGCTGTAGGTCGGCCTTCAGGCCGACAACAGCGGCCGAAGTCGGCCTGAAGGCCGACCTACACCCCATGCTCGATCTGGCCCTGCTGCAAGCATTCAACCGCCTGCTCGCCGACGCGCCCTGGGCACGCGAGCGTCTCGTCCCTTACGCCGGCAAGCGCGCCCGCCTGGTGCTCGGGCCATTGCCGGTCGAATTCCGCATCGCCCCGGACGGCAGCTTCGAATCGCTCGGCACGGGCGAACCGACGGTCGAAATCGTCCTGTCTGCCGACGCCCCGCTGAACCTGCTTCAGAGCCGCGCAGCGCTGATGCGCAACGCACACATCACCGGCGCCGCCGATTTCGCCGAGGCGCTCGGCTTCGTCCTGCGCAACCTGGAATGGGATGTCGAGGAAGACCTCAGCCGCGTGGTCGGCGACATCGCCGCGCGACGCCTGGTGACGGCCGCAAGCGACTTCGCCGCTGCGCAAGCCGAAGCGGCCCGCCGGCTGGCGGACAACATCGCCGAATATCTACGCTATGAGCAGCCTGTCGGCATGCTGCCGCCGGATGCCGCCCGTTTCAATTCGGAGAACAGGGCACTGGCGGAACAGACGGCAGCACTGGAGCAGCGCATTGCCGTCATGGAGAAAACACAAAACCCCAAAAGCAGGAACCGGCTCTAGGGAAACGCTGAATAAGTCTGAGATCACTCATTCCCGCGAAGGCGGGAATCCATGCTTTCAACCAATTACCGGATCCCCGCTTTCGCGGGGATGACTTAATCAGCGCTTCCCTAGTAACTCGGACGCCGGAAATCTGCGCGTATTTCCTTTTTTTCACCGGGCTTGAGGTCCACCGTCCAGTAATGTGGAAGGCCCGCGCCATGAATTTCAATCTTGTGCTTGACGCCAGCGGACAGCGTCAGCCGGGTCAGCGGCGGCGACACACCGGCCTTCTTCCCATCCAGGATGATCTCCCCCTGCGGAATGACATCGAGAATCACGGTGGCGGTCGGGGCGGTGGCCGCAGCCGCCTTTTCCCTGGGTTTATCCGTCACATCCGGCTTGACCTCTGCAGGAGTGGCGACTGACGGCTCTTGATCCTTCTGCGTTTTCCTCGCAGTTACGACAGGTTTCTTCGTAGCGGCAGTTTTCGGCGCTTCACTGATCGCCGTTTCCTTTGATTCGGCAACAACAGGTGCAGACGGTGTTTGCGCCACAGGTTCCGCAAGGGGTTTGCCTGCCTTGGCGAAGAAGGCCATGCCACCGACCGCCAGCAAGACCAGGCCTGCAACCCCCAACACCCAGGGTAGTTTGCCATTTGATCGGGCTGCTCCACTGTCGGCCGGGACCTTCCCGGCTGGCGACAGTGGCGGCGGCGGCGCGGCAACTTCACCCGTCAGCACGGCCTTCAACTGCGACACCGATTTCGGTCGATCGGCTTCGTCAGGCGTCAGCGCCCAATCGATGGCACGCAGCACCCTCTCGCTGTAGCGCCCCTTCGACGATGACGATGCCGAAGGCATGACATCCTGTCTGACGCGCGACGGCGCCTCCAGCGGCTTTTCGCCGGTGACCAGCCAATAGAGGACGCCGCCCAAGGCGTACAGATCCGACCAGGGTCCTTGCGCGCCATGGGTGTGGTATTGCTCGAAAGGCGCATAACCAGGCGTAACGATACTGGTCAGGCTGCGGCTGTCGCTGCTGCTGGTGTAGCGGGCAGCGCCGAAATCGAGCAGCACCAGGCTGCCGTCTTCCTCGCGGACGTAAATGTTGGCCGGCTTGATGTCACGATGCAGCACGCGGGCCTTGTGCACCACATCCAGGCCCTCCAGCAACGGCAGGAACATCTTCAGCAGTTGTGATTCCTCGATCGGCCCGCGCTGCTTGATCCAGTCCCGCAACGGCTCGCCTTTTTCATAGTCCATCACCATGTAAGCGGTGTTGTTGGCCTCGAAAAAACGCGTCACGCGCACGATATTCGGATGGCGGAAGCTTGCCAGCACGCGCGACTCGGCGAGGAAGCCATCCAGGCCTATGCGATAACCATGGGTGTCCGACTCGGTCCGCGCACACACCGTCTGGCCATTCGTGCGGATCGCCAAATCGTTGGGCAGGTATTCCTTGATGGCGACCTGGCATTGCAGGTTGTTGTCACGGGCAAGGTAGGTGATGCCAAAACCGCCGGTGCCGAGTACGGCTTCAATGGTGTACTCGTGCAGAATGTAGCCAGACGGCAGTGCGACTAAATTGCGCGTTGTCGGCTGGCTGAACTCCGCACCCGCAACAGCGCCGTTATGGATCGGCGCATCAGGATCGACACGGGTGGGCCGGCTGTACGCCGCATCGACGCGCACGCTGGAAATGGTCGGCTCGGAGTTGGGATCGCCGATCTGCGAAAGCACGAACTCACTCCCCTCGCCTGAAGGCGAAAGGGCCCCGAGTGTTTCCTTGCGAGTATCCTCCTGCGGCACGTCCGACCTCCTTTGTGTCGGTTGAGCCCTTGCTTGAGCCTTGCTTCAACCTTGAAGCTTCCGGGACTCCGCCTCCAACCCGTGCCGGTCCCAGAACTGCAGTACACGGTAACACCGCTCGGCTTGGCACTCGACCATGCCCCAGCGTAAGGCATAGTCAGCCAGCCGGTAGAACCCCTTAACCTTCCAGCCCGCCCTCTGTATCTGCATCACTCGCCCCCTCAGGGAACAAGTGCACTATGTTTCTGGCCTTGCGCAGAGGCCGGATCAAGCGATTCCGGCTATTTTTTCTCCGCCATCCTCGCATTGCCGATGGCCTTCTTGTACAGCGCGGCCAGTACCTTGACCTCCTGGTCGCCAGGCGACTTTTCGCCCAGTTGCTGCAGCAGCGCATCGACCTTGTCGAATTCGCGCAGCTCGAAATAGCTCGCCAGCAGGTACAGCTCCGGGTTGCGGTCGGCGGCATCGGCCTGCTTGCGCAGGTCGGCGTAGTTCTTCTCGACCGATTCCAGCGTGCCCCCCGACGGCATCGAGCGCATGCGCACCATGCCGGCCTTGACGTTGCCATCGGGCGACGGCGTCTTCGACAATTGCTTGACCAGGATGGCCGGCAGCGTCTTCACCTCCGGCTTCAGGTCGCCCCTGACCGGCTTGCTCGCGCTGCCGCCAACCTCCAACTGGCCGGCGCCCTGCCAGGTTTCCTGGCGTCCACCTTCAAAATAGACCATCTGCAGGCGCGCCGCGCCCTCCATTGTCAGGCGGTCGCCGGCGCGCAGCTTGACGAAGGACTTGAGCTCGCTGGCGGCCGCCTTGTCTTCCTGCAGCTTGACGTTGCCCGACACCGCCGTGACGAGGCCCACTTCGGCGCTCCAGGCTGTTGCGGATACAAAGGCCAGACACACGACCCACCATGCTTTGCGCATCATTGGTTTCCTCCCGGATTGACTGAAAGCACCTCGAATACCCTGACCGGCGCCTCCCGGCCCTTGACCGTGACGACCTCGCTGCGGCCGCAGACCACCGACTCGCCCGCACTGACGATGGTCGATTCGCTGGCCAATATAGCGCAACCCAGCTGCTTGGTCATGCCTTCCAGGCGCGAGGCCAGATTGACGGTATCGCCGATGGCGGTGAATTCCATGCGGGTCGGCGAACCGATGTTGCCGATGATCGCCTCGCCGCTGTGCAGTCCGATGCCGACGGCGAACTTCGGCAGGTCGCGGCCGGGGAAGCGCTGTTCCATCCAGCCGGCGAAATCCCCGGCGACCGCGCGCAGCGCAACCGCGGCGCGTATGCCGCGGATGGCATGGTCCTCGACCGGCAGGGGCGAGCCGAACTCGACCATGATCGCATCGCCGATGAACTTGTCGATGCTGCCGCCCTCCGCCAGCAGCGCTGCGCAGGCGCGCTCGAAGTAGGTGTTGAGCATCTCGACGACTTCCTTCGCATTGAGCCGTTCGCTGATGGTCGTGAAGTTGCGGATATCGGAAAAGAGCACCGTCACGGTCTGCGACTGCCCGCCCAGTTCCGGGCGATGCTCGGCGTGGAGCAGGGCTTCGACGACCTGATCCGACACGTAGCGGCCGAACATCTGGCGCACCCGCGCCCGTTCGCGCTCCTCGCCCGTCAGGCGCCAGCCCAGCACGCCGAGCAGGACCAGGCCGGCAGCCACGGCATAGGCGGCGACCGTCATCAGCACCCCGGCCTGGAAGGCAATGAAACTGGCCAGAGCCAGGAGTGGTACGCCGGCCAGCCAGAGCAGTCCGCCCTGCCAGGCCGGCAGCGCGATGAAAGCCACTGCCGCCAACCCGGCAAGAATCAACAGGGTGGCCAGGCGCAGCCCGCCGCCCATCGGCCGCAGGCGCTCGCCGGACAACAGCGACTCGACGATGTTGGCATGCAGCTCGACGCCGGTCATGAGGGCGCCGCGGCCGGAAAAGACGCGGGTCGCGTAAGGCGTGAAGTGCTCGTCGTTGAGCCCGGCCGCCGTCGCGCCGAGGATGACGACCTTGCCGCGCAGCATGGCGAGCAACGAATCCTTCAGCGGCTCGCTCCCCAGTAGCTGCGCAAGGGAAATGCGCGGAAACGTGCCCGGCGGGCCGAGATAAGGAATCGGTGTCGCCGTGTCACGGCGACTGACTTTTCGTCCGCCGAGCGTCCAGGCTTCGGCAACCGGATCGAGTCCGGCCGCACGCACGGCCAGCAGCGAAGGGAAGCCCAGCACCGGCACGCCTTCGCCCGGCAGCTTGGCGCCGGTCGCCGCGACCGGCGCGACATGGTAGCGGCGGATGACGCCATCGCCCTCGTCAAGCAGATCGCCGAGGGCGACGTAGCCAGGGATGTCGAAGTCCGGCAGCGCCAGCAGGTAATCCGGACTCGGCAAAAGATAGTCCGATTCCCGTTCGCCGGAGCCGGTGCGCGTGGCCACCAGCACCAGGCTGCCGCTATTGACCGCCTCGCGGAACGGACGATCGTAATCGCGCGCTGCGCTCTGCAGTTCGCCGCCGAGCTTGCCCAGCCAGCGCTCCGGGCTGATGCTGAGGAGCAGGTCGAGTCCGACCACCTTCACGTCCGCCTGGCGCAGCCGCTCGATGGCAACGGACAGGCGATCCGTCCAGAACACCATCGGATCGTCGGGATACGCCGCCAGGCTGTCCTCGTCGATGGCGACGATGACCACATGCCGCGCTTCGGCACGCTTGCCCTGCCACTGGAACCAGAAATCCTGCAGGCGCTGGTCGAGGGGATTCAGTGCACCGCTGCGGAACAGGGCCTCGGCGACGAGGACGGCGAGCAGCGCGAACAGCATCAGCCAGTAGCGCTGCCGCTTGCTTCTGAAAAGGCTCATCTCCGCTGCACGTCATCAAGATGGCGAACGAGGCGCGCGATCCCCGCCGCGTCGATGCGCAGGCCGCACTTGGTGCGGCGCCAGAGGATATCGTCGGCCTCGCGTGCCCATTCGTGGGCCGCCATGTAATCGACTTCCGCGGCGTACAGGCCGCCGCCGAAATGCTCGCCCAGCGCCGCCTCCGTCTGCGCCGCGCCGAGCACCCGCGCGGCCAGCGTGCCATGGCGTCGCGCCAGCGCATGCAGCAGATCCGGCGGCTGATTCGGATAGCGTCGGGCCAGCTCCAGCAGCAAGCCGGGCAGGCCGCGCTTGCCCAACCCGCCGCCGGGCAGATGCACCGCCGCACTCCAGGCCGGCCGCAAGCCCGGCAGCCAGGGCCGCAACCGGTGGAGCACGCGCTCCGCCAGATGCCGGTAAGTCGTCAATTTGCCGCCGTAGATCGACAACAGCGGCGCCTCCTGCGGACCGCCGTCCACCGTCATGCGGTACTCGCGGCTGACCGCCGAGGCGTTGCCCTGGCCGTCGTCATAGAGCGCGCGGATGCCGGCGAAGGACCAGACCACCCGCGCTGGATCGGGCGGTGTCTGGAAGAAGCGGCCGACGACGCTGCACAGGTAATCCGTCTCCGCGGCATCGATCTGCGGCGCGGCATCCGGCGCCTCCAGCGGCGCCTCGGTCGTGCCGACCAGGCTGAATTCGCTCTCGAAGGGAATCACGAAGGCAATGCGCCCGTCGTCGTTCTGCAGCAGGTAGGCCTGCTCGCCTGCATACAATCGCGGCACCACGATGTGGCTGCCCTTCACCAGCCGCAGCGATGCGCGGCCCTCGCCGGCGCCGACGATCGCCTCTCGCACCGCGACGGTCCACGGCCCCGCCACGTTCGCGATGATGCGTGCCGTGCATGCCTGCTGCGTGCCGTCCGCCGCCTGCAGCACGGCCGCCCACTCGCGGCCATCGCGCCGCGCGCCGAGCAGCTTCGTGCGCGGCATCACTTTCGCGCCGAGCTGCGCCGCGGAAACCACGTTAAGCAGGGTCAGCCGCGCATCGTCCGTGGCGAGGTCGGAGTAGGCGAAGCCGTGCGCGAACTCCGGCCGCAGCGGCTGACCGTAGGGCGTGCCGCGCAAGTCCAGCGCCTCTGCCCGCTTCAGGCTGGCGCCGCGCGCCAGGCAGTCGTAGAGCGCGAGGCCGAGGCGGATCATCCAGCGCGGGCGCTGCGCCGGCGTGTGGGGGATGACGAAGCGCTGTTCGCGGGTGAGATGCGGCGCAATGGCGAGCAGGGTCTCGCGCTCGGCCAGCGATTCGCGCACCAGGCCGAACGCGTAGTGCTCCAGATAGCGCAGGCCGCCGTGGATCAGCTTGGTCGACGTCGAGGAGGTTGCCGCAGCGATGTCGCCCTGATCGACGAGCAGCACCTTGAGGCCGCGGCCGGCGGCATCGCGGGCGAGGCCGGCGCCGTTGATGCCGGCGCCGACGATGAGCAGGTCGTACAGCATGCTTTCAGGGACGCCTATCGGCAGCGTCGAGTCAGGCCGCACGCTGCACGTCGTACCGCTGGATCAGAACCTCCGCCGGCAAACCGAGTCCCTCGGACAGGCGGCGGATCATCTCCAGTGAAAGCGGACGCACCCGGTTCAGCACCTCGGCGACGCGGGCACGGGAACCGATGTAAGGCTCCAGATCCTTGCGTTTCAAGCCACGCGCTTCCATGGCGTGCTGCAAAAACATGATCGGATCGGGATCGGCGATCGGGTAATGCTTGGCTTCGTAGGCCTGAATCAGGAGAACCAGAACTTCCAGCCGGTCTCCCTCTGGCGTGTGCGGACGGGCATCCCAAAGCCGCTCGGCTTCCGCCAGACAGGCTTGGTATTCGCGTTTATTACGGATCGGCTTCAGTTCCATGTCTGCCTCGCTCTATCGCTAAATCGCTGTTGCATCGATCTTGTCGTATTCCCGGTGCGTTCCAACGAACCGGATGAACATCATGCCGCGGTTGTAATGCACCGCCACGACCAACCGGTAATCATTGCCCTTGATGTTGAATACGACACGATTGCCGGCAAGAAAGCTGGCGTTACGGAAAATCGCCTTGATGTCGGCGGGCGTTTCCCATTCCGCCCTGACGGCCTCGGCGTACCAGCTTCGCAGCGGCATTTCGGCCGAAGGATGCCGCAGCCAGAACGCGCGCAACTGCGACAGGGCAATGATTCGCATGAATGAAATATAGCATGCTCCCCGTTTGGGATCAAGCCAAGTATTTCATGCCGCAAGCGGAAGCGTCACCATCACCGCCACGCCGTCGCCGCCGGCCCGGTTTTCCGCGGCGATGGTGCCGCCGTGGAACTCCGCGATGAGGCGCGCGATGTAGAGGCCGAGGCCGAGGTGGGGTTCCTCGTTGCCGCGATCGGGCCGCGACGAGATCATCGCCTCGAACAGCCGGCCCTGTACCTCTGTCGGCAGCAGCGGGCCGCTGTTGGCGACGACGAGCTGCGCATTGTTTCTGTCGCGCGCCAGTTCGATACGCACCGGTTCGCCGGCCCGGCTGAAGTCGGCCGCGTTCGCCACCAGCTTGTCCAGCAGCTGCACCAGCAGGTCGGGCGAGCCCTCCACCGTGAGCATCTGATCGGGCGGCTGCAGCGCGAAACTGTGATGCGGATAGGCAAGCCGGTAACCGCTCACGCATTCCGTCACCACCGCGGCGAGGTCGAAGCGCTCGCGCGCTTCCGTGCGCAGGCTTTGCTCCAGGCGCGACGCCTCGCTCATGCGCGTGAGGATCTTCGACAGGCGCGAGAGGCCTTCTTCCGCGCGCTCCAGATACACCTGCGCCCTTGCAGGTTCCGTCTCGGCGCGCAGGTTCTCCAGCGAGGAGCGCACCACGGCGATGGGCGTGCGCAGTTCGTGCGACAGGCGCCCGGCCAGGCTTTCCAGGTAGCCGTGATGCTGGGCCAGCTTGGCCAGCACGGTGGAGAAGCTGCGCGACAAGTCGCCGATCTCGTCGCCCGCCTGCGAACCCGAGATCAGTTGCTTCAGCCGTCCGTGCGCGTCGACCGCGCTCTCCGCCTCGTCGCGCAGGCGGCGGATGCGGTTTGACAATCGCGTGGCGAAGCCGAGCAGCACGGCGGCGGCCAGCGCGAACACCACGATGGTGGTCAGCAGCAGGCGCTCCAGCGCCTGGTTGCGCACGGAGAGGATGGAATGCGTCGTCTCCTCCACCACCACTGCCCCCGCCACCGTGTCGCCGCTCCAGATCGGATGCGCCGCCGAAACGATGACGGCGCGGCCGTCGGCGCTGTTGCGCAGCCGCGTGGCCGGTGCGCCGAGCAGTGCGTGGGCAATTTCGCGACTGGCGCCAAGCACATCCTCGTCGAGCGCTTCGTCGAAATCCTCCGCTGGGCGCGGCAGGATGCGGGAAAGGATGTTCCGCCAGATGCGCTCGGCGCCGTCGAGCGCCTCGCCTTTGTCCGTTGGCGCCTTCGGCTTCAGGCTGCCGGCCAGCGCCAGCAATTTCAGCTCGCGGTTGACCACCCAGATGCGCGCCGTCGAGCGCTCCAGTCCACGCAGGATGGCGTCGATTTCCGCCACCGACTGCCGTTCCTGCAGCGCAGACTCGCGGCCGATCTCTTCGACCACCACCGGCTCACCGGTCCTGTCCGCCAGTTCCGCCGCCTGCCGCAGGCTGTCCTCCGCCGCCTGCCTCACCGCGCTCGCTCCGGGCTTGAGGCGCATCAACTGCGGCCGCTCGTGCAAGGCGGTGGCCACCGCACGCGCCGTCGCCAGCAGCGCCTGCTGCTGCGCATCCAGCAGGAAGCGCTCCATTTCCTGCACGTACTGGTAGCCCACCCAGGGCAGGGCCAGCAGCGACAGCGCGACAAGCGCCAGCTTGACGCGAAGGCTGATGCGAAATCGCAAGCGCGGCCTCATTTGGCGCAATGCCGTTCAAGCAGGCAGCCGTCATTCCCGCGCCCTGAAGGGCAGGCGAAGCCGCCCTGAGGAAGTACTCCTGGGGTGCGCAAGCGGGAATCCACTCGGCTCCTGGATTCCCGCTTTCGCGGGAATGACGGATTTGGTTTCATGCTTTCCAGCGGTAACCCATGCCGTAGACGGTATCGATCTGATCGAACGAAGCGTCGACAGCCTGGAACTTGCGGCGGATGCGCTTGATGTGCGAGGTGATGGTGCCCTCGTCCACCACGAGTTTGGCGTCGTGCATGAGCTGGTCGCGGTCCTTCACGTGGCCGGGAAATTTCGCCAGCGTGTGCACCATCCAGAATTCGGTCAAAGTCAGCTCCACCAATACGGCATTCCAGGTTGCGGAAAGCCGCTTGGCGTCGAGGCGCAGTGCGCCGCGTTCGAGCACCTCCTCCTCGCCCTGCGGCTCGCCCAGCACCTCGACGCGGCGGAACAGCGCGGCGATGCGCGCCAGCAGGTGCGGCAGGCTGATGTCCTTGGTCAGGTAGTCGTCGGCGCCCAGGCGCAGGCCGGAGACGATGTCGAAGTCGGCATCGCGCGCCGTGAGGAAGATGATCGGCAGGCGCGGCGAAAGCGTGCGCAGTTCGCGGCACAGCTCGAAGCCGCCCTCCGGCTCGTCGCCGAGGCCGATGTCGATCACCGCCAGGTCGGGCAGGCGCGTGCGGAACGCCGCCAGCGCTTCCGGCCGGCCGGCATAGGCGGCAACCTCGTAGCCCTGGCGCGCCAGCGCCTCCGCGTAGTTGGCGCGGATGGCGGCTTCGTCTTCGACGATGGCGATGCGTCTCGGCATGGCGCCCGACTATACCGAAAACCCCGCCGCACGGCGCAGCGGAAAGGCAAATGCCATATTGTTGCCACAATTCTTCGCCGCCCTGCCCGATTCCCTCCCCGCTGCCGCCCGACTTGCCCGCTTGAATGCGAACTGAACGGATGTCGTTCGAAACGGGAAGGAGAAATGGTATGGACGCCTCCCCCCCCCCGCGCGCTGAACACGACTTATCCACCGCGCCGGTCACCTCTGGTCATAGAGGGACCGCCGGCGCCCGGCGCCGTGGATAAGTCTGCGGTAGTGGATGGGTAAGGGGGTG
>CAMTUN010000033.1:0-29830 GCA_947084915.1 uncultured beta proteobacterium | reverse complement strand
TCGGCACCGGCCCGGAAAGCTGGGTTTCCATGCAGGCGCAGTACGATTTGTGGAAGGCCGAGCAAGCGATGAAGCGTGAAGTGGCAAAAATCCGGCAACTCAAGCTTGCGGCTTGAACATGAACCAATCGTGGCCGTTTTTGCCGCCGTATTGTGGAGACTGACTTTCGGGGAAGGGGGGCCGGGAACAAAGCACCGCACCACGCGCAGCATGCGGCGCGGCTTCAGGGGTTCTTCTGTGGCACCTGGACGAAGACTTCGTCCGGCTTGATGTAGCCCAGCTCGTAGCGGGCGCGTTCCTCGATGGCTTCGTAGCCGCTCTTCAGGTCGCGCACCTCGGCGTCGAGCGCGGCATTGCGGTTTTCGAGTTTCTGGTTCACCTCGCGCTGAGCCGTCAATTGTCGGTCGACATCCCACACCTTGAGCCAGCCGCCCTTGCCGAACCAGAGCGGATACTGCAGCAGGGCGATCAGGGCAATCAGCACCAGCGTGGGCCAGCGCATCGCCTAGCCCCTCGCAACTCCCGCAACAGCGGAAGCCTCATGCGGCAACAAGACCCTGGATTCCCGCATGCGCGGGAATGACGCGGTGGAAACCGTCGCAGGGCCTGTTCGTTGCACTATTTGCGCAGGTTGTAGAAGGCGTCGCGGCCGGGATAGCTCGCAGTGTCGCCGAGGTCTTCCTCGATGCGCAGGAGCTGGTTGTACTTGGCGATGCGATCCGAGCGACTAAGCGAACCGGTCTTGATCTGCAGCGCGTTCAGGCCCACGGCGATGTCGGCGATGGTGGAATCCTCCGTCTCGCCAGAGCGGTGCGAGATGACCGAGGTGTAGCCGGAGCGCTTGGCCAGGTCGACGCAGGCGAAGGTCTCCGTCAGCGTGCCGATCTGGTTGATCTTGATGAGGATCGAGTTGGCCACGCCCTGGGCGATGCCCTCGCGCAGGATCTTGGTGTTGGTGACGAAAAGGTCGTCGCCGACGATCTGCACCGTCCGGCCCAACCGGTCGGTGAGCAGCTTCCAGCCTTCCCAGTCGCTCTCCGCCATGCCGTCCTCGATGCTGACAATGGGGAACTTGTCGGCCAGCGTGGCGAGGTAGTCGGTGAACTGGCCGGCATTGAGCGTGAGTTTCTCGCCTTCGAGGCGGTACTTGCCGTCCTTGTAGAACTCCAAGGCGGCGCAGTCGAGCGCCAGGAGCACGTCCTGCCCCGGCTCGTAGCCGGCGTTGGACACCGCCTCGAGGATGAGGTTGAGCGCCTCGTCCGTGCCGGAGACGTTCGGGGCGAAGCCGCCCTCGTCGCCGACGGAAGTCGGGAAGCCCCGCTTGTCGAGCAGCTTCTTCAGGGCGTGGAAGACTTCCGCGCCGCAGCGCAGCGCCTCGCGGAAGCTCTGCGCGCCGACCGGCATGATCATGCATTCCTGGATGTCCAGGCTGTTGTTGGCGTGTGCGCCGCCGTTGATGACGTTCATCATCGGCACCGGCATCTGCATCGGGCCGGAGCCGCCAAAGTAGCGATAGAGCGGCAGGCCGGCCTCCTCCGCCGCCGCCTTGGCCACCGCCATGGAGACGGCCAGCGTGGCGTTGGCGCCGAGGCGCGACTTGTTGTCGGTGCCGTCGAGCTCGATGAGGGTCTTGTCGATGAAGGACTGCTCCTCGGCATCGAGGCCGATGATGGCTTCGGAGATCTCGGTGTTCACATTCTCGACGGCCTGCAGCACGCCCTTGCCGAGATAGCGGCCGGCATCGCCGTCGCGCAGTTCGATGGCTTCGCGCGAGCCGGTGGAGGCGCCCGAGGGCACAGCGGCGCGGCCCAGGATGCCCGATTCGAGCAGGACATCGGCCTCGACGGTGGGATTGCCGCGTGAGTCCAGAATCTCGCGGGCGACGACATCAACGATTGCGCTCATGGTGCTTGCTCCCTATCAAAACGTAGGTCGGCCTTCAGGCCGACATTATCAGTTGCCTTGTCGGGCTGAAGCCCGACCTACAAACCTTCGACCACCAGCATGTTCATCTGCGCCGCGCCCTGGCGCTGCTGGCGCGCCGCCTGGTATTCCGGCGAATCGTAGAAACGCCTGGCCTGCTCGACCGATTCGAATTCGAGGATGACCAGGCGCGGGGGCGCCCAGTCGCCTTCGAGCAGGTGCGTGGCGCCGCCGCGCACGATGTACTTGCCGCCGTATTGCGCCACGGCAGCGCCGGCCAGCGCCTTGTAGCCCTCGTACTGCGCGGGGTCGGTCACCGTGGCCTGGGCGATGATGAAAGCTTTTGTCATGGTGCATTCTCCAGCAGCCCGCGCCGCTTGACCAGCGCGTCGATGTCCCGCAGGGTTTCCAGCAGCGCTTTCATCTTCGCCAGCGGCCAGGAATTCGGGCCGTCAGATAGCGCTTTCTCCGGGTTCGGATGGGTTTCCATGAACAGGCCGGCGATGCCGACCGCCACCGCCGCGCGCGCCAGCACCGGCACGAACTCGCGCTGCCCGCCGGAAGAGGCGCCCTGCCCGCCCGGCAATTGCACCGAGTGGGTAGCATCGTAGACCACCGGGCAGCCGGTCTCGCGCAGGATGGCGAGGCTGCGCATGTCCGAGACGAGGTTGTTGTAGCCGAAGGAGGCGCCGCGCTCGCAGACAAGAATCGTATCTGTATTTGCTTCGGCGCCGTTCGCTTTTTCCCTTATCGCTTCCTTGGCCTTGGCGACGACGTGCTGCATGTCGTGCGGCGCGAGGAACTGGCCCTTCTTGATGTTGGCCGGCCTGCCCGAGGCGGCGACGGCCTGGATGAAATCCGTCTGGCGGCAGAGGAAGGCCGGCGTCTGCAGCACGTCGACCTCGGCGGCGACGGCGGCGATCTCCGACTGGTCGTGCACGTCGGTCAGCACCGGCACGCCGATCTGCGAGCGCACGTCGGCGAGGATCTCCAGGCCCTTCTCCATGCCGAGGCCGCGGTAGGACGTGCCCGAGCTGCGATTGGCCTTGTCGTAGGACGACTTGAAGATGAACGGGATGCCGAGCGCGTCGCAGGTGTCCTTGAGCTGCCCGGCGACGTCCAGCGCCAGCTGGCGCGACTCGATGACGCAGGGGCCGGCGATGAGGAACAGGGGGTGCCGGAGGCCGGCCTGAAAACCACAAAGATTCATGCTGACGCCTTCTTCAGAATATCGGTTGCCCACGCAAGCATGAGGTCGACCGTCTGAATCGCTTCGTCACGCGATAGGGTATTGACCGGGTCATCGTCGTAGCGGAGCTCCACTGCATAGGGTGTAAGTCGCCTCAAGTGGGCGAGGCTTACCGCCGAGGTTCTGCCGGATTCATCGAGTTCGGCGGAAAGCTGTTCGAGGTCATGGGTACGGCGATATTCCAAACCATCCAGACACATCACCGCCTTGATGGCTTTCTCCACCGCCTGTTGCGCATGAAAACAAGCCAAGGCGAAATCCACTCCCTTTGCCAAAAGCAATGCTTGAAAAGCAGTCTCATCGCGGCGCGCCAGCCTTAACAGCCGCTGTGCTTCCTCAAGCTGCGGGGTCATGAACGACCTTGCCTTCTTTTCTCGCCCAATAGGGCAACGTTCCAGGCACCTGGCTGCGTCGTTCGTACTCCTGTTCCGAATAAACCAGGATATCGACCCCCACGCCGATCAGACCGACGGCTTCCCTGAGACGCAAGTATTCATCTGCCCTGTTACCGAGGTTCCGCTCAACGACAAGCAGATCGAGATCGGAGCCCTCATCCGCATCGCCCCTGGCGTAGGAACCAAAGACGATCACTTTCGCCGCGCTGCTGGCGGCGGCGGCGGCGCGACGCGCCGCTTCACGGATGGCCTGATCGGTCAGCATTTACGAGGCGGCCTGCCGAATCGGCGTCACCGGCGAATCCTTGCCGCTTTCCTGGTGGACCAGGGCGGCGCGCACGAAGGCGGTGAACAACGGGTGTCCGGCGCGCGGCGTGGAAGTGAATTCGGGGTGGAACTGGCAGCCGATGAACCAGGGGTGCTCGGGAAGCTCGACCATCTCGCACAGGCGGCCGTCCTCGGACTTGCCGCTCACCTTGAGGCCGGCCTGCTGCAGCCGGTTGAGATAGACGTTGTTCACCTCGTAGCGGTGGCGATGGCGTTCGACGATCGCGTCCGCGCCGTAGACCTTGCGCGCCAGCGAATCGGCGGCCAGCGAGCAGGTCTGCCCGCCCAGGCGCATGGTGCCGCCGAGATCGGCGCCGGCGGCGCGCTTCTCCACCTGCCCCTCGCGGTCCAGCCACTCGGTGATGAGGGCGATGACGGGGTGCGGCGTTTCCGGGTCGAACTCGGTGCTGTGCGCACCGGCCATGCCGGCCACGTCGCGGGCGAATTCGATGACGGCCAACTGCATGCCGAGGCAGATGCCGAGGTAGGGCACCTTCTTCTCGCGAGCGTAGCGGATGGCGGCAATCTTGCCCTCGACGCCGCGCTTGCCGAATCCGCCCGGCACGAGAATGGCGTCCATGCCTTCCAGCGCATCGGTGCCATCACGCTCGATGCCCTCCGAATCGATGTAGTGGATGGCGATCCTGCTGCGCGTGTGAATGCCGGCGTGGATCAGCGCTTCCGACAGCGACTTGTAGGATTCGGTGAGATCGACGTATTTTCCGACGAAGGCGATGTTCACGCTATGTTCGGGATGCTCCAGTGCATCGATCAACTTGTTCCACACCGACAAGTCGGCGGCGCGCGCCAGGATGTTGAGCTTGTGGCAGACGATTTCGTCCAGCATCTGGTCGTGCAGCATGGCCGGAATCTTGTAGATGCTGTCCGAATCCACCACCGAGATCACCGCCTCGGGCGCCACGTTGGTGAACAGGGCGATCTTGCGCCGCTCGTCGTCGGGCACCGGACGGTCGGCGCGGCACAGCAGCACGTCGGGCTGGATGCCGATCTCGCGCAGTTCCTTGACGGAGTGCTGCGTCGGCTTGGTCTTCAACTCGCCCGCAGTGGGGATATAGGGCAGCAGCGTGAGGTGCACAAAGCAGGCGTTCTGGCGGCCCTCCTCGATGCCCATCTGGCGGATGGCCTCGAGAAAAGGCAGCGACTCGATGTCGCCCACCGTGCCGCCGATCTCGACAATGGCGACATCGGCGCCCTGTGCGCCGGCCTTGAGGTAGATCTTGATCTCGTCGGTGATGTGCGGGATGACCTGCACGGTGCGGCCGAGGTAGTCGCCGCGGCGCTCCTTCTTGATCACCGACTCGTAGATCTGTCCGGTAGTGAAGTTGTTGCGCCGGCCCATCTTGGCCCGCGTGAAACGCTCATAGTGGCCCAGATCGAGGTCGGTTTCAGCCCCATCCTCGGTGACGAACACCTCGCCGTGCTGGAACGGGCTCATCGTACCCGGATCGACGTTGATGTACGGATCGAGCTTGAGGTGGGTGACCTTGATGCCGCGGGATTCGAGGATGGCGCCGAGCGAGGCGGCGGCGATGCCCTTGCCCAGAGAGGACACGACACCGCCCGTAACGAAGACGTACTTGGTCATTTGCACTACGTCTGCTGGAAAGCCAAATGATAGCCGAAACTTTCCCGCCACTCAACGAAAACGCGGGATATCGGGGAATAATCCACTTGAGAAATTACTTGAGGAACTCCCGGCTGATCTCGCGGAATTCGTCGGAACCGGCCTGCTTGAGCCACTCGAAGGCGACCATCTCGCGCGAGACGATCTGGACGCCTTGCCCGCGCATGCGCGCCAGGGCGAGTTCCTTGTCCGAAGGCTTGCGCGAGCCGACGGCATCGGCAACGACGAAAACCTCTTTGCCCGCCTTCTTCAGGTCGAGCACAGTCTGCAGGACGCAGACATGGGACTCGGTACCGGCAACCACCACCTGGGGCCGCTCGCTGCCCGGCAGGCCCCCCAGACAATTCGCGGCAACACAGGAGAAATGCAGCTTCTCGGCGATATTCTCCGGCAAAGTCAGTCCCCGCAGGACGGCGACAGTATGGCCGATGCCCTTCGGATACTGCTCGGAGAGCATCACCGGCACGCCGAGGCGCTGCGCGACCTTGACCAGCCAGAGGGCGTTGTCGAGCACCGCCTGCCCTTCGTGGATGTGCGGCAGCAGGCGCTCCTGGATGTCCACCACGAGGAGAACGGATTGATCACGGTTCATCAGCATAAGAGGTAACCTCTTTCAGCACAGAGAACACAGAGACGCAGAGGACACAGAGAAATGCTTTTTTCTGTCCTTCTCTGTGCTCTCCGTGCCTCTGTGTTCTCTGTGTTGCAGGCGTTTCATGTTTTCAGTTCGGCACGGTTGCGGAAATATTCCAACGCTTCGGGATTGGCGAGTGCCTCGACGTTCTTCACCGCTTCGCCGTGCACGAGATTGCGCACCGCCAGTTCGACGATCTTGTTGCTCTTGGTGCGCGGGATGTCGCCCACCTGGAGGACCTTCGCCGGCACGTGGCGCGGCGTGGTGTTCTCGCGAATCACATCCTTGATGCGCTTGACGAGGGCATCGTCCAGCTTGAGGCCCTCGCGCAGCTTGACGAAGAGCACGACCCGCACGTCCTTCTCCCAGTCCTGTCCGATGACGAGGGATTCGAGCACCGCGTCTAGTTTTTCCACCTGGCGGTAGATCTCGGCAGTGCCGATGCGCACCCCGCCGGGATTGAGCGTGGCGTCCGAGCGGCCGTAGATGATGAAGCCGCCGTTGTCGGTTTCCTCGATGAAGTCGCCGTGACACCAGATGTTGGGGTATTTCTCGAAATAGGCGGCGTGGTATTTCGTGCCATCCGGATCGTTCCAGAAGCCAACCGGCATCGACGGGAAGGGCCTGACGCAGGCCAGCTCGCCCTTGGCCCGGCGCACGGGACGAGCCTCCTCGTCGAGCACTTCGACATCCATGCCGAGGCCGCGGCACTGGATCTCGCCGCGCCACACCGGACCGATCGGGTTGCCGAGCACGAAGCAGGAAATGATGTCGGTGCCGCCGGATATCGAGGCAAGCTGGACGTCGCGCTTGATGTTGCTGTACACATAGTCGAAGGCTTCCGGCGCCAGCGGGCTGCCGGTGGAGAAGATGGCGCGCAGTTTCCCCAGGTTGTGAGTCTTCACCGGCGCGAGATTGATCTTGGCGATGGCGTCGATGAACTTCGCGGAAGTACCGAAATGCGTCATACCCTCGGCTGCCGCATAGTCGAAAAGGATGCTGCCGCGGCCGACGAAGGGCGAGCCGTCGTAGAGCAGCAGCGTCGCACCCGAGGCAAGGCCGGAGACGAGCCAGTTCCACATCATCCAGCCGCAGGTGGTGAAATAGAACAGGCGATCGCCCGGCTTCACGTCGCTGTGCAAACGATGTTCCTTCAAATGCTGCAGCAATGTTCCTCCAGCGCTGTGCACGATGCACTTGGGCGCGCCGGTGGTGCCGGAGGAATACATGATGTAAAGCGGGTGATCGAAGGGCAGCCGCTCGAAGCGGATGTCCTTCACATCGGCGAAGGGGGCGAGGAAGTCGGCCAAGGCCACGCCGTTCTTCACGCCGGCGGGGTTGTCGCCGCCGGCATAGGGCACGATGACGACACGTTCGAGCGATGCCATGTGCTCGGCGATTTCGGACACCTTGCCGAGGCAGTCGAGCCGCTTGCCGTTGTACCAGTAGCCATCGCAGGCGAACAGCACCTTGGGTTCGATCTGGCCGAAGCGGTCGAGCACCCCCTGCACGCCGAAGTCGGGCGAGGCGGAGGAGAAGATGGCGCCGATCGAAGCCGTGGCCAGCATCACCACGATCGCGGCGGGCACATTGGGCAGATAGGCAGCGACACGGTCGCCGGTCTGCACACCCATGGCGCGCATGGCCGCGGCAGTCTGCGCCACGGCGCGGAAGAGTTCGGCACGGCTGGCGCGGCCCCTGACCTTGTCCTCGCCCCAGAAAACCAGCGCGTCACCGTTGCCCTGACGATTGGCGCAACCCCGCAACAGGTTTTCGGCAAAGTTGAGGCGCGCGTCGGGGAACCATTTCGCGCCCGGCATGCGATGGGCATCGAGCAACACGCGCTCGCCGCGTTCGCCCATCACGCCGGCAACCTCCCACAGCGTGGTCCAGAACGGCTCCGGCTGCGTCACCGACCAGCGGTGCAGCGCATCGAAGTCGGATAAGTCCTCGCCCCAGCGCTTTGAGGCCGAGCGCATGAAGGCAGTCAGATTGGCGGCTTCAACGCGCCGCTTGGAGGGCTTCCAGAGGGGTTTGCTGTCGCTCATGTCGGTCATTCCTCGGCGAAGGCTCTCATGTTGTCGGGCAGCGGTATGGAGCGGCCGCTGGCCGGATCGATCCAGACGATCTTGGCGTCACCCTGGGCATACAGCTTGTCGTCGCCGGCCAGGCGCAACTCGTAGTGCGTCGGCAGGCTGCTGCGGCCGGGCAGGCCGGCGTACAGGCGCACCTCGACATTGCCCGGGTAGACAAAGGGTACGAGGAAGGTGCAGCTGGCATTGACGATGACCGGGCCCTCCTTGACATCCTGGCCGGTATCGTAACCAAGCGAATCGAACCACTCGATGCGCGCTTGTTCCATGTAGCGGAAATAGACGGTGTTATTGACGTGCCCCATGCCGTCCATGTCGCCCCAGCGAATGGGTATTGTCGTGGTGAATATCAGCTTGCGCTTGTGTTCCATTTGCGGTGGGAGTGAAGAGATAAAACCGAATTATAATGCCCCGCTACAAGAGCAAAATACAGAACCAGGGGAAAACAGCATGCAACGCGAATCCATGGAATTCGATGTGCTCATCGTCGGCGGCGGCCCGGCCGGCCTCGCCGCGGCGATACGGCTCAAGCAACTCGACACGAACATCAACGTCTGCCTGATAGAGAAAGGCGCCGAAGTCGGCGCGCACATCCTCTCCGGCGCGGTGATGGACCCGCGCGCGCTGAACGAACTGATACCCGACTGGAAGGAAAAGGGTGCCCCGCTCGACACGGCGGTCACGGAAGACCGCTTCATCATCTTCTCCGAGAAGGGCGGCATCAAGGTGCCCAACGCCCTGCTGCCGGGCTGTTTCCTCAACCACGGCAACTACATCGTCAGCCTGGGCAACCTCTGCCGCTGGCTGGCGCAACAGGCCGAAGCGCTGGGCGTGGAGATCTATCCGGGCTTCGCCGGCGCCGAAGTGCTCTACGGCGAGGACGGCTCGGTGAAGGGCGTAGCCACCGGCGACATGGGCATCGGCCGCGACGGCCAGCCAACTTCTGCGCACCAGCCGGGCATGGAACTGCTGGCCAAGTACACACTTTTCGCCGAGGGCTGCCGCGGCCACCTCGGCAAGCAACTGGAAGAGAAGTTCACGCTGCGTACCGGCGCCGATCCGCAGGTCTACGGCATCGGCATCAAGGAACTGTGGGAGATCAGCCCCGAGAAACACGTCAAGGGCCTGGTCATGCACACCGGCGGCTGGCCTATGGCTTCAGACACCTACGGCGGCGGCTTCGTCTACCATCAGGAAGGGAATCTCGTCGCGATCGGCTATGTCGTCGGACTGGCCTACAGCAATCCCTACCTCTCGCCCTTCGAGGAGTTCCAGCGCTACAAACTGCATCCATTGGTGAAGCCCTTCCTCGAAGGCGGCAAGCGAATTTCCTACGGCGCGCGCGCCCTCACCGCCGGCGGACTGCAGGCGCTGCCGAAACTGATCTTCCCGGGCGGCGCCCTCGTCGGCGACGATGCCGGCTTCCTCAACGCCGCGCGCATCAAGGGCTCACACGCGGCGCTGAAGACCGGCATGCTCGCCGCCGAAGCCCTGGCCGAGGCGCTCGGCGCAGGACGCAGCGGCGACGAACTGACCGACTATCCGCGCAGGTTCCGCGAGTCATGGCTTTACGAGGAGCTCCACACGACGCGCAACTTCAAGCCATGGATGAGCAAGGGGTTGTGGCTGGGCTCCCTGATGTTCGGCATCGACCAGCAACTTTTCCGCGGCAAGGCGCCGTGGACGCTGCGCCTCACCGCGGACCACCTGAAACTGAAGCCGGCGGCCAACTGCGAACCGATCAACTACCCCAAGCCCGATGGCGTCATCACCTTCGACCGTCTCTCCTCGGTGTTTCTCTCCAACACCAACCACGAGGAAAACCAGCCCTGCCACCTGCGGCTGAAGGACGAGAACGTGCCGATCCGCACCAACCTCGCCCTCTACGACGCCCCCGAGCAGCGTTACTGCCCGGCCGGGGTATATGAGATCGTAAGCGATGCGGACGGCAGCAATCCGCGCCTGCAGATCAATGCGCAGAACTGCGTACACTGCAAGACCTGTGACATCAAGGATCCGACGCAGAACATTACCTGGGTGGCGCCCCAAGGCGGCGAAGGGCCTGTGTATCCCAACATGTAACCTCCTTCGCCGCCTTTGTAAATTTCGCAGCGAAGGGCCCGTCTATCCCAACATGTGAGAACCGCCTTCGCCCCGTGTTTCAGGCAATCTGCAGGCTGCCGAGCACGCCATTTACGGCACGCTCGAACATGGGTTCGTCAGTGACGATCCGGGCCAGGTCGATTCTGAACTGATAGGCCATCGCTTCCCGGGAAATCGAAGTCGCCCGCGGTGAGCGCGGATTCGTGAAAAGGAAGATACCGCGCTTCGGGCTGATCCAGGAAAGTCGGGCGCGCGACGGCGATTCTTTATCTTGGCGGAATTCCACCCAGTCGCCACGGCTGAGCGCCGACACCTTCTGCAGGTAAATGTCCCCTGCCATCGCGACCGATGGACTGGCGCCGACCAGCGCCACCTCCTCGATCTGCACGTCGTTCTCGGTAATGCGCGTGATGAACAGCTCGCCCTCCGGGTTGACGCTGTATTGCGCAGCCGGCGAAGGTGCATGCGGCGACTCGTCCGGCGAAATCGCCTCCGCCTCGACCGCTTCGCCTCCGTTCAGGCCAGCCTTGACCGCCACGGAGTGCAACGCCACCAGCACATCGAAGAAATGGCTGCGCTGCTCCTTCGGCAGATTGATCACGTCGAGACCGGCCTGCATGGCGCGCAGCAATCCCGGCAAAGTATTCACCAGCTGTTTCCGCTCATCGCTGTTCACCTTCGGCGCCACGCTCCAGATCAGATCGTCCATCATGGCCAGGGCGCTCAAGTAGGCGTGATGATCCTCGCCGTGGCGAATGTAGAGTTCCTTCAGCACATGCTGCCAGTGGTCGAGCATGAAACGCTGCACGCCCTGTGGCACGCTCGACGACAAACGGCGCGACACCGCCTCGCCGGCGACGACCCAAGCGATCTCCTCGGTCTCACGCTTGCGCATGAGTTCCACCGAGCGCTCCGCGATTCCCTCGGCCATGGCATCCCGCTCGGCGATGAAGGCATTCAGCAGGTTGAGGGCATCGGTGAAGATCTGCACATCCCGATCGAAATCGCTCTGGATGCGCTCGGCGATGAAGGCGACTTCCTGGAAGAGTGGATCGTCCTGGTCAACCGTCTCACCCCAGGCAACAGCCGCACGGGAAATGCCGTCGAGCAGTTTGCGCGCCGGATGTGCCTTGCTCGAGAAAAAGGACTTGTCGAGTATCGCCACCTTGAGAACGGGAATCTGCAGGCGTCCCACCAGCGCCTTGATGCCATCGGGAATCTTGGCATCGTCGAAAATGAAGTCGAACAGCATGGCGACGATGTCGATGGTGATGGCGTCGAGCTGGCCCACCCCCTGCACCAAGCTGTTGGCTTTGACCTGGTGCAGGATATTCATGGTGCCGAGCGCCTGGCCGAGGTCAGGCAGGCCCTCGACGCGGCTCTTCTCGCCCATCAGCGTGTCGAGGCGCTGCATTTCCGTCAGGGAATCGATGAAACCGCTCTGAATGATGGCCACCTGAGGCGCGGCGCCGGAGAAGGATGCCCCACCGGGGATGGGCGTCATGGCGGGTGCAGCAGCGCCCAGCGATGCGCCGGGCATGCCGGACATTCCTGCGGACTGTGCCTGCATCAACTGCAGCAGGGCGGCGAACAGATCGCCGCCGCCTGGCTCACGCTGGGGCGACGTAGGGGGCGACTTGGGGGGCGACTCCTGCTTTGCTGCCGGCCTGTCAGCCGATGGAGAACTCGCCGCCTTGCGGTAAACCGAGCGCAGATCGGGCAGGACGTTCCAGCGCACCATCTCGCTGTTGAGGTCCGCATAGACGGCGTGCAGGGCGCTGGAGACATGCTGCTCGATCTGCTTGAGCAGCACCAGCTTGAGCTTGACGCTGCCCTCGATCTCGTTGCAGGCGAGCTTCAACGCATCGCAGACGGCCTGCGGACTGATGGGATTATCCTCATCCTTCAGTTCGTTCTTGCCGAGCAGCATGGCAACCCGCTCACCAAGCAGAGAGAGTTCATCCTCGTTCTGTTCGCGCAGGCGGGCTACCAGCTCCTGCATGGCGATGCTTTCGGCGAGATCGTCCTCCTCGACCAGACGCAGTTCCTGCGTCGAGGCAACGAGGGTTTTCATGGCGGTATCCATCTCGCCGCGCATCTTGTGGTTGAAGACATCGATGAAATGGCGCGAGAAGGCGGCCTCGATCTTCGGCCATTTCTCCTTGGCCTTGCCGCGCACCTCGAGATAGAGGTTCTGCATCTCGCGGTCATAGCTGGATTCGGCCATCTGAAACAGGTCCTCCTCCACATCCGCCAGCATCTCGCGCAGCGATCCGGACAGCCGTTTCATGGCCAGCTCACGGCAATCGTTGAGCATGCGGCTGGATTCCGCCGCGCTCAACTGCCGTCGCTCGTTCAGGTTGAAGACATTTCTGGTGCCCGCTCCTGGGTTTGGGGTGCTCGATGCGCTCGCAGCCATATTGCCTCCAGTGTCTGCCGCGCCACGCAAACGCGCGGCGGACAGTGTTCAGGCCGATGCCGAAATGGCAGCAGCCGGCGGGCCAACGTCAGCGGGATAGAGGCGCAAGCAGCAGGTCAGGCGGGAACTGCACGAAGTCACTTGCCGGGCGGCCGCGCCCGGCACTGCATTGACAGAATGAAAGGCTCGATTCATACGACCCCTATCTGGTGACTCCGCTGCCATAGAACTCCCCTGAGCCGGGAAATTCCTTAGACCGGTTGCTTTGCGCCCCCATCTTTCGATGGGTTTGCCCTTAACAGATTCAGTGATCCACCTGTATATGCGGCAGCTGGATCGTTTTTTACTTGAGGTCCTTGAGCCGTAAGGCCCCAAGCGCCACCGTGAAATAAGTCACGGCTTGGTGCAATCAATAGCACGTGGAAATTTAACGTGCAACTGTCGTTGACTCCCGACAGTATCACTTTGTGAAGCGTATTTTATTTTATAGATCAACAGGATGGGAGATAATATAGACAAGATTTCTGCGGACGAACGGTAAAAAATAAATGCGGAGCGGCAGCTGGCACCGCCGCCCCATACTGAAATTACAGATGCTCTTCCGCCACTGCCAGGGCGCCGGCGCCACCCTTGATGACCGTCTGCGCCAGTCCCGGGGCCTGCGACAGGATATGGTCGGCATAGAAACGCGTGGTGGCGATCTTGGTCGGGTAGTAAGGATCCTTGTCGCCCGCCGCAATCTTCGCCTGCGCCACCAGCGCTGCGCGGGCCATCTGCCAACCGCCGCTGACGATGCCCATCAGCCGCAGGAAGGGCACGGCGCCGACATGCACGCCCCTGATGTCCTGGCTGAAGTTCGTCGCGATGTAGGTAGCCGCCTCGGCCACCGCCTGCACACCGCGCGCAAAGCCGGCATGAATGGCGGCGAAGTCCTCGCCGGGCTGCTTGGCCAGTGCTTCATCGACCTGTTTCATGATGCCGACCACCACCTTGATGGTGGCGCCGCCTTCGCGAGCGATCTTGCGCCCGATCAGGTCGTTGGCTTGAATACCGGTGGTGCCCTCGTAGATGGTGGTGATGCGTGCATCGCGAAGATACTGCGCGGCGCCGGTCTCCTCGATGAAGCCCATGCCGCCATGGATCTGCACGCCGAGCGAGGCGACCTCGATGCCGGTCTCGGTGCTCCAACCCTTGACGACGGGGATCATGAGGTCGACGAAGGCCTGGTTGCGCTTGCGCTCCTCCGCGTCGGGATGGCGCGCGGCGGCATCGTGCGCCGCCGCCACGACATAGGCCAGGGCACGCGTCGCCTCGGCCTGCGACTTCATCAGCATGAGCATGCGACGAATGTCGGGATGACGGATGATCGGCACGGCGCCGCCGCCCTCGACGAGGTCGCGGCCCTGCACCCTTTCCTTGGCATACTCGAGCGCCCGCTGGTAAGCGCGATCGGCGATTGCCACGCCCTCCAGACCGACGGCGAAACGGGCGGCGTTCATCATGACGAACATGTACTTGAGGCCCTCGTTCTCCTTGCCGACGAGGTATCCGGTGGCGCCGCCGTTGTCGCCGTAGGCGAGCACGGCCGTCGGCGAGGCGTGGATGCCGAGCTTGTGCTCGATGGAGACGCAGCGCACGTCGTTGCGCGCGCCGGGCGTGCCGTCGGCGTTGAGGAGGAACTTCGGCACGACGAAGAGCGAGATGCCCTTGACACCCTCGGGCGCATCCGGCGTGCGGGCCAGCACGAGATGGATGATGTTGTCCGTCATGTCGTGCTCGCCGTAGGTGATGAAAATCTTCTGGCCGAAGATTCTGTAGGTGCCGTCGCCCTGCGGCACGGCGCGTGAGCGCACCAGCGCCAGATCGGAGCCGGCCTGCGGTTCGGTGAGGTTCATGGTGCCGGTCCAGCTGCCTTCGATCATCTTCGGCAGGTAAGTTTCCTTCAACTCCTGCGTGCCGTTGAGGACGATCGCCTCGATGGCGCCGGTGGTCAGCAGCGGGCAGAGCGAAAAGGCCATGTTGGAGGCCTTCCACATTTCCTGCACGGCGGCCACCACCACCTTGGGCATGCCCTGCCCGCCGAACTCCGGCTCGCAGCCGATGCCGTTCCAGCCGTTCTCGACGAACTGCCGGTAGGCTTCCGTGAAGCCCTGCGGCATGGTGACGCTGCTGTCCTTCCACGTCGCCCCTTCGTGATCGCCGGAACTGTTGATCGGGGAGAGTACGCCCGAGGCGAATTTGCCGGCCTCCTCGAGAATGGCGTCGATGGTGTCTGGCGTCGCTTCCTCGTAGCCGGGCAGCTTGCCGACCTGCTCGATGCCGGCCAGTTCGCGCAGGACGAAGTGCATGTCGCGCAGCGGGGCGGAATAAGTGCTCATCGTGTTCTCCTTGTGTTGTCACGCATGACCGGCAAGCCGGTCGTTCAAGACATCTTCCAGAAGCAGTATCTCGGCCACGACCGAGACGGGGAAGCCCATGCGTTCGCCGTCGCGATTGTCGACGAGCAGGTGGCGCAGGTATTCCTGGCAGGATGCGTCGGGCCATGTTGCCTGAATCTTCGCCAGAATGTGGGGAAGTTGCTCTAATCCGGGGATCTCGCAGCCCGCCCCATTCTCCTCTTCGAAAAAGGAGCGCAGGGGAACGCCGGAAACGCCCTCGTCCCAACCCGGCACCTTGACGTTGAAATGACTGTGCACCGTCTCGGCGGCACCCAGCATCCACCTTGATTCGTCCGTTTCCACGGCCGGCCTGGGAGAAGTTGCGGGCGCCTGCGGCAATGCCGCTGCGAGGGGAACCGGCTCGACAGGGGCGGCTTCAAGGTTGACCCGCAGTGGCTGTCGGTCCAGCGGGTTCACCTCAACATCACCGGCGAGACTGTGCAAGTTGCGCAGCAGGTCCGCGGCCCCATGAATGCGCGCATTCAGGCTGTCGAAGCCTACCCAGAACGCGCTGGCCCCCTGGCTCAGACGGTATTCGCGCCGCAGCAGATCGCGTTCCTCCTCCGTGGCCTCAGGTGTGGACAGCTGCAGCGTCAGCTGCATCGCCGGCTCGAAGTGCATCGGAGAAACCGCCATCGCGGGCGGCACGACAAGCAGCATGATCGACACCCGCCATCCAGTTCCACAGAAGCTGGCACTAGCCGCGGCGCAAAGCCGGCGCATGGGCGCTCAGCCCAGTTCGGCCACCAGCTCCGGAACGGCCTGGAACAGGTCAGCCACCAGTCCGTAATCAGCTACCTGGAAAATCGGCGCCTCGGGATCCTTGTTGATGGCGACGATCACCTTGCTGTCCTTCATGCCGGCCAGGTGCTGAATGGCGCCGGAGATGCCGACAGCGATGTAGAGATCCGGCGCGACGATCTTGCCGGTCTGGCCGACCTGATAGTCGTTCGGCACGAAGCCCGCATCGACCGCCGCGCGCGAAGCGCCGAGCGCCGCGTTGAGCTTGTCGGCCAACGGTTCGAGCACCTTGTGGTAGTTCTCGCCGCTGCCGAGGCCGCGGCCGCCGGAAACGATGATCCTGGCGGCACCCAATTCGGGACGCGCGCTCTTGGTCAGCTCGCGGCCGATCAGTTTCGAGATGCCTGGGTCGCTGCCCAGGTCGATGGGTTCGACGGCAGCCGAACCGCCCGCATTTGCGTTGACTCCTGCCGCCTCGAAAGCGGTGCCGCGCACGGTGATGACTTTCACGCTGTCTGCGCTCTGCACCGTCGCCAGCGCGTTGCCGGCGTAGATCGGCCGCACGAAGGTATCAGCAGATTCGACGGCGACGATATCGGAGATCTGCGCCACGTCGAGCTGCGCCGCCACACGCGGCAGGAAGTTCTTGCCGAAAGTCGAAGCCGGCGCAAGGATGTGCGTGTAGCCGGCAGCATGGGTGATGATCAGCGCGGCAATATTCTCCGGCAGTTGCTCGGCGTAGGGCGCGCCGTCGGCAACACGCACCTTGGCGACGCCTTCGAGTTGGGCTGCCGCCTGGGCCGCCGGGCCGCAGCCGCTGCCCGCCACCAGCACATGAATTTCACCGCCTATTTTTTTCGCGGCGGTAAGCGTATTGAGCGTCGCAGCCTTCAGCGTCGCATTGTCGTGTTCGGCGATAACGAGAATGGCCATCAGATCACCTTCGCTTCGTTCTTGAGTTTATCCACCAGCTGCTTGACATCCGCCACCTTGGCGCCGCCGGCACGCTTGGGCGGCTCGGTGACCTTCAGGGTCGTCAGGCGCGGCGTGACATCGACGCCGAGGTCTGCCGGCTTCAGGTTGTCGAGCGGCTTCTTCTTGGCCTTCATGATGTTGGGCAGCGTGGCATAGCGCGGCTCGTTCAGGCGCAGGTCGGTGGTCACCACCGCCGGCAGCTTCATCTCGACGGTTTCCAGACCGCCGTCGATCTCGCGCGTCACGGTTGCCTTGCCGTCGGCAACGACCACCTTCGAGGCGAATGTGGCCTGCGGCCAGCCCATCAGCGCGGCGAACATCTGACCGGTCTGGTTGGCGTCGTCGTCGATGGCCTGCTTGCCGAAGAAGACCAATTGCGGATCTTCCTTCACTGCAATCGCCTGTATCAGTTTGGCCACGGCCAGTGGCTGCAGTTCGATGCCTGTCTCGACCAGGATGGCGCGATCGGCGCCGATGGCCAGTGCCGTGCGCAGAGTCTCCTGGCAAGCGATAACACCGCAACTCACCGCCACTACCTCGGTGGCGATGCCGGCTTCCCTCAGCCGCACCGCCTCCTCAATGGCAATCTCGTCGAAGGGATTCATCGACATTTTGACATTGGCGAGGTCCACGCCGGAACCATCGCCCTTGACGCGCACCTTGACGTTGTAGTCAACGACGCGCTTGACCGGTACGAGGATCTTCAATCCTGTTCTCCTTTGCTATCGAGCTGAATGCCGCATGCCACGCGGCCATCTCTCCACGGGTGGATTATGGCACCGCACCAGAGGGTTTGACACGGCCGGCCGTTGCCGGCAGAATTCCTCCATACGCTACCGTATGGAAGCATAATCATAGCGCAAGTTCACGGTCTTTTCAACACACCCGACAACCATGCCCCGGCGCACCCCTCCTGTCCGCACGCAACTTGACCGCACTGCCTGGGTCAAGGCCGCGCTTGACATCCTCTCCGAAAAGGGCCTCGACGGCATCCGCGTGGAAGTGCTGGCCAAGCGGCTGAAAGTTACCAAGGGCAGTTTCTACTGGCATTTCAGGGATCGCCGCGACCTGCTCGATGCAGTGCTGGACACTTGGAAGGACGGCCGCATCCGCGACATCCAGAAACAGACGCGCGCCGTACCCGGCGAAGAGCTGCCGCGCGCCTATCATGTCATCGAGGTGTATAGCGCCAACCGAAACCGCAAGGGCATGCTCATCGAGATCGCCATGCGCGACTGGGCGCGGCGCGATGCGGCCGCCGCAGCAGTGGTGGAGGAAGTCGATGCCGCACGGCTGGAGTTCGGCCGCAAGGGCTTCGAAGCGCGCGGCATGCCGCCGCTGGAGGCCTCCAGCCGCAGCCTGTTGCTGTATGCCTACGTGTTCGGTTTGAGCCTGATGAGCTGCGGCAAGTTCGATGCAGACATGGACGAGATGAAGCGCTGGATCGCCGACCGCATCGCGCGCTGAACGTCTATTTCCCCTTCCACTGCGGCATCGGCTGCTTGGCGATGAAGGCGTCGATGCCGCCCTGCGCATCCTCGGCCATCATGTTGCAGGCCATGGTTTCGGCCGCCAGCTGGTAGGCGGCGTCGAGTCCCATCTCGATCTGGCGGTAGAACGTCTGCTTGCCCATTGCCACCGCAACCGGCGACTTGGCGCAAATCGAATCCGTCAGTTTCTTCACTTCCGCGTCAAGCTCGCCGGCCGCCACCACGCGATTGACCAGCCCGCGCGAACAGGCCGTAGCGGCGTCCATGAATTCTCCCGTCACCAGCATCTCGAAGGCCTGCTTGCGCGGCAGGTTGCGCGACAGCGGCACGCTGGGCGTGGTGCAGAACAAACCGAGGTTGACGCCGGAGACGGCGAATTTCACCTCGCTCGCCGCCACCGCCAGATCGCACATGGCGACCAGCTGACAACCGGCCGCCACGGCCATGCCGTGCACCCGCGCGATCACCGGCTGAGGCATCTCGACCAGCTTCATCATCATCCTGCCGCACTTCCTGAACAGCGCCTGCTGATATGCCTTGTCAGGATTCGCACGCATCTCCTTCAGGTCGTGGCCGGCGCAGAAGGCCCTACCCGCACCAGACAGCACGACGACGCGCACCGATTTGTCCTTGGCGATGGCATCGAAGGTCGCCTGCAGCTCGTCGATCAGGGCGTCGGAAAGGGAATTGAACTGGTCCGGCCGGTTCAAGGTGACGGTCGCCACGCCGCGCTCGTCACGACGCAACAGCAGCGGTTGATTGGAGGAATGCACGACAGCGCTCATGGTTCTGCTCCTTACTCGAAAGCGGAAACGGATTTGGCCTTTTCCCGCAGGATGAATTTCTGGATCTTGCCGGTGGATGTCTTCGGCAGCGGCCCGAACACCACCTGCCTGGGCACTTTGAAGCGTGCCATGCGCTCGCGGCAAAATTCGATCATTTCCGCCTCGGTGATCTGCGCGCCCTCCTTCAGTTCGATGAAAGCACAGGGCACCTCGCCCCACTTCGGATCGGGAGCGGCGACCACCGCCGCCGCCAGCACCGCCGCGTGGCGGTAGAGCACGTCCTCGACTTCCACCGAGGAGATGTTCTCGCCGCCGGAGATGATGACGTCCTTGGAGCGGTCCTTGATCTTGACGTAGCCATCGGGCTGCATCACCGCCAGGTCGCCGGAGTGGTACCAGCCACCACGGAAGGCCTCCTCGCTGGCCTTGGGATTCTTCAGGTAGCCCTTCATGGTGATGTTGCCGCGGAACATGATCTCGCCAATGGTCTCGCCGTCCCGCGATACGGGTTGCATGGTTTTCGGGTCCATCACCATGATGCCTTCCTGCATGTGATAGCGCACGCCCTGCCGGCCATTCAGGCGCACCTGCTCCTCCAGCGGCAATTCGCTCCACTCGGGATGCTTGGCGCACACGGCAGCCGGCCCGTACGTCTCCGTCAGACCGTAGACATGGGTGATGTCGAAACCGATCTTGCTCATGCCCTCGATCATCGAAGCCGGCGGTGGCGCCGCCGCCACCAGCGCGCTGACTTTGTGATCGATACCGGCGCGCCACTCGGCCGGCGCGTTGATCAGCAGGGAATGCACGATGGGCGCGCCGCAGTAGTGCGTCACCTTGTGCGTGCGGATCGCATCGAGTATCGGTTTCGCCTCCACCTTGCGCAGGCAGACGTTGGCGCCGGCATTGGCCGCCATGGTCCACGGAAAGCACCAGCCGTTGCAATGAAACATCGGCAGCGTCCACAGATACACCGCGTGCGGCGGCATGCCCCAGGAAATGATGTTCGAGGTGGCGTTGAGATAGGCGCCGCGATGATGGTAGACCACGCCTTTCGGGTTGCCGGTGGTGCCCGAGGTGTAGTTGAGGGAGATGGCGTCCCATTCGTCGGCCGGCCCCTTCCAGGCGAACTGCGGATCGCCGGAAGCGAGGAAAGCTTCGTACTCGACACTGCCGACACGCTCTCCCGGCCCCGCATACTCGGAATCGTCTACGTCGATCACCAGCAGTTCGCGCCCGGCCAGTGCCTTGGCGACAGTCGGCGAGAACTCGCGGTCGGTGATCAGGACCTTCGCCTCGCCATGGCCGAGCATGAAGGCGATGGCCTCGGCATCCAGTCGGGTATTCAGCGTGTTGAGTACGGCACCCGTCATCGGCACCCCGAAATGACATTCCACCATTTCCGGCGTATTGGACAGCATCACCGCGACGGTGTCGCCCTTGCCGATGCCGTTCGCCTGCAGGGCGGAGGCCAACCGTCGGCTGCGGGCATAAGTCTCGGCCCATGTGAAGCGGCGCGCGCCATGCAGGACGGACGTCCGCTGCGGGTAGATATAAGCCGTCCGCTCGATGAACGAGAGGGGCGTCAGGGGCGTGTAGTTGGCCGCGTTCTTGTCGAGGCCGATCGAATAGGGATTTGCCGGCATGGTCTCTCTCTCGCCTATTATTGAGTCTCGTGAAATTGTCTGACGGCTGTAGGTCGGCCTTCAGGCCGACTTGGGCCGACATTGTCGGGTGAAGCCCGACCTTGTATCAACAATTGATGTCTGTCAGCTATATATACGGTTCTCAATAGCAGGGCAGCCGGCGCCGGGCCGGGCCCCGCAGGAAGTAACCTTGGGGTGCCCCAAGCTGGCTGCAGCGTAAACACGGAGCGAAGCGAACAACCGTCACCCCCTTCCTCGGGAAGGGGGCGGGGGGAAAGCTCAGCTTTTGCAGCGCTGAGCGATATTCAATCCCGAGGCGGCAGCCCGGTCAAGTCCGCCCAGCCAGTCGTGCAATTCCGTGGAGAGGGCCTCCACCGTCCCGGCGAGGGCCGCCACTCCGCCCTTCGCATCGGCGCTGGCGGCTGGGCGGGACAGGCTGAAGCTGCGCCGCGCCAGGATGTCGCCGCCAGTCGGCGCAACGAGCTGCACCCGCGCCTCCAGCACGACATGGCTAGCGTTGGCTGTATCGAAGATCTGGGCAAACTCGTCCAAATCCACGCGCAGGCGACAGGCGCCGCCCGCCTCGCCGGAGAGCATGCGCTTGCGCAGGGCGTGGCCGATCAGTTCCGCCGGCGGCGCCACCCAGCGGCTCTCGGCATAGTTCTGCCGACGCTGGTTGGCAGCGTAGAGCAGGCGGTACTGCATCGCCGAGGAATCCAGCCAGGAAATTGCGAACACATCGATGCTGCGCAAGCCGGCGACGACGCGGTTGTTCGGCGCCGACTGCAGCGCACCCAGATCGTAGTAGGCGACGCTCGATATCGACTTGGAGCCCGTCCCGCAACCGGCGAGCAGCACGAACGAGAGCAGAAGGAATAGTTGCCGCATGGGGATCCTCATCGCGCCGAAAAACCTGCTTCACCCGGCCCGGGACGACGCGCCTCGCGGCCGAATATCAGCATGCTGGGGGACTCCTCGATCTGGTCCAGCAGTCGGGACATCTGGCGGGAATTGACGGACAGTTCCTGCAGCAGGACATTCAGCCGCGGCAAGGTGTTCTGTGAAATCTCGCCGCCCGCCTCGCCGGCAAGCGCATCGATCTTCTTGCCCACGCCCTGCAGGGTGGCAACCAGGTTGCGCAGGTCGGTGGCCAGGGGCTCCGCTTCGCCGCTGGCCTTCTCGAGATTGGCCAGCGTTTTGCCAAGCCGCTTCATGTTCTCTTCGCTGAGCGCCTGCTTGATCGAGGCCATCACCTGCGGCAGGTCTTTCATGCTGCCGGACAACCCGGACGAGGCCGTCTCGATGTTAGCCAGCGTTTGGCTGATGCGCTTGACGTTCTGGTCGGACAGCAACACACTGGTGCGCTCTGCGACCTGGCGCACCTGCGCCATCAGTTCGGTGGCGTTGTCCCCCAGGTTGTCCATGAAATTCGGCTTCAACGCGATGCGCGGCGGCTCGCCGTCGATGCTCTTGAGCGGCTCGGTGTTCTCGCCTTTGTCTTCGAGGAGGACGGAGGCAAGCCCGGTGACGCCCTGGTAGTTGAGTTGCGCCGTGGTGCCCTTGGTCATCGGCAGGTCGGCGGCAACACTGATGGTGATGAGGATGTTGCGCGGATCCTGCGGATCGAGATCGATATCGCGCACCTTGCCGGCGCGCATGCCACGGAAACGCACCTGGGCCTGGGTATTGAGGCCGCTGACATTGCCCCGCGTCACCAGGATGTATTCGTTCGTGGCTTCCTGCTTGCCCGAGAGCCAGAAGACGGCCAGCGCGCTGGCCAGTCCGAGCAGCAGGGTAAATATACCGGCGGCAATCGCGTGAGCCCGGCTTTCCATTAAGGAGTTCCTAACATGATGAAACGCGTGTGCGGCTAAGGCGATTGGGTGCAGCGCTAGGCGCGGCGGCGCAGGCAGTGGTTATTCCACGACAAGCCGTCGCAACGACGCGATGCGCCCAATCGCCGACGCCCCGAAGGGTTGTGCTTGGATGGCGCGTCTGCGGCGTTGCGGCGCTTGCCCGCAGAATGACTGCGGGCGGCGCACCGCGCCTTGCATCCATCGCCATCCAAGCACAACGCATCACGTGTTTCATCATGTTAGGAACTCCCTATCTCCACGCTGATTCGGCTTTGCAGCGCCCGCTGAGCCCGGTCGCAGCAGAAGAAATTGCGGATGAAGGGGTGATCGACCTTCATGATGTCGTCAATTGTTCCGAGCGCGAGTATACGCTGTTCGGCCAGCACCGCAACGCGGGTGGCCAGGCCCGCCAGGGTATCGAGGTCGTGCGTCACCAGCACCACGGTCAGGCCGAGCTGCTGGTGCAGGCTGTGGATCAACCGCACGAAGGATTCGCTGCGGTCCGGATCGAGGCCGGCGGTCGGCTCATCGAGCAGCAGCAACTCCGGCTCCATCGACAGGGCGCGCGCCAGGGCCACGCGCTTGATCATGCCGCCGGAGAGCTCGGAGGGCATCAACCAGGCATGACGCGGCAGCAGTTCGACCATCGACAGCTTCAGCATCACCAGGTCGTGGATCAGGTCTTCATCGACGACGCCCAGCTCGCGCAACGGGAAGGCGATGTTCTGGAAGACGGTGAAGGAGGAATACAGGGCGCCGTACTGGAACAGCATGCCGAAGCGGCGGCGCAGGTTGCGCTCCTGCTCCGCATTGCCCGTGAACAACGGCTCGCCGAAGAGCCGGATCTGCCCCTGGGTCGGATACAGCAGGCCGATCATCTGGCGCAGCAGCGTGGTCTTGCCGCTGCCCGAGCCGCCCACCAGCGCCATCACCTTGCCCTTCTCGATGACGAGATTCAGATCGCGGTGCACCCAGGTCTCGCCGAAGCGCGTGGACAGATGCTCGATTTCGATGACGGCGGTCATGATCCTTCCCCCCTTTGCAAAAGGGGGGCCAGGGGGGCTTTGCACTTCCTTCGGTCGGATTTGACAGCCGCCAATGTGCAAATCACTGCAGCAAATCCCCCTTGTTCCCCCTTTTTTGACCAGAGGAAATCCCTATGGGACAAAGGGGGAAACCTTCTCGGCCGCGCCGGCGACGAAATATCAAGGCGGTCGCTCATATCGGCAACCCGATTTTGCGCGTGGCAATGGCGAAGACCGCATCGACCAGGATCACAACGGTGATCGAACTCACCACGGAAGCGGTGGTGTTCGACGACAGGCTTTCCGTATTCGGCCGCACGCGCAGGCCAAAGTGGCAGGCCACCAGCGCCACCATGATGCCGAAGGTGACGCCCTTGGCCAGCGCGATGTACAGGTTGGCCACCGGCACCACCTTGGGCAGGGTTTCGATGAAGAAGCCGTAGGAAATGTCGAGCTGGAACTGGGCGGAGACCGCGCCGCCCATGAGGGCAATGGCGCTGGTCCACAACACCAGCAGCGGCATGGCTATCGCCAGCGCGGCGACCTTGGGTAATACCAGGCGCATGCTGCGCGACACGCCCATCGTCGCCAGCGCATCGATCTCCTCGGTGACGCGCATCACACCGAGCTGCGCCGTCATCGCAGAGCCGGAACGCCCCGCCACCAGCACCGCCACCAGCACCGGCCCCAATTCGCGGATGATGCCCATGCCGAGAATGTTCACGATGAAGATGTCGGCGCCGAAGTTCTTCAGCTGCAGCGCGGACAGGTAGGACAGCACGATGCCGATGAGAAAGCCGACCAGCGCCGTGACCGGCATGGCGCGCACGCCGCTCTTGAACAGGTTTGCCGAGCTCTCGCGCCACGGCGCTTCGCGCGGCGCGCGGATGACCTGGCCGACATCGAGGACGACCTGCCCGACCAGCCCGGTGAAATCCACCAGGTGCCGCCACAGGTGCAGGCTGAGACTGCCGAGGGTGACGATCCATTCCAGCGGCAGCGCGGGCCCCGGCGCAGCCTCCTTCAGCTTGCTGGCAGCGTAGAGCCGCGCGAAAATCGGTTCCAGATCGTCGCGTGTGTTCAGGTTCTCCGGGAAGCGGTGTCCCCAGGCACGCCACAGCATCATGGCGCCGACGGAATCAAGGGACTGGATGTCCCGGATATCCCAGCCGAGGCTGGAATCCGCGGCCTGTGTCGTCAGCTCGGCATTCAGGGTCGCATAGCGCGTCGCCAGCGCCATCAGGCGCCACTCGCCCGCCAAGCGCACCCAGCGCCGGCCATCGGCATCCGTCTCGAGCACAATGCTAGCGCCGCTCAAATCGTCCCCCTTGATTGATCGTGTCAGCCGGCTTCGCAGGCAACATGACGACGCATTATGCCGCAGTCCGGGATTTGCCGCGCCCTGCCTTGATCTTGATCTCCATGCCCATGCCCGACCACTGCCGGCTCTCTTCTTCCAGCGCCGCGGCAGAAAGCGGCGACGCTTCCAGCCAGCCGGGATCGATGCCGAGGCCGAAGCCCCGCTCGCTGCGCCGCACGGTGATGGCCGGCAAGGGCGCATCGTCGCGCGCGCGGTGCAGGAGAACGGCCATGCGCAGACTGAAGATCAGCAGCCAGTCGGGACTGTCCGCCAGGATCTCCTGCACCCGCTCCAGCTTGCCGCGATGGGCCAGAACAATACGCGACAGGCGCACCTGGTCCATTTTCGAGAAACCCGGCATGTCGGCGTTGGCAAGAATATAGGCGCTGTGCTTGTGGTAGCTGGAATGGGCCACGGAGATGCCGATCTCATGCATCAGCGCCGCCCAGTCGAGGACCTGTGCATCGGCCTGCTCCGCCGCAACGGCCTTCGGCAGCAATTGCAGCAGAAAGCCGCGCGCCGTCGCCGCCACCCGCGCCGCCTGGCTGGCATCGACCTGGTAGCGGCGCATGAACTGCTGCACCGTGGCGTGGCGCAGGTCCTGGTGGTGATAGCGTCCGAGCAGATCGTAGAGCACGCCCAGGCGCAGCGCGCCGTCGGAAAAAGTCATCCGCTCGAGGCCGAACTCCTTGAACACCGCCGACATGATGGCCAGCCCGCCCGGCAGCACCGGGATGCGATCCGGCCGCAGCCCCTGCAAAGTCAGCTTCCCCATATCGCCGGCATGGAGCAGGATGCCGCGCAGGCGCTCCAGCCCTTCCCGTGTGATGCCCGTCACGCCCGTCTCGCCCGCCTCGGACAGGCCGTTCATCTCGAGGATGTCGGCCAGGGCCTTGGCGGTGCCGCTGGAGCCCACCGCCTCCTCCCAGCCAGTCTTGCGGTACTGGCGCACGATGCCCTGCAGCTCCTTGCGCGCCGCCAGTTCCGCCGCCTTCATGCCGGACTTCTCGATGCGGCCGCGCGGGAAGTACTTCAGGCTGAAGCCGACGCAGCCCATGTAGAGCGACTCCAGTTCGATCGGCTCGATGTTGCGCCCGATGATGAACTCGGTCGAACCGCCGCCGATGTCGACCACCAACTGCTGGGCGCCCGGATTCGGCAGGGTGTGGGCGACGCCCAGGTAGATCAGCCGCGCCTCTTCCCGCCCGGCGATGATCTCGATGGGGAAGCCGAGCGCCGCCTCGGCCTGGGCGAGGAATTGCGGCGCATTCTTCGCCACGCGCAGGGCGTTGGTCGCCACCACGCGCACTGCGCCCGCATCGAAACCGCGCAGCCGCTCGCCGAAACGGCGCAGCGCCTCCAGCGCACGCAGTTGTGACGGGCCGTCGAGTATCTTCTGGACGGTGAGGCCGGCCGCCAGGCGCACCGGTTCCTTGAGGGCGTCGAGCGGATAGATCTGGTTGTCCACCACACGGCCGACCTGCAGGCGGAAGCTGTTGGAGCCCAGATCGACGGCAGCGACCAGTTCGTAAGTCATCGCCGGATTTTACCCGCACACCCTGTCACATGCCCGTCTTAAACTCGGCTTGAACACATTCGGAATTCCTGATTCAATTGGACGCAATGAACAAGCCCGCCAGCCCCAAGCGCTTCCCCGCCGAGCATTTCCTCAACCGGGAATTGTCGCTGCTCGCCTTCAACCGCCGTGTCCTCGGCCAGACGGCCGATGCCGGCGTGCCGCTGCTCGAACGCCTGCGCTTTCTCTGCATCGTCTCCAGCAACCTCGACGAATTCTTCGAGATCCGCGTCGCCGGCCTGAAGGAACAGATCAAGCTGGGCGTCGTCGCCCCCAGCCACGACGGCCGCACGCCGCATGAGGTTTTCCGCCTCGTCAGCGCCCAGGCGCATGACCTGGTCGCCGAGCAGTACGCGCTGCTCAACGGCACCATACTCCCGGCCCTGGACAAACAGGGCATCCGTTTTCTGCGCCGCGATTCCTGGAACGAGGCGCAGGCGGCCTGGATCAAGGACTACTTCTTCCGCGAGGTCATGCCGGTGCTCACGCCGATCGGCCTCGATCCGGCGCACCCGTTCCCGCGCGTGCTCAACAAGAGCCTCAACTTCGCCGTCGAGCTGGAGGGCAAGGACGCCTTCGGCCGCAACTCGGGCGCCGCCATCGTGCAGGCGCCGCGCGTGCTGCCGCGCGTCATCCGGCTGCCCGAGTCCATTGCCGGCGTGCAGTTTGGCTTCGTTTTCCTCTCCTCCGTGCTGCACGCCCATGTCGGCGAACTGTTCTCCGGCATGAACGTGCTCGGCTGCTACCAGTTCCGCGTCACGCGCAACAGCGACCTGTGGGTGGACGAGGAGGAGATCAAGAACCTGCGCCTGGCCCTGCAGGGCGAGCTGCCGCAGCGCCACTTCGGCGACGCCGTGCGCCTCGAAGTGGCCGACAACTGCTCCGACGCCATGGCCGACTTCCTGCTGCAGCAGTTCGCCCTGGGCTACGACGATCTCTACCGCGTGCACGGCATCGTCAACCTGGTGCGTCTGATGCAGGTGCCCGACCTGGTCGACCGCCCCGACCTGAAATACCCCTCCTTCAAGTCCAGCCTGCCCAAGGTGCTGACGAAGAACTACGACGTCTTCGCCAGCATCCGCAAGCAGGACATCCTGCTGCACCATCCCTTCCAATCGTTCAGCCCGGTCATCGAGTTCCTCGAGCAGTCGGTGGACGACCCGTCCGTCGTCGCCATCAAGATGACGGTCTACCGCACCGGCACCGACTCCATTCTCATGGAGTTGCTCATGCGTGCCGCGCGCCAGGGCAAGGAAGTGACGGTGGTGGTCGAACTCATGGCGCGCTTCGACGAGGAGGCCAACATCAACTGGGCCGCCAAGCTCGAGGAAGGCGGCGCCCACGTCGTGTACGGCGTGTTCGGCTACAAGACTCACGCCAAGATGCTGATGGTGGTGCGGCGCGAGGACGGCGAGGGTGGCAAAAGCGGCAGCGTGCTGCGCCGCTACGTACACCTCGGCACCGGCAACTACCATCCGCGCACCGCCAAGCTGTACACCGATTTCGGCCTGCTCAGCTGCAACGAGGGCCTGTGCGCCGACGTCAATGAAGTCTTCAAGCAGCTCACCGGCCTGGGCAAGGCGAGCAAGCTCAACCACCTGCTGCTGGCGCCCTTCACCCTGCACAACGCCATGCTGGCCGCCATCCGCGCCGAGGCCGCCAATGCCCGCGCCGGCAAACGCGTGCGCATCATCGCCAAGATGAACTCCCTGCTCGAACCGGAGATCATCGAGGCGCTCTACGACGCCTCGCAGGCCGGTGTGACCATCGACCTCATCGTGCGCGGCGTCTGCGCGCTGCGGCCGGGCATCGACGGCCTGTCGGAGAACATCAGCGTGCGCTCGGTGGTCGGACGCTTCCTCGAGCACACGCGGATTTTCTACTTCTACGCCGATGGCGCGCAGAAGATGTATCTCTCCAGCGCCGACTGGATGGAGCGCAATTTCTTCCGCCGCATCGAGTTGTGCTTCCCGGTGCTGGAAGCCAAGCTGAAACGCCGCATCCTCAAGGAAGGCCTGCTGCCCTACCTCGCCGACAATGCCCAGTCCTGGGTCATGAACGAGGACGGCGACTACCGCCGCAAGCGCTCGCGCAAGAAAGGCTTCTCGGCGCAGGAAGCCCTGCTCGTCGAACTCGCCCAGGCTGCCACGCCAACCTGATTTACCGCAGCACAAAACACGTCGCACGAAAGTCAGTCGCCGGGATACGGCGACTTCTTCGGCCGTTTGACAGAGTGTAATCGTTCGATTACATTTACCGCCTGTTCTCGATCAAGCCACTTCCCGAATTTACCGTCTGGCTTGACGGCCTTGCCGTCATCACCGTTCGCAGCGTGGTGGTTGCACGTCTAAAACGGCTGGAGCGCGGTTTGATGGGCGACGTGGAGCCGGTAGGGGATGGCGTGTCGGAACTGCGCATTCATCTGGGCGCGGGCTGGCGGATATATTTCACGCAGCGAGGCACGCAATTGATCGTGCTGCTCGTCGGCGGCTCGAAGCGCACCCAGAAGCGCGACATCAAGCGCGCCAAGGCATTGGCCGCACTGCTGGACTGATTGGAGGAAACGCACATGACCAAACGCATCAAGGCAGCCGACCTGCCGGATTTCGACGCCGCCCGCTACCTCGACAGCGAAGAAGCCATCGCAGCCTACCTGACCGACATTCTCGCGGCGCACGACCCTGCCCTGCTTGCGGCGGCACTGGGCGACATCGCCCGCGCCCGCGGCATGAGCGAGATCGCCAAGGCCTCCGGCATTTCCCGCGAGGCCCTCTACAAGGCGCTGCGCCCCGATGCGCAGCCGCGCTTCGACACCATCAGCCGCGTGTGTGCGGCGCTGGGCGTCAAACTGGTGGCACAGGCCGAGCATGCCTGACCTGACGATGCCATCGCCGTATTGCGGAGACTGACTTTCAACTTCTGCCCGCCGGGATTGGAAACGGCGCGGCTACCCTCTCCCCCTGCTCCTCTCCCGCAAGCGGTAGAGGAGTGATGGAAAGACATCAACTTCGGCTGGCGCGCTCCACGCCGCCGATCTCCCCGATCAGCTTCAGCGCCCGCTGCAGCTGCGCCACGCCGCTCACTTCGATGGTGAAGGACATGCGGGCGCTGCCCTGCTTCGACTGGGTGCGCACCGCGGTGACGTTGATC
>CAMTUN010000032.1:0-26366 GCA_947084915.1 uncultured beta proteobacterium | reverse complement strand
GCGAAACGCCGAATCATTTCGTAACTGCGCAACTGGGCGGAGAGCGTGCCGACGCTGGCCGGGAACTGATCCATGCGGATGCCCAGCAGCCGGGCGAAGATGGCGTCGGAGAGTTCGAGGTCCATGCCCTTGACGCCAGACTCCAGCACATGGGCGCGGGCGAATTTGACAACGAGTTCGAGCACGATGGCGATGAGCACGCCGACGGTCAGAACCTGCAGCGTGGAGATGCCCTGCGTGGGAATGACGCGGTCGTACACCTGCATGCTGTAGAGGGCCGCCGCCAGGGCGAGTGTATTGGCCAGCAGCGAAGCCGCCGCCGCCTGAACGAAGACGTCCTTGCGCGCCAACAGAGCGTTCCTGAACAGGGCGTATGCGGTGGTGGGGGATGGAGTGTCGGCGTGCATCAGAGCATCTCCCCTGAATGCAGGCGCAACCGGGCGCGCGCGGCAATTTGCTGGGCGTCCACGTCGGCGAGGGCGGCCTGCGCCTGAATCAGCTCACGCGCGGCGTTGATGACATCCAGCCAGTTTCGCTTGCCGGCGACGAAGAGACGGTCATAGGAGGCCAGTACCTCGGCACTGGCCTTGATGGTGCGCTGGAGGTGCCGCTTGCGGTCGCTGCTGGCCAGATGCTCTTCGTAGTCGGTGGTGATTGTTTCGGTCAGATCGCGGCGGGCGGCGTCGAGGTTTGCGCGCTGGGCGACGATGCGGGCTTCGGCTGCGTCGATGTTGGCAGCGGCGGAAAGGCCGGCACCAGGCGTGTATTCGAGAACCAGCATGAGGCGGCTGTCATTGGTGGTCGCGCCGCCAGCGGACGCATTGCCACGCTGGTGCTGGGCGCGCAGGTTCAGCGTCGGCCACAGTGCCGCGCGCCGCTGCTGTGTTTCGTGCCGGGCGGTTTCGATGTCGGCTTCGAGGCGTTTGAGCGCGGCGGAGCGGTTCAAGGCCTGCGCGATGAACGCGTCGAGGCCGGGCAGCGGAATGTCGGCGCCGCTGGCTGCATCCGCTACGGCGAGGTCTTGCGAGCGCAAGGGCTGGCCTGTCATTTGCACGAGCCGGGCCAGGGCGCTGCGCTCGGCGGATCGGGCGGCGGCAAGGTCGCCTTGCGTTTGCGCCAGGCGCGCCGCGACAAGTTCGCGATCGACTTCGCCAGCGGCGCCGCCCTGAATGCGCCGGCTCACGCTCTCGGCATAGACGTTGAGCAAGGCGACACCTTTGTCCAGCGCCTCGCCGCGTCCTCGGGCTTGCACCCAAGCGGCCCAGGCGGCCGTAACGCGCAGGGCGAGCGTGTATTGGGTATCGTTGACCGATACCCGTGTCGCATTCTCGCGCGACCGGGCTGCCTCCAGTCCGGCATCGAGCCGCCCCCCCGCCCACAGAGGCTGCTGCAGCGTCAGTACGGTGGTGGGTTCCCCTTTGTCCCGCAGCAACTGAACCGATGGGGTCGGGTAATACTGCGAACGCGCCGCATCGACTTCAGCCTGCGTGGCCTTGACTTCGGCATGACGGGCGGCAATGCCGGGGTGATTCCGGATGGTCTGGGCGATGAGCCCGTCGAGGCTGTAGGGTGGCCCGGCGACGGGCTGCGCCGCCCGGAAGCCGGGCGCGGGTTGATTGCCTTCGAGGAGAGCGCCGGCAATGGGCGGCGCGGCGTGGGCGGCGAGGACGCCCAGCAACGCCAGGCAGACAGGCAGGAGCCTCTTGCAAAACCGCGATGGCGAGCCTGATTCTTTCGCATCATGAACGCGACACGCTGGAACGTGCAATGGCGGTACCTGCCGGAGCGAAATCCGGCGACATCTCCTGATGCGAGTAGCGGCTTCCATGTTTGAATGTTCAGGCACCACAAACCTGGATGCCTGCTCCTATTCCAAAATGCAACAAATCGAATCCGTAGCGCGTTGTGAATTCACCATATTCCTGCCGCATGCAGTAACATTGACGTATGTCAAAACGCTGCGCGAAGAAGACTTCAGTGACCATGAACCTGAAACCGTCGCTTCAGCGGCATTGACGCCTATAATCAACCAATGCCGTTAGCGGACCGTTAGCAGATCGAGCGGTTGTCGGCGGCGCATTCAAACAAGAACGGAATCGACATGGGACGGCATTCCAGGACGCTCTGCATGGCGGGGTGGCTCGCCGAACGACGAGGCTGCCGGAAATCCTTGCAGCAACGCTGATGCGGGTTCCGTGACGCCGGCAAGAACCCTGCGATGAATCCACAACCTCCACTTGAGCTTCGCCTGCTTGGCGGTTTCGCGCTTGACCGCGACGCACGGCTTTGCAAACTGGCTTCCGAGAAAGGGCGGGCGCTTCTCGCCTATCTGGCGATGGAACCCGGAAGAGCGCATCCGCGGGCATTCCTGGCCACCATGTTGTGGCCGAACCTCGCCCGTGAGGCGGCGTTGGCCAATCTCCGGCTGGTACTGCATAACCTGCGCCAAGTGCTCAATTCGGCCAATCCAGCGATGCCTCCTCTGCAAGTCGAACGCGATACCGTTCGACTCGATTCGAAGGCCGGCCTGGAGATCGATGCCGCAGAGTTTTCATGCTTCACTCCGGCATGCCAGGAGACGCCCTGCCCTGCTCTCTGCATTCCCTGTATTGCGCATATGGAAATCCTCGCCGGGCGTTATGCCGGAGAATTCATGGCCGGGTTCTCGCTGCCGGAGTGTCCGGATTTCGAAGAGTGGCTGCAGGTCAAGCGCGAAGCCCTGCATCTGCGTGCCCTTGTCCTGCTGGCACGCCTGTCGGATTGCCACGAACGGGCGGGCGACCATGCCAAGGCTCTGCCGTTCGCGTTGCGCTTTCTGGATATCGAGCCATGGAATGAAGAAGGCCTGCGACGGGCGATGCGGCTGTATTCGCTGAGCGGACAACGCGCCACCGCCCTTGCGCAGTACGAGGCGTGTTGTCAGACGCTGCAAAGGGAGCTGGGCGTAATGCCCTCCGAAGAGACCCGCGCACTAGCCGAGCGCATACGTCAGGGCGAACTCTCGCCGAGCACGCGCCGTCGAGGGGACACCCCCGCGGCGACGGCCTTGCCATTGCCGATCGCAGAACGGCGACAAGTCACGGTGCTCTACTGCGAACTTGCCGCCGTCGGCATGGATGACCCGGACGAGGCCCTGGCGCAGTTGCGTGCGCCGCAGGCTCGCTGCAACGAGATCATCCACAGCTATTCAGGGCATCTTGTGCAAATCCGCGGCGGGAGTCTGCTGGCTTACTTCGGCTACCCGCAGGCCAGCGAAAATGCTGCCCGCCTGGCGGTACAGGCGGCGCTGGCGGTGACACGCGCTTCCATCTCCGGCATCGAGCTGCGTGCCGCAGTTCACACCGGCGTGGTGATAAGCGGCAACCTGCAGGTGCCGGATGCCATCGGCGCCACCTCGGGGCTGACCATCCGCCTGCGCCAATTGGCCGATTGCGGCGAGGTGGTCATCAGCGGGGCGACGCAACGCCTGGTGGCGGGTTATTTCGAGTGCTCGTCTCTTGGACTTCGGCAATTGCCCGGCACTCCCCGCCCACTGGGAGTATTCAGGGTCGTCGGGGAAAGCGGGGCGGGCAACCGTCTCGAAGCCGCCGCCTCGCTGACGCCCCTGGTCGGACGCAAGGAGGAGATCGAAGCACTCCTGGCTTTGTGGCAGGACGCCCGCCTGGGCAAACGACGCGCCGTGATGCTGCGAGGCGAAGCCGGCATAGGCAAATCGCGCTTGGTGTTCACCCTCAAGGAAGCGTTGTGCGAACAGGCTTGTCTCGTGCGCGAGCTGCGCTGTTTCCCGGAACACAGCCAGTCTCCCTTTTATCCGCTAACGGCGCTGTTCGGATCCATGCTGGCGTTTTCGCCTGAGGACACACCCGAAGCGAGATTCGACAAGCTGGCGGAATACGTCGAAACACATTACACAGCAGATCAGGACGCCGTGCCGCTGCTCGCCAGGATGCTATCGCTGCCTGTGCGGGCGCCTTACCGGGAGTCGGCTTCCTCGCCGCAGCAACAGCGCGAGAAGCTGCGGTCGATCCTCCTCGACCGCCTGTACTCTCTGGCAGCGCAGCAGCCGATTCTGCTGGTGGTGGAAGACCTGCACTGGGCCGACCCCTCCACGCTTGAACTCCTGAAGCTGTTCGTCGATCAGGAGCGGGAAGCACCGATGCTCACCGTGCTCACCGCAAGACTCGAGTTTCACCCCCCCTGGCACGAAGGCCTTGCCGACACACTGACCCTCCATGCGCTGGGCGATGCCGAGGCGGCAGAACTGATCGCTGCCGTGGCGCCTGACATCACGCCTTTCACGATCCACCGCATTGTCGAACGCTCTGACGGAATTCCACTGTTCGCCGAGGAATTGGCCAGGGCCGTCGCCATCAACGATCAGTCGGCGATTCCCTCTACTTTGCAGGATTTGCTCGCGGCTCGTCTGGATGGCATGGGCGAAGCGAAGATTGTCGCCCAGACGGCATCCGCCATAGGGCGTGAATTCAGCTTCGATTTATTGCAGAGGATTTCCGATCTCGATCAAGGTACGCTGGCGCAATTGCTGAACCGGTTGACGGACAGCGGACTCCTGCAAGGCAAGGTTCAGTCAACTTTCCATTTCAGGCACGCCCTGATTCGCGATGCGGCGTATCAATCGCAGACGCGCTCGGAGCGTGAGGCAACGCACCGGCGAATCGCCCTCGCGCTGAAAGCGGCCAGTGTCGATGCCAGGCCTGAGCTCCTGGCACAGCATTGGGCTGCGGGCGGTGAAATCGGCAAGGCCGTTGCCTGCTGGATCGAAGCGGGAAAGCTCGCCGGCCGCCACTCCGCCAGCCAGGAGGCCGTCATGCATTTCAGGTCCGGCCTGTCGCTGATCGGGACGCTGCCTGACGATCCCGAACGCACGCGCATGGAACTCGATCTCCAGATCGGCCTCGGGGCCGCGGCGTGCGCGGCGCAAGGCTACGCTTCCGCGGAAGGCGCCGACGCCTATGCGCGGGCGATGGCGTTGTGCAGCCGGCATGAAAGTGGTCCGGACATGTTTCGGGCGGTTTGGGGGCTGTGGGCGAGCGCGAGCTCACGCACCGGATATGCCCACGCGCTCGAACTCGCACAGCAACTCCTGCGCATGGCAAACCAAAGCGGCAACCCGGTGCAAGACCAGCAAGGGCATTTCGCCATTGGCGATACCCTGTACTGGCAGGGCGCATTCACGGCAGCCCGCGAGCATCTTGAACGCGTCAGGATGCTGTATCAAACCGCCCACCATGGAAACCACATTGCGGAATTCGGCGAGGATGCTGGCGTGACCAGCGGAGCGTATCTTTCCTGGGTGCTGTGGTTCCTCGGCTATCCCGACCAGGCCCGTCTGGCCAGCGAGCAAACCCTGGCGCTCGCGCGGCAGCTCGGGCATCCCTACAGTCTGGCCTATGCGCTGACCTTTGCCACGATCCTGCATTGCCGGCTGCGACAGCCCGGGGAGGTCCTGGCCTTGGCGCAGGAAACGTTGAGTTTGGCAAACGAGCACGGTTTTCCTCTCTGGCAAATCGGCGCGACGCTGTCGCGCGGCTGGGCGCTTGCCATGCAGAATCATCGCGAAGGCGTCGAGACGCTGCGACAATGCGTCGATGCGACGCGTACGGCAATGGGCGGTGTGACGCTTGTCGTCCTGGAACCGCTGGTCGACGCGTATGTTGTGCTGGGCCTCTTCGACGATGCGTTGAGCGTGAATGGCGAGGCATTTTCGGTAGTCGAGGCTTTAGGCGATCATCACGTCGAGGCCGAACTGCATCGCCTCAAGGGGGAATCGCTGCTCGGTCTTGCAAACGCCGACGAAACAATAGCCGAAGCCTGTTTTCACCAGGCGCTCACGATCAGTCGACGGCAACAGGCGAAATCCCTCGAATTGCGCGCGGCCACAAGCATGGCCCGGCTATGGCAAAGACAGGACAAGCGGGACGATGCCCGACGCTTGATACAAGAAGCCTTCCACTGGTTCACCGAAGGTTTCGACACGCCTGATCTGCAGAATGCACGCGAACTCCTGGATGCCCTGAGCTGCGCGCAGAAAGCGTAGACCCGTCAACGTCCAAACACGCAAAACCGGCTTTTAGCCGGTTGTCTTCGGATGAATTTTGCGGGTGGATGGCGGAGAGGGTGGGATTCGAACCCCCGAAGCGTCCACCCCTGTCGCATGCTGTCTAGTCAAATCAACATGTTGCATTTTTCAGTGCGACACAAAGCGACCGTTTTCCCCAGGAATGTCCCGGAAAATGCCCCAAACCAACTGAACAACTCGATCCTTTTATCCAGCTTTATTCGTACTGGACTGAAGTCGTTATTTATGCCGAATCAATACCAGACAAATGGCTTCGCCAGAAATCCTGACCTTGATGAAGGATAGCATGCATGCTATATTTGTACCGTGCGCTATTTGATTGAATTCTACAACTCGACGGTTCATGTGGAGATTACCGGCTGGCCGGCTGGCATCAACGCCAGCTTCACCCGAATTGTAGAGCAGATGGAAATATCGGGGCCGAATCTTGGAATGCCTTACACACGCTCATTTGGCAAGGGACTGTTCGAGATTCGGGCCAAAGGTGTCGAGGGCATAGGTCGTGCGTTTTTCTGTGCATTGGTGGGAAGGCGGATCGTGATCCTGCACGGCTTCATCAAGAAGACACAACAGACGCCGGACAGTGAATTGAAAATCGCACGCAGGCGATTGAAGGAGATCCAAAGTGAAAACTAGTACTGACAAGACAAAAGAGCGCTACCAGCCCGTCGCGTTCAAGCCGAAGGCACACGCGGCCATGAAGCGCAAGACGGATCCCACCTTCCGGGCCGCTTATGACGCCCTTGAAGATGAGTTCGCAGCACTGGCCGCGCTGCTGAATGCCCGCAAGGATGCCGGCCTGACCCAGGCCGACGTGGCAGAGCGAATGGGGGTGTCGCAGCCGGTGCTGGCGCGTATTGAATCCAGCCTCGGCAGCCGAAAGCATTCTCCGTCGCTGGCCACCCTGAGAAAATATGCCGAGGCGTGCGGGAAGAAACTGATCATTCAGATGGTCACCAAAACAGCCAAGGGCTGACATTTACCACCAGCCTTATCGAAGCCGGCTAACCCGTAACAATTTGAATGACAGCATGAAAAAACAACACCGGCTTATAGCCGGTGTTCGGTGTTGTTTATCGGATGAAATTTGGCGGAGAGGGTGGGATTCGAACCCACGGTAGGCTTGCACCTACGCCTGATTTCGAGTCAGGTACAATCGACCACTCTGCCACCTCTCCGGAGGCGCGCATTCTACACCATTCCCCCAGCGGACGCGATGTGGGAAAGCCGGTTTCCCTCCTCCGACAAGAGGGTCGCATGCGTAGATCGCTGGTTGCAATACTGCTTACCCTGCTCGCCGCCTGCGGCGAGCCGTTGCCGCCGCCGGCCGAACTGGGAAAGCTGATCGTCGTCACGCGCGCGGGTCCGGCCACCTACCAGGTCGACGGTCAAGGCAGCGCATCAGGATTCGAGCACGACCTGGTCGTCCTGTTTGCACAAGAGCTTGGCGTCGAGGCCCGCTTCATCTTCGCCCGGGACCATGCCGAAATCGTCAAAGCCCTGAAAAAGGGGCGCGCCCACATGGCCGCCGCTGCTCTGGCGCCGGGAAAAAGCGACGCCCTCCTTTTTTCCCGACCGATTCGCGAAGCGAAGCAGTTGCTGGTGCAGCATGAGGATGCGCCCCCCGTAAGGATACCGGCAGATCTGAACGGGCGAACCATCTCCATTCTGGCCCGTTCTCCGCAAATCGCCGCGCTCGACAGCCTGCGACCCCGGCCTGAAGGCATGCGGCTGGCCAAGCTGAAGGGTATCGGCGAAATGGAATTGCTCGAGCGCGCCAACGCCGATCCTTCCATGTTGGCCGCTGTCGATTCGACGCATTTCGAGATCGGGGTGAATTTCTATCCAGGCCTGAACGCCACTCTCGTCCTGCCTGGCAGCCAATCGCTGGTTTGGGCTTTTCCGAAAGACGGCGAGGCGGCGCTGTTCGAACGCGCCGAAGCCTTCATCGAACGCATTCGACGGGACGGCACGCTGGCCCGGCTTAACGACCGATACTTCGGCCATGTGCGCCGCCTCAACCAGAACGATGTCGAGCGGTTTCTGGAAAAAATGCATACCGTCTTGCCGCACTACCGGCGGCTTTTCATCGAGGCGCAGAACCTCCACGGCATCGACTGGCGGCTGATCGCCGCCCTCGCCTATCAGGAATCACATTGGGATCCGCTGGCCACTTCCTACACCAATGTGCGCGGGATGATGATGCTGACCGAGGACACCGCCGACCGTCTGCGCGTCACGAACCGGCTCGACCCGCGCCAGAGCATCCTCGCCGGCACGCGCTATCTCATCGAATTGCGCGACCAGATTCCGTTGGAAACAAAGGAGCCCGACCGCACCTGGCTGGCGCTGGCCGCCTACAACCTGGGCATGGGGCACATGAACGGATCGCGCTTCATCGCCCAACTGGTGAAACGCGATGCGAATTCCTGGTATGAAATGAAACAGGTGCTGCCGCTGCTCTCGAGGCCCGAATACTATTCGCGCCTGAAGAGCGGCGCGGCGCGCGGCGGCGAGGCTGTCATCATGACGGAGAACATTCGCACCTACTACGACATCCTGCAGCGCTTCGAGCGGCCTGCGGTTGCGGGAAATATATTGCGCGCAGCACCACCAGATCCGCCTCCCCCTTTGTCCCACGGGGATTTCCTTCGGTCAAAAAAGGGGGAATGAGGGGGGATTTGCGGCGGTGGTCGTCGGGACGCCTCTAAATCCCCCCTCGCCCCCCTTTTTCCAAGGGGGGAACAAGGCGTTCCAGGCCGGCCATGTAGGGGCGCAGGGCCGACGGCACCGCCACCGCGCCATCCTGCTGCTGGTAATTCTCAAGCACGGCGACCAGCGTGCGGCCGACGGCCAGACCGGAACCGTTGAGGGTATGCACCAGCTCCGGCTTGCCGGGTTTGCCACCATGGTCGTTTCTGAAGCGCGCCTGCATGCGCCGCGCCTGGAAAGCCTCGAAATTGCTGCAGGAGGAAATCTCGCGGTAGGTATTCTGCGCCGGCAGCCACACTTCGAGGTCGTAGGTCTTGGCCGCGGAGAAACCCATGTCGCCGGTGCACAAGGCGACGCGGCGGTAGGGCAGCTCCAGCTTTTCCAGGATGATCTCGGCATGGCGCGTCAGCTCCTCCAGCGCCGCCCAGGAGTTGTCCGGCCGCTCGATGCGCACCAGCTCGACCTTGTCGAACTGGTGCTGGCGGATCATGCCGCGCGTGTCCTTGCCGTAGGAACCGGCCTCGCGGCGGAAGCACGGCGTGTGGCAGACGAACTTGAGCGGCATCTGCGCCGGATCGACGATCTCGTCGCGCACGATATTGGTCACCGGCACTTCTGCTGTGGGAATCAGGAACAGGCCGTCACGCTGAACATCGAACTGATCGTCGGAAAATTTGGGGAACTGCCCCGTGCCGAACATGCTGTTGGCGTTGACCAGATAGGGGACATACACCTCGTTGTAGCCGTGCTCCTGCGTGTGGGTGTCCAACATGAACTGGATGAGCGCGCGGTGCAGACGCGCCATCTCGCCCTTCATCACGACAAATCGCGCTGAACTGATCTTGGTTGCCGTCTCGAAATCCAATCCACCCAAGCCTTCGCCGATGTCCACATGGTCCTTCACGGCGAAATCGTAGGCGCGCGGCGTGCCCCAGCGCCTGACTTCCAGGTTGTCCGCCTCGGACTTTCCGACCGGCACGCTCTCGTGCGGCAGGTTGGGTATCACCGAAACGAAGGCGTTGATGCGGTTGAGCAGGTCGGCGAGCTGTTCCTCATTTAGCTTCAGCTCGTCACCGAGGCCGGCCACTTCGTTCATCACGGCAGTGGTGTCCTCGCCCTTCGACTTGAGCTGGCCGATCTGCTTCGACAGCGCGTTGCGCCTCGCCTGCAGTTCCTGCGTGCGCATCTGCAGGCCCTTGCGCTCGTCCTCCAGCGCCTGGAACGTGGCCACGTCGAAGCCGACGCCGCGCGCGGCCAGGCGCTCGGCCACCTGGGCCGCCTGGCTGCGCAGAAGTTGTATGTCGAGCATGTTTATTGAGCCTCGTATATGTACCTGCCGGATGTAGGTCGGCCTTCAGGCCGACGATGCCCAAGTCGGGCTGAAGCCCGACCTACTTCTTGCCGGCCTTGCGGTCCAGTTCGCGCAGATGCGCGAGTTTCTCGCGGATCTGCGCCTCCAACCCGCGCTCCGTCGGCTTGTACCAGCTTACCTTCGGCATGCCTTCAGGGAAATAATCCTCGCCGGCAGCATAGGCTTCCGGTTCGTCGTGCGCGTAGCGGTATTCGTGCCCGTAGCCCAGTTCCTTCATCAGCTTCGTCGGTGCGTTGCGCAGGTGCACCGGCACTTCGCGCGAAGCATCGCCGGAGACGAATTTCCGCGCGGAATTATACGCGACGTACACCGCGTTCGACTTGGCGGCGCAGGCCATGAAGATCACCGCCTCGGCCAGCGCCAGCTCGCCTTCCGGCGAGCCGAGCCGCTCGAAGGTCTCGACGGCGTTGAGCGCGATCTGCAGCGCGCGCGGATCGGCCAGCCCGATGTCCTCCGTCGCCATGCGGATGATGCGGCGTCCCATGTAGAGCGGATCGGCGCCGCCGTCGAGCATGCGCAGCAGCCAGTAGAGCGCAGCATCGGGATCGGAGCCGCGCACCGACTTGTGCAAGGCGGAGATCTGGTCGTAGAAGGCATCGCCGCCCTTGTCGAAACGGCGCAGATTCTTCGCCAGCGCGCCCTGCAGAAAGTCAGCGTCCACGACACGGCGATCCGACGTCGTGGCGGCCGTGTGCACGATCTCCAGCAAGTTCAGCAGGCGCCGCGCATCGCCATCGGCGAGGCCGACAAGGCGGCTTTTCGCGCCTTCATCGAATTCCAGCTCGGAGAAGCTCTGCGCGCGCGCGCGTTCGAAGAGTTCGCCCAGTTCTGCCTCGCTCAAGCTCTTCAGCACGTACACCGCCGCGCGCGAGAGCAGTGCGCTGATCACCTCGAACGAGGGATTCTCGGTGGTGGCGCCGATGAAAGTGATGAGGCCCTGCTCGACATAGGGCAGGAAGGCGTCCTGCTGCGCCTTGTTGAAGCGGTGCACCTCATCCACGAAGAGGATGGTGTGGCGGCCGCTCTGCGCCAGCGTCAGCTCGGCGCGCTGCACCGCTTCGCGGATGTCCTTGACGCCGGAGAAGACGGCCGAGAGGGCAATGAACTCGGCGTCGAATGCCTGCGCCATGAGGCGCGCCAGCGTGGTCTTGCCGACGCCGGGCGGACCCCACAGGATCATCGAATGCGGCGTCCGCGACGTGAAGGCCAGGCGCAGCGGCTTGCCCGGCCCGAGCAGGTCTTCCTGGCCGACCACCTCGTCGAGCGTGCGCGGGCGCATCAGTTCGGCCAGCGGAGCGTGCGGTTTCGTGGCGAAAAGGTCGCTCACGATCACTCGCCCAGGATGTCCGCGCCTTTGGGAGGGGTAAAACGGAACAGGCTGCCGGCAAGGACGGGGTTGCGCTCGAACTTCTCGAAGGCGATGGTCGTCACCTGGCCGAAGCTGTCGGTGAGTTCCATTACTCGCAACGCATCGCCGACGAAGCCGATGCGAAGAAACTGGAAGCCGGAATCCTGGTTCTTCGGCTGCGCATCGACCCACTCGATGCTGTCGACCGTGCCGCCTTCCTTGAGATCGAAATTCTTCTCCAGCGCATTGTCGCCGGCGAGCAGCGCGGCGGGACTGCCGCCCAGCGCCGCAGACAGCTTGCGGGTGCTGACCTGGTTGAGGTCGCGGTCGTACACCCACAGCCGCTCGCCGTCGCCGACGATGAGTTGATAGTAGGGCTTGTCGTACACCCAGCGGAACTTGCCGGGGCGGGAGAACATCATGGTGCCGGCGGCGTTCTGCGGCTTGCGGCCGCTCTTCGATTGCACCGTCTGGATGAAATCGGCCTTGCCGCTCTTCGTGCCCTCGACGAAGGCCTTCAGCTTGTCGAGCGCGGCGGCTTCGGAGGTCGTCGGAAATAATGCAAGAAAACCACTCACCACAGAGACACAGAGGCACAGAGAAATGCAATGCAAAAACACTCTGTGCCTCTGTGTCTCTGTGGTTAATGGTGTTGTTTTCATCAACTCTCCCGCGCCGGCACGATCACCTCGCGGTTGCCGTTGCTGCCCATCGGAGAGACCAGCCCGGAGCGCTCCATCTGCTCGATGAGCCGCGCGGCGCGGTTGTAGCCGATGCGCAGGTGGCGCTGCACCAGCGAGATGGAGGGCCGGCGCGTCTTCAGCACGACCTCGACCGCCTGGTCGTAGAGCGGGTCGGCCTCGCCGCCATTGCCACTTTCACCGCTCTCGCCGGCAACGCCGTCCTCTCCGTCGCCGCCCGGTGCATCGAGGATGCCCTCGACGTACTCAGGCGCACCGGTCTTCTTGAGGTAATCGACCACCTTATGCACTTCGCTGTCGGCGACGAAGGCGCCATGCACCCGCACCGGCATGCCACTGCCCAGCGCCAGATAGAGCATGTCGCCCTGGCCGAGCAGCGCTTCGGCGCCCATCTGGTCGAGAATGGTGCGCGAGTCGATCTTGCTGGAAACCTGGAAGGAAATCCGCGTCGGAATATTGGCCTTGATGAGGCCGGTGATGACATCCACAGACGGCCGCTGCGTCGCCAGGATCAGGTGGATGCCGGCGGCGCGCGCCTTCTGCGCCAGCCGCGTGATCAACTCCTCGACCTTCTTGCCGGCGACCATCATCAGGTCGGCCAACTCGTCGATGATGACCACCACGTAGGGCAGCGCCCGCAAGGGTTCCGGACTCTCCGGCGTCAGCGAGAAAGGATTGGGAATGTACCCAACCCCGGACGCGTCGGCCTTGGCGGCGTCCTTGATCTTGCCGTTGAAGCCGGCCAGGTTGCGCACGCCGAGCGCCGACATCAGCCGGTAGCGCCGGTCCATCTCGGCGACACACCACTGCAGGGCGTTGGCGGCCTGCTTCATGTCGGTCACCACCGGCGCCAGCAGGTGCGGAATGCCCTCGTAGATCGACAGCTCCAGCATCTTCGGATCCACCAGGATCAGGCGCACGTCGGCCGGTTCCGACTTGTAGACCAGCGACAGGATCATGGCGTTGATGCCGACCGACTTGCCCGAGCCGGTGGTGCCGGCCACCATCAGATGCGGCATCTTGGCCAGGTCGACGACCACCGGCAGGCCGCTGATGTCCTTGCCCAGCGTCAGCGTCAGCGGTGAATGCATGCCGTGGTAGGCCTTGGAACCGAGGATCTCGGACAGGCGCACCGTCTGCCGCTTCGGGTTGGGCAGTTCCAGACCCATGCAGGACTTGCCCGGAATGGTCTCGACGACGCGCACGCTCACCACGGAGAGGGCGCGGGCGATGTCCTTCACAAGGTTCACGATCTGGGCGCCTTTGACGCCGACGGCCGGCTCGATTTCGTAGCGGGTGATGACCGGGCCGGGATAGGCCGCAAGCACCTTCACCTGGACGCCGAAGTCGGCCAGTTTCCGCTCGATCAGGCGAGAGGTGAATTCCAGCGTCTCGGCGGAGGGCGGCTCGACGTCGTGCGACGGCTCTTCGAGCAGATGCAAAGGCGGCAGCGCCCCGCCCGGAATGTCCATGAACAACGGCGCCTGGCGCTCCTTTTCACGGCGCGTCGATTTCGGGATGACGACCTCGGACGGCTCGATGCGGATCGGCTCGGCGTGAACCTCCTCGAAGCGCTTGCGCTCGACTTCCACCTCGGCCTCGCGCTCGCGCGCCACTTCGCGGCCGATGCGCCGATCCTGCCAGCGCTGGTAGAGATGGCTGGTGCCGAACCAGATGCCTTCCAGCAGCGCGCCCAGGCGCTCGATCAACTTGAGCCAGGACATCCCCGTGAAAATGGTCAGGCTCGCGGCAAACAGGGTGATGAGAATGAGGGTGCCGCCGGTGAAACCGAGGAACTGCGAAAACAGGCGGCCGATTTCCAGGCCGAGCATGCCGCCCGGTTCCAGCGGCAGGGGCGTTTTAGTGCTGTGGAAGCGCAGCGCTTCCAGACCGCTGGATGCCGCAATGAGGACGATGAAGCCGGAGAGGGCGATGAAGAATGGCCGCCGGTCCGTATGGAATATGCCTTCGAGGCGACGGTAGCCCCAGATCACCAGGAACAGCAGGAAGAGCACCCACCACCAGGCGGACAAGCCGAACAGATAGAGCAGGAGGTCGGCCACCCAGGCGCCGACGCGGCCGCCGGGGTTGGCGATGCGATCGACCTGGGCGGCATGCGACCAGCCGGGATCGGCCTTGCTGTAACCGTAGAGAATCAGGCCGATATAGAGGGCAACGACCCCGAGCACCAACCAGCGCGCCTCTTGCAGAAGCGCAACGATTTTTTCCGGCAGGGGTTGTGAGGCGTTTTTTTCTTGCACGCTCGATCGATAACAGGCGCAGGCCGGCAAATGCCGCGATTATACGCCTCGGATCAGGTAGCTACGCCTCAGATCAGGTTGATCTTCTCGCGCAGGAGGATGCGGCCGCCGCCCTCCACGATGAGGCCCTGCAGACTCAGGTCCTTCATGACGCGGCTGACCATTTCGCGCGAGGCGCCGATCATCTTGGCAATGTCCTGCTTGGATATCTTTTTCATGACCACCAGCTGGCCGTCGGTGTCTTCTTCCGCCATTTCCAGCAGCAGGCGGGCAACCCGGCCATAGACATCCATCAGCGCCAGACTCTCGATCTTGCGGTCGGCGGTACGCAGGCGCTTGACCAGGGCGCGCATGATGTACAGGGAGACATCGAAATTTTCGGCCAGGCAGCGCTTGAAGTCCGCCTTGGAAATCACCACCAGTTCGCAGGGGGAAGTCGTCATCACCGTGGCCGAACGGGGGTTGTCGTCGAGCACGCCCATTTCGCCGAAGAACTCGCCGGGACCGAGATTGGACAGGATGACTTCCCGGCCCTCCTCGTCCGAGACCAGCACCTTGAGGACGCCGGACAGGATGAAATAGACGAAATCGGTGCGATCGCCCGCGCGCAGGATGGTGGCGCTGCGCGGCATCTTGCGGAACACGGCGACGCGGGCGATCGGCACGAGGCGCTCGACGGAAAGCGACTCGAAAATCGGCATCGAGCGCAGGGCATCGACGGTCACGCTGCTTCCTTGCGTCATGCTAGCCTCCTTCAGCGACGGAACACGGCCCGCCGCAGTCATTCTTATTGTTGAGCCTGCATGAATTATATGACCTTTCGGAGCATCTTCATTGGCTCCTTATTCTCTCCAGTATAATTTCGCCATTCCGAACCCTGCCCGAGCGAAGACGTCATGACCAGCGCAACCCGCCATTCCCGCCTCATCATTCTCGGTTCCGGCCCGGCCGGCTATACCGCCGCCGTCTATGCGGCCCGCGCCAACCTGAACCCGGTGCTCATCACCGGCATGGCCCAGGGCGGCCAGTTGATGACCACCACCGACGTGGACAACTGGCCGGCCGACGCCGACGGCGTGCAGGGCCCCGACCTGATGACGCGCTTCCAGAAACACGCCGAGCGCTTCAACACCGAAATCATCTTCGACCACATCCACACGGCGAAGCTGAAGGAGAAACCCTTCGCCCTGGTGGGCGACAACGGCACCTATACCTGTGACGCACTCATCATCACCACCGGCGCCACTGCCAAGTACCTCGGCCTGCCCTCCGAGGAGGCTTTCTCCGGCCGCGGCGTTTCCGCCTGCGCCACCTGCGACGGCTTCTTCTACAAGGGTCAGGACGTCGCCGTCATCGGCGGCGGCAACACTGCCGTCGAAGAGGCGCTCTACCTCGCCAACATCGCCAAAAAAGTCACCCTGGTGCATCGCCGCGACAAGTTCCGCGCCGAGAAGATCATGATCGACAAGCTGATGGAAAAGGTGAAGGCGGGCAACATCGTCCTGGAGACCGACAGCACGCTCGACGAGGTGCTGGGCGACAAGAGCGGCGTCACCGGCATGCGCGTGAAGAACGTCAAGAGCGGCGCCACCCGGGAAATCACCCTGCAGGGCGTCTTCATCGCCATCGGCCACAAGCCCAACACCGACATCTTCGAAGGCCAGCTGGAGATGGACAACGGCTATCTCGTCACGCAGTGCGGCCGCATGGGCAACGCCACGCAGACCAGCCTCCCCGGCGTGTATGCCGCCGGCGACGTGCAGGACCAGATCTACAAGCAGGCCGTCACCAGCGCCGCCACCGGCTGCATGGCGGCGCTGGATGCGGAAAAGTATCTGGACGCTCTCGGACAACCATGACTCCCAGACGGTCGCTCACGCCGACCGAGGAGGACCGCACGCTGTTTCGCGAAGCGGTGGCCGGAGCGAAGCCGCTTGTACCCGACAAGGTTCACCACGAGCCGCCGCCCCCGCCGGCCGTGCCAAGGCAACTCTGGCGCGACGAGGCCGAGGCGCTGGCCGAGTCGCTCCACCCCGCCCCGCTCGACCTGCTCCTCGAAGGCGGCGATGAACCGACCTTCCTCCGCCCCGGGCTGGCACGCACGGTGCTGCGTGACCTGCGCCGCGGCCGCTGGGTGGTGCAGGACCAGCTCGACCTGCACGGCGCCACGCGAAACGAGGCGCGCATGCTGCTCGTCGACTTCCTCGAAGCCGCGCTGCGCCGCGGGGTTCGCTGTGTGCGCGTGGTGCACGGCAAGGGGCTCGGTTCGCCCGGCCGCGAGCCGGTGCTCAAGGGCCTGGTCAAGGGCTGGCTGATGCAGCGACCCGAAGTGCTCGCTTACTGCCAGGCCCGCGCCGCCGAAGGCGGCGCCGGCGCCCTGATCGCATTGCTGAAGAACCGCCGCACATGAAGCCTCACCTGCTCGCCGTATCACGGAGACTGACTTTTCCGCTAGGCCCGGTGCTGTTGCTGGCCGCACTGACCGCGGTGGCCCTCTTCGCCCGTCCGCTCACCCCCATCGACGAAACCCGCTACGTCGGCGTGGCGTGGGAGATGTGGCTGAAGAACGAGTATCTGGTGCTGTTCAAGAACGGCGAGCCCTACAGCCACAAGCCGCCGCTGCTGTTCTGGCTCTACAACCTCGGCTGGGCCGTCACCGGCGTCAACGAATGGTGGCCGCGACTGGTCTCGCCGCTGTTCGCGCTCGGCGGCATGGCCTTGACCCTGTCCATCGCAAGGCGGCTCTGGCCGCAGGACCAGGACAGCGGCCGCAATGCATTGTGGATCCTGGCGTCCAGCCTGCTGTGGATGCTGTTTGCCACCTCGGCCATGTTCGACCTCATGCTGGCCTTCTTTGCCCTGCTGGGCATGCGCGGATTGCTCATTGCGGCGAATGAATCCATGCAACGCGGCTTCGCCTGGCTGGCCGTTGCGATCGGCTTCGGCGTCCTGGCGAAAGGCCCGGTGATTCTGCTGCACCTGCTGCCGGTGGCCCTGCTGGCGCCCTGGTGGCGGCCAGGCATGAATTTGAAACGCTGGTATGGCGGCGTCCTGCTGGCGCTGCTGGGCGGCACGGCCATCGCGCTGGCCTGGGCGATCCCGGCGGCCATTCGCGGCGGCGAGGATTACCAGCGCATGATTTTCTGGGGCCAGACCGCCAACCGCATGGTCGACTCCTTCGCCCACAAGCGGCCGTTCTGGTGGTATCTGCCGCTCTTGCCGATCCTGTTCTTTCCCTGGCTGCTGTGGCCGGCGCTGTGGCGCCGGCTGGCCGCCCTGAGAAATGAGGGCCTGGATAACGGCCTGCGCTTCTGCCTGGCCTGGCTGGCGCCGGTATTTCTGTTTTTCTCCCTGATCAGCGGCAAGCAGATCCATTACCTGATGCCGCTGGTGCCCGGCTTCGCCCTGATCGCCGGCCATATGTTGAAAGACGCAAGGCCGCATGGCCTGGTGCTGCCGGCCCTGATTGCCGGCGGGCTGGGCCTGGGGATGGTGTATGTCGGACTGGCCGGCCTGCCCGACAAGCCCGACATGTGGCAGGGGTTTCCCTGGTGGCCGGGCGCATTGCTCGTGCTGGCGGCGCTGCTGGCAGGATGGTCCGGCAGACGGGGCAGCTGGCGCATGCCGAGCCTGGCCTTGCTGGGCGCGGCGTTCTACGTCACTGCGTTGTGCACCCTTTCAGACAACTTATGGCGTCGCTTCGACGTCCACCCGATGGCAGAAGCGCTTCGCAAGCTGCAGGATCATGGCATTCCCGTGGCAAATAACGGCTTCTACCACGCCCAGTTCCAGTTCGCCGGCCGGCTGAAAAAACCGATCGACGAATTGCTGAGCCCGACGGAAATCGCCCCTTGGTTCGAGAAGCACCCGGAGGGCGTTGTGATTATTTACGACGACCCGAGGCCGGGCGAGTCCGCACCCGTTTTCATCCAACCCTATCTCGGGGAACACGCCATGCTGCTGAACGCTGAGCAGGCGCGCATGCGCGGGCTCCTGAGGGAAGCCCTGGCGCCGCAGCGGGACAAACCGAAGCCGGTCAAATAGCCGACTCGTCCGTCTCGCCGGTGCGGATGCGCACGATCTGCTCGACCGGTGTGACGAAGATCTTGCCGTCGCCGATCTTGCCGGTGCGTGCGGACTTGATGATGGCCTCGATGGCCTGTTCGACGGAGCCGTCGGAGACCACCACCTCGATCTTGATCTTCGGCAGAAAATCCACCACGTACTCGGCGCCGCGGTAGAGCTCCGTGTGGCCCTTCTGGCGGCCGAAGCCTTTGACTTCCGTCACGGTGAGGCCGGTGACGCCAACCTCGGAGAGGGCTTCACGCACTTCGTCGAGCTTGAAGGGTTTGATGATCGCCTCGATTTTCTTCATCGCTGGCTCCTCGCCATATATTTCTTTGAAGCCGCGCTTGCGGCTGAACGCCCGTCACCCCCTTCCGCGGAAGGGGGTCGGGGGGATGGCTCACCACTCATCCACGTAGCCGGATGTTATCGGATAACGCCAATCCTTGCCAAAACCGCGTCGGCTGACGCGGATGCCGACCGGCGCCTGACGCCGTTTGTACTCGCTGCGCTTGAGCATGTCCACCGTGCGCCGCACGTCGGCCTCGGCATAACCCAGCGCGACGATCTCCCGCGGGCTGAGATCGCACTCCATGTAGGCCTCGATGATCGCATCCAGGATTTCGTAGGGCGGCAGCGTATCCTGGTCGGTCTGGCCGGGCTTCAGCTCGGCCGATGGGGCCCGCGTGATGATGCGTTCCGGAATCACCGCGGCGATGCCGTTGCGATACCGCGACAGGCGCCAGACCATCGTCTTGTAGATATCCTTGATGACGGCGAAGCCGCCCGCCATGTCGCCGTACAGCGTGGCATAGCCCACCGCCATCTCGCTCTTGTTGCCGGTCGTCAGCACGATCGAGCCGTACTTGTTCGACAGCGCCATGAGGATCATGCCGCGGATGCGCGCCTGCAGGTTCTCTTCCGTGGTATCGGCCGCGCTTTTCTCTCCGCCCGCGGCGAATTCCTTCTCCAGCAACGCGGCGAAAGTCTGCATCGCCGGCTCTATGGGAAATTCGTCATAGCGCACGCCCAGCGTGCGCGCCATCTCGCGTGCATCGTCCAGGCTGATCTGCGCGGTGTAGGGCGAAGGCATCATCACCGCGCGCACCTTGTCGGCCCCCAGCGCGTCGACGGCGATGGCCAGCGTCAGCGCCGAATCGATGCCGCCCGACAGGCCGATGATGGCGCCCGGGAAGCCGTTCTTGCCGAGATAGTCGCGCACGCCCAGCATCAGGGCTTCGTACGCCTCGGCCTCCAGCGTGCGCGCCGGCGCCACCGTGCCGGGCCGCAGCACGCCATCGGCGTACTCGACGATTTCGAGCGCCTCGACAAACTGCGGCAACTGATGTGTCAGCCGCCCCGCCTGATCGAGGCAGAAGGAGGCGCCGTCGAATACCAGTTCGTCCTGTCCGCCGACCAGGTTGATGTAGAGCACGGGCATCGCCGTGTCGCGGATGCGCTCTCTCAGGACTTCGTAGCGTGTCGCCTGCTTGTTGAGATGATAGGGCGATGCATTCAGGGCCAGCAGCAGTTCGGCGCCGGCGCTGCGGGCGGCTTCGGCGGCGCCCGGCTCCCAGACATCGGCGCAGATGTTGATGCCACAGTGCACGCCGTTCACCTCGACCACGCAGGGTTCGAAGCCGGCGGAAAAATAGCGCTGCTCGTCGAACACCTCGTAGTTGGGCAGGCGGTGCTTGCGATAGGTGGCAACGGTTTGGCCTCCCTGCAGCAGGGAGGCGGCATTGTAGTAATCGCCGTGATGCGCCTCGGGATGCCCGACGATGACGGCGATGCCTTCGATGCGGGCCGCAAGATCGGCCAGCGTTCTGGCGCAGGCGCGGTAGAAGTCCGGCCGCAGCAGGAGATCCTCGGGTGGATAGCCGCACAGCGCCAGCTCGGGCGTCACCATCAACTGGGCGCCGGCGTCGCGCGCGCGAACGGCGAACTCGGCGATCTTGCGCGCATTGCCTTGCAGATCGCCGACCGTGCTGTTGATCTGGGCAATAGCCAAGCGGAGAGTCTTCATCGCCGAATTATGACCGAAGGAAATCCCTGTGGGATGCCGTAGCGCGTTTTGTTTTTTCGCGCCGCAGCATGACTTGACTGCGACTTGACCGGGCCGCTTGACAGCCTTGATTCGCTTAATCATAATGCGAATCGTTCTTATTTGCTTTTACTTCATTTTCCAGGGGAATCCATGAATCGCCTCCAGCATATCGCTTCCACCCTCCTGCTCGGCGCCGGCCTGATGCTGTCCGCTGCCGTCCAGGCGCTCGAATATCCGATCGGCTCGCCGCGCAATCTTGCCGGCATGGAGATCGCCGCAGTCTACCTGCAGCCGATCGACATGGAGCCGGAAGGCCACATGCGCAAGGCATCCGATTCGGATATCCATCTCGAGGCCGACATCCATGCGCTGGCCAACAACCCCAACGGCTTTCCGGAGGGTTACTGGATGCCGCATTTGCTGGTCAAGTATGAACTCACCAAGCTGCCCTCGGGCGAAGTCATCAAGGGCGACATGATGCCGATGGTCGCCAGCGACGGCCCGCACTACGGCGACAACGTCAAGCTCAAGGGTCCCGGCAAGTACAGGCTGAAGTTCATCGTCTACCCACCCAACGCCAAGGAGAACGCTTCGGGCAACCACTTCGGCCGCCACACCGACCGCGCCACCGGCGTGCGCCCCTGGTTCAAGCCCATCGAGGTCGAGTGGGAGTTCACCTACGCCGGCACCGGCAAGAAGGGCGGGTACTGAAATGTCGGGGAATATTCAACGCCCTTGCCCCTCTCCCCGGCCCTCTCCCCGCGTGCGAGGCGAGGGGATTTCCTCCCTCTCCCGCCTGGGCGGGAGAGGGCTGGGGAGAGGGTGGGACATGAAACCCATCGCCCTGGCACTGGCGCTCGTCGCCGGGCCTGCTGCTGCCGGCGACGACATGAAGGCCCTGCTGGCCGAGGTCAAGCGCCTCGCCGACCGCGTCGAGGCGCTTGAGAAGAACAACAGGGAACTGGAGCAATCGCTCGCCACGGAACGTTTGTCCGAGAAGGAACCGGAACTCGCCACCCGCCTCAAGGCCGTCGAGTTCCAGACGCTGTCCATGCAGAAGCAGGCGCGCCAGATCGAGGCGCTGGAAGGCATCAGCGTAGGCGCCAGCCTCACCGGCGTGGTGCAACGGGCCAACCGAGAAGGCACCGCCGGCGGCAGCTCGCGCCAGTCGCGCGCCAACTACCGCGGCGACATCTCCGTCACCCTGCCGGGCGGCAGCATGGGCGACATCGAAGGCAGCATCTTCACCCACGTCCGTTTCGGCCAGGGCGACGGGCTCGGCCTGCGCCCGACCTACACCAGCACGGCCAACACCACTGCCTTCCAGGTGAGCGGCGTCAGCGACCCCGACTCCTCCTTCGCCGTCCTCGCCCAGGCCTGGTACCAGCTCAAGGTGCCGCTGCCGCGCGGCGGCGTCCCGGCGCAATCGAAGGAGCACGTGCACCTCACCTTCGGCAAGATCGACCCCTTCGTCTTCTTCGACCAGAACGCCGCGGCGGACGACGAGTCGACGAAATTCCTCAACAACGCCTTCGTGCACAATCCGCTGCTCGATTCCGGCGGCGACGTCGGCGCCGACCGCTACGGCTTCGCCCCCGGCGCCATCGTCCAGTACGTCAACGAGCGCAACAAGGCCGAGACCTGGGGCCTGTCGCTCGGCGCCTTCGGCTCCGGCCCCGGCGCGAACTTCTCCGGCTCGCTCGGCAATCCCTTCATCATTGCGCAGGCCGACACCACCTGGCGCTTCAATCACCTACCGGGCAACTACCGCGCCTACCTGTGGAGCAACGGCCGCGGCATGGGCTACGACGGCATCGAGCGCCGCCATTCCGGCATCGGCATGTCGATCGACCAGAAAGTCAGCGACTGGGTGACGGCATTCGCCCGTTTCGGCCACCAGGCCGCCGGCCGCGTGCGCTTCGACCGGGCGCTCACCGTCGGCGCGGAAGTCGCCGGCAACGCCTGGGGCCGCAGCGCCGATTCGCTCGGCGCGGCCTTCGGCCTGCTGCGCACCAGTTCCGCTTACCGCCGCGACTCCGCCACGCTGGACCTCGACGGAGACGGCGCGCTGGATTCGCGCGCCTCCGGCACCGAACGCATCGCCGAGCTCTACTACCGCTACCGCGTCAACGAACGCCTCGAGTTGACACCGGACTTCCAGCTCATCCAGCGCCCCGCCGGCGACGGCGGCGCGCCCAGCATCAAGGTCGTCGGTCTGCGCGCCAAGGTGGGCTTCTGATGAAGATCGGCATAGTGCGCGACACGCCCAATATTCGTCATTCCCGCGCCCTGAAGGGCAGGCGAAGCTGCCCTGAGGGGCTGGCGAAGCCACCCCGAGGAAATACTCTTGGGGTGCGCCCTGAGGAAGTACTCCTGGGGTGCGCAGGCGGGAATCCATGGGTCCCCGCCTGCGCGAGGACGACACCGCTATGCGAACGCTGATCGCACTCGTTTTCCTCGCGTGGTCGGGAATGCTCGCCGGCGGCAATGCCTTCGCCGCCGGCGAGCTGCCCACCTTCGAGATCATCGTCAACGATGGCGTATTCAAGCCGGCGCGGATCGAGGTGCCGGTCGGGCAGCGCATCAAGCTTGTCCTGATCAACGAAGGCCCCGGCCCGCTCGAATTCGAGAACGTCGAGATGCGCGTCGAAAAAGTGCTCAACGCCGGCGCCCGCTCCTTCGTCGTGCTGCCGAAACTCAAGCCCGGCGAGTATGAGTTCGTCGACGAGTTCAACCCGATCACGGGCGAACTGAAAGTCATCGTCAAGGCGGACGGGCAATGAACTGCCTTGAAGCCCCTTGTGGGAGCGGCGTCCACGCCGCGATAAATCCCCCGGCCCTTCAGGCCACCCCCTTTTCCAAAGGGGGTTTCGCGGCGAGGACGCCGCTCCCACATACGTTCCTGAGCTTCTTCGCGCAATGACTGCACAGACCGCGACCCTCGTCTTCCACCCGCGCCGCAAGGCGGGCCTGGCCCGCCTCGGCGACTGGATGGCGGCGAACCGTCGCCTGATCCTCGGCCTGCAGTGGGCGATCGTCGGGGCCTACACCGTGCTGCTGGTGGTCCCCACGATGCTGCCCGTGCCGCCGCTGGGCGCGACGGTCCTCGACAACCTGACGCTGTTCGCCCAGTTCGCCTTCTGGGGCATCTGGTGGCCCTTCGTCATCCTCTCCATCATGCTCATGGGCCGCGTCTGGTGCGGCGTGCTCTGTCCGGAAGGTGCGCTCGCCGAATTCGCCAGCCGCCACGGCCGCGGCGGCCGCATCCCGAAGTGGCTGCGCTGGGGCGGCTGGCCCTTCCTCGCCTTCGTCCTCACCACCCTCTACGGCCAGATGATCAGCGTGTACGAATACCCGCAGGCGGCGCTGCTCATTCTCGGCGGCTCGACGCTCGCCGCCGCCGCCGTCGGCTGGCTGTACGGCCGCGGCAAGCGTGTCTGGTGCCGCTACCTCTGCCCCGTCTCCGGCGTCTTCGCCCTGCTCGCGCGCATCGCGCCGGTGCACTTCCGCATCGACCGCGCCGCGTGGGAAGGCCATCCCGCGCGCACGGCCGCCGTCGACTGCGCGCCGCTGCTCGACGTCAAGCACATGCAGGGCGCCGCGCAATGCCACGCCTGCGGGCGCTGCAGCGGCCACCGCGGGGCGGTGGAGCTCGCCGCGCGCTCGCCCAACGCCGAAATCCTCGCCGCGGGTCTGGGTAATGCAGCGCCCCATACGAGCGAAGCCCTGCTGCTGGTCTTCGGCATGCTCGGCGTGGCCATCGGCGCCTTCCAGTGGACCGTCAGTCCGTGGTTCGTCGCCGCGCGCCAGGGCGCGGCGGAATGGCTGGTCGGGCGCGAAGTGTTCTGGCCGCTGGAAAGCGGCGCGCCGTGGTGGCTGCTCACCCACTACCCGGAGGCCAACGACGTCTTCACCTGGCTCGACGGCGCGCTGATCCTCGCCTACATCGGCGTCGTGGCCGCCGTGCTCGGCGGCGCCGTGCTGCTGGGACTGACTTTCGCCGCGCGCATCAGTCGCATCGACTGGCGCGCGCTGGCCCTTTCGCTGATTCCGCTCGCCGGCATCGGCCTCTTCCTCGGCCTGTCGATGATGACCGCCACCCACCTGCGCGCCGAGGGCGCGCCGCTCGGCTGGCTGCCCGCCGCGCGCGGATTATTGCTGGCGGCGGGCGTCGTCTGGTCGGGCTGGCTGGGGGCGCGTCTGCTCTTCGACCACGCGCACAATCGACTGAACGCCGCACTGGCCCTGCCCTTCCTGGGCGCGCCGCTGGCCGCCGTGGCGACGGCGTGGATTCTGGTGTTCTATATCTGGTGAATCCCGATCACACCGCCTGAAGGAAACCGCGATGAATGAATCCTCGAATGACGCCGCCCCGGCAAGCATGGTCGCCGGCGCCCTGGCCCATCTGGCGCGGCACATGACGAGCGGCTGCCTGCGCTCGGCACGTTCGGCGGCGATGCTGCTGGAGCGGGTGGCGCACGACCCCGAGGTGGACGTACATCTGCGCGAGCACGCGCTGGAACTGGTGGAAATACTCGAGCGGGATTCCAGTCGTGCGCAGACGGGCGTTTTACAGATGGCCCCGCGCATTCAGCCTTTAACAACCGCGACAGGCAGGGCAATTCTGTAGCTGCCCTGCTGCCAACGACCGAAAGCGATCAGACGATATTCAGAAAGCAGGCATTCAGCGTCGCGGATGCAGCCAAGCTGTTCAGCGTCGCCTGCATCCGGCTGGTGATGAAATCACAAGCTGCTACGCCTTGCAGGTCATATCCTCACCGCAGCACATGGGCGATTTGATTTCTTGACTGTCGTTGGGCGGCTCCATGGATCCGTTCGTGAATCCTGATTACCCATGATTCTCAGCCAACTTTGGCTGAATGACGCCGTTTCCCGGCGCTGGCGCCAATTAGCAGATCTCCCAAAGCTGCCCCGAAGGAAACAACCTGGGCCTAGTCCTTCGCCTTGATGCGCTGCAGGTCTTCCTGGGTGATATCGGCGGTTTTCTTCATGATCCAGGCGTCCTCGCCGATCCATTTCTTGAAAAGCTTGAGATTCTCCTGGCGCTCCTCCTTGCGGCCGAGTTGCCGGTACATGTTGCCGGGCTGGCCGTCCTTGGTATTGCTGCCGTCATCCAGGCGACGCATCATGGCGCCTGCTTCCTCGCGCCCGTTGATGAAGAACATCATGGTCTCGTAGCTGTCCATGCGCGGCCCCTTGTCGTCGAGCTCGTACTGCCTCGGGTTTTTCATGAAGGTGGCGTAGTCGGGCGCGCTGGCGCCGTGGCAGCGCTCGCACTTGTCATCAAAGACGGGACGGATGTGCTTCTGGTAGGTGATCTCGTCGGCAAACGCCGGCCAGGATGCGGCCAGGAAGAGCAGGGCTGTGCGCAGCTTGAACATGTTCAACCTCAGGTTCGAATTGGAAGGCAGATTCTAGGATAAAAACCGGGAACATGAAATCAAATCAATTCCTGATTACCAATGAAACTCAGCCATAGTTGGAGACCTCTGCAACATGTCTTCCCCCCTTTGAAAAAGGGGGGCGAGGGGGGATTTTGCAGCCGTAGGTGTGCAGATCACCGCAATCCTACGGGCGCCCCAAGGGTATTTCCTGCGGGGCACACCCCAAGGGTGCTTCCTGCGGGGCGGATTTCCTTCGGTCATAAATCCCCCTTGTTCCCCCTTTTCCAAAGGGGGAGACCTGCTAACTGGCTCCAGCGCCGGGAAACCGGCGTCGTTCAGCCAAAGTTGGCTGAGG
>CAMTUN010000031.1:0-92097 GCA_947084915.1 uncultured beta proteobacterium | reverse complement strand
GCCATAGAGCACGAAGGGGCGCCAGTTGCGCGCACAGGCGATGAAGCTGAAGAACAGCGCCTTCATGGGTGACATGCCTTCCCAGGCTGCCAGCAGGGGAGCGAACCAGAAGGCCATGAGCAGGGGCACCATCAGGATCAATGCCATCTGCAGGGCCAGCATCAACTGGTCGCTTTGCAGGAGATCCTCGGGCGGTGGTTCCCCGGCCATCATGATTGCAAAAAGGGCCCCGCCGTCGAACAGGGCGCTGACCGCAAACACGGCGAGCGTGCCGGCGAGGTAGGCCGCACCCAGAACGAGAAGCACTTTGCGATTCTTCTGGAAGCCGGAAAACAGCAACCCGAATCCGTTGTCGACCCCGCGCTCGAGCGCCCGGCAGCCGTTCATGACACCGACAGAAAGCGCCGGCACGCACAGGGGCGCGATCACCATGCCGATAAGCGGCATGAGATTGAGGAACACCAGCGTCAGCCAGTAGCCGAAAACCAGGAAAGTCAGCAGCGCGGGGTTGGTCCGGAACAGATGAAAGCCTTCGACGATCCAGTTCCAGCCGCGAATGGCGGGGAGTTTGCGTGCTTGCATTCAGCAGATGCGGCGGCGTTGAGGCGCCGCCGCGGCAATGAGGCGGTTACTCGAATATCTCCACATACGACGCATAGACCGATCCCATCATCACCGGCACCATCACCAGCATGCCGAGGCCGAAGGGAATCATCGCAATGATGCAGAGCACGAACAGAATCACGCCATAGACGAGGAAGGGCACAAAGTTCTTCAGGCAGGCGAAGAAGCTGGCCTTCATGGCATCGAGCGGCGCGACGTTGTGGAACACCACCAGTGCCGGGGCGAACCAGACGGCCATCGCCAGCGGCACCAGCAGCGCCAGCATGACCAGCATGGCGAGGAAGAATCCCCCCACGGCCATGCCCATGCCCGGACCGCGTCCGATCATTCCCCCCGTCAGGGCGGCCCCACCGCCGATCATGAATACCAGCGCGGTGATGATCACCACACCGACCAGATAGAACACGCCGACCATGATGAGGTTGCCTGTGTTCTGCTTGAAACCGGCGAAAAGATTGTCGATGGCGATGTCGCCGCCTTCCGTCAGCGACTTGCAGCCGAGCAGAATGCCGCCGGCGAAAACCGGCATGAGGAAGTTCGCCAGCAGCGAGCCAACGACGGGGATGAAGCTGAGCACGATGACGATCACCATCAGGATGACGGCGATGGCGATCCACATGCCGGGATTCTTGATGAACAGCTGCCAGCCCTGCTTGAGCCATTCGATGCTTCGGCCGGCATCCACATTGCGGCCGGCGGGATTGAAGCCGCCACCCCCTTGACCAGAACTACCGCCCGTCACAAGAAACGGATTCTCTTCACTCATGGCTGCCTCCCCCTTGTTGTTGGTGCTTTCAGGTTGGTGCGCTGAATCAGAACGTGCCAATCACCCACATCGGTACGCGCAGGCCGGAATCCAGCGGCTCCTGGCGCGTCATGCGGCCGTCGCCCTTGTCATCGACCAGATAATAGGGCACACCGTGCGGCGGCGTCACCTTGACCATGTAGAGCCGGCCGTTGATGCGGTACTCCTCGACCCTGTCCTCGCCGCGCCGGATGATGGTGACTTGCGGCTCCAGGGCCGGATCGGGCTGGTAGCCCGGCGGCGGCGGGGGCGGCTCGGGCACCGGCTGCAGACCGGCGGGGCGATCCTGCGCCGCGGCAGGCAGCGCAATGGCGAGCAGACAGGCGATGAGGAGGCGGCGCATGATTATGTCCCAGATGAGTCCGTGAGGATTGTATCAGAGGTTAAGAAGCAGTTCGTGCTCGTGCGGCAGGGGCTCGAAGCCGCGTCCCTCGTAGTGCTTGAAGATGGCATCGACCACCTGCTCCGGCTCGTCGATTACCTGCAGCAGGTCGATGTCCTCCGGGGCGATCATGCCATCGGCCACGAGGCGCTCGCGGAACCAGTCGAGCAGCCCCTGCCAGTAGGCCGAGTGCATCAGAATGAGGGGGATGGGCCGACTCTTGCCCGTCTGGATCAGGGTGAGCGCCTCCATCAATTCGTCCAGCGTGCCGAAACCGCCCGGCAACACCACGTAGGCGGCGGCGAACTTGACGAACATCACCTTGCGCGCGAAGAAATGTTGAAAGGTGAGCGAGATGTCCTGGAAGGCATTGCTCAGTTGTTCCCGCGGCAGGCGGATATTCAGGCCGACGCTGGGACTCTTGCCATGGAAGGCGCCCTTGCTCGCCGCCTCCATGATCCCCGGCCCGCCGCCGGAGATCACCGAGAAGCCGGCATCGGAGAGCAGGCGCGCCACTTTTTCCGCCTGCAGGTAGTAGGGATGATCGGGCGCCAGGCGCGCGCTGCCGAAGATGGAAACGGCCGGACGGATCGGCGCGAGGCGCTCTGTCCCCTCGACGAACTCTGCCATAATGCCGAGCATGCGCCACGACTCGCGCGCCGTCGACGAGGTCGCCTCGGTTTGCGTGTCGGCGAGATTGCGAAGCTTGTCTTTAGCGCTCATTTTTCCGTTTTCCGTAACCGGCAAACGCAGCGCCGAGGCGGCGGCGCCCAGTCACCTATCCAAGTCCATCATGCCCACATTGCTTCTGGTCGACGGTTCGTCCTATCTGTACCGCGCCTTCCACGCCCTGCCCGATCTGCGCAACAAGGCAGGCGAGCCGACCGGCGCCGTGTACGGGGTCATCAACATGCTACGCCGCCTGAATAGCGACTTCAAGGCAGACTATGCCGCCTGCGTCTTCGACGCCAAGGGCAAGACCTTCCGCGACGACTGGTATCCCGACTACAAGGCGCAGCGTCCGCCCATGCCGGACGATCTGGCGCGCCAGATCGAACCGCTGCATGCCTGCATCCGCGCACTGGGCTGGCCGCTGCTCTCGATCGAGGGCGTGGAAGCCGACGATGTCATCGGCACGCTGGCGCGCGAGGCGGGCGACAAAGGCATCGAATGCGTCGTATCCACCGGCGACAAGGATCTGGCGCAGTTGGTGAACCCGCACGTGCGGCTGGTCAACACCATGAGCAACGAGGTGCTGGATGAAGCCGGCGTGCTGGCGAAGTTCGGCGTCGGGCCTGAGCGCATCGTGGACTACTTCGCACTGGTCGGCGACAGCGTGGACAACGTGCCAGGCGTGGACAAGGTCGGGCCGAAGACGGCGGCGAAATGGCTGCAGCAGTACGGCAGCCTCGACGACATCGTCGCCCATGCCGGCGAGATCGGTGGCGTGGTCGGCGAGAACCTGCGCCAGGCGCTGGATTTCCTGCCGCTCGGGAAAAAGCTCGTCACCGTCGTCCGCGACCTCGACCTGCCGGTGAATGTGGCCGATCTTGCGCCGCAACCGCCCGACCGGGAAAAGCTCGCCGAACTCTTCGCGCAGCTGGAGTTCAAGACCTGGCTGCGCGAGGTGCAAGGAGACAGCCCTGTGGGAGCGGGCTTGCCCGCGATGCAGCCGCCGATCGCCGGCAAGCCGGCTCCTACAGGCACCACCGATCATCGGCAAGGCTACGAAACCCTCCTCGCCTGGAATCATTTCGACGCCTGGCTGAAAAAGCTCGACGCGGCGCCACTTACCGCCTTCGACACCGAGACCACCAGCCTCGACCCGATGCTGGCGCGCCTGGTCGGCATGTCCTTCGCCACAGCCTCCGGCGAGGCCGCCTACCTGCCGCTGGCGCACCGCTATGCCGGCGTGCCGCAGCAGCTGACTTTCGACGACGTGCTGGCGAAGCTGAAGCCCTGGCTGGAATCGCCGCAGCACGCCAAGGTCGGCCAGAACCTCAAGTACGACATGCATGTGCTGGCCAACCACGGCATCCGCCTCGCCGGCGTGGCGCACGACACGCTGCTCGCGTCCTACGTCATCGAGTCCGACAAGGGCCACGACATGGATTCGATGGCCGCGCGCCATCTCGGCATCACCACCATCAAGTACGATGAGGTCACCGGCAAGGGCGTCGGGCGCATCGGCTTCGATCAGGTCGACATCGAACGTGCCGCCGAGTATGCCGCCGAGGATGCCGACGTCACGCTGCGCCTGCACGAGGCGCTGCATCCCAAACTTGCCGAAGAACCGCGTCTGGAGGCGCTTTACCGCGACATCGAGATGCCGGTGATGCAGATCCTCTTCCGCATGGAAAGGAATGGCGTGCTGGTCGACGCCCCGCTGCTGGAGCGGCAGGGCCAGCAGCTCGGCCTGCGCATGATGGAGATCGAGAAGCAGGCGCACGAAGTGGCGAAGCAGCCCTTCAACCTCAACTCGCCCAAGCAGATCCAGGAAATCCTCTTCGAGCGCGAAAAGCTGCCGGTGGTGAAGAAGACGCCCTCGGGCGCGCCGTCCACCGACGAGGAAGTGCTGGCGCAACTCGCGCTCGACTACCCGCTGCCAAAGCTGATTCTCGACTACCGCAGCCTGGCGAAACTGAAGAGCACCTACGCCGACAAGCTGCCGCGCTCGGTCGATCCGGCGACCGGCCGCGTGCACACCAACTACGCCCAGGCCGTGGCGGTGACGGGGCGGCTGCCCAGCTCCGACCCCAACCTGCAGAACATTCCCATTCGCAGCGAAGAAGGCCGGCGCATCCGCCAGGCTTTCATCGCGCCGCCGGGATCCAAGCTCGTCTCCGCCGACTACTCGCAGATCGAGTTGCGCATCATGGCCCACCTGTCGGGCGACCGCGGCCTGCTCGACGCCTTCGCGCAGGGCGAGGACATCCACCGCGCCACCGCCGCCGAGGTGTTCGGCACTACCCCTGCGGACGTGTCGAGCGAGCAGCGCCGCTACGCCAAGGTGATCAACTTCGGCCTCATCTACGGCATGTCGGCCTTCGGCCTGGCGCGCGAGCTCGGCCTCGAACGGCAGGCGGCTGCGGCCTACATCGACCGCTACTTCGCCCGCTATCCCGGCGTGGCGAACTACATGGAGTCCACACGGCTGCTCGCCCGCGACAAGGGCTACGTCGAAACCGTGTTCGGCCGCCGCCTCTGGCTGCCGGAGATAAAGTCAGCCGCCGTGGGACGGCGCCAGGCCGCCGAACGCGCCGCCATCAACGCCCCCATGCAGGGCACCGCCGCCGATCTCATCAAGCTGGCCATGATCGCCGTGCAGCGCTGGCTCGACGAACAAAAAATGGCGACGCAACTGATCCTGCAGGTGCACGACGAACTGGTGCTGGAAGTGCCGGAAGCGGAACTCGACGCCGTGCGCGGCGAACTGCCGAAGCTCATGGCCGGCGTGGCGCAGCTCTCCGTGCCGCTGCTGGCGGAAGTCGGCGTCGGCGCAAATTGGGACGAGGCGCATTGAACCATCCTATGTTGGAGTAATTGACAACATGCGTCCTGCGCTACGACAACGAGACCGGCAAAGGCGACCACCGACATTTTGGCGGCAAGGAAAGCCGCTACGCCTTCACGACGCCCGAGCTGTTGATTGCCGACTTCCAACGCGACATCGAGAGGTGGAACCATGAAAACCGTGACGCTTGACGTGCGACCACCCGCCGATGCGATGGCGGACTTCGCTCAGGCCTGGAAGACAGGCAGGGCCCAGCAGGCCGCGCGCATCAGTTTCGCCACGCCGGAACTGCTCTGGAAAGTCCTCACGGCGAAGCGCTGGGAACTGCTCAAGGCCCTGTGCGGCGCCGGCCCCGTATCCATCCGCGAAGCCGCGCGACGGGTCGGCCGCGACGTGAAGGCCGTGCATGCCGACGTCACGGCCCTGCTGGAGGCCGGCGTGCTCGACCGCCTGTCCGATGGGCGCATCACCTTCCCGTTCGATGCCGTGAAGGTGGAGTTCCTCCTGCGGGCGGCGTAGTCTGCCCCAGAAAGGTATTGCCTGCGCGCGATCAGCCCTCTTCCAGCACGCTCAACAGATACCGCCCGTAGCCGCTGTTGTGCAGCGGCTCCGCCAAGCGGCGCAGTTGGGCGGCGTCGATGTAGCCCATGCGGAAGGCGATCTCTTCGGGGGCGGCGATCTTCAGGCCCTGGCGCTTCTCGATGGTCTGCACGAAGTGCGAGGCTTCGATGAGGGATTCGTGGGTGCCGGTGTCGAGCCAGGCGTGGCCGCGGCCCATCATCACCACGTTGAGTTCGCCCTGCTCCAGGTAGCGGCGGTTGATATCGGTGATCTCCAGTTCGCCGCGCGAAGAGGGCTTCAGGCTGGCGGCGATGTCCACCACCTTCTCGTCGTAAAAATAGAGTCCTGTCACGGCATAGCGCGAGCGCGGGTTTGCCGGCTTCTCCTCGATGCTCACCGCGCGCCCGTCGGCGCCGAACTCGACCACGCCGTAGCGCTGCGGATCCTGCACCGGATAGGCGAAGACGGATGCGCCGTGCGTGCGCGCCACCGCACTCTGCAGGTCCTTCTGCAGGTCGTGGCCGTGGAAGATGTTGTCGCCGAGCACCAGCGCGCTGGGCGCGCCGCCGATGAAGTCACGGCCGATGAGGAAGGCCTGCGCCAGGCCTTCCGGCTTCGGTTGCGCGGCGTAGGAGAGCGAGAGGCCCCAGCCAGCGCCATCACCGAGCAATTGCTCGAAGCGCGGCAGGTCTTGCGGCGTGGAGATGACGAGGATGTCGCGGATGCCCGCCAGCATGAGCGTCGCCAGCGGGTAGTAGATCATCGGCTTGTCGTAGATGGGCAGCATCTGCTTCGACACCGCCAGCGTCACCGGATAGAGCCGGGTGCCCGAGCCGCCCGCGAGGATGATGCCTTTTCTTGTCATGATTTCAGTCCGAATAGTGTTGCGCGACCCAGTCGCGATAGGCGCCGCTGGCGACGCGGCCGGTCCATGCCTGATTGTCGAGATACCAGCGCACCGTCTTCTCGATGCCCGAGGCGAAGCTCTCCGCCGGGCGCCAGCCGAGTTCGCGCTCGAGCTTCCCGGCATTCATGGCGTAGCGTCGGTCGTGGCCGGGGCGGTCCTTGACGTAAGTGATGAGCTTCTCGTGCGGCAGGGTCGGCGACGACGGGTGCAACGCATCGAGCAGGCCGCACAGCGTCTTCACCACGGCGAGGTTGGTCATCTCGGCGCGCCCGCCGATATTGTAGGTCTCGCCGAGACGGCCGCCGGCCAGCACGGCGCGGATGGCGGAACAGTGGTCGCCGACGTAGAGCCAGTCGCGTACGTTGAGGCCGTCGCCGTAGATGGGCAGCGGCTTGCCGGCGATGGCGTTGAGAAGGATGAGCGGGATCAGCTTCTCGGGAAACTGGTAGGGGCCGTAGTTGTTCGAGCAGTTGGTCGTCAGCGTCGGCAGACCGTAGGTGTGATGATAGGCGCGCACCAGGTGGTCGGAGGCCGCCTTCGAGGCCGAATAGGGACTGTTCGGCTGGTAGGGGTGCGTCTCGGCGAAGGCCGGCTCGTCCATGCCGAGCGAGCCATACACCTCGTCGGTCGACACGTGCAGGAAGCGGAAGGCCGACTTCGCCTCGGCGTCGAGCGGCGACCAGTAGCTGCGCGCCGCTTCGAGCAGGGTGAAGGTGCCGTTGATGTTGGTCTGGATGAACTCGGCCGGACCGTGGATGGAGCGGTCGACATGACTCTCGGCGGCAAAATGCACGATGGCGCGCGGCGCGTGGCGCGCCAGCAGTTCGCCGACCAGCTCGGCATCGTTGATGTCGCCCTGGACGAAGCGGTGGCGCGCATCGCCGCCCAGACCGGCGAGGTTCTCCGGGTTGCCGGCGTAGGTGAGCTTGTCGAGATTGACGACCGGCTCGTTCGTCTCGCGCAGCCAGTCCAATACGAAGTTGGAGCCGATAAACCCGGCGCCGCCGGTGACCAGAATCATTGCGGAATGTCCTCGAGGCAAAGTTGCAGGCACGTTTCCCAGTCGGGAAGTTCCAGTCCGAAGCGGGCGCGGAAGGCGCCGGTGTTCAGGCGCGAGTTGGCGGGGCGCGGGGCGGGCAGCGGATACTCCGCCGTGGTGATCGGCGTCACCGCCTTCACGCGCAGGCCACCGCAGCTCTTGACGATGGCACTGGCGAAACCATGCCAGCTCGTCTCGCCGGCCGCAGCAAGATGGAACACGCCGCTCTCGAAAGCGCTGTCGCGGCGCTCCCGCATCGCCTGCATCAGCGCTTGCGCAGTCGCCTCGGCGAGAAAACGCGCCCAGGTGGGGGCGCCGATCTGGTCGGCGACGACGCACAGTTCTTCGCGCTCGGCCGCCAGCCGCAGGATGGTGCGCAGGAAATTGCTGCCGCGCGAAGAGTACACCCAGCTGGTGCGGAAGATGAGGTGCTCGGCGCCGGAGGCGCGGATACCCGCCTCGCCCGCCAGCTTGCTGCGGCCATAGGCGCCGAGGGGATTCGTCGGATCCGTCTCGGTGTAGGGCGCGGCCTTGGCGCCGTCGAACACATAATCGGTGGAGTAGTGGATCAGCAGCGCGCCGTGCCGCCCGGCCTCTTCTGCCAGGAGCGCAGGCGCGGCGGCATTGATGGCATGCGCCAGTTCCGCTTCGCTCTCGGCCTTGTCGACGGCGGTGTAGGCGGCGGCGTTGACGATGACGTCGGGTCGCACATCGTTCAGCATGCGCCGCACGGCGCCGGCATCAGCCAGATCCAGTTCGCGCCGGTCACAGGCATGGATGCGCCCGAGCGGCAGCAGCGCACGCTGCAGTTCCCAGCCGACCTGGCCGTTTCTGCCGGTGAGCAGGATATTCACGGATACAGCTCCGCCACGGCGAACGGCACGCCTTGGGCATCCTTGGCGGAAAGGCTCGGCGCGCCGGCGAGCGGCCAGGGAATCGCCAGCTCGGCATCGTTCCAGGCAATGCAGCGCTCGTGCTCCGGCGCGTAGTAGTCGGTGGTCTTGTAGAGGAAATCCGCCGTCGCGGAAACAACCAGGAAGCCGTGCGCCAGGCCCGGCGGCAGCCAGAACATGCGCTGGTTTTCGTCCGACAGTTCGACGCAGGCCACCTTGCCGAAGGTGGGCGAACTGCGGCGGATATCCACGGCGACGTCGAACACCGCGCCGCTGGCGACGCGCACCAGCTTGCCCTGCGGCTGCTGCAACTGGTAATGCAGGCCGCGCAGCACGCCGCGCACGGAGCGGGAATGGTTGTCCTGCACGAACCCGGCGCGGATGCCGGCCGCCTCGGCCAGCACCCGCTGGTTGTAGCTTTCCAGGAAAAAGCCGCGCGCGTCACCGAAGACCTTCGGCTCGAGGATCAGTGCGTCGTGGATTTCAGTCGGTATGACCTTCATGGGGCAGCATTTTACTTGCGGTTGAGATATTCGACTCGAATATCCTTTCGCCCGAGGATCACCTTGTTGATGCCGCCGAAGTCGAAGGTCAGGCTCGGCCAGCGCCGCGGCGGCACCTCCAGCCAGTGGGCGATGAGGACGCGCAGCACGCCGCCATGGGTGACGACGGCAGCGGCGGGCGCCTTGCTCGCCCGCAACTCGTCGAGGAAGGCCAGGGTGCGCGCCAGCATCGCCGCGGCCGATTCGCCGCCGGGCGGCGTGAAATTGAGGATGTCGGCCACCCAGGCGTCGAAGGTGGCTTTTTCGATCTCGTCCCAGCGGCGCATCTCCCACGCGCCGAAATGCATCTCGACCAGCCGTTCGTCGATCGTCGGCGCCGGCGACAGATGCTCGGCCACGCTGCGGCAGCGCAGGAGGGGGCTGGAATAGACGGGAATGCCCGCCGGCAGGTGCGCCCGCAGCCGCGTGGCGGAAACGCCGGCGTCTTCCGCCAGGCCGATGTCGCTGCGGCCGTAGCAGGTGCCCTCGGGCACGTCCGGCTCGGGATGGCGGATCAGGAAAAGTTCCATGCGATGACGAGGATTCCCAGATAGATCGACAGTTCCGCGCCCTGCTGCGCGGCGCCGAGGCAATCGCCAGTGTAGCCGCCGATGCGCCTGACGAAGTAACGCGCGGCGAGAAAGGTGGTCAGCGCCGCCAGCAGCATTCCGGCGACGGCCGCCTGCCATGGCAGCAGGACCAGCGGGATCAATCCGAACAGCGCGGCCACGGTTAGCCCGCCCGCGCCCATGCGCACGGCGAGTGGCTTGGCGCGCGCGCTGTCGTCGTCCCTCACATAGTCCAGCGCATGGATCAGCGTCGTCGAGCAGAAGCGCGAGGCGGCATGCGCGGCGACGAGCGCCGGGACGATCCATTCGTCGGGCAACTCGATCAGGGCGTTGAATTTCGCCAGCAGCATCAGCGCGGCGGCGAGGGCGCCGTAGCTGCCGATGCGCGAGTCCTTCATGATCGCCAGCACCTGTTCCTTGCTCCAGCCGCCGCCGAAACCGTCGAACGCGTCGGAGAGACCGTCCTCGTGGAAGGCGCCGGTGACGAGCAGCGTAGCGGCCATGCTGAGCAGGATGGCGAGCGACACCGGCAGGACGAAGGCCGCCAGAATGAAAGTCAGCCCCCCCAGCACGCCGACCAGGATGCCGACCAGCGGGAAGTAGCGCGCCGCGCGGTCGAGCGCCGCCTGCGAGTGGCCGACCCAGGCCGGCACCGGCAGGCGCGTGAAGAAGCGCAGCGCGCCGAAGAAGGCTTCAGCTTCCTGTCGCAGCATCGCTATTCCCGCCGCAAAGCGACGCATGAAGCTCCCCTCCCCCGTCTGCGGGGGAGGGGCTGGGGGAGAGGGCGTGCGGCGGTTGCCCCCTCTCCCCGCCCCTCTCCCCCGATTCCGGGGGAGAGGGAGAAATCTGCGCGCTCACGCCCGCTGATTCGAAGCTCGCCATCTCGTTGAGAAAGGCGCAGGCGGCGCGCACGATCGGCCAGGCCAGCGCCGCGCCGGTGCCTTCGCCCAGACGCAGGTCCATGTCGAGCAGCGGCCGCGCGCCGAGGTGCTCGAGCTGCAGGCGGTGGCCGCGCTCCTGCGAGCGGTGCGAGAAGACGCAGTACTGCAGCGTCGCCGGATGCAGCGTCGCCGCCACCAGCAGCGCCGAGGTGACGATGAAGCCGTCGATGAGCAGCAGCATTTTCCGTTCTGCGGCGGCGAGCATGCCACCGGCCAGCATCGCAATTTCAAAGCCGCCGAAGTGGGCCAGCACGGAGCGCGGCGTGTAGTCGCCACCATAGCCTTCTGCCGCTTTCTCGAGCAAAGTCAGCTTGCGCGACACGCCGGCATCGTCCAGCCCGGTGCCGCGCCCGACGCAGTCGGCCAGCGGGATGCCCGCCAGGAAGTGGGTGATGAGCGAAGCCGAGGCGGTGTTGCCGATGCCCATTTCGCCGAAGCCGATGACATTGCAGCCCTGCGCATGCAAGTCAGCGACGAGGCGCGCACCGTTCGCCATCGCCTGCGCGCATTGCTCCGCCGCCATGGCCGGGCCTTCCAGATAGTTCGCCGTGCCGTGGGGGCTGACTTTTGCGTCGACCAGATTCTCGCGCGGACCAAAGACGTGGTTCACGCCGGCGTCGGCCACCACCAGCTCGATGCCGGACTGCCTGGCGAAGATGTTGATGGCGGCGCCGCCGGCGAGGAAGTTCTCCACCATCTGCCAGGTGACGTCCTGCGGGTAGGCGGAGATGCCGGCCCCGTTTTTGTCACTGAGCGCGCCGTGGTCGCCGGCGCAGACGAGGATGTGCGGCGCGCGCAATTCGGGCGACAGCGTCTGCTGGATCAGGCCGATTTGCAGCGCCAGCGCCTCCAGCCGACCGAGCGCACCGAGGGGCTTGGTCTTGCCGTCGATCTTCGCCTGCAAGGCGGCGCGCAGGCTGTCGTCCGGTGCGGAAATGACGAATTGCATGTTGTTCTCCTGCATGACATTAACGGTTGGTTCTTGTAGGAGCCAGCTTGCTGGCGATTCGGCAGCATCGCCGCCAAGGCGGCTCCTACAGGCTCAGCCTTTCAGCACCAGCGGCAGCCCGGCGGCGACGAAAGTCACGCGCTCGCAGGCGGCGGCCAGATCCTGGTTGAGCCGGCCCGCCTCATCGCGGAAGCGGCGCGTCTCCGCACCCAGCGGCACGATGCCCAGCCCGATCTCGTTGGCGACGAAAATCACTTCACCGGGCAGCTTGGGCAGCGCGTCGAGCAGCGCCTGCCGCTCGGCCTCGAAGTCCGCTTCGATGACGTTCATCAGCCACAGCGTCAGGCAGTCGACGACCAGGCAGCGGTCCGGCGCGGCGTGCGCTTGCAATGCCGCCGCCAGCGCGCGCGGCGCCTCGACCACGCGCCACCCTTCCGGCCGGACGGCGCGATGGTGCGCTATGCGCGCGGCCATCTCGTCGTCGCCCGCCGAACCGGTGACGACGACCGTCACCGGCAGGCCGGATGCCGTCGCGCGCTGCTGCGCATAAGCGCTCTTGCCGGAGCGCGCGCCGCCGAGAACCAGCTCCTTCATCCCGCGGGATTTTCCTTCGGTCATCGTAGAATCATGCCTTATGCGTGCATTCTGCCTGATCGCCCTGCTCGCCGCCGCGCCGGCGCTGGCCGAGGTCGTCGTCAAGGACGATGCCGGACAGGTCGTGCGCCTGTCGCGTCCTGCTCAACGCATCGTCAGCCTCTCGCCGCACATCACCGAGAACCTCTTCGCCATCGGCGCCGGCGATCGCGTCGTCGGCACGGTGGATTTCAGCAACCACCCCGAAGCGGCGAAGCGCATTCCGCGCGTCGGCAGCTACGAGAAGATCGACCTCGAAGCCGTGGCGGCGCTCAGGCCCGACCTCGTCATCGCCTGGGAGAGCGGCAACATCGCCAGCCATGTGGCGAAGCTGAAAGCCATCGGCCTGCCGGTGCTGCTCACCGACACCAAGCGCATCGAGGACGTGCCGGCCGACCTGGAGCGCCTCGGCGCCCTCTCGGGCACCGGCGTGGGCGCCCGCGCGGCGGCGGCGAAATTCCGCGAGCGGCTGGCGGCGCTGCGTGCGCGCCATGCCGGGCGGCCGACGGTGCGCGTGTTCTACGAAGTGTGGAACCAGCCCCTGATGACCGTCGGCGGCGGCCAGATCATCTCCGATGCGATCCAAATGTGCGGCGGCGAGAATGTCTTCGCCAGCCTCAGGCAGATGGCGGCGGCGGTGACGGTGGAGGCCGTGCTGGCCGCCAACCCGGAAGCCATCGTCGCCAGCGGCATGGGCGAGGCGCGGCCCGAGTGGCTGGACGACTGGCGCCGCTGGCCGACGCTCACGGCTGTCGTCCGCAACAATCTGTTCTTCGTGCCGCCCGATCATCTCCAGCGCCATACGCCGCGCATTCTCGATGGCATCGAACGGCTGTGCGTTCATCTCGAAACGGCGCGTTCGCGTCGTATACCGTAGGTCGGCCTTCAGGCCGATGACCGAAGGAAATCTGCCCCGCAGGAAATACCCTTGGGGTGCCCGTGGGACAACAGCGGCCCAAGTCGGGCTGAAGCCCGACCTACACCCCGACCTACGCTGGCACGAAATGACGTCCGGTTCCATCCGGAATCTCTCGCAGCGGATAGCCGTACAGGCGCATCAGCGACTCGGCCGTCAGTACCGCCGCCACCGGTCCTTCCAGCGTGCGCCCCTCGCCGAACAGCAGCAGCGCGCGATCGGCATAACGCAGCGCCAGATTGATGTCGTGCAGCACCATGACGATGCCGACGCCGTCTTCGCGCGCGCGCCGCGAGAGCAGGTCGAGCACGGCGATCTGGTGGTTGAGGTCGAGGTGGGCGAGCGGCTCGTCGAGCAGATACAGCCTGGGCTGCTGCGCCAGCAACGCGGCGATGGCCAGCCGCTGGCGTTCGCCGCCGGACAGCGTATGCACTTCGCGCGTGCCGAAACCGGCCAGGTCCACCGCAGCCAGCGCCTCGCGCGCCAGGCGCTCGTCGTCGCGGCCCTCCCAGGCCCAGCGGCCGAGATGCGGATGGCGGCCTATCAGCGCCGTCTCCAGCACCGTCGACTGGAAGGCGTCGAATTGTCCTTGCGGCAGCAGGCCGCGCAGGCGGGCGGCCTGGCGTGCGCCGAGCTTTTCATAGGATTCGCCGCAGAGCACGAGGCTGCCGGCCTCGGCGTCACGCAGCCCGGCCAGCGTCGACAGCAAGGTGGTCTTGCCGGTGCCGTTGCGGCCGAGGATGGCGAGACGCTGCCCTGCCTCAAGATCGAAACCGAGACCGGCGGCGACGCGCACCGTGCCGATGTTGACCTCAAGTTCGCGAACTGAAAGCAATGGCGTATTCATGTGCTTTTCGGGCTGCGCGTCAGCAGATAGAGAAACGCCGGCACGCCGATCAGCGCCGTCAGCACGCCGACCGGCAGCTGCTGCGGCGCGACGAGGGTGCGCGCCAGGGTGTCGGCCAGGGTGAGCAGAACACCGCCGGCGATCGCGGCGGCCGGCAGCAGCACGCGCTGGTCGTTGCCGATGGCCAGGCGCACCAGATGCGGCACGACGAGCCCGACGAAGCCGACTGCACCGGTCGTCGTTACCGCCACCGCCGTGGCGAGGGCGGCCAGCACATAGACGCCGCCGCGCAGCCGCGTCACCGGCACGCCCAGCGCTCGCGCTGTGATGTCGCCGCGCGCCAGCAGATTGAGGTCGCGCGAGAAGGGCAGCGCGGCGAGGAGGCCCAGCGCCAGCATGAGCAGCGCCGGCCAGGGCGAGGCGGCATGCGACAGATCGCCCATCAGCCAGAACAGCATGCCGCGCAGCTTGTTCTCGGGCGCAATGGAAAGGATGAGCGCCACCACCGCACCGCAGCCGGCGGCGACGATGACGCCGGTGAGCAGCAGTCGCGTCTGCGTCCACGAGCCGTCGCCGCGCGCAAGGCCGAACACCAGCAGGGTGGCGGCGAGCGCGCCGGCGAAGGCGCCGCCGTTGACCAGCAGCAGCGGCAGGCCAAACAGCATGGCGGTGAGCGCGCCGACCGATGCGCCGCCGGAAATGCCCAGCACGTAGGGATCGGCCAGCGGGTTGCGCAACAGCACCTGCATCAAGGCGCCGGCCAGCGCCAGCAACGCGCCGCAGGCGAAGGCCGCCAGGGCGCGCGGCAGGCGCAGGCTGCGCACCACTTCCGCCGCCACGCCCTCCGTGTCTCCCATGAGGGCACTGCCAATGTCCGCCACGGACACCGGCAGGCTGCCCGCCGCCAGTGCGATGACCAGGCTCGCCAGCCCGAGCAGGGCCAGCAGCAGGATCACCAGCAGGGCGCGGCGGCGGGTGGGCATGGCTAGAAACGATACTCCGCGCTGACGTAGGCGTTGCGGCGGTCTTCGGGATAGGCATTGAAGCTCGTGAACGCGCCGTTGACGATGCCGTAGCTGTAGTGCGCCTTGTCGAACAGGTTGTTGATGCCGGCGGCCAGGCGCCAGGCGCCTGTGTCGTGCGTCAGCTTGAGGTCGGCCACGTTGTACGACGGCATGCGCCGGAAGAGATTGCGCTGGTCGTTGTCGTAGCGCTGCCGGCCGACGTGACTGAGCGCGAAAGTCAGTCGCGTCGGCACGGCGAGCTTCCACGCCAGCGACAGGCCCAGGCGATCGCGCGGCACCAGCGGCACCTCGTTGCCGCTGACATCGAAGCCGCCGTAGCTGCCCTCGCGGAATTGCGCCTTCGTTCTGGCATAGCGTCCACTCAGATCCAAGTGTTTGCCCAGCGGTGCCGTGCCCTCCAGTTCAAGGCCGCGGCGACGCGTCGGTTCCAGGTTCATATTGACGAAGGTGATGGCGTTGTAGTGCAGCTCATTCTTCAAAACAATGTCGAACAGGCTGGCACGGAACGCGGCGCGGCCGGCCCGCCACTGCACGCCGATCTCGCGATCCTTCGAAGTCTGCGGCTTCAGCAGGGCGGCGCAGGGCGGGAAAAAGCAACGGTTCTCGTCGATGTTGGCGATGCGAAAGCTGGTGCCCAGCCGTCCGTAGGCCGACCAGCCGCCGCCCAGCTGCTGCTGCAGGGCCAGCTCGCTCGCCGTCAGCGCATCGCCCGCATCCTGCCTGGGCAGGGGCGTCAGGCTCTCCTTCTGCGTCTGTTCGACGTGCTCGCGGCGAACACCGAGCGTCAGCCGTGTCGTCGGCGTCAGGCCGAGTTCATCGCGCAGATACAGCGCGCGGTTGCGCTGGCGGCCGGTCTCGTCGCGGTTGCCGAAGCCGCTCAGGGTGTCGTTGCCGTAGGACCACTCGCTCCAGTCGACACCGGCCGTGAGGCGGTTGGGCATGCCCGCCAGCGTCGTGCTCCAATGCAGGCGAGGCGACACCGTCGTCACGTCTGCTTTGGCGTCCTGGCGACTGGTGAAGCCGAAGCCGTAATCGAAGAAATAGTGCGACTGCTTGCGGCGCTGGCTGATGTCCGCGGCCAGCGTGACCTCACCCTGGCGGTGCTCGCCGTAGAGGCCGAACTGCTCGCTGCGCGAATTGGCGAAATCGTTCGGCGTGGCGGTGCCGCGCGGGTCAGTCTTCAACTGCGCCTCCGTGCGCGGTCCCGGCAGGCGGGCGCGCTGGCTGTCGGCGCCGAAGCGCAGCGCCAGGGTGCTGTCGCGGCCAGCATAGCGCCACTCGCCGGAGACGGCGTCCTGCTCTGCGTGGTTGTTGTCGCGATAGTTGTCGCTCTGCCGGCGCTGGGCGTGCAGATTCACGCCCCAGGCTCCGCTGCCGAAGCTGACGCGGCCGCGCAGATCGGCCATGTCATGGCTGCCCAGCGCCAGCGACACGCTGCCGCCCGGCGCCGCGGCCAGCGGCGAGCGGGTGATGATGTTGATGGTGCCGCCGGTCGCCCCGCCGCCGTAGAGCACCGCGCCGGCGCCGCGCAGGATCTCGATGCGCTCGATGCTGTCGAGCGGAATCGCCGAAATGCGCGCCGGGGCCAGCTCGTTTTCCGACTGGCGCTGGCCATTCACCAGCACCAGCGTGTTCTGGTCGCCCGTCACGCCGAAACCCCTCAGGTCGATGGGCGAATCGGGCACGCCGAGGAAGTTGATGCGCGTATGCACGCCGCCCAGCTTGGCCAGCACTTCGGACACGTTGACGGCAGTGCTCTGCCGGATCTGCTCGGCGCTGATGATCTGAATAGCGATGGGTTGCTCGAGCGCAGGAACGTTGAAACGGCTGGCGGTCACCACAATCGCGGCTTCATCTTCAATCGTGGCGGCCTGGACGGAGAAAACGGCTGATAGCGAAAGCGCAAGCGCGGTTCGCCTTTTGCATGGATGCATGAAAAACTCCCTGTTCGCCGGCCTGCGTCCCCGCTGCCGGACAATGTCGATAACACGGAAACGGACGAGGGAGCTTCGAGCGGTTCGGGCAAGACCCGGAGCCGGCTGCCGCACCCCCGCGGCGCTTCCGAACTAGGGAACCTCTGAATTCAGAGGTTCCCTCTGTCCGAGGCCGGTATCCGGGCTCGCGAGTCTTGATCCGCCGCCTTCCCAAGCTTTCGCTCAGTGGCTGTGTGACGGACCCGCACTCGCTTACCGTTGCGGGGGCAGCTGAGGCATTGCCGAATCACTTCGGCGCACCTCATTCCCGTTTAACCCGCCGGCGGAGGGCCGGCGGAGCACCTTGAACAGGATGCCGCATGGCAAAAGGCCACACGGCGAGGCAGATTATAGCGACAAAGCCGGCGATCGCACCGCCGCAAAGGCAGCAAAGCGGGCGGCGGGGTCACAAACAACATTCAAAAATCCACGTTATTGCTTGACGAGAAACTGCTTTTTAGATAGTTTGTCGCGATGGATCGGGATCTATTCGCCCTCGAAGAACGCATCGAGCAGTTCATTTCGCTGTGCCAGAATCTGCGCACGGAAAATCAGGAGCTGCGCACCCGCGTCGCCGGCCTCGAGGTCGAGCGCAATCGCCTCAACGAAAAAATCGAGATCGCCTGCACCCGCCTCGAATCCCTCGTGGAGCAGATACCCGAGTCATGAACCAGAAAGACGGCAACACCCTGGACATCGTCCTCATGGGGCGCGAATATCGCGTCGCCTGTGCGCCGGAAGAGCGCGAAGCGCTGCAAAGCGCGGTGGTCTTCGTCGATGAGAAGATGCGCGAACTGGGCGAGAAGACCAAGTCCTCCGGCGAGCGACTGGCCGTCATGACGGCGCTCAACCTCGCGCACGAACTGCTCTCCATCAAGCTGCCCGGCGGCTTTGACATGCAGGAGTTCCGGCGTAGAATCTCCGGCATGCAGGCGCGGATCGACGAGGCGCTGGCCAGCCAGGAACAGTTGTTCTAGCCGACCCTCCGCACCGCCCGATCCAGCGTCAAGAATTCCCCTGCGGTGTTCGCCAAGGTCATACATTCCTTGAACCAATGACTTGGCATTGGCTGCGGACCAAAGCGTCACTATTGTGAGCGTCCCTGGTTGTACGCAACTGCGTGGACGCACCTGCGGTGACCGGAAAGCGGCCACTCTGGACCCTAGGTTCAGGATGCCGGCCTAGCGGCACAGGCGGGGGATCCCCAACAACAAACAAGCGCGGAGTTTTCCGCGCTTTGTTTTTTCAGGGCGGACATGCGCTACTGGCTGATGAAGTCGGAACCCGAGGCCTACGGCATCGACGAGCTGGCGCGCGACGGCGTCACCGCCTGGTGGGGCGTACGCAACTACCAGGCACGCAACTTCATGCGCGACCAGATGCGCGTGGGCGATCGCGGCTTTTTCTACCATTCCAACTGCGCCGAGCCGGGCATCGTCGGTATTATCGAGGTGTGTGCGCCCGCCTACCCCGACGCCACCCAGTTCGACCGCAAGCACAAGTACTTTGACCCGAAATCCACGCCCGAGAATCCGCGCTGGCTGAACGTGGATGTGAAGCTGGTGAAGAAGACCCGGCTGGTCAGCCTCTCCGAATTGCGCAACCACAAACCCCTTGCCAACATGCGGGTGCTGGCCAAGGGCAACCGGCTGTCGATCACGCCGGTCGATCCGGCGGAGTGGACGTTCATCACGAAGCACCTGATGGGGAAGGGCGTCGAGTGAGCACCCCCAGACCTGCCGCTCCGCGTCAGGCCCCCCTAGGGGGTCAAGAAACACTTGGGGCGGCCCGGCATGTTTCTTGAGACCTTCGATCCCTGGTGGCTGACTTACCCGCTGCTGGGCGCCTTCGCCGGCTTCATCGCCGGCCTCTTCGGCGTCGGCGGGGGACTGACTTTGGTGCCGGTGCTGTTCATGCTCTACACGGCGCAGCATTTCCCGCTCGAGCACACCATGCACCTGGCCCTGGGAACATCGATGGCCACCATCGTGTTCACCTCGATCTCCAGCCTGCGCGCCCACCATGCGCATGGCGCGGTGCGCTGGGAAATCGTGCGCGGACTCACACCGGGCCTGGTCATCGGCACGCTCGCCGGCGCGACGCTGGCCAGCCAGATCCCGACACGGCCGCTGGCGGTCATCTTCGTCTGCATCGTGTATTACGCTTCGGCGCAGATGATGCTGGATTTCAAGCCCAAGCCGCACCGGCAGATGCCGGGCACGGCCGGCATGCTCGCCGCCGGCGGCGTGATCGGCGTGCTCTCCAGCCTGGTCTCGGCCGGCGGCGGCTTCATGTCGATCCCGTTCATGGTGTTCTGCAACGTGGTGATCCACCAGGCAGTGGGCACGTCGGCGGCGCTGGGCTTTCCCATCGCCGTGGCGGGCGCCGTCGGCTATGTCCTGGCCGGCTGGAACAGCGCCGGGCTGCCGGCCTACTCGCTAGGCTATGTCTATATGCCCGGCATGATCGGGGTGGTAGCGGTGTCGATGCTGGTAGCGCCGCTGGGCGCGAAGACGGCACACCGGCTGCCCGTCAAGCAGCTCAAGCGCGCCTTCGGCGGTTTCCTCGCCCTGCTCGGGACGAAGATGCTGCATGGGCTCCTGACATGAGATCACTCAAGGCTTGAGATACACGTAGCCTTCCCGCGCCTGCATGCGGCTGACTTCCGCTACGCCGGAAGGCACGATTTTCACATCGGCATGCACTTTGCCCTTGTCGATATTGCGGGCCTGCAACGTGAAGTTGCAGAGGCGAAACTCGACGCCTTTCAGCGAAAGATCATCCACTGTTGCGCTGTAGAGGTTGCCGTTGGCATCCTTGGCTCCCTCGAGCAGGAAGTTGATGCCGCCGGCGTGAGTGACCACGACAATCTTCGCCTGCGGATCGGCGCTGAGATGGTTGCGGATGTTGCGCATGCCATTGCTGGCCTGCTCCAGGCCTTCGTTGATGTGATAAACAACCTTGACCGGGCTGTTCTGCGTCTGCTGGTGGGCGCAGCCGACCAGGCCGAGCATTGCGGTGCAAACAATCGCCAATAGCCTTTGCATTCCCTTATCTCCTCTGTAAGTTTGGAAAGGTTCCCTGCAGCATCACGGCCGGACAACAGTCCAGCCCTGTTTGCTTTTCTCGATGATCTCGATGACGCCGGCCTTCACATAGCCGATCTTCGGGTGCATGTCGGCGTTCGTGAGTTTCTGGCCTTTCATCGTGTTCTCGCACATGAGCACCTGCGCCCCGCTGGCCAGTGTTTCGTCGCCTTTGGAATCTGGCCGCTGTCATCGTAGGACGTACGCTGATTCCCGTTTATTCCACACCCGCGGTACGGCTGGGCCGCAAGAAGCCCTACTGCTGCCATGGCAACATGCGCCGTCAGGGGAATAAATGCCCTGCTCGTTGCGTCATACTATGACTGGAGGAAACCCCATGAATTGGCTGCAGTCGAGAACCCAGCGGGAACTGGTCGGCGAGATCGAGGCAAACCGGGAGCGCCTGTTCAGGATGGCGTTTGCCTGGAGCCATGATTCGGCATTGTCCGACGACCTGGCGCAGGAGGCGCTCGCGCGGGGACTGGCCAAGCTCAATCAGTTGCGCGAAGCCGATCGGCTGACAAGCTGGCTGTTCTCGATTCTGCATCGCTGCTGGATCGACCACCTGCGCGGCCTGCATGTGTTCGAGGACGAGGAGGCGCTCGCCGAACTGCCCGCCAACACCCCCGGCCCGGACAACCACGCCGAGGTGCAGGAAACAGTCAATCGCGTCCGGATCGCCATTGCGGCGCTGCCGCTGGGGCAGCGCCAGGTGGTTACCCTGGTCGATCTGGAAGGGCTGTCCTATTCCGAGGTCGCCACAGTGCTGGCCGTTCCAATCGGGACCGTCATGAGCCGGCTTTGCCGGGCGCGCGCAGCTTTGCGCCAACTGCTCGAACCCGAGCGGGCAGAGCCGCGCTTGAGGAGCATCAAATGAACGAAATACATGATCGTGAAGATTTTTCCGACGAACGTTTGAACGCATTCGTCGACGATGAACTCGGCTCGCCGGAGCGCGATGAAATATTGACTGCCATTGCCGGAAATGCGGAGCTTGGGCAGCGCTTGTGCGCGCTACGCGCAACCAAGGACATGGTGCGCCACGCCTATGACCGCGTGCCTTCCAAACGCAGGCCGCATGCGCGCAGACTGCCAATGTGGGGCGGGGCGCTGGCGGCAAGCGTGATGCTGGTCGCCGGCATGTTCATCGGCTGGTACGGGCACGGCGCCGCGGCCAAAAGCGAACCCGATTCTCCGCTGGCCTGGGCGGCCGGCTTGCTCATGCACGAGCCGGCGCGGGTACTGATCCATCTCGACAATTCCCTGCCCGAACACATGTCCGAAGCGCTGGATCTTGCGGAAGCCTATCTGGCCAAAGCGTCAAAAGCGCGCGTCGAGGTGGTCGTCAATAACGGCGGCCTCGATCTTCTGCGCGAGGAAAGCACGCCCTTCGCAGGTCGCATTGCCGCGTTGAGCAAGCGCCACCAACTGCTGGCCTTCGTGGCTTGCGGCAACGCCATTCATCGATACATAGGCAATGGCTTCGAAGTCACGCTGGTGCCCGAGGCGGTTGTCGCGAAGACCGCGATCGAGCATGTCGCCGACCGGGTCCGGGAAGGCTGGACTTACGTGAAAATCTGACAGGGCCTGCGGATGCCAGCAGGCCCGAGCGTGTCAGACCGGCCACGACGCCGCTGGATCAATGAATCATTCAATGTTCGATAAGCGGGTCAGCCGGCATAACGTTGGCGCAGCAGGTTCTTCTGCACCTTGCCCATGGCATTGCGCGGCAAGTCGTCCGCGAAGTGCACGGCTTTCGGCACCTTGAAGCCGGCGATCCGGCCCTTCAGCGCGGCGATGATGCCTTCGGCGGTAAGCCCGGCGCCGTCCCTGCCGCGAATCACCACGGCCGTTACCGCCTCGCCAAAGTCCGGGTGCGGCAGGCCGATCACCGCGGACTCCGCCACGCCGTGCAGGGCGTCGATGGCGTCCTCGATTTCCTTCGGATAGACGTTGAACCCGCCCGTGATGATGAGGTCCCTGTTGCGGCCGATGATGGCCAGATAACCCTCGGCATCGAAGCGCCCCATGTCGCCGGTACGGAAGAAACCATCCGCAGTGAATTCCTCCTGCGTCTTGTCCGGCATCTGCCAGTAGCCGCAAAAGACATTCTCGCCCCGGACCTGGATATGACCGATTTCGCCCGGAGCGGCGGGTTCGTCTGCATCGTCCGTCACGCGCACTTCCGTGCACGACAGGGGGAACCCGACCGTGCCGCCGCGCCGCTCGCCCTCCAGGGGGTTGGAGGTGAACATGCCACCTTCCGTCATGCCGTAACGTTCCAGAATGGTATGGCCGGTGCGTGCGCGGAATTCATCGAAGGTTTCCGGCAGCAGCGGGGCCGAGCCGGAAATGAACAGCCGCATGTGCGCGACGGCCTCCCGCGTCAGCGCCTTCTCCTGCAGAAGACGTGTGTAATAGGTCGGTACGCCCATGAACACCGTGGCGTCCTGCATCAGCCGCAATGCGCGCTGCGGATCGAATTTCGGCTCGAACAGCATCGGGCTGCCGTTGAGAAGGGCGCAATGCGTGGCGACGAAAAGGCCATGCACATGGAAGGTCGGCAGCATGTGCAGCAGCACGTCGCCGGGCCGGAAGCCCCATGTGCGATGCAGCGCGAGGCCGTTCGCCGCCAGATTGCGATGCGAGAGCATCGCCCCCTTCGAGCGGCCGGTGGTGCCGGAGGTGTACAGGATGGCGGCTAGATCGCTCCCGGCGGATTCAACCGTGACGAAGGCCTCGGCCATTTCCGCTGCCGCCGCAACCAGGCTGCCTTCTCCACGCTCGCCGAGGTCATGCACCAGCGGCACGCGCGCCGCCCAGGCCAGTTCCTGCGCCTGCTCGAACGTCTCCGGCCGGCAGACGAAGAGGCCGGGCTTCGCATCGTCGAGGAAGTACGCCACCTCGCCACGCTGGTAGGCGGGATTCAGCGGCAGGAAGACGCAGCCGGCACGCAGGCAGCCCAGGTAGAGGTAGAGCGCCTCGGGGGATTTCTCCACCTGCGCGGCGACACGGTCGCCCTTCTTCAGACCGGCCGCGACGAGCAGGTTGCCGTATCGCGCAGACAGACTTTCCAGTTCGGCGTAGCTCACGCGCCGGCCGTTCGGCAGGATCAGGCAGGGCGCGTCGGCATCGGCGGGAAAATGCCCGGCCAGGAGGGCATACAGGTTTTCATTCATGCTTTCGCCAGCCGGCGAATCGCCGCCGTGGCGGCAATGCGCTCCTCGCCGACGAAGGCCTCGACGTTGCTTTCGATCTCGTCGGGGTCGTAGAGATAGTTCACCATCATGCCGCAGGCCTGCCCGAAGCCTTTCGCCGAGGTGTCCGCCAGCCAGTTGACGCGCTCGATGCGCGCGCCGTTGCCTAGATGGAAGCGCGCCACCGGGTCGTAGGGCCGGCCGTCCTGGCGGGCCTGGTACAGATAGCGCGCGGCAAGGCCTTCCAGCGGATCACGCAGGCGGCGCGAAGCCGTCCTGTCCTTCGCCCACTCGCCCGAAGCCAACTGTGCGAGGTCGATGCCGAGGTCGGCAAGGGCCTGCGGTTCTTGTTTCAGCCACGCCGCGAAAAGCGGCAGCGGCGAAAGCGTGGCGAAGGTCTTCAGTTGCGGGATATCGCGCTTCAGATCGTCGATGACGCGCTTCAGCAGGAAATTGCCGAAGGTGACGCCGCGCAGGCCCGGCTGCGTGTTGGAGATTGAATAGAAGATCGCCGTTTCGGCGCGCTCGGCATCGAGCACGGGGGCGGATTCGTCGAGCAGCTCCTGGATGTTGCCGGACAGCGTCCGGGTCAGCGCCACCTCGACGAATATGAGCGGCTCGCTCGGCATGCGCGGATGAAAGAAGGCATACAGGCGCCGGTCGGAATCGAGGCGGTTGCGCAGGTCATCCCAGGAGCGAATCTTGTGAACGGCCTCGTACCGGATGAGCTTTTCCAGCAGGGAGGCCGGCGCGTGCCAGGTGATGCGCTGCAACTCCAGGAAGCCGACGTCGAACCAGGCCGTCAGCCGCGCCTCCAGTTCGCGGTCGAGCACCGCCAACTCGTCGTCCGTTTCGAGAAAGCGCAGCAGGTCGGCGCGCAGGTCAACGAGGAACTTGACGCCCTGCGGCAAGGCATTGAGCTGGGTCAGGATGCGGATGCGCGTGGAACGCATGGCTGCCCGCAGACCCGCTTCGGCATCCCACTGTCCGGGCGTGCCGATGGCGGACTGGTAGGCCGCGTGGGCGCTCTCCACCGCTACGGGGTCAGGGCCGAAATCAAGCGCGATGCGGCGCAGGAACTCGTGCCGTCCCGCATCGTCGAGGCCGAGATAGGTTTCCCCCAGTTTCACGGCGCGGCCGCGCGCCGATACCTCGCCACCCGTGCCGGCGGCGCACTCCTGCAATTGCCTGCGCAACTGCGCCAGCGCTTTCGCCGTCAGCGGCATCCGGCCGCGCTTGCCGCCCACCAGCGATTTCATGCGCGCCACGAAGCTGCTGACCATTATCCCGCCCCGATCGAAAACTGGATTCTACCTGCCGTGGAACTGCGGACTGCGTTTCTCCAGGAAGGCGTTCAGGCCTTCCCGATAGTCCTCGCTGTCGAGAAATGCAAAGCTGGCCTGCACTTCCGCCAAAGTCAGCCCCTGCGGTACGGCGGTCAGGCGCCGCACCAGCCATTTGTGCGTGCGCGCCGCGATCGGCGCGCCGGCGGCGATGCGCCGGGCCGTGGCATAGGCTTCCTTCGCCACTTCATCATCGGCGACAACGCGCGTCACCAGCCCTTTCTCGTAGGCTTCATCCGCGCCAAGAATGCGCCCCTCCAGCAGCAATTCGAGCGCCACCGCCGGGCCGGCGAGCGCCAGCAGGCCGCTGAATTCGCCCGGCGCCATGGAGAAACCGAGCTTGTTGATCGGCGCGCCGAAGCGTGCCGCTCGGCCGCAGATGCGCAGGTCGCACTGGCCGGCGATCTCCAGTCCGCCGCCGATGCAGGCGCCGTGAATCAGCGCCACCGTCGGATGCAGGCAGTCGCGCACGGCGTCGAGCGCGCCGGCCACCCAGTCCTCGTGATAGGTCAGCGCCTTCTCCAGCGTGTCGCGCTGAGTGAGGAACTCCTCGATGTCGCCGCCGGCGGCGAACGCCTTGTCGCCGGCGCCGCGCAGCACGACGCAGCGCAGGCTATCGTCGGCCGACAGGCTTTCCATCACTTCGCGCAGGCGCCGCCACATGGCCGCATTGACGGCGTTCAGCTTGGCCGGGTTGTTCAGCGTGACAGTGGCAATGCCGTCATCGCGCGAAAGGAGAATTTCTTCAGCCATGGCTGATACGCTCCCCTCTCCCGCCCGCGGGAGAGGGGTTGGGGGAGAGGGCGGCGGCATGCATTTTCGCCAGCGCGGCGCGTCCGGACAACAGATGCGCGTGCATCAGCGCCTCCGCCGTCGCCGCATCCCGCTCGCGGATGGCAGCAAGAATCCGGCGGTGCTCCTCCAGCGACTGTTTCAGGCGTCCGTCCAGTCTCAGCGAGTCGCGGCGGGTGAGCTTCAGCACCTTGCGCAGGTCGTCGATGACCTGCTTCACCCAGCGGTTGCCGGAGAGTTCCTGCACGGCCTCGTGAAAGGCGTGGTTGGCCTCGAAGAAGCCGTTGATGTCGCCCTTCGCCGCCTGGCGTTCGAGTTTTTCATGCAGCGACTCCAGCCGTTTCAGGTCGGCGGGCGTCGCCCGCTGCGTCGCCTCGAAGGCGCAGCGCCCTTCGAGCAGGGCCATCAAGGGGAAGATGTCGTCCAGGTCGCGCTCGGCGAGTTGTGTCACATAGCAGCCGCGCCGCGGCTTCAGCGTCACCAGTCCTTCGGAAGCCAGCACCTTGAGCGCCTCGCGCAGGGGCGTGCGGCTGATGCCGTACTGTTCGGCCAGCGTCTGCTCGTCAACCCAGGCACCGGGCTCCAATTCATGGGAAAAGATGCGCTGGCGCAGGCGTTCGGCCACTTCCTGATACAAGGCGGGCTGGGCAATGTTGTGCGGGCTCATGGCGTACAAGATAGGCTTGCATTCATAATTATGGATACAGTATTATGCGAAACCAAGGATGTCAAGTCTGAATGGCCTGTAGGTCGGCCTTCAGGCCGACACTGGTGCCATATCGTCGGCCTGAAGGCCGACCTACAATGCGCATTGCCCGCACGAAAGGTCTTTCCATGACAGACAAACTGTCCGACTCAGCCAACCTCGCCGCCTGGGAAAAGGCCGCCGCCAAGTCGGCGCCGAACGGCGACGTGTCCGCCCTGAACTGGATCACACCGGAAGGCATCACCGTCAAGCCGCTGTATACGAAGCGCGATACGGAGGGCCTGCCGCACGCCGACACGCTGCCAGGACTGGAACCCTTCCTGCGCGGGCCGCAGGCCACCATGTATGCCGTGCGGCCATGGACCATCCGCCAGTACGCCGGCTTCTCCACCGCCGAGGAATCCAACGCCTTCTTCAGGCGCGCACTGGCCGGCGGCGGTCAGGGTGTCTCGGTAGCCTTCGATCTGGCCACCCACCGTGGCTACGACTCCGACCATCCGCGCGTCACCGGCGACGTCGGCAAGGCCGGCGTGGCGATCGATTCCGTCGAGGACATGAAGATCCTCTTCGACAGCATCCCGCTCGACAAGATCAGCGTGTCGATGACCATGAACGGCGCCGTGCTGCCGGTGCTGGCCGGCTACATCGTCGCCGCCGAGGAGCAGGGCGTGGCGCAGGAAAAACTTTCCGGCACCATCCAGAACGACATCCTCAAGGAGTTCATGGTCCGCAACACCTATATCTACCCGCCCGGGCCATCGATGCGCATCATCGCCGACATCATCGAGTACACGGCGCAGAAGATGCCGAAGTTCAACTCGATCTCCATTTCCGGTTACCACATGCAGGAGGCGGGCGCGACGCAGGCGCTGGAGCTGGCCTTCACGCTGGCCGACGGCGAGGAGTACGTCAAGACCGCCATCGCCAAGGGGCTCGACGTGGACGCCTTCGCCGGACGGCTGTCCTTCTTCTTCGCCATCGGCATGAATTTCTATCTCGAAGTGGCAAAGCTGCGCGCCGCGCGCTTGCTGTGGTGGCGCATCATGAAGAAGTTCGGGCCGAAGAACCCGAAGTCGCTGATGTTGCGCACGCATTGCCAGACTTCCGGCTGGTCGCTCACCGAGCAGGATCCCTACAACAACATCGTGCGCACCACCATCGAGGCCATGGCCGCGGTGTTCGGCGGCACGCAGTCGCTGCACACCAATTCGCTCGACGAAGCCATCGCGCTGCCGACCGATTTCTCGGCGCGCATCGCCCGCAACACCCAGCTCATCATCCAGGAAGAGACGCACATCACCAATGTGGTCGATCCCTGGGCCGGCTCCTACATGATGGAGAAGCTGACGCAGGACATGGCCGACACCGCCTGGGCCATCATCGAGGAAGTGGAAGCCATGGGCGGCATGATCAAGGCTGTCGAATCCGGCTGGGCCAAGCTGAAAATCGAATCCTGCGCCGCCGAGAAACAGGCGCGCATCGACGCCGGCAAGGACGTCATCGTCGGCGTGAACAAGTACCGCCTCGACAAGGAAGACCCGGTCGACATCCGCGAGATCGACAACAGCGCCGTGCGCGAGGCGCAGATCGCGCGGCTGAAGACTATCCGCGCCAGCCGCGATGCGGCGGCCGTGCAGCAGGCGCTCGATGCGCTGACCGATGCCGCAAAAACCGGCAAGGGGAATGTGCTCGACCTCGCCGTCAAGGCGGTGCGCCTGCGCGCCACGGTGGGCGAGATCTCCGACGCGCTGGAGAAGGAATGGGGCCGCTTCCGCGCCACCAACCAGGCCATCTCCGGCGTCTACGGCGCCGCCTTCGAGCACGACTGGGAATGGCAGGAACTGAAGCAGGCCATCGAGGCCTTCGACGCCGCCGAAGGGCGCCGTCCGCGCGTCATGATCGCCAAGCTCGGCCAGGACGGCCATGACCGCGGCGCCAAGGTGGTGGCCACGGCGCTCGCCGACCTCGGCTTCGACATCGACATCGGCCCGCTCTTCCAGACGCCGGAGGAAGCCGCGCGCCAGGCCATCGAGAACGACTGCCACGCCGTCGGCGTATCCACGCTCGCCGCCGGCCACAAGACGCTGGTGCCGGCACTGGTCAATGCGCTGAAAGACCAGGGCGCCGACGACATCATCGTCTTCGTCGGCGGCGTCATCCCGGCGCAGGACTATGAGTTCCTGCAGAAGGCCGGCGCGGCCGGCATTTTCGGTCCGGGCACGCCGATCCCGGCCTGCGCGAAGCAGGTGCTGGCGGCGATCAGGAAAACCCATACGGCCTGATTGCAAACGTATTGACAACGTAAATACACTGAACTACTTTGTGTATGGGCATCGAGTTCGAACTTCAGGGCATCCGCTTCGTCGGCAACCGCGACAAGGCGCGTCGGAATCCCGCGAAACACCAGGGCGTGACGTTCGAGCTGGCCGCGCAGGCTTTCTTCGATCCCTTTCTGCGCGTGGTCGATGCCGACCGCAACGAGGAAGCGCGGGACGCCGTCATCGGCATGGATGCTTCGTCAAGGCTGCTGTTCGTTGTCCATATCCAGCAGGAGGATGACCGCATCCGCCTGATTTCGGCCCGCAAGGCGACCCGAGAGGAAAGGAATCTGTATGAAAACTGCTGACCTGAAAAAACGGCTGAAGCGCGAACGTCCCATGACGACAGTCACGCTGCGCATGCCGGAAGACGTTGTCGAAGACCTGAAGCGCATCGCGCCGATGCTCGGTTTCTCCGGCTATCAGCCCCTGATGCGCGCCTACATCGGCCAGGGCCTGCGCGCCGATCTGGAAAAGCTGGAATCCGCACCCATCGCGCGGCTGATCGAGAACCTCAAGGCGCAGGGCATACCGGAAGAAGCACTGGCCAAGGCGGTTGCGAGCATTGCCAACTAGAGATTAAGTCATGCTCGAACTCATAAGGAACTTATCGTTCGTTCTGGAGATTGGGCTTTCATCTCAAAGAATCATGGCGCCTAACTCAGAGTCATCGAATCCATAAACCGTAGCAATCGCGCTTAGTTATGAACCACAATACCCCCAGCCAGGCGCTGCTTGCTGCCGCCGACCAGCAGCTGGTCGACGGCGTGCTGGCGCGCCGGCCGCGCGCGCTGGCCAAGGCCATCACGCTCGTCGAGTCGACACGGCGCGACCACCGGGCGCGGGCAGAGAGCGTGCTGGAGGCATTGCTGCCACACACCGGCAACGCGATCCGTGTCGGCATTTCCGGATCGCCCGGTGCGGGCAAGTCCACCCTCATCGAGGCGCTTGGCCTGCACCTGATCGAGCGCGGCCATCGCGTCGCGGTGCTGGCGGTCGACCCTTCCAGCACGATTTCGGGCGGCTCCATCCTCGGCGACAAGACGCGCATGGAAAAGCTGTCGACCGATCCGAATGCCTTCATCCGCCCCTCTCCCTCGGGCGGCAGCCTGGGCGGCGTGGCGGAAAAGACGCGCGAGGCGATGCTGGTGTGCGAAGCGGCCGGCTTCGACGTCGTCATCGTCGAGACGGTCGGCGTCGGGCAGAGCGAAACCACCGTGGCCGGCATGGTGGACGCCTTCGTCCTGCTGCAGTTGCCGAATGCCGGCGACGACCTGCAGGCGATCAAGAAGGGCGTCGTCGAACTCGCCGACCTCGTCGTCATCAACAAGGCGGACCTCGATCCCAAGGCGGCGGAACTCGCCCGCCACCATTTCGAAGGCGCGCTCTCCCTGCTGCGCAGCGCGTCGCCGCACTGGCGCCCGCCGGTGCTGGCGCTGTCCGCGCAGACCGGCCAGGGCATCGACGCTTTCTGGAACGAGATCGAGCGCCACCGCAGCGCCATGCAGGAGAGCGGCGAGCTGGCGGGCAAGCGCCGGCGCCAGGCGCTCGACTGGATGTGGACCCTGATCGACGGCGAACTGCGCAGCCGTTTCAGGCGCCACGAAGGCGTCAGGCACGACCTGGAAAAAGTCAGTCGCGCCGTCACGGCGGGCAGCATGACACCGGCCGCGGCGGCGCACCGATTGTTGGGACATTTGAATGGAAAACCATGAACCACAGAGACACAGAGACACAGAGAAAAGCAGAGAGATTTGCAACAAGTCCTCTGTGCCTCTGTGTCTCTGTGGTTAAGGGTTCTTAAGGAGGCTCTATGCACGACATCATTCGACAGCTCGACGAAAAGCGCGCCGCGGCGCGCCTGGGCGGCGGCAAGAAGCGCATCGAGGCGCAGCACGCCAAGGGCAAGCTCACCGCGCGCGAGCGCATCGAGCTGCTGCTCGACACCGATTCCTTCGAGGAATGGGACATGTTCAAGGAGCACCGCTGCACCGACTTCGGCATGGAGAAGCAGACCGTGCCGGGCGACGGCGTGGTGACCGGCTACGGCACCATCAACGGCCGCCTGGTGTTTGTCTTCAGCCAGGACTTCACGGTATTCGGCGGCGCGCTCTCCGAAGCGCACGCCGAGAAGATCTGCAAGGTGATGGACCACGCCATGAAGGCCGGCGCGCCGGTCATTGGCCTGAACGACTCCGGCGGCGCGCGCATCCAGGAAGGGGTCGCCTCGCTCGGCGGCTATGCCGACGTATTCCAGCGCAACGTGCTGGCTTCCGGCGTGGTGCCGCAGATCTCCATGATCATGGGACCCTGCGCCGGCGGCGCAGTGTACAGCCCGGCCATGACCGACTTCATCTTCATGGTGAAGGACTCCTCCTACATGTTCGTCACCGGCCCGGAAGTGGTGAAGACGGTGACGCACGAGGAAGTGACGGCCGAGGAGCTCGGCGGCGCGGTGACGCACAACACCAAGTCGGGCGTGGCCGACCTCGCCTTCGAGAACGACGTCGAAGCACTGATGATGCTGCGCCGGCTGGTGTCCTTCCTGCCCTCGAACAACCGCGAGAAGCCCCCCCTGGTGCCCACCGAGGATCCGTCCGAGCGCATCGAGATGTCGCTCGACACGCTGGTGCCGGACAATCCGAACAAGCCCTACGACATCAAGGAGCTCATCGTCAAGACGGTGGACGAAGGCGACTTCTTCGAGCTGCAGCCGGAATACGCCAGGAACATCGTCATCGGCTTCGGCCGCATGGCCGGGCAGACGGTGGGCGTCGTCGCCAACCAGCCGCTGGTGCTGGCCGGCTGCCTCGACATCAAGAGCTCGATCAAGGCGGCGCGCTTCGTGCGCTTCTGCGACGCCTTCAACATCCCCGTGGTGACCTTCGTGGACGTGCCCGGCTTCATGCCCGGCACGTCGCAGGAATACGGCGGCATCATCAAGCACGGCGCCAAGCTGCTCTACGCCTATGCCGAGTGCACCGTGCCGAAGGTGACGGTGATCACGCGCAAGGCCTACGGCGGCGCCTACGACGTGATGTCGTCGAAACACCTGCGCGGCGACGTGAACTTCGCCTGGCCCTCGGCCGAGATCGCGGTGATGGGGCCGAAGGGCGCGGTGGAGATCATTTTCCGCGAGGAAAAGAACGACCCGGCGAAGATCGCCGCGCGGACCGACGAGTACAAGGCCAAGTTCGCCAATCCCTTCGTTGCCGGCGCGCGCGGCTTCATCGACGACGTCATCATGCCGCACGAGACGCGCAAGCGCATCTGCCGCTCGCTGGCGATGCTGAAGGAAAAGAAGCTGGAAAACCCGTGGCGCAAGCACGGCAATATCCCCCTGTGAAAACCATTAACCACAGAGACACAGAGGCGCAGAGAAAACCCAGAAGACTTTCGAAAGAAATTCTCTGTGTCTCTGTGCCTCTGTGGTGAAAGGTTCTAGTCCATGTTCAAGAAAATCCTGATTGCCAACCGCGGCGAGATCGCCTGCCGCGTCATCAAGACCGCCCGCAAGATGGGCATCAAGACCGTCGCCGTCTACTCCGAGGCCGACATGGATTCGCGCCACGTCGAGCTGGCCGACGAGGCCGTCTGCATCGGCCCGCCGCCCTCGAAGGAATCCTACCTCGTCGCCGACAAGATCATCGCCGCCTGCAAGCAGACCGGCGCACAGGCGGTGCATCCGGGCTACGGCTTCCTCTCGGAGAACGCGGCGTTCTCGCAGCGGCTGGAGGAAGAGGGCATTGTCTTCATCGGCCCGAAGCACTATTCCATCGCCGCCATGGGCGACAAGATCGCTTCGAAGAAGCTGGCGCTGGAAGCCAGGGTTAACACCATCCCGGGCTTCAATGAGGCCATCGACACGCCGGAGCAAGCCGTCGAGATCGCGAAGAAGGTCGGTTATCCGGTGATGATCAAGGCTTCCGCCGGCGGCGGCGGCAAGGGCCTGCGCGTCGCCTTCAACGACAAGGAAGCCCATGAGGGCTTTTCGTCGTGCCGCAGCGAGGCGAAAAACGCCTTCGGCGACGACCGCGTCTTCATCGAGAAGTATGTCGAGGAGCCGCGCCACATCGAAATCCAGCTGATCGGCGACGCACATGGAAACTGCATTTATCTTCAGGAGCGCGAATGCTCCATCCAGCGCCGCCACCAGAAGGTGATCGAGGAAGCGCCCAGCCCCTTCCTCGACGAGAAGACGCGCAAGGCCATGGGCGAACAGGCCGTGGCCCTGGCCAAGGCGGTGAAATACCAGTCGGCCGGCACGGTGGAATTCGTCGTCGGCAAGGACAAGCGCTTCTACTTCCTCGAGATGAACACCCGCCTGCAGGTGGAGCACCCGGTCACCGAATGCATCACCGGCCTGGATCTCGTCGAACTGATGATCCGCGTCGCTGCCGGCGAGAAGCTGCCTTTCGCGCAGAAGGACGTCAAGCTGAACGGCTGGGCGATGGAGTGCCGCATCAACGCCGAGGACCCCTTCCGCAACTTCCTGCCGTCCACCGGGCGCCTGACGCGCTATCTGCCTCCGCCAGAATCCGACGGCGTGCGCGTCGACACCGGCGTATACGAGGGTGGCGAGATCTCGATGTACTACGACTCGATGATCGCCAAGCTGATCGTGCACGCCGCCAGCCGCGACCAGGCCATCGCCAGGATGCGCGATGCGCTCAACGCCTTCGTCATTCGCGGCGTGTCCTCGAACATCGCCTTCCAGGCGGCGCTCATGCAGCATCCGCGCTTCCAGTCCGGCGCTTTCAACACCGGCTTCATCGCCGAGGAGTTCCCCAAGGGCTTCAGTTCGGAAAGCCTGGTGCACGAGGACCCGCTGCTGCTGGCGGCGGTGGCGGCCTTCGCCCGCCTGCGCTACATCGACCGCGCCATCCGCACCAGCGGCCAGTTGCGCGGCCACGAGCGCAAGGTGGGCAACGAATGGACGGTGCTGATGGGCGACGACAAGTACGCCATCATCCTCAATCCCATCAGCGGCGGCTATGCGGTCACGCACGACGGCCAGACCTGCGAACTGCGCTCGAACTGGCGCTTGGGTGACCTGCTTTTCCGCGGCGCCTGGAACGGTTCCCCCATCTGCTTGCAGGTGGAGCGCCTCGGCCTCAGATATCGCGTTACGCACTGGGGCACGCAGGCCGACATGATGGTCATGACGGCACATGCAGCGCACCTGCTCGCGCTGATGCCGGACAAACCGAAACCCGACCTGTCCAAATTCCTGCTCTCGCCCATGCCCGGCCTGCTCACCGATCTGGCGCTGAAGCCGGGGCAGGAAGTGAAGGCCGGCGAGAAGCTGGCAGTGATCGAGGCCATGAAGATGGAGAACATCCTCAAGGCCGATCAGGACTGCGTCGTCGCCGAGGTCATGGCGAAGATGGGCGACAGCCTCGCCGTCGATCAGCCCATCGTGCGCTTCGCCTGATGCCGTTCGCCGCGACGCTTGATCACCTCGTCGTCGCAGCCGCGCGCCTGGACGAAGGTGCGGCCTGGCTGGAATCCCGGCTCGGCGTGGCGCTGGCGCCGGGCGGCAAGCATGCCGTGATGGGTACGCACAACCGCCTGCTCAAGCTCGGGCCGCAGCGCTACCTGGAAGTGATCGCCATCGACCCCGCCGCACCTGCACCGGGACGCCCGCGCTGGTTCGGCCTGGACGACCCCGCAACATGCGCCCGCATCGCCGAGCGGCCGCGACTCGTGCACTGGGTGGCCAGAACGAATGATCTTGCCGCAGCGCTGGCCGCCTGCCCGGAAATGCCGGGCGAAATCCTGCCTCTCGCGCGCGACGGACTGCGCTGGCGCCTCAGCGTGCCCACGGACGGACAACCGCCCCTGGACGGCCTCCTGCCAGCGCTGATCGAGTGGGAATCCGAGGCGCATCCCGCCGACGGGCTGCCGGAGGCAGGATGCGAACTGATGAAGTTGGAAGGCTTTTATCCCGAAGCCGAACGCGCACGAAGCCCCCTCGCGACGCTCGGCCTGGCCAGCACGCTGGCCGTCTTCCCCTGTGGCCGGGACGAACCACCAGGCCTCGTCGCCTACTTCAAGACGCCTGCCGGGCTGATCGAGGTCGACTAGTAGCGCTTGAAGCGGCTCGCCAGCCGCTCGTGGACTCTCTGAGCCCAGTCGGTCGCCGTGATGTTCGTGCCAAGTGCATCTTTCGACACCACCTCGACGCGCGTATTGCCCTGCGTGCCGATGCGCTCGACGAAGATGGCGACACGCTCGCCCCAGCTGAAAGCCGAGGCCCCCTGCCCGATCAGGATGACGCCCTGCTGCTCATCGGCGCTGCCCACCTTCAGGCCGAGGTCCTTCAGGATGTCCATCAGCGCCGCCCACATCTTGTCGTAGGGCGCGGCGTAGCTGACGATGACGCCCTTGCCGCGGTCGGCCTGGGCATTCGATGTCGTCGCGCACCCGGTGAAAGTCAGCGTCGGCAGGACGGCGAGCCCCGCCAGAAACAGTCTTCTTCGCATCGTGTGTTCTCCTCCTCGTTTCCTCAGCCCGACACAACCGCCGAAGTCGGCCTGAAGGCCGACCTACAGGCCGGTATGTTTTCGTAGGCCGGGCTTCAGCCCGACACAATCACCGGGTTCAGCAAAGGCTTCGATCACTTCCGGCGGCGCCTGCACCAGCTCGATCAGCACACCTTCGCCGGCAATCGGGAATTCCTCGCTGGCCTTCGGGTGCAGGAAGCAGATGTCGTAGCCCGCCGCGCCCTTGCGGATGCCGCCCGGCGCGAAGCGCACGCCCTGCGCCGTCAGCCATTCCACGGCCTTCGGCAGGTCGTCGATCCAAAGTCCGACGTGGTTGAGCGGCGTGGCATGCACGGCCGGTTTCTTCTCCGGGTCGAGCGGCTGCATCAGGTCGACTTCCACCTTGAACGGGCCGCTGCCCATGGCGCAGATGTCCTCGTCGACATTTTCGCGCTCGCTGACGTAGTTGCCGGTCACCGCCAGGCCGAGCTTGTCGACCCACAGGGTCTTCAGCCGTTCCTTGGATGGGCCGCCGATGGCGATCTGCTGGATGCCGAGAACCTTGAAAGGTCTGGAATTCATGTTCCCTCCGAATGGGCCATTCTACTGCGCCAGACGGCGACGGAAAGCCGTCCGGGCTACAATACCGGCATGGATTTTACGACCTCCCTGCAGGCCGCCTGGGCGAAGAACGACTCCTTGCTCTGCGTCGGCCTCGATCCTGACCCGGCGAAGTTTCCTGCTGCATTGGCGGGCCGCGGCGACGCCATATTCGAATTCTGTCGCGCCATCGCCGACGCCACGACCGACCTCGTCTGCGCCTTCAAGCCGCAGATCGCCTACTTCGCCGCCCATCGCGCAGAGGACCAGCTCGAAGCCCTGATCCGCCACATCCACGACCGGCATCCCGGCATCCCGGTCATCCTCGATGCCAAGCGCGGCGACATCGGCTCGACCGCCGAGCAGTATGCGCGCGAAGCCTTCGAGCGCTACGACGCCGATGCGCTGACGGTGAACCCCTACATGGGTTTCGATTCGGTCGAACCCTACTTCGCCCACCCGGGGCGCGGCGTCATCATCCTCTGCCGCACCTCGAACGCCGGCGGCTCCGACCTGCAGTTCCTCGATACGGGCGGACGCAAGCTGTATCAGCATGTCGCCGAGCTGGTGGCGACGAAATGGAACGCCTCCGGCCAGTGCGCCCTGGTGGTCGGCGCCACCTTCCCGGCCGAGCTGGCCGAGGTGCGGCGCAGCGTCGGCGACCTGCCGCTGCTGGTGCCGGGCATCGGCGCCCAGGGCGGTGACATCGCCGCAACAGTCAGTGCCGGCAGGACGGCGGCCGGCGCCGGCCTGATGATCAATTCCTCGCGCGCCATCCTGTATGCCGGATCGGGTGAGGATTTCGCTGCCGCCGCGCGCCAGGCGGCACAGGAGACCCGCGATGCCATCAACCGCTACCGCTGACGTTTCGCCCAGAGCAGCATCGCCACGCCGGCGGCGACCATCGGCAGCGACAGCCACTGCCCCATGCTCACCGTGTAGCTGAGGCCGAAGATGCCGGCGTCCGGCTCGCGGAAGAACTCGGCGACGAAGCGCACCACGCCGTAGCCGATGAGGAACACCCCCGACACCGCACCCGTCGCGCGCGGCTTCGCAGAGAACCACCACAGCACGCCGAACAACACGATCCCCTCCAGAAACGCCTGGTAGAGCTGCGAGGGATGGCGGGCAATGCTGTCTACATGCGGGAACACCATGGCCCAGGGCAGCGACGGGTCGGCGGCGCGCCCCCACAGTTCGCCATTGATGAAATTGCCGATGCGGCCAAAGCCGAGGCCCGCCGGCGCCAGCGGCGCGATGAAATCCATCACCGCCAGCCAGGTCAGGCCGCGTTTGCGCGCATACAGCAGCATGGCCACCAGCACGCCGAGAAAACCGCCGTGGAAGGCCATGCCACCCTTCCATACGGCGAATATTTCCAGCGGATGCGCCAGGTAGTAGCCCGGCTCGTAGAACAGCACCTGCCCCAGCCGCCCGCCGATCACCACGCCGACCACGCCGTAGAACAACAGATCGTCGATGTCCTTCACCGTCCATTTCAGGTCCGCTCGGCGCGCGATGCGCCAGCGGCCCAGCGCGACGAAGGCGACGAAGCCGGCCAGGTACATCAGCCCGTACCAGCGCACCGAGAGCGGGCCGAGGGAAAAGGCGATCGGGTCGATGTGGGGATAGGTCAGCATGGAGATCGGATCATAAGGGCAAATTGACGCGAGGCGGGCGAGGTGATACTTTTGTATTACCGCTTACTCCGGAGCTGCCATGACCGTCACAACCACCATCAAACTCCCGGGCGACCTGAAAGACCGCGTCACGTCCGCTGCCTCGGCCGCGGGCAAATCCCCCCATGCCTGGATGGTGGAAGCCATCGAAGCCCAGGCGGCATTGGCCCAGCGTCGCCAGTCCTTTTTCGACTCGGCCCTGAAGGCCGAGCAGGAGGTGGCGCAATACGGTCTGGTCTACGACGCCGACGAGGTCTTCAGCTACATCATGGCGAAGACCGAAGGCCGCCGCGCCGCCAAACCGAAACCCCGCAAGCTGTAAACCCCGCCTTGACCCGCCTCGTCCTGGCGCCGTGTGCGCTGCACGACATCGAGCGCCTGGCCGATTTCCTGATCGAACAGGATGCGCACGCCGCCGCAGCCACAGCACGTGTATTGACCGACGGCCTCGCCATCCTCAGGCAGCACCCCCTCATCGGCCGCGAGGCAGAGGCCAGTCTGCGTGAACTCGTGATCTCGCGCGGGCGTAGCGGCTACATCGCACTTTACCGATACGATGTCGCTGCGGACGTTGCGCTTATTCTTGCTATTCGGCATCAGCGTGAGGGCGGCTACGAATAACCCTGACCCCGGCCATGTTTTCCTGGCAGGCCGCGCCGATTTCGAAGCGATACAATGCTGCATTGTCTCTAGCCGATATCGGAGTTCCACCATGCCCGCATACCGTTCCCGCACCTCCACTCACGGCCGCAACATGGCCGGCGCGCGCGCGCTGTGGCGCGCCACCGGCATGAAAGACGGCGATTTCGACAAGCCCATCATCGCGGTGGTGAATTCCTTCACCCAGTTCGTGCCGGGCCACGTGCACCTCAAGGACCTCGGTCAACTGGTGGCGCGCGAGATCGAAGCGGCCGGCGGCGTCGCCAAGGAGTTCAACACCATCGCCGTCGACGACGGCATCGCCATGGGCCACGGCGGCATGCTGTATTCGCTGCCCTCGCGCGAACTGATCGCCGACTCGGTCGAGTACATGTGCAACGCGCACACGGCGGATGCCATGGTGTGCATCTCCAACTGCGACAAGATCCCCCCCGGCATGCTGATGGCGGCGTTGCGCCTCAACATCCCCGCCATCTTCGTCTCCGGCGGGCCGATGGCAGCCGGCAAGGTCAAGTGGCAGGGTGCCTACCGCATGGTCGACCTGGTTGACGCCATGGTCGAAGCCGCCGACAGCAAGAATTCGGATGCCGACGTGGCGGCGATGGAACGCTCTGCCTGCCCGACCTGCGGCTCCTGCTCCGGCATGTTTACCGCCAACTCTATGAACTGCCTGACCGAGGCGCTCGGCCTCGCGCTGCCCGGCAACGGCTCGCTTCTGGCGACCCATGCCGACCGCGAGAAGCTTTTCGTCAAAGCCGGCCAGCGCATCGTCGAATTGTGCCGGCGCTGGTACGAGCAGGACGATGCGAGCGCGCTGCCGCGCGGCATCGCCAGCCACGCCGCCTTCGAAAACGCCGTCGCGCTGGACGTCGCCATGGGCGGTTCGACCAACACGGTGCTGCACCTTTTGGCTGCCGCGCAGGAAGCGGGTGTGGACTTCAGCATGGCCGACATCGACCGCATTTCGCGCCGGGTGCCGTGTTTGGCCAAGGTGGCCCCGGCGACGCAGAAATACCACATGGAGGATGTGCATCGCGCCGGCGGCGTCATGGCCATCCTGGGCGAACTCGACCGCGCCGGCCTCATCAACCGCGACTGCCCGACGGTGCTCTACCCCAGCATGGCCGAGGCGCTCGACTGCTGCGACGTCAAGCGAAATAGCAGCGCAGCGGTGCAGGAGTACTACCGCGCGGCGCCGGGCGGCGTGCCGACACAAGTCGCCTTCTCGCAGAACCGCCGCTATCCGAAGCTGGACCTCGACCGCGCAAACGGCTGCATCCGCGACCAGAAACACGCCTATACGCAGGACGGCGGGCTCGCCGTACTGTTCGGCAACATCGCCGGGGAGGGCTGCATCGTCAAGACCGCCGGCGTGGACGAGAGCATGTACGAGACCGCGCAGCTGCGTTACACCACCAGCGTGCCGACGTCGACCATTCGCGTCTTCAAGGGCCCGGCACGCATCTATGAAAGCCAGGAGGCGGCCGTCGAGGGCATCCTCGGCGACCAGGTGCGGGCGGGCGACGTGGTGGTGATCCGTTACGAGGGCCCCAAGGGCGGCCCCGGCATGCAGGAAATGCTCTACCCGACTTCCTACCTCAAGGCGAAGGGCCTGGGCAAGGATTGCGCGCTGCTCACCGACGGACGCTTTTCCGGCGGCACCTCGGGTCTGAGCATTGGGCACGCCTCGCCCGAAGCGGCGGCCGGCGGCGCCATCGGCCTGGTCGAGGAAGGCGACACCATAGAGATCGACATCCCCAACCGGCGCATCCACCTCGCCGTGCAAGAGTCAGTCCTCACGACACGGCGACAGGCCATGGAAGCGCGCGGCGCCGCTGCCTGGCAGCCCGCCAACCGCCAGCGCACGGTGTCCGTCGCGCTGCAGGCCTACGCCGCGCTGACGACTTCGGCTTCCAATGGCGCGGTACGCGACGTCAGCCAACTCAAGCGCTGAGAGAGATGCTGCGAACATGAAGCAGCACCCCTGTCAGCCCGACATCCTCGCGCCGGCGCCGCCTTGCGGCCTCTCCCTTGTTTTCCGCCTGGCGCTGGAAGCCGATCCGCGCCCGGCGCTGGCTCGGCTGCGCGATGGCTTCGATCCGGCCTGGGGCGTGGTCGGCCTCGGCGATCCCCTGGTGAGGACGCTCGGCGCTTCGCTGCCGGGGCTGCGCCCCTTTCCGGCCCTCGCCGGGACGGGCTGCGCCGTGCCCTCCACGCAAGCGGCGCTGTGGGTGTTCCTGCGCGGCGAGGAACGCGGCGAGGTGTTCGACCGCTGCGAAAGCGTCAAGGCGCTGCTGGGCAGCGCGTTCGTGCTCGAAGAGGGCACCGACGTGTTTTTTTACGCCGGCGGCCGCGACCTCACCGGCTACGAGGACGGCACGGAGAATCCGCAGGACGACGAGGCCGTAGCCGCCGCCCTGGTTGCGGCCGGCGCCGGCATGGCCGGCTCCAGCTATGTCGCCGTGCAGCGCTGGGTGCACGACCTCGAGCACTTCCGCGCCCATTCACAGGCGGCGCAGGACGACATCATCGGCCGGCGCCGTGCCGACAACGAGGAGTTCGATGAGGCGCCGGAATCCGCTCACGTCAAGCGCACCGCCCAGGAAAGCTTCGAGCCGCCGGCCTTCATGCTGCGCCGCTCCATGCCCTGGGCCGGCGCGCAGGAGCGCGGCCTGGTGTTCGTCGCCTTCGGCGCCGACCTCGACCGCTACGAGCGCGTGCTGCGGCACATGGCCGGACTCGATGACGGCATCACCGATGCGCTGTTCACCTTCTCGCGGCCCGTCACCGGCGGCTACTACTGGTGCCCGCCCCTCAAGGCAGGGCGCCTCGACCTCTCCCAACTCGGCCAATGACTGCGCAGGAAACGCAAAGCGAATTCGAGGCCCTGTATTGCGGCCGGCTTTGGAGCCTGCTCTCCTGGCAGCAGCTCACCGACTTCTGGGCGCGCATCGACCGCGGCGCCGGCTGGTATCTTTACGCCGTCGGCGAGCCCCCGCCCACGGCGCCGGCCACGGCCACCGAGGTCGAACGCTTCATCGCGGAAACCGACGCCCTGCTGCACAAGGAACATCACCACGACTACTGCGGCATCGTCTACGCCGACGACGTCGAGGCGCCGCGCATGGTGAAGGTCTACGACCCCAACAACCTCGGCGTTTCCTGCGGCTTCAGCAAGAACCCGCCGCCGCCCGGCTGGGTCATGAGCCGGGTGCCGCCGGTCGAAGTGCAGCGCACCGGGCCTTTGCCGGATAATCGCCGCCGCTGGTGGCAGTCCCTTTTTGACACCTGAACGAAACTTGCCCTCTGACTGATGCAGGCCCATAATTCCGACAAAATTACTCGGAATTAAAGGTTTCAGCATGCCCAACCAACTCGCCAGCGAAACCTCGCCCTATCTCCAGCAACACGCAGATAACCCTGTGGATTGGCGTCCTTGGAGAGAGGAAGCGCTCACATTGGCCAAGCGGGAAGGCAAGCCGATCCTGCTCTCGATCGGTTATTCCGCCTGCCACTGGTGCCATGTCATGGCCCATGAATCCTTCGAGGACACCGAAGTCGCGGCGGTAATGAACCGCCTGTTTGTGAATATCAAGGTGGACCGCGAGGAGCGACCCGACCTCGACCAGATCTACCAGACCGCCCACCAGATGCTCACCGGCCGGGCCGGCGGCTGGCCGCTGACCATGTTCCTCACCCCGGACGGCGCGCCCTTCTTCGGCGGCACATACTTCCCCAAGGCGCCGCGCTACGGCCTGGCCGGCTTCCCCGACTTGTGCGAGCGCGTGGCGGAGGCCTGGCACGACCGCCGCGGCGGCATCGAGCAGCAGAACAATGAGTTGCTCAAGGCGCTCTCGGCGGGTGCCGCCACCCAACCGTTGAGCGGCGACCTCTCCGCCGCCCCGCTCAAACTCGCCATCGAACGCGCCGCGCAGACCTACGATCCCGAGTTCGGTGGCTTCGGCGGCGCACCGAAATTCCCCCATCCGGCCGACCTGGAACTGCTGCTGCGCCGTCATGCCGCCACGGGTGAGGCCCGCTGCGGCGAGATGGCGCTGCATACCCTCCGCTGCATGGCGGAGGGGGGAATCTACGACCAACTCGGCGGCGGCTTCAGCCGCTACAGCGTGGATGAGCGCTGGGCGATCCCGCACTTCGAGAAGATGCTCTACGACAACGGACCGCTGCTGCGCCTCAATGCGGATGCCTGGCTGGTTTCAGAAGAACCGCTTTTCAAGCGTGTCGCCGAGAAAACCGCCGGCTGGGTCATGCGCGAAATGCAGTCGCCGGACGGCGGCTACTATTCCTCGCTGGATGCCGATTCCGAGCACGAGGAAGGCAAGTTCTATGTATGGACGCCGGCAGAAGTCAGTCGCCACACTACGGCGGCGGAATATGCCGTCGTCGCTGCGCACTACGGCCTGGAGCAGCCGGCCAATTTCGAGGGGCGCCACTGGCACCTGCTGGTTGCGCAGCCGCTTGCCGACGTTGCCGCATCGCTTGGCCGGTCGATAGTGGAATGCGAGGGCCTGCTGAAATCGGCGAAAGAGAAGCTCTTCACAGCGCGCGAGACGCGCATCCGCCCGGGCCGCGACGAGAAGATCCTGACCAGCTGGAATGCCCTCATGATCGAGGGCATGGCCCATGCCGGCCGCGTTTTCGGCCGCGACGACTGGCTGGACTCGGCGCGCCGCGCGCTGGACTTCATCCGCAAGAACATGTGGAAGAACGGTCGTTTGCTGGCGACCAGCAAGGATGGCTGCGCCCACCTGAATGCCTATCTCGACGACTATGCCTATCTGCTCAAGGCTGTTCTGGAGTTGCTGCAGGCGGAATTCAATGCCGGACTGCTCGCCTTCGCAGAAGCGCTCGGCGATGCCCTGCTGACCCATTTCGAGGATGACGCGGGCGGCTTCTTCTTCACCAGCCACGATCATGAAGCGTTGATCCACCGCGTCAAGACCGGCCACGACAATGCCACGCCCTCGGGCAACGGCGTCGCCGCCTATGCCTTGCAGCGGCTGGGCCATGTCACGGGCGAACTGCGCTACCTCGAAGCGGCGGAGCGCACCCTGCGGCTGTACTACCCGGACATGGCAAGACAGCCCGGCGGCTTTGCCACCCTGCTCATGGCGCTGGAGGAGACCATAACCCCGCCTGCCATTGTGGTTTTATGCGGGCCACACGAACAACTCACTGACTGGAAACGGAAAACCGCCGTTCAATACTGGCCCTGGGCCATGACGGTGAGTCTGCCTGCAAGCCTGCCGCACAAACTACCCGCTTCTCTCGACAAGCCCTTGAAAAGCGACGTCAACGCATGGGTCTGCTCAGGCGTTAAATGTCTTGAGCCGATCAATGATTACTCTTGCCTGGAACGGGTTTGCAAGACCCCGGAATTGATTTAGAGTAGCGGCGCATTTTAGCTACGGCCGCTTCGCTTAACCTGCTGGCGCAGGTGAGCCTTCCCTGAAAACTATGTTTTTCAACCACGCCTAAGAGGAATTCAAGAAATGAAACTGATCAAGACCCTGCTGCTCGCTGGCGCCGGCCTGCTCATCGCCGGCCAGGCCTCCGCCGACGAAGCCCTGGCGAAAGCCAAGAACTGCATGAGCTGCCACGCCCTCGACAAGAAAGTCGTCGGCCCCTCCTACAAGGATGTCGCCAAGAAATATGCCGGCAAGGCCGATGCAGTCGCGATGCTGGAAGGCAAAGTCAAGAAAGGCGGCTCCGGCGCCTGGGGCACCGTGCCGATGCCGCCGAACCCGGCCCTTTCAGACGCCGACATCAAGAAGCTGGTGGCCTGGGTTCTGGCCACCAAGTAAGCACTTTCTCCGATAAAAAAGCCAGCCCTCGGGCTGGCTTTTTTATTGACATTGCCAAGACCGGGCAGCACAATCCCGCACACACTTTGGCCATAACAACTAGCTGCACTACCTGGAGACAATACCCATGCGTTTTACCGTCAAGACCATCAGCCTCGTTGTCGCATCCACCTTTGTCGCGTTCGGCTGCGGCAAGGAAGAACCCAAGCAGCAAGCTCCCGCGCCTCAGGCCGCCCCGGCCGCGCCGCCGCCCCTCGTCGTCAAGATCGGCCACGTCGGCCCGCTCTCCGGCGGCATCGCGCACCTGGGCAAGGACAACGAAAATGGCGCGCGCCTGGCTGTCGATGAAGCCAATGCCGCCGGCATCATGCTCGGCGGACGCAAGGTGACGTTCGAATTCCTGCCGGAAGACGACCAGGCCGATCCGAAAGTCGGCAACACGGTGGCACAGAAGCTGGTCGACGCCAAAGTCGCCGGCGTGGTGGGCCATCTCAATTCCGGCACCACCATCCCGGCTTCATCCGTGTACAAGCAGGCCGGCATCCCGATGATCTCCGGCTCGGCCACCAACCCCGCGCTCACCGAGCAGGGCTTCAACAACGTCTTCCGCGTCGTCGGCCGCGACGACCAGCAGGGCCCCGCGGTCGCCAACTACCTCGTCGGCCAGTTCAAGCCGAAGACGGTTGCCGTCATCGACGACGCCACGCCGTACGGCGAAGGCCTCGCCAACGAAGTCGAGAAAACCCTCAAGGCGGCCGGCGTCACCGTGCTGCCGCGCGAGAAAGGCACCGACAAGACTGCCGACTGGAAGGCGGTGCTGACCAAGATCAAGGGCAAGAAGCCCGACGCGGTGTTCTACGGCGGCATGGACGCCACCGGCGGCCCGCTGCTCAAGCAGGCGCGCGAACTGAAGATCGCGGCGCCCTTCTCCTTCGGCGACGGCGCCTGCACCGACAAGATGGCCGAGCTGGCCGGCGCGGCCGCCGAGGGACTGATCTGCTCGCAGGCCGGCATTCCGGTCCAGGCTTCGGGCAAGAAATTCCTCGATGGCTACAAGGCGGCATTCAAGATCGATCCGATCCTCTATGCACCTTTCACCTACGACGCAGCCAAGCTGCTGATCGCCGCAATGCAGAAGGCCGACTCGGCCGAACCGGCGAAGTACCTGCCGGAACTGGCCAAGATCAACTACAACGGCGCCAGCGGCAGCATCCAGTTCGACGAGAAGGGTGACCGCAAGGACGCCGAGATGACGATCTTCACCATGAAGGCAGGCAAGGTCGCGCCGATCGCCATCATCAAGGGCGGCAAGTCGATGACGGTGGATGAATACGCCCAGGCCGCCGCTGCAACTGCGCCAGCACCCGCTGCCACCCCGGCCCAGCCCGCCGCAATGGGCGGCATGGCAGGCGCCCCGGCGGCAGAGAAGAAGTAAGCACGCATCGCCTCCGCTGAAACGGCACCCTCGGGTGCCGTTTCTCCATGAGATGATCCACCCCCACGCTTACTTCGTTCGCTGCCCCCCGAGGGGGCGCTCAGCGCCCTTCGGACGGCCGGGCGGGCGCTGAAGACTTGCCATGGACATATTCATCCAGCAGATCATCAACGGCCTGACCACCGGGAGCGTGTACGCCCTGGTGGCGCTCGGCTACACCATGGTCTACGGCGTCATCCAGCTCATCAACTTCGCCCATGGCGAGGTCGTCATGATCGGCGCCATGGTGGCCTTTTCCGTCATCACGGGACTGGTCGGCGCGGGCACGCCCCTGCCGCCCATGGCGATCATGCTGGCCGGACTCCTGGCGGCGATTCCGGCCTGCATGGCCATCGGCTACATGCTTGAGCGGGTGGCCTACCGGCCGCTGCGCCACGCGCCGCGCCTGGCGCCGCTGATCACTGCCATCGGCATGTCGATCGTCCTGCAGCAGCTGGCGCTCATGGTCTGGAGCCGCAACCCGCTCGCCTTTCCGCAGATCATCGACAACCCGATCTACTCGATCGGCGGCGCCGCCATCAGCGGCGTGCAGATCGCCATCATCCTGCTCTCCGTCGCGATGATGGCGGGGCTCACCGCCTTCGTCTATCGCACCCGCTTCGGCATCGCCATCCGCGCCACCGCGGAAAACGTGCACATGGCCAGCCTGATGGGCGTCGATGCCAACCGCGTCATCGCCGCCACTTTCGTCATCGCTGCGGGCCTGGCGGCAGTGGCGGGCGTGATGGTCGGCGCCTATTACGGCATCACCCACTACACCATGGGCTTCATGCTGGGGTTGAAGGCCTTCTCGGCGGCCGTTCTGGGCGGCATCGGCAACCTCGCCGGCGCCATGCTGGGCGGCATCCTGCTCGGTCTGGTCGAGGCGCTCGGCGCCGGCTACATCGGGGAATTCACCGATCTGTGCAAATGGCCGCTCATGAAGGAACTGGTCGCGGAACGCTGCGCGGCCGACGGCCACCTGGTGCTGATGGGCAGCAATTACCAGGATGTCTTTGCCTTCCTGGTGCTGATTGCAGTGCTGGTGTTCAGGCCCTCGGGCCTGCTTGGCGAGCGCGTCTCGGAGCGGGCATGACCTCAGGCATCGGCGGACACACGCTGCGCTTCTGGATCGGTGTTGTGCTGGTGGCCTGTGCGCTCATTGCGCTGCCGCTGGTGCTGACCCAGGTCGGCACGGCCTGGGTGCGCATCACCAACCTGGCCATCCTGTTCGTCTTCCTGGCACTTGGACTGAACATCGTGGTCGGCTTCGCCGGTCTGCTCGATCTCGGTTACATCGCCTTCTACGCAGTCGGCGCCTACGTTTACGCCCTGCTCGCATCGCCGCACTTCGGCCTGCACCTGCCCTTCTGGGTCATCCTGCCGATCGGCGCCCTGTTCGCCTGCCTTGCCGGCATCGTGCTGGGCGCACCCACCCTGCGCCTGCGCGGCGACTATCTCGCCATCGTCACCCTCGGCTTCGGCGAAATCGTACGCATCCTGATGAACAATCTGTCCTCGCCCTTCAACATCACCAACGGGCCAAAGGGCATCACGCTGATCGATCCATTCTCGCTCGGCGGCATCGAGTTCCAGGGCACCGACAGCCTGTTCGGATTGGCCTTTACCGGACCGACAAAGTATTACTACATGCTGCTCCTGCTGCTGCTCGCCGTGATCGTCATCAACCTGCGCCTGCAGAACTCCCGCATCGGTAGAGCCTGGGTGGCGATCCGCGAAGACGAAGTCGCCGCCAAGTCCTGCGGTATCAACACGCGCAACATCAAGCTGCTCGCCTTCGCCATGGGCGCCAGCTTCGGTGGCATCGCCGGCGGCATGTTCTCCGCCATGCAGGGCTTCATCAGCCCGGAGAGTTTCGTCCTGCACGAATCCATTCTGGTGCTCTCGATGGTCGTGCTGGGCGGCATGGGCAACATCTGGGGCGTGATCGCCGGCGCCATCCTGCTTTCCTTCGTGCCGGAACTGCTGCGTTACACCGTCGTGCCGGCGCAGAACGCCCTGTTCGGGCGCATGGTCATCGATCCCGAGGTGCTGCGCATGCTGCTCTTCGGAATGGTCCTCGTCCTGACCATGCGCTTCCGCCCGGCCGGCCTCTGGCCGGAGGCGCGCCACAAGCGCGAGTTTTCGGAAGAGGAATTACCTTCCCCCCAACCCCCTTCCCAGGGAAGGGGGTGACGGTGGTTCGCTACGCTCCAAAATCAACGATCGTCCCGGCGGCGGGACAGGCCAAATGAGCGGAACGCTGCTCGAGGCGCAATCGATCGGCAAGAGCTTCGGCGGCGTGCGTGCGCTGCACCAGGTCTCGCTGACCATCGGGCGCGGCGAGATCTACGGCCTGATCGGACCCAACGGCGCCGGCAAGACCACCTTCTTCAACGTCCTCACCGGCCTCTACTCGGCGGACCAGGGCCGCTTCGTTTTCGACGGCGCGCCGCTCAACATTTCCGCCCCGCATGAGGTCGCCGCGGCCGGCATCGCGCGCACCTTCCAGAACATCCGCCTGTTCGGCAACATGACGGCGCTGGAGAATGTCATGGTCGGCCGCCATCTGCGCACGCGCGCCGGCGTTTTTGGCGCCATGCTGCGCGACCGCGCCACGCGCGACGAGGAGGAAGCCATCGCGCAGCGCGCCCATGAACTGCTGCGTTATGTCGGCATCGAGCGGCGCGGCGACACCCAGGCGCGCCATCTTTCCTACGGCGACCAGCGCCGCCTGGAGATCGCGCGCGCGCTTGCCACCGAGCCGAAGCTGCTGGCGCTGGACGAACCGGCTGCCGGCATGAACGCAACGGAAACCGGAGCCCTCAGGAAACTGATCGAAGCCCTGCGCGCCGACGACCTCACCATCCTGCTCATCGAACACGACGTGAAGCTGGTGATGGGACTGTGCGACCGCGTTGCCGTGCTCGATTACGGCGAGAAAATTGCCGAAGGCGTGCCGGCTGAAGTACAACGTGACCCAAAAGTGATTGAAGCCTATCTGGGCGGAACCGTCGCATGAGCGCCGTCCCGGTCGTCCCGATGCTGGAAGTACGCAATCTTCACGTCAATTACGGTGGCATCGCCGCCGTGAAGGGCATCAGCTTCGAAGTCGCCGCCGGAGAGACGGTCTGCCTGATCGGCGCCAACGGCGCCGGCAAGACCACCACGCTGAAGGCGCTGGCGCGCCTGCTGCCGGCTCAGGGCACGATGCATTACGACGGGCACAGCCTGCTGCACCGACCGCCGCATGAGCTCATCGGCGCCGGCATGACCCTGGTGCCGGAGGGGCGCGGCATCTTCGCGCGTCTGACGGTGGCCGAGAATCTCGACATGGGCGCCTACTGCCGCAACGACAAGGCCGAAATCGCCGCCGACCTCGATCGCGTCTTCGGCTTGCTGCCGCGCCTGAAGGAACGCGCCAGGCAGGTGGCCGGCACGCTCTCCGGCGGCGAACAGCAGATGCTGGCCATCGGCCGCGCGCTGATGAGCCGCCCCCGCCTGCTGCTGCTCGACGAGCCCTCGATGGGCCTGGCGCCGCTGATGGTGCAGAAAGTGTTCGAGGTGATCCAGTCCGTCGCCGCGCAGGGCGTCACCCTCCTGCTGGTGGAGCAGAACGCCAAGCTGGCGCTGTCCGTCGCCTCGCGCGGCTACGTCATGGAAAGTGGCGCCATCACCCTGACCGACGCCGCGCCAGCCCTGCTCGCCAATCCGAAAGTGCGTGAAGCCTATCTCGGGGAATGACGCCATGATCTCCGAAGAAGCGGTGCGCGAGGCGCTGCGCAGCGTCATCGATCCGGAAGCGGGGATGAACATCGTCGACCTCGGCCTCGTCTACCGCATAGACGCTGCGCCCGGCCATGTCGTCGTCGACATGACCATGACCACGCCGGCCTGCCCCGTCGGGCCGATGCTGGTCGACCAGGCCCAGGCCGCCATCCGCGCCGCCCTGCCCGATGCCGGAGAAGTGACGGTCGAACTGGTGTGGGAGCCTGCCTGGCATGCCGGCTTGATGTCGGCGCACGCCAAGAAGCATTTCGGATGGTAGCCGCCAAGGACATTCCGCCGCCGCTGCGCATCCCGCTGCTGATCCTCGGTTTCGCCAGCCTCATCATCGGGGTGGGCGCCGGGCTGTTGCGGCTGGGCTGGACCGTGCCGCTGCCTGCTGCGGAACTCGCTGCCGCCCACGGCCCGCTCATGGTGTGCGGCTTTTTCGGCACGGTGATCGGCCTCGAGCGCGCCGTGGCGCTGGCGCGCCGCTGGGCCTACCTGGGCCCGCTTGCCAGCGGTGCCGGCGGCCTTCTGCTGATTGCCGGCGCACCCATGGTTGCCGGCCAGGCATTCCTTGCCGTTGGCAGCGTGGTGCTGCTCGCCGGATCCGTCTTTGTGTTCCTGCGCCAGCGCGCCCTGTTCACCCTCACGCTGGCGGCAGGCGCGGCGAGCTGGCTGACTGGCAATCTGCTCTGGCTGGGCGGCATGTCGGTATTCGACGTGGTGCCGTGGTGGGCGGGTTTTCTCGTGCTGACCATCGCCGGCGAACGACTGGAGCTGTCGCGCTTCCTGCCGCCCTCTCCGATGGCAAAGCGCGTTTTCATCGCCGTGCTGGCGGGACTGACTTTTGGAATGGTCTTTCAGGCGCAGGTGTTTGGCGCGGCGCTGCTGGCCCTGTCGCTGTGGCTGTTGCGCCAAGACATCGCGCGGCGCACGGTCAAGGACTCGGGATTGACGCGCTTCATCGCCGTCTGCCTGCTCTCCGGTTATGTCTGGCTGGCCTTGGCCGGGGGAGTCATCCTCGCGGCGGGACTGGCGCCGGGCAGCCTGTCATACGATGCCGCCCTGCACGCCCTGATGCTGGGCTTCGTCTTTTCGATGGTGTTCGGTCACGCGCCGGTGATCTTCCCCGCCGTGCTGCGCGTGGCGGTGCCCTACCATCCAGTCTTCTATGCGCCGCTGGCGCTGTTGCATCTGTCGCTGATCGTCCGCCTTGCCGGCGATGCCGCGGCGCTTCACGAATGGCGCAGTGCCGGCGGCGCGCTGAACGCACTGGCGCTGCTGGCCTTCATCCTGAACACGATTGCCGCGGTGGTTCGCGGCCGGCTGAATAAAACTAGTTGAGTTGCAGGCTGTCGGCGAAGACGAGCGCTTCCATCTGGGCCTGGTTGACCGTTTCCGCGTCCAGTTGCAATTCGGCAGCCTGGGCGGAAAACTTGGTGTAATCGGTTTGTTCGCCTGCACGGGCCAAAGCCAGGAAGGGCGCATACGGCCCGCTGCCGGAAATCAGCGCATCGTTGATGGTATCGGGCAAATGCATGTCGGCCAGCGCCGTTTCCATCAGGACGCCGAGCAGGATGTCGAGCAGGGAGAAAGCGCCGGTGATGAACAGGTTGTCCAGCTCGTTCTTGTCCACGTAGCCCTTCGCCGTCAATTCCATGAAGCGGCCGCGCGCGATGGCCGCCTGCATCAGCGCCGGCGCCGCCGCGTCCTTGCTGGAGGTCACCAGCAGCAGGGAAAGCCACTTGTTCAGCTTGTCGTAGCCGAGCATGGTGACGGCATGGCGAAACGATTGGATCTCCACGGCGAGGCCGAAGCCAGCGGAATTGATGTAGCGCAGCAGCTTCACGGAGAGGACCACATCCTGCTTCAACGCCGCCTCGATCTCCTTGATGTCGGCATTGGCACGCACCAGGTTGAGCAGGCGGATGGTCTGCGCCTGACCGGGATTGAGTTTCTTTGCCGGCGTCACTCCCTTCAGGAAAAACCAGCCGGAAGCGCCGCCGAAGCCCTTGTTTATGCAGGCATCGAACTGGGCATTGTCCGCCAGGCCCTTGGCCAGCAGGAGGCCGGGGGCGCCTTCGATATTTGCCGTGGTTTCGGCCAAGGTGAAGCGGAAATCCACGCTGGCAGGCAACGCCATGCCGGCAGTAAAGCCGTCCAGGCACATCGATACCCCGGCCTGCTGCAGGCTTTGCATCAATTCCAGGGTTGCCGGATTGCCCAGCGTGGCGGCGGGGATCTCGATCATGGCGTTCTGCGGTACCTGCCAATCGAGCAGTCCGGCGTCCGGCGCCGCATCGCCCAAGCCGACAAACACCGTGCGCGTGGCTAGCCATACCTCGGACAGCCGGTTCAGCTCAGCTGCAATTTTTGCGCAGGTGCCGGAACTCCCTGGGGCCAGTACCGTAAGCCGGGTGGCGGTAATCGCACGGCTGCGGTTGAGCACCGGCTCGCGGCTGATGAAGATGGGCTGACTCATGGGCTTACAGATTCCACAGCGAAAGTGAAAGCATCGGCAAAAAAATCCTCCTCCTTGAGGCCACACCGGGAAATAAAATCGTGCCGTGCCGCCTCGATCATTGCTGGCGCACCGCAGGCATAAACCTGGTGGCCCGAAAGGTCGGGGAAATCGTCGACGACCGCCTGATGCACCCAGCCGCTTCGGCCCTGCCAGCCCTCAGCGGGCTGCGCCTCGGACAGCACCGGAATAAAACGGAAACCGGCATGGTCAGCCGCCCAGGCTTCCGCCAATTCATGCATGTAGAGACCGGCCCGATCGCGCGCACCCCAGTAGAGCGCCATTTGCCGAAGGATATTCTGATGCCAGGCATGCTCGACAAGGGCCTTGATCGGGGCAAAGCCGGTGCCGCCGGCCAGCAGGATGATCGGCTTGGTACTTTCCTCACGCAGAAAAAAACGGCCATGCGGCCCGTCGATTCGCAGGATATCGCGCTCCTGCATGGCTTCGAAGACATGACGCGTGAAGTGTCCCTCCGGCACTTGGCGGATGTGCAGCTCCAGGCATTCGTCGTCATGCGGCGCGTTGGCGATGGAAAAGCTGCGACGGCGGCCGTCCCGCAGCAGGATGTCGATGTACTGCCCGGCCAGAAACTGCAGGCGCTCGCTGGCTGGCAGCTTGAGTTGCAACCGCATCACGTCCGGCGCAAGAAGCGTAATTTTCTGAACGCGACTGGGCAGTGTTTTCACCGGGATGTCTCGCGCCGCGCCAACCTCGCGACAGGCGATGGTGAGATCGGACAGCGGCCGCGCGCAGCAGAACAGGGCATAGCCCCTGGTGACTTCCGCATCGCTCAGCGCACCTTCCGAATAGTCGCCGCGATCGACCTGCCCGGAGACGATCCGCCCCTTGCAGGCGCCGCAAGCACCGTTGCGACAGCCGTAGGGCAGATTGATGCCGGCATCCAGCGCTGCGCGCAGGAGGGTGTTGCCGGGCTCAACGTCGAATTGATGCTGACTGGGCTCTATCGTAATGCGATGGGGCATGGCGTTCGGAAATGATGGAAGGGGAATTCCGCTAAAATGCGCCGGTGCAACGATTGCTCATCATTGGCTGCGGCGACATCGCGCGGCGCGCGCTCCCATGGCTGGTCAAGCATTACCGCGTCTATGCTGCGGTGCGCTCCGACGGGCTCCATCGCGAACTGCGCGAGATGGGTGTCACGCCGCTTCACGCCGACCTGGACAAACCGCACACGCTGAAGCGGCTGGCCGGCATCGGCAACCTGATTCTGCATTTCGCGCCACCCCAGTGTAACGGCTTGCGCGATGCGCGCACGCGCGCGCTGCTGGCGGCGCTGTCGACGAGAAAAATTCTACCACGCCGTCTCGTCTATATCAGTACCAGCGGGGTGTATGGGGATTGCCGTGGCGCCTGCGTTTCCGAGGAGCATCCGGTCCGTCCGCAGACGGCACGGGCACAGCGACGGGCCGATGCCGAGGCGCGACTGCGATGTTTCGGACGCAGTCATCGCGTCGCCGTCTCCATCCTGCGCGCGCCGGGCATCTATGCCGGCGACCGCCTGCCTCTCGCGCGGCTCGCACGCGGGTTGCCGCTGCTGCGCGATGAAGAAGACATCCACACCAACCACATCCACGCCGATGATCTCGCCGCCATTGCGCAGACTGCTCTAGCGCGCGGACGATCGGGCCGCATCTACAATGCCTCGGATGAGTCTGTGCTGAAAATGGGCGAGTACTTCGATCTGATTTCCGATCATCTCGGCTTGCCGCGTGCCCCCCGCCTGCCGCGCGCAGAAATCGAGCAGCGCCTCTCGCCTGCCATGCTGTCCTTCATGGGAGAGTCGCGTCGCCTGACGAACCGCCGCATCAAACGCGAACTGGGCGTGCGCCTGAAGCACCCCGATGTTTCCGCCGCGCTCGACGCCATTCATGAGGAGACCGTCTGACATGCTTTGGGTGAAATGGCTGCACATCGTTTTTATGGTGGCCTGGTTCGCCGGCTTGTTCTATCTACCGCGCCTGTTCGTCTATCACGCGCAGAGCTCCGACGCGCCAAGCCGCGAACGCTTCAAGATCATGGAACGCAAGCTGTATTTCGGCATTATGGCGCCGGGCGCCATATTCACCGTGCTCTTCGGCATCTGGCTCTGGCTCGGCTACGGGCCCTGGGGTTCCTGGGTGCACGCCAAACTCGCCCTTGTTCTGGTGCTGGTCGTCTACCACCTGTGGTGCGGCAAGCTGCTCAAGGATTTCGCGCAAGACCGCAACACGAAATCCCATGTCTGGTTCCGCTGGTTCAATGAATTTCCGGTACTGATCCTTTTCGCCGCAGTGTGGCTGGCGCTGTTCAAACCTTTCTAATGGAACATTTCTTCGCCACTTGTCCGCGCGGGCTGGAAGATCAGCTGATCATGGAATTGGCCGCAGCCGGCGCAACGCAAACCGCAGCCGTTGCCGGCGGGGTCGGCTTCGCCGGTGACTGGGAGACCTGCTATCGCGCCAACCTGTGGAGCCGCATCGCCACCCGCATCCTCTGGCGCGTCGCCCACGGTCCCTACAGTCGCGAGGAGGATATTTATCGCCTGGCCCACGACGTGCCCTGGCACGAGCGCTTCGCCGTGCACCGCACGCTGCGCGTATACATGACGGCCATCCGCTGCCCGCTGAAGAGCCTGGACTTCATCACCCTGCGCATCAAGGATGCGGTGTGTGATCGTTTCCGTGCCGAAACGGGCGAGCGGCCCAGCGTAGACACCGCCGAGCCGAACGTGCGCATACACGCCTTCCTCACCGATCGCGAGGCGACGCTCTATCTCGACACCTCGGGCGAGCCGCTCTACAAGCGCGGCTTCAAGTACGCCTCGGTCGAGGCGCCGCTGAAGGAAAATCTCGCCGCTGGCATTCTTCTCCTTTCCGGCTGGCAGCCGGGTACGCCGCTGCTCGACCCCATGTGCGGTTCGGGAACATTCCTGCTCGAGGCGGCTTTGATGGCCCACGACATCGCGCCGGGACTGGCGCGCAAGTTCGGGTTTCTTCGCCTGAACAACTTCGATGCGGCGCTCTGGCAAAAGCTCCTGGCGGAAGCGGAAGCGCGCAGGAAACCCGTCGTGCCGCAGCCGATCTTTGGCAGCGACATCAGCATGGATCAGATCGAACGGGCGCGGCAGAATCTCGCCGCGGCGGGAATGCACGAGTGCGTGCAGCTTGAGTGTGCCGATCTGTTGCAGCGCAGTCCGCCGGTGGCGGAAGGCGTGCTGGTCGCCAACCCCCCCTATGGCGTGCGGCTGGAGGAAGCGGAATGGCTGGAAGCCTTCTATCCCCGGCTGGGAGACGCACTCAAGCAGCGCTTCGCCGGCTGGCGCTGCTACTTCATCTCGGCTGATCCCCAGTTGCCCAAGCTGATCGGCCTGAAGGCCTCGAAGCGTACGCCGCTATTCAATGGCGCGCTGGAATGCCGCTTGCTGGAATACAGGATCATCGCCGGCTCGCTGCGGCGGAAGCCTGCGTAGGTCGGGCTTGTAGGTCGGCCTTCAGGCCGACTTGGGCGGTTGATAAGCCGCTGTTGTCGGGCTGAAGCCCGACCTACACGATGTCAAGGTGCTGGATGCCTGCGGCAAGGTCGCGATCCTTTGATTCCTTGCCGTACAGCTTGATGGTCAGGCGCAGGTCGTTCACCGAGTCGGCATTGCGCAGTGCATCCTCGTAGCTGATCTTGCCTGCCTCGTAGAGGTCGAAGAGGGACTGATCGAAAGTCTGCATGCCCAGTTCACGCGATTTCTTCATGACCTCCTTGATCTCATGCACCTCGCCCTTGAAGATGAGGTCGGAAATCAGCGGCGAATTGAGCATGACCTCGAACGCCGCTGCGCGCCCCTTGCCGTCCTTCATCGGGATCAGGCGCTGCGAAACGAACGCGCGTACGTTAAGCGAAAGATCCATGAGCAACTGCTGGCGCCGCTCCTCCGGAAAGAAGTTGATGATGCGATCGAGCGCCTGGTTGGTACTGTTGGCGTGCAGCGTGGCCATGCACAGATGGCCGGTCTCGGCGAAGGCGATGGCGTGGTCCATCGTCTCGCGGTCGCGGATCTCGCCCATCAGGATGACATCCGGCGCCTGGCGCAGGGTGTTCTTCAGCGCCGCCCCCCAGGTATCGGTATCGATGCCGACCTCGCGCTGCGTGACAATGCACTTCTTGTGCTCATGCACATATTCGATCGGGTCCTCGACAGTGATGATATGCCCGTAGCTGTTCTCGTTGCGGTAGTCCACCATCGCAGCAAGCGAGGTCGACTTGCCCGTGCCGGTGCCGCCGACCAGGATGACCAGCCCACGCTTGGTCATGGCGATATCCTTGAGCACCGTCGGTAGCTGCAGGCTCTCGAAAGTCGGAATGGTCGTCGCGATGGTACGCAGCACAACGCCGATGCGCGCCTGCTGAACGAAAGCATTGACGCGGAAGCGGCCGATGCCGGCGGGACTGATGGCGAAATTACACTCCTTGGTGGCTTCGAACTCGGCCGCCTGCCTGTCGTTCATGATGGCACGCGCCAGTTCGGCGGTATGTTGCGGCGTCAGGCTCTGGTTCGACTGAGGCGTAATCTTTCCGTCCACCTTGATGGCAGGCGGAAAGCCGGCGGTGATGAACAGATCTGAACCCTTCTTCTGCGCCATGAGGCGCAGCAGGTCATACATGAACTTGAGTGCCTGGTCTCTTTCCATTCTCTACGCTCCTTTCGCGTTACACGCGAATTGTGTCTCCGGCCGCGGCTCCGCCGCTTAACATCACGCTCCGCGCGATGTCAGCCTGCGACACCATTTTGCCGGTTAGCTTCGCTAACCGGCAAAACTGTCCTTATTGGCGGCCTTTGTTCTTGCCTCGGCCGGAGATACGATATTGCGGCGGACGAGATCGACCAGATTCTGATCCAGGGTCTGCATGCCCAGCGCCTGGCCGGTCTGGATGGACGAGTACATCTGGGCGACCTTGGCTTCACGAATCAGGTTGCGGATGGCTGGCGTACCGATCATGATTTCGTGCGCCGCCACGCGACCCTGACCGTCCTTGGTCTTGAGCAGGGTCTGGGATATTACGGCACGCAGCGATTCGGACAGCATCGCCCGCACCATTTCCTTTTCTGCTGCCGGAAAAACGTCGATGACCCGGTCGATGGTCTTGGCGGCAGAACTGGTATGCAGGGTACCGAACACCAGGTGGCCGGTTTCCGCAGCAGTCAACGCCAGGCGGATGGTCTCCAGGTCGCGCATCTCACCCACGAGAATGACGTCCGGATCCTCTCGCAGGGCACTGCGCAGGGCGTTGTTGAAAGACAGGGTGTGAGGCCCCACCTCGCGCTGGTTGATCAGGCATTTCTTCGATTCATGCACGAATTCGATCGGGTCTTCGACGGTGAGGATATGGCCGTGCTCGTTCTCGTTGACGTAGTTGACCATCGCCGCCAGGGTGGTCGACTTGCCCGAACCGGTCGGCCCGGTCACCAGCACGACACCACGCGGATACTCGGAAATATCCTTGAAAATCTTCGGGCAGTTGAGCTCCTCCAGCGACAGCACCTTCGAGGGAATGGTGCGGAACACGGCGCCGGCGCCGCGGTGCTGGACGAAGGCATTGACGCGGAAGCGCGCGAGATTCGGGATGGCGAAGGAAAAGTCGCATTCCAGATTTTCTTCATAATGCTTGCGCTGGCCGTCGTTCATGATGTCGTACACCATGCTGTGTACGTCCTTGTGCTCCATCGGCGGCAGGTTGATGCGCCGCACATCGCCATGCACGCGAATCATGGGCGGCAGTCCGGCCGACAGATGCAGGTCGGAAGCCTTGTTCTTGACGGAGAAAGCGAGCAGTTCGGTAATATCCATAATGCGTTTCCGTGGCGCCTGAAATTGAAAACGAAGCTTCAGTGAAGGCTAATGCCCACGCGAGCGGGCGTTATGCCGTAGCTAAAAAGGGCGGTGGCGGAATGATATACTTGCCCCGATTTTTCAGTGCATTATGACAACAATTTCCACCAACTTGCAAGCTGTAAGGGCGCGCATTGCCGCAGCAGCGAAAATGGCTGGAAGGATTCCTGACAACATCGGCCTGCTGGCCGTCAGCAAGACCTTCCCGGCGGAGCGGGTACGCGAGGCCGCCCGGGCCGGTCAGTTGGCTTTCGGCGAAAACTACGTCCAGGAAGGCTTGGCGAAAATCGCTGCGCTGTCGGATCCCGGGCTTGAATGGCATTTCATCGGCCCTTTGCAGAGCAACAAGACCCGCCCGGTCGCCGAGCATTTCGCCTGGGTGCATGGCATCGAGCGCTTGAAGATCGCCGAGCGCCTTTCAGAAGCTCGCGGCGCGGAACGACCGCCCCTGCAAGTCTGCGTGCAAGTGAACGTCAGTGGCGAGGCTGGCAAGAGCGGAGTCAGTCCCGGCGATACGGCGGCACTGGCACGCGCCGTGGCCACGCTACCGAACCTGCGACTGCGCGGCCTGATGGCGATTCCGGAGCCGACTGACGACGTTGCTTTGGCGCGGCGCCGCTTTGCCACGCTGCGCGAATTGCGCGACGCCCTCAACGCGGCGGGGCTGACGCTGGACACGCTGTCCATGGGCATGTCGCACGACCTGGAAGCGGCCATCCTCGAGGGGGCGACCATCGTGCGGGTGGGCACGGCAATCTTTGGCGAAAGAATGTGAACATGAAAATCACTTTCCTCGGCGGTGGCAATATGGCCAACGCCCTCATCGGTGGCCTGCTCAAACAGGGCTTCCGCTCCGCCGACATCAAGGTGATCGAGCCGCTCGCGGAAAACCGCGAGCGACTGACCGCCACCTTCGGCATTGCTTGCCTGCCCGCCGTGGATGCGTCGGCGCTCGAATGCGCCGCACTGGTGCTGTCGGTCAAGCCGCAACAGATGCACGAGGCGCTGGCGCCCCTGTCCGGAAAATTGAGCAGCCAACTGATTATCAGCATTGCCGCCGGCACGCGGCTGGCCGACATTTCGCGCTGGCTGGGCGGATACAGGAGGCTGGTGCGCACCATGCCGAATACCCCGGCACTGATCGGCGCCGGCATCGCGGGGCTGTATGCCGATCCTTCCGTTGATGGTGAGGGGCGAAGCCAGGCCGAACAAGTGCTCGGCGCCGTCGGCAAGACGCTATGGATCGCCGAAGAGGCCATGATGGATGCCGTCACCGCCGTATCCGGCAGCGGTCCCGCCTATGTGTTCTATTTCATCGAGTCCCTGCGCGACGCAGCATGCGGCCTGGGCCTTTCGGAAGAACAGGCGCGAGTACTGGCAATCGAAACCGTCGTCGGCGCCGCCGCACTGGCAGCGGACAGCGAGGAGGATGTTTCCGTGCTCAGGCAGCGTGTCACCTCCAAGGGCGGCACTACCGAAGCCGCGCTGAAATCGCTGGACACCGACCAGGTCAAGGCCGCTTTCGTGCGGGCGATCGAGGCGGCCAACACGCGTGGCAAGGAATTGGGCGAATTGCTGGGAAAGGACTGAGCCGTGCTGACCAACCTTCTGCTGCTGATTCTCGAGGCCGTAACAGGTTTCTTCGTCTTCCTCCTGCTGATCCGTTTCTACATGCAATGGCTACGGGCATCCTTCCGCAACCAGCTCGGCCAGTTCGTCGTCACCGTTACGGACTGGTTGGTGCGCCCTGCCCGGCGGATCATTCCAGGCGTGTTCGGGCTCGATATGCCGAGCCTGCTCGGGGCCCTTGTCCTGCACAGCGGCTACCTGACCATCGCCTTCCGGCTGAAACGGTTTTCCTTCGGCGCCCATGCCGGGATTGCCATTCCTGTCATCCTCGCCATTGCCGTGCTCGAACTGATGCGCTTCTCTGTGTACCTGCTTATCGGCATCATCCTGGTATCCGCGGTGCTTTCCTGGGTCAACCCCCATGCCCCGCTGGCCCCGTTGTTCAACAGCCTGTCCCGCCCCTTCCTGCGGCCTTTCCAGCGTTTGATTCCCCCCATCGCGAATGTGGATCTTTCACCGCTCGTTCTACTGCTGCTGTTGCAGGTCGCGCTGATGCTGCTCGCCTGGCTGCGTGTTCTGCTGGTCCCGCTGATCGCATGACAGCGCCCTGGCTGAGGCAGGAAGCTTGCGGATACCTCATCCTCAATCTGCACATTCAACCGGGCGCAAAAAGGACAGAACGGCTAACGACCGTTCTCGAAGGCGACATGCCCGTCGATCAGCGTGTAGCGCACGCGGCCGGGCAGTTCGGCACCGAGAAAGGGCGTGTTCTTGCCTTGGCTCTTGAGGGCGGCGGGAGTCACCTTGAAGCTGCCGTGCGGGTCAAAGACGCAGACGTCGGCCGCAGCGCCGACCGTCAGATGGCCGGCCTGGATGCCCAGCACCCGCGCCGCATCTGAAGTGATACGAGCGAGCATCGTGCCGAGCGGCAGTTGCGTTTCACCGGCCCATTTCAGCGCCAGGGGGAGCAACAGTTCCAGGCCGGTGGCGCCGGGCTCGGCCTCACCGAAGGGAAGCTGCTTGGCGTCGTCATCAACCGGAGTGTGATCGGAGCAGAGCGCGTCGACCGTGCCGTCGGCCAGACCCTGACGCAGGGCTTTGCGGTCGGCGGACGTACGCAGGGGCGGAATCAGCCGGGCGTGGGGATTGAAATAGCCGATATCCTGCTCGCAAAGATGCAAGTGATTGATGGAGATGTCGCAGGTCACCGGCAACCCCTCGGCCTTGGCACGGGCGATCCCTTCCAGGCCGGCGGCGCTCGAAATTCGCCTGACGTGCAAGGTAACCCCCGTTTCGCGAACCAGCGCCAGCAGTCTCGACAGCGCAATCGTCTCCGCGCAGATCGGAATGCCGGGCAGGCCCAGCCGCGTCGCCACCTCGCCTTCGTGCGCCACTCCATCGCGCGCGAGAAAGGGATCCTCGGGTTGCAGCCAGACCTTGAAGCCGAATGTCGCCGCATATTGCAGCGCACGCAAGAGGACGCGAGTATCGGTCACCTGCGCATTGGCCTGGCTGAAGGCAATGCAGCCCGCCTCGAACAACTCTGCCATCTCCGTCAGCCGCTCGCCTGCCAGCCCGATCGTCAGTGCGCCTAACGGATAAACATGGGCCGAAGCCAGATTGCGGGCGCGATGCTTGAGCATTTCGACCAGGCCGGGCTCGTCCAGGACCGGATCGGTGTCCGGCGGACAGACCAGGCTGGTGACGCCGCCGGCCACTGCCGCCGCCATTTCGGACTCCAGCGTCGCCTTGTACTCATAGCCCGGCTCGCGCAGGCGCGCCGAGAGATCGATCAGTCCGGGGCAGACCACCAGGCCCGCCGCATCGATGATGCGGTTGGCGGCAAAGCCCTCCGGGGCCGCGCCCACGCCGACAATCCTGCCGGCGGCGAGGAATACATCATTCTGTGCATCTATGCTGTTGGCCGGATCGATCAGTCGACCGTTCTTGATGTGGATCTTCATCGTGTCACGCTCCCGCCAGCATGCTCATTACCGCCATGCGCACGGCGATGCCGAAGGTCACCTGCGGCAGAATCACTGCATGCCGGCCGTCGGCAACGGCCGAATCGATTTCCACACCGCGGTTCATCGGCCCGGGATGCATGACGATGGCGTCGGGGCGGGCATAGCTGAGCTTGTCCGCCGTCAATCCGTAGTACTTGAAGAATTCCTGTGGACTGGGCAGCAGCGCGCCCTGCATGCGCTCGCTCTGCAGCCGCAGCATCATCACCACGTCGACATCCTTGAGGCCGGCGCGCATGTCATTGAAGACGCTCACGCCGAGTCTGTCGACGTCGGCCGGGATCAGCGTCTTCGGCCCGATCACGCGCACCTCGGGCACCCCCAGCGTGGTCAGGGCGCTGATCTGCGAGCGTGCCACCCGCGAATGCATCACGTCGCCGACGATAGCCACGACCAGCCGGGTAAAGTCCTTCTTGTAATGGCGGATGGTGTACATGTCGAGCAGGCCTTGCGTCGGATGGGCATGGCGCCCGTCGCCGGCATTGATGACATGGATATGGTCGCGGCCAGTGGCCGCAAGATGTTGGGCGATGAGGAAGGGCGCCCCACTGACGGCATGGCGGACCACGAACATGTCTGCCTGCATGGCGCAGAGATTATCCACCGTGTCGAGGAGGGACTCCCCCTTGGCAGCCGAGGACGTGCCGATGTTAAGGTTGATGACGTCGGCGGAGAGCCGCTTCGCGGCGATCTCGAAGGTGGTGCGCGTACGTGTCGAATTCTCGAAGAACAGGTTGAATACGCTCTTGCCGCGCAGCAGCGGCAGCTTCTTCACCTCACGCTCGGCCACTTCGGTGAAGGGCGTAGCGGTGTCGAGAATGGCGGAGAGAATCTCGCGCGGCAGACCGTCGATGGTAAGCAGGTGCTGGAGCGCCCCGTCCTTGTTCAGTTGCGGGTTAAGCATCGATCAGCCTCAGGGCCAGCACACCCGCCTCATTGCGCTCCAGTTGGAGGTTCTTGCCGGGCTCGATCTGCAGCGTTTGTCCGGTCCAGCGCGGGCAGATCGGCAGTTCGCGTCCGCCCCGGTCAACCAGCACGGCAAGATCGATGCGGGCAGGGCGGCCGTAGTCGAATATCTCGTTCATGGCGGCCCGGATGGTGCGTCCGGTGTAGAGCACGTCATCGACGATGACGATCGGGCGATCTTCCACTTCGAAGGGCATGTCCGACGATTTGAGCTGGGCATGCAGCCCGCTGCGGCTGAAGTCGTCTCGATAGAACGAAACATCGAGGCTGCCGAGCGGTGTTTTCAGGCCGAGAGCGGCATGCAGGCGTTCGGCCACCCAGACACCGCCGGTGTGAATGCCGACCAGCGCCGTGTTCGGGTGCAGGCCCGGACGCAGGCTGTCCGCCAGAGCGGCACATAATCGTTCTGCGTCAGGCAGCGGCATCGAAATAGTCCTGCAGGATGTATTGGGCGGCCAGGGCGTCAACTCTGCCTTTGCGCGCCCGCCAGTTGAAGCCGGCCTCGCGCAGTTCATTTTCGGCGGCGGCCGAGGTGAGCCGCTCGTCGGTGAGTGCCACGGGCAAGCCGAAGCGGCCGTGCAACTGGTTGGCGAAACGGCGGCAGCGAGCGGTCATCTCGTGTTCTGCGCCGTCGAGCGAAAGTGGCAAACCAATCACCAGGAGGGCTGGCTGCCATTCCTGGATGAGCCGGGCAATCGCCGCGAAGCGTGCTTCATTGGTCTCGGCTTCGATGGTGGTGAGAGCATTGGCCCGCCCGAGCAGGGTTTCGCCAATTGCAACACCGATACGTTTCAAACCGAAATCGAATGCCAGGACGGTGCCGTCTTCGGCAGACCGGAGGGAAGAGGAAGAACGAGGTGAAACCATCAAAAGAGGCATTCTACTCCTGAATGCCGCCGGACTCACTTTTTCAAGCATGCCCCGCCACGTCGGACAGGTTGGCCAGATCAAAGCCGAGCAATTGCATCGCTGCCGGGAGACGTTCCTCAGGCGGCAGGCCGAAAAGGATTTGCGCATCGGCAGCCACGGTAAGCCAGGCGTTCTGCGCCAGTTCGTGCTCGAGCTGTCCGGCGGCCCAGCCAGCGTAGCCGAGCGAAACAATGAATTCTTCCGGTTCCCCGGCGCTGCCGACCGACTGAAGAATGTCCCGCGAACTGGTCAGGCCCAATTCGTCTTTCACCGGCAGCGTGGCCTGCCATTGGCCCACGGGCCGGTGCAGTACAAAGCCTCGATCAGTCTGAACGGGACCGCCGAACATCACCGGCAGTGCGGCAAAATGCTTGGCCTCAAGGGGAATGTCGATGCGCTCGAACAGCGCTTCCACCGTCATGTCGAGCGGACGGTTGATAACGATGCCGAGCGCTCCCTGCTCGTTGTGCTCGCAGATATAGGTCAGGGTACGGGCAAAATTCGGATCGACCATGGCGGGCATGGCGATCAGGAAATGGTGAGTGAAATTGACGTCTTTCTGGGTCACGCCAGCATTGTAATCCGCGCAACCGCCGGCGTCCAAGCCGGCGCAGGGCAATCGCATGAACGCCGTGGGAATGGAGAAATCCCTGCGTAGGTCGGTCTTCAGGCCGGCATGGGGGGTCGATCAACCGCCGAAGTCGGGCTAAAGCCCGACCTACGAACCGGCTGCCGGCATTCATGCGATTGCCCTGCAAGCTGGCGCGTGTCACGCAGGAGCGACGGATGCCTGACGTGTATAGCCGGCAATCAGTCCAAGCAGTTCGTCTTCCTGGTAGGGCTTGCCAAGGTAGTGGTTGACGCCTATCTCCTTGGCGTAATTGCGATGCTTGTCCGCCGTGCGGGAGGTGATCATGATGATCGGCACCTTTTTCAAACGCGGATCGGCGCGGACGTTGCGCGTCAGGTCAAAACCATCCATGCGCGGCATCTCGATGTCAACCAGCATGACGTCAGGCACGACGTCGAGAAGCTGTTCCAGAGCGTCGACCCCGTCCTTGGCAGTAACCACTTGATAACCCTCGCGCGAGAGGAGCCGTCCGGCGATCTTGCGTACTGTCAGAGAATCGTCGACAACCATCACTGTCGGCAAGCGCTGTGCCGCCGGCGCCTCCGCTTGCGGCGCTGCGGGCGTTGCCGACTCCTGGGCAAGCGCCTTAACCTCACGGCTGGCAAGGGCAATGGGGTTGAGAATCAGCACCACCTCACCGTCACCCAGTACGGTAGCACCGGCAATGCCGATGACCCGAGCCAGCTGCGGCCCAATATTCTTGACGACCATTTCCTGGTTGCCGCGCAGTTCGTCTACCTGCACTGCCACTCGCTGCGTACCGGCCCGCAGCAGGAGCAGGGAATAGCGGCGGCGCTGCTCCGGTGTGGCATGGACGTCCCCCAGCAAGCGCGGCAGGAAGGAATACGCATAGCGGTTGCCCAGCCAATCGGACGCGCCATCGGCACGGATCTTTTCTACCGCCGCCTCCTTGAGTTCCATGACCTGCTCGACCATCACGGAGGGTATGGCGTACTTGCGTCCGCCCACCCGCACCAGCAGAGCCTGCGTCACCGCCAAGGTAAGCGGCAAGTAAATGCGGAAACGGGCGCCCTTGCCGGGTGTCGAGCTGACTTCGATGCGACCACCGAGTTGGGCGGTTTCCGATTTCACCACATCCATGCCGACACCACGGCCGGCGATCTCCGTCAGTTCTCTGGCTGTCGAAAACCCTGGGTGGAAAACGAAATTCGTTAGGCTGGCTTCGTCAGGATATTGATCGGGCTGGAGCAATCCCTGTTCAACGGCCTTGCTGCGGATACGCTCCAAGTTCAGACCGGCGCCGTCATCGGCCATGTCGATGACGACCTCGTTGCCTTCCTGAGAAAGGGTCAGGCTGATTTCCCCAATTTCCGGCTTGCCAACCGTCTGCCGCAGCTCCCCCTCTTCGAGGCCATGGGTGATGGCGTTACGCAGAAGGTGCTCGATCGGGCCGGTCATCTTCTCAAGCACGGAGCGGTCCAGTTCGACCTGCCCGCCGCGGATGTCGAGGTTGGCTTTCTTGCCCAACTCCTTCGCCGTCAGCCGCACGACCCGATAGAGGCGATCGGCAACGGAGTTGAAAGGAATCATGCGCACGCCCATCAGCGACTGCGACAACTCCCTGTTTTGCCGAGCCTGGCTGACGATGGCGGCATCCGCGTGGTCGAGGTTGCGAAGCAGGGCGTGCTGAACGGTGGTAACGTCGTTCACGCTCTCGGCCATCATGCGGGTAATTTCCTGGAAGCGCGTAAATCGGTCGAACTCGAGGGGGTCGAACTCGACGTGCACTTCGTGGGCCTGTGCCAGGCGCGACTGCATCTGGGATTCAGCCTGAATCTCGATTTCGCGCAACTGGCTGCGCAGGCGGATGACGTTTTCAGTCAGGTCGAGCAGCGATCCGCGCAAGGCGCGCATCTCGCCTTCGATTCGCGAGCGGGCGATGGACAGCTCGCCTGCCTCGTTAACCAGCCGATCGACTTGGTCGGCTCGCACACGCAGCATGGCGCGCGCGGCAACAGACTCTGCCTCGATTTCCTCTGCGGTGACACGTCCGGCCTGGGATAAGCCTCCCGGTACGGCAACAGCCTGTGTCGCGGCCTCTTCCTCAACAACGCCAGCTGCCCGTTTCTGCAAACCGTCCAGGAGGAAGTTGGCACGGTCGAAGGATGTATCGAGTTCATCCAGAAACTGCGGCGTCACCGCCTCAGCCGCCAAGACATTCTCCAGGCGCGACTCCATGTTGTGCACCAGTTCGCCCATACCCATGGCGCCGGCCATGCGGGCGCTGCCCTTCAGGGTATGCAGCAATCGCGCCAGTGCGCCGGCCGTTTCCATATCCTGCGGGCTGGCGTGCCAGTTGCGCAGTACCACGCCGATCTCGTTGATGAGATCGACCGCCTCTTCCAGAAATATCGGCAACAACTGCTCGTCAAGATCATCATGCAAGCGCAGCTTGCGTCGCTCCTCACCCGCATCGGCGGTCTCCGTCAACGCGGTGGAGGGCGCTGGCGCCTGGGCTGGCAACGGCACTTCAGTGGCGTGTTCAGGCGCTACCGGGGATTGATCCTCCGGCTGGATCGACGCAACAGGCGCCTCCGGAATAACCTCTTCATTTACCGCCGGCGCTTCGGCCGACGTTTCGAGAACAAGATCCTCGGTCATAACAGAGGGTTCCGGCTCAACCGGCGGCACCACACTCAGTTCGAGGGCGGCCGGCTGCGTCGTCCTTGCCACCTCATCGAGTTCGGCAGCCAGTCCATCTGCTCCATGCGGCACGCACTGCTCGGCGACCGAGGCAATCATGGCGTCGAGGGTCGAAATGGCTGTGCCGAGCAGGCCGATCTGACCGCTATTGCAGGTCTGGCTGCCGCGGGCAAGTCGCAGCAATGCATGCTCCAGCGATAATGCCAGGCGATTGACAGGATCGATGCCGACGGTACCGGAAATGCCGGCCAGGGTGTGCGCGGCGCGCACCATCTCCTCCGGCGGCACTTGCGGTGTCAGCTTCAGGGCGTTCAGATCCAGGCGCAGCACTGCCAGGTGTCCGCGCGCCTCGCCGACGTACATATCGAAGAGCGAACGGGAAACGACCAACTCCCCCAGGGCGACAGTGTCATCGGCCTGGTCAAGGACATCCTTGCCCGCCTTGACCCGCTCAGCCAAAGACACAAGTGCAGCGGCATCCCGGTGTGTGCCGCCACCGGCTTCCAGCTGAGCGACCCAGGCGCTGAACAGGGCGTGCGCTTCCTCGATCAGGCGGTAAAGCGAGGGCGTGGCATCCTGCTCGGCCTGCAGCCACTTGTTCATCACCTGCTCGATCGCCCAGGCGGTTTCGCCCAGGTCGGCCAATCCAACCATGCGGCCGCTGCCCTTCAAGGTATGAAAGCCGCGACGGATGGTTATAAGGTGTTCGTGGTTGTGCGGTTGTCCGCGCGATAATTCCAGATGCTCTCCGATGGCGCCCAACACCTCATGCGCTTCTTCAAGGAAGATGGCGAGCAACTCGGCGTCCATCTCCTCGCTCGGCGCTTCGGCCAGCCGCAGGGTTTCAGCCGACGGCGCAGCCATGTTCATCGGGGCCGAGGGCGCAACACGCGACAAGGCCTCTTCGAAGTGGCCGGCAGCATCGGCCGATGTGCTGGCCAAGGCCGCCAGAGCCACCCTGGCTTCTTCCTCGAGCTTGGCATCGGCCATCAGGCTGGCGTCCTGACGAATGGTTTCCAGATGCTGCTTGAGGTTCTCGCGCACCCCCTCATCCTGCGGCTTCTCGCGCAACTCCAAGGCCAGCGCCTGCGTTTCGCGTTTCTGCCGATCCAATTCATCCTCGACCGAGGGTGTCGCGCTTTCCGCGATCTCTTCGCTGGAAGGCTGGACCCTGGGCTGCACCGGCTTGAGAATTGCATCGAGATCGGCCGGACCGTGCTGCAAGGCTTCGACGAAGAAGCCCAAGCCGGACAGGTTATGCGCCACCTCTTCGAATTCCTGCTGCTGCGGCAGGCCGTCGGGGTCGGCAAAGGCCTTGATGCGCACTTCACAGTCGCGCAGCAGGGAAACCGCCTTGTCCTGGCCCAGAATGATCAGCGCGCCCTCGATCTGCTTGAGCGGGCCGGCCAATGCCGATAATTCTTCACGGCGGCTCGTGTCGCGGAAAAAAGCATCGAGAGTTTGCTCGGCCTGGGCCAGATTGTTGAGAATTTCTCTCGCCACCTGGCTCAACAACAGGCGCTCTTGGGCGCGCCGTGACATTTCATCGAGGTGGGGCGCCGACATGCCGGTGAGCATTTCGCCCCGCATCAAGGCGCCCAGCCTTTCGATCACGGTTTCCACCTGCTGCGGGAAATCCGCACCCAGCTGCTCGTAGTTCTCGAGGGCATTTTCAGCCAGCAGCAGGGCGGTGGCGACTTCCATTGCCACCGTATCGCTCTGTCTGAGCGGGTCCTTGCGCAGCCACTGTGCGGTTTCTGCCACGCCAGCCACCAGACGGGCCAGATGGTCATTGATCAGTCCGCCGCCCTTGCTGGCCAACGTGACGGCATTGTCATGGAACTGCGGCAATGCGACCGCTGCACCGGCACAGAACTTGTTCCAGGCTTCCTTGGCCGCTGACATGGAGTCGCGCATGGCACGCAGAACAGGCTTGAGCGGCTCGATGTCCGCCGTGCGTGCTGGCACCAGCGTATCAAGCTGGTAGGTCTGCTTGACCTGCTGCACCTGTTCGCCGCCCCCCTTGGCGACAGCGACAAAATACAAGGCATCGCGCACCAGGCGCTCGGATACCGTCCTGGAGCCCTCCAGCAAACGGCGCATCTGCAGATCGATGCGTGCGCAGAGTTTCTTGACATGGAAGTCGCCGGCGAGCTGCCGTTCCGCCAAGGCATCAAGCAGCGCAATCGTGATCCACCAGAAGGCTCGCGCGGCAGGCAGCGCCTGGGTCGCTTCGATGACGGCGACGGCCCCGCGCATTTCCGCAACTCCCGAGACATCCTCTGAGTTGCGCAGCCAGCGCAGGAAACCGCGCTCGAATCGGGCGCGCTCGGTTTTCAGGCAACGAGCCGCCTCGCCGGCAGACAACTGCGACGACTCTTCTGTCCGCTTGGGGGGGCGCAAGGAAAGATCGGGGAAGAACAGGTCGCTCGACGCAACGCGCTCCACACCACGCGCCGCCAGTAGATCGCGATAGGTCGCCAGAAGTTTGAGCGGCTGGTTCGGCATGCCGCTCGCCACCTCATCGAGGTAATGGCGAATCGCGGTAATCGCCCTTTGCGCCAGTTCGCCCATCGCCGCCGTGGCGGCGACCTCCCCCCCCTCCACATCGGACAATAATTGTTCGATCGCTTCGGAGAATTGCGTTACGCCATCCAGACCAACGATCGAGAGAGCGCCGTGGGCCTGGTGAAGGTGGGTGCGGGCAAACTTGAGCTGGGCGGAATCGCCGGGGTTCTCGACAAACTTGCCGAGCGCCTCATGGGCGCGTCCCAGGGCGAGATCAATCTCGCCCTTGACCCAGGACAACGGACCGAGATCGAGATCAGTAGTGGCAGCCATTGTATCGCTCGCGTTTCGCCAGCCTTAAACCTTGAAGCCTGACACCGAACCTTTCAGTTCGACGGCCAGTTCGGCGAGCTGACCGATCGAGACCGCGGTCTGCTTGGTGCCGACGGTTGTCTGCTCGGTCACATGCAGGATGCCCTGCATGTTCTGCGCCACACGCGTCGCGTTCTCTGCTTGCTGCTGAGTAGCGGAGGAGATCGATTCAATCAGTGATGCAAGGTTGGTCGACACCGACGAGATTTCCTGCAGCGCCTGGCCGGCGGCGTCGGACAGCTTGGCGCCATCCACCACGCCCCGCGTCGAGTTCTCCATGGCTGATACGGCATCCTGCGTGTCGGTCTGAATCGTCTTCACGATCGCCGCGATCTGCTTCGTCGCCTCGCCGGAGCGTTCGGCCAGCCGCTGCACTTCTTCCGCAACCACCGTGAAGCCGCGGCCTGCTTCGCCGGCAGAGGCCGCCTGGATGGCGGCATTCAGCGCCAGCACGTTCGTCTGTTCGGTAATGTCCGAGATCAGTTCCACGATCTCGCCGATCTCCTGTGAGGATTCGCCCAGGCGCTTGATCCGCTTCGAGGTCTCCTGGATCTGGTCACGAATTTCATTCATGCCCTTGATGGAGTTTTCCACCGCCTCGGCGCCCTTTTGCGCGGCATCCAGGGAATGGCGCGCCACCTGGGCGGATTCCATGGCCTCGCTCGACACCTGATTCATCGATTTCGCCATGTCGAGGACGTTGTCGCCGGCCTGTTTGATTTCGTGCGACTGGCGCTCGGTGGCGACCAAAAGCTCGTTCGAGGTCTTCTGCGCGGCTGCGGAAGCGGCGGCCACGCGGCCGGCAGCATCGTTGATTCGCCGCACCAGCACGCCGAGTTCCTCAATCGTGTAGTTCACCGAGTCGGCAATGGCGCCCGTAATGTCCTCGGTCACCGTGGCGCGTACCGTCAGGTCGCCGTCGGCCAAGTCACCCATCTCGTTCATCAGTCGCAGAATGGCTTCCTGGCTGGCGTTCTTGGATGTCTCCGCTTCGTGCCGCTGGCGCTCGGCCTGCTCCCGGCGCGTAGCGGAATCGTCGTTGAAGACTTTGGCCATCAAGGCCAGCATGGCAACGGCGAGCAACGCGAAGATCGAGATGACCCAGGCATTGGTGGCGCGGGCGGCAATTTCAGCCGCGTAGGCGTTCGACAGGTCGGTCGTCGCCTTCAGCAGCGGAACGCTGTCGCGGAAGATGCTGCCGCCTGCCTGCTTCGCCTGCACCAGGCGCTGCATATTGCCGAGAATGCCGGCCACGGCCTCCTGATACTCCTTGAACGCGGTATCCAGCTCGGCCAGCTTTTCCTTTGTCTCGGGATCGCCGGCGGCATTGATGCGCATCGCCTCCGAACCCTTGGCCAGGGCGCCCAGTACATCGCGAAAAGTATTGGTGTCCTTGCCCAGCAGGAAGGCCACCTCGGGGTCGATGGCGGCGGCCACCAGCAGGGCGTTGGCGTTCTTCGCCAGGCGCTGCGTCAGCATGACCAGCTGGTTGGCGGCGGCAATCTCGCGCGCCGACGAACCGATCTGCAATTTGAGGGCGGCCACCTGCTCGGCGAGTTCCAGCAGTTGCGGATTCTTCGCATTGATGGTCGCCACCGACTTGCCGAGCTGTTGCAGGTTCTTCTCCTGCTCCAGCATCACGGCGGTATTCTTCTCGGTTTTCCCCCATTCGACTGTCAGCGCCTGCAGGGCGGGCTGGGTGGTGTCCGGGCTGGGCGGCACCGAGATCTCGTCGATCGTGCCGCCCTGCGTGACGCGCTCCAGGAATATGGCGAAATTGCTGCGACTGTCCTTCAGTTCGGCGAATGCCGACTCATTGCCTTGCAGGGCCAGTTGGGCGGATTTGGCGATGGCTTGCGAGAGCATGCGCATCTGCCCTGCCGCCGAAGTATAGGCGGCGCCGTGCGTGGCGGTTCGGTTGTCGAGCCAGGCCGCCACGGCCACGATAAACAGGAAGAACACGAAAAAGCCGCCCAGCAGCTGCAACTGCAAGCCGACCGGCTTGTCGCCTATCCCGGGCAGCTTGAAACGGCCGCCACGCACGGCGGCCTGCTGCAGGTCGTCCATGATCGTGCTCTGCGCGTTTTCCGCGGAAGTCTCCGTTCTGTCCGGCGACTTCATTGAGGGAAGCTTGAAATTGATTGCCATGCTGATGTCTCCGATGTTCAGCGTCTAGTTAGACTGTGCACTACCCTGTTCACGACAGACCGATTTCGAGGAAATCCGGCTGTCCGAGTAGATCTCTCAAATTCAACCGCTTCCACACATTGCCCTGCGGATCGGCATATTGCTCGCCCACCCACGGCCGCGGATCGATTTCGGCCGCCCGCGGCTTCATTTGTTCGGGGTTGCGCAAGCCCAGGGTTCGATTGACCAGCAGCGCGCTGTTGATGCCGAAACGGCCACCGACGATGAGCAGTCGGCTGTCGGCATTCTGCGGCGTGATCTCGCCTCCCTGGAAGGCGGAAAAATCCACTACGCTGTACAACGTGCCGCGGATATTGGCCATGCCGCAAAACCAGGGCTGTGTGAGCGGTACGCTGGTCAATGGCGGCAGGGGCACGATCTCGCCCGAATCGGCCAGATCGAGCAGCCAGTAGTCCCGCCCCGCCTGTACGCCCAACAGGGCGCGCGAAGTCTGGCCGGCCCGGGCGCTGGTCAGACGCTGGACCAGGCTTTCCTGGAACTCCCGCAGGCTGATTTTTTTTCTTGCCATCGGCAATAGCCCTCAGCGCCCGCCCGGCCGCCCGAAGGGCATTGAGCGCCCCCTCGGGGGGCAGCGAACGAAGTGAGCGTGGGGGTTATTCATGTCAGCCCAGCGCGGCGATCTTCTCCAGCAACACCTTCGGATCGATCGGCTTGACCAGGTAATCGTTGGCGCCCTGGCGCATGCCCCAGATCTTGTCCGTCTCCTGCCCCTTGCTGGTGCACATGACAACAGGAATGTGCTTGGTTGCCTCGTCGCGTGTGATGGTGCGCGTGGACTGGTAACCGTTCATACCCGGCATGACGACGTCCATGAGGATCAGATCGGGCATCTCGGATTTAGACTTGGCGATGGCTTCCTCGCCGCTTTCGGCAGTGACCACGTTGTAGCCATTCTTGGCGAGCAGTTCGCTCAACGCGTGGCGCTCGGTCGGTGAGTCGTCGACAATGAGAATTTTCTTGATGGGCATATCCTTACCTCGCTACGGATGCAATCTAGGAAACACGCTGCGGCATGTGCGCAGCGACGGCCTTGAGCAGGCTGTCCTTGGTGAAAGGTTTGGTCAGGTATTCATCGGAGCCGACCATGCGGCCGCGCGCCCGGTCGAACAGGCCGTCCTTGGATGACAGCATGATGACCGGTGTCACACCAAAGCGCGGGTTCTTTTTGATGAGGGCGCAGGTCTGGTAACCGTCGAGGCGCGGCATCATGATGTCGCAAAAGACGATTTCGGGATGATGGTCGGCAATCTTCGCCAGCGCATCAAATCCGTCTTCCGCCAACACAACTTGGCAGCCGGCCTGCACCAGGAAAATTTCGGCGCTACGACGAATGGTGTTGCTATCGTCGATCACCATCACCTTGACGCCATTGAGATTTGCTGCTTCCCCCACGCTCCTCCGCCTCCTCTAGCCAGACCGCTGAATGCAACTTCGAATGCAACTTCAGATATATGTCTTCGCGGCCACGCGCTGGTGACTATACTCTAAAAAACAGCCATTTCCATGCCAACTTTGACACACTGGCTCAGATTTCGGCCAGTTCGAAATCCTCTTTGCGCGCTCCACATTCGGGGCAGGCCCAGTTGGGCGGCACGTCTTCCCAGCGGGTGCCCGGCGGAATACCTTCGTCCGGCAGGCCGGCCGCTTCGTCATAAATGAAGCCGCAGATCAGGCACATCCAGGTCCGATAGGGGGCTTGGAGCGTCATTCGAACATACCCGCTTAGGTTAGAATCGGGGCAGTCTAACCCATTCGCTTCCGGCCACGCCAGCCATGCCCCAGGATCTGCTGCCCCCCATCGTGATGGTGTTCGCCGCCTCCGATCCTTCCGGCGGCGCCGGCCTCCAGGCCGACATCATGACGCTCTCCAGCATGGGTTGCCACCCGCTCTCCGTACTCACCGCATTGACCGTGCAGGACTCCGCCGGCGTCGAGGACGCCATGGCGATCGATGCCGACTGGGTAGCCGATCAGGCGCGGGCGCTTCTCGAAGACATGCCCGTGGCGGCCTTCAAGATCGGCATGCTTGGCAGTGTGGAGAACATCGCCGTAATCGCGGAGATCATCTCCGATTATCCCGATATCCCCCTCGTTCTCGATCCCGTGCTGGCTTCCGGCCGGGGCGACGAGCTGGCCAGCGAAGACATGATCGCCGCCATGCGTGAATTGCTGCTGCCGCAGACCACGCTTCTCACGCCGAACAGCCTCGAAGCGCGCCGGCTTGTCCTCGACGACGCCAACGACGACGACGACCCCGGTCTCGCCGAGTGCGCGCGACGGCTGGTGGGCGCCGGCGCCGAATTCGTCTTGATCACGGGTACCCACGAGCACAGTACCCAGGTCGTCAATTCCCTCTATGGGGAAAACGGTCTGATCCGCGCCGATGCCTGGGAGCGCCTGCCCGGCAGCTACCACGGCTCGGGCTGCACCCTGGCCTCGGCTATTGCCGCCAATCTGGCCAACGGCCTGGACATCGCAGAAGCGGTGCGCGATGCCCAGGATTACACCTGGCAGGCGCTCGCCAACGGCTTTCGGCCCGGCATGGGACAGTACCTGCCCGACCGCTTTTTCTGGGCACGCGAGCCCGAGCCCGAGGATGGCCACTCTCCTGCATAAAGGGCTGTACGCCGTCACGCCCGACAAGCTCGACACAGCTGAACTGCAGCGCCGCGTCGAGCTTGCCCTGCTCGGCGGAGCGCGCCTCGTCCAGTACCGCAACAAGCAAGCCGATTCGGTGCTGCGCCGGGAGCAGGCTGCCGCCCTTGTCTCACTCTGCCATCGACTGGGCGGGCGCCTCATTGTGAACGACGATCTGGCGTTGGCGCTGGAAGTGGGCGCGGACGGCGCGCATCTCGGCCGCGAGGACGGGGATCTGGCGGCGGCCCGGGCTCAACTGGGGCCGGGGAAAATTCTCGGCGTCTCCTGCTACAACGAAATGGCGCGGGCGCGGGAGGCCAAGCGTATCGATGCAGATTACATCGCCTTCGGCAGCGTCTTCGCCTCGGCGACCAAGCCGGGCGCCGTACCGGCGCCGCTGACTTTGCTGGCGCAGGCGAAGGCCGAGCTCGGCCTGCCAGTCTGTGCCATCGGCGGCATCACGCTGCAGAACGCCCCGCAATTGATCGCCGCCGGCGCGGGCCTGCTGGCGGTGATTACCGATCTTTTCGAGGCGTCGGACATTCAGGCCCGCGCGGCGGCCTATACCCATTTGTTTCCAGAGCGAGTCATGTCATGAGCAAAAACGAGCAACTCTTCGCCCGCGCCCAGAAAACCATCCCCGGCGGCGTCAACTCCCCCGTGCGCGCCTTCCGCTCGGTCGGCGGCACGCCGCGCTTCTTCACGCGCGGGGAAGGTTCCTATGTGTGGGACGCCGACGGCAGGCGATTCATCGATTACGTCGGCTCCTGGGGGCCGCTGGTGCTCGGCCACGCCCACCCCGAGGTGCTCCAGGCGGTGCACGACGCCGTGTCGCGGGGACTGACTTTCGGCGCGCCGACGGAAGGCGAAATCGAGATGGCCGAGTTGCTGACACAACTGCTGCCCGGCCTCGACATGGTGCGTCTGGTTTCCTCCGGCACCGAGGCGACGATGAGCGCGATCCGCCTCGCGCGCGGCTTCACCGGCCGCGACGACATCGTCAAGTTCGAAGGCTGCTATCACGGCCACGCCGACAGCCTGCTGGTGAAAGCCGGCTCCGGCGCGCTCACCTTCGGCAACCCGTCTTCGGGCGGCGTGCCGGCGGATTTCGCCAAACACACCCTGGTGCTCGACTACAACGATGCACAGCAGCTGGAGGACACTTTCAAGCTGGCCGGCGACAAGATCGCCGCCGTCATTGTCGAACCGGTCGTCGGCAACATGAACCTCATCGCGCCCAAGCCCGAATTTCTCCAGGCCATGCGCCGACTGTGTACACAGCACGGCGCGGTGCTGATCTTCGACGAAGTGATGACCGGCTTCCGCGTCGGCCTGACCGGCGCGCAGGGGCGCTACGGCATCCGCCCCGACCTCACCACGCTGGGCAAGGTGATCGGCGGCGGCATGCCGGTGGGCGCCTTCGGCGGCCGCCGCGACATCATGGAGAAGATCGCCCCGCTCGGCCCGGTCTACCAGGCGGGCACGCTTTCCGGCAGCCCGGTGGCGGTGGCCGCCGGCCTGGCCACCCTCAAGCTGGTGTCGCAGCCGGGCTTCTACGAGCAACTCGCCGCCAGGACGACGCGGCTGACGGACGGGCTGCAAGAAGAGGCGAATAAACACCGCGTAACGTTCAGCGCCCAGGCAGTCGGCGGCATGTTCGGCCTGTATTTCCGCGCCAAGCCGCCGACGAGCTACGCCGAGGTGATGGAATGCGACAAGGAAGCCTTCAACCGCTTCTTCCACGCCATGCTGGAAAAGGGCGTGTATTTCGCCCCCTCGGCGTTCGAAGCCGGCTTCGTCTCGGCGGCCCACACCGAGACCGACCTTGCCGCCACCTGTGCGGCAGCCGGCGAGATATTCTCAAGTTTTTAGGTTGAATTGCCGAAACAGTTGGATGTAGCCTTGCGTTGCGCCAAGGCGCTCACCCTACTGGATGCTTGAGAATCGCCCCATGAAAACCGTTCCCGTCCTGCGGCTGGCCGAAAACAACCGCGCTGCGCTGCGCCGTCATTTCCTGGCGCTCAGCGATGAGGATTTGCGATTGCGCTTCGAACATGTCATCTGCGAGGCGACCTTGCTCCGGTATGTCGACTCGCTCGACTTCGAGCGCGATGCGGTGTTCGGCGTTTTCGATGCCGAACTCGGTCTGGCCGGCGTGGCGCATCTCGGCCTGCGCGGCGACATCGCCGAATTCGGCGTCAGCGTGGCGCCTGGCCACCGCGGCGAAGGCATCGGCGCCGCGCTCTACCGGCGCGCCTACGAATATTCGCGCAATCACCGCATCACCACGCTGTTCGTGCATTGCCTGAAGGAGAACGCGGCGATGATGCACATCGCCCGCAAGGCCGGCATGGAAATCGTGCTGGATGCCGCCGAAGTGGAGGCCCACCTGCATGTGCCGCCGGGCGATCCTGCGAGCTACGCAGAGGAGTTCCTCGATAATCGCGTCGGCCTGTTCGACCTGGCGCTGAAATCGCAGTTTCTCGCCGCCCGCGCCATCGTCGAGGCCATGACCGAAGCGGCCGAAACGCTCTCGCACCCGCTACAACAGAAAGAGCGTGGCAAGCCCCAGGAAAATGAAGAAGCCGCCTGAGTCCGTCACGGCGGTAATCATCACGCTGGAACCGATGGCCGGGTCGTAGCCGAAGCGCTGGCGCAGCAGCGGCACGGCCACACCAACCGTGGCGGCGACAATCAGGTTCAGCATCATCGCCGCCGTCATCACCAGCCCCAACTGCACACTGTTGTAGAGCCACCAGGCGACGAAGCCGAGCAGACTGCCCCAGATCAGGCCGTTCACCATCGCCACGCCGATCTCCTTGCGCAAAAGGACGCGGGCACTCTCAAGCTGCACTTGGCCCAGCGCCATGGCGCGCACGATCATGGTGATGGTCTGGTTGCCCGAGTTGCCGCCGATGCCGGCGACAATGGGCATCAGCGCCGCCAGAGCGACCAACTTCTCGATGGAGCCCTCGAAGGCGCCGATCACCCGCGAGGCGACGAAAGCCGTGACGAGATTGACCGCCAGCCAGGCCCAGCGGTTCTTCACCGAATCCCACACCGAAGCGAAAATGTCCTCGCCCTCGCGCAGGCCGGCGCGCGAGAGATGCTCGGTCTCCGATTCTTCGCGGATGTAGTCCACCACCGCATTCACCGTCACGCGCCCGATCAGCCGGTTGTCCCTGTCCACCACCGGCGCCGAGACCAGGTCGTAGCGTTCGAAGGCCTGCGCCGCCGTATCGGCCTTGTCGTCCGGCTCCAGCGTGAGCGGTTCGGCCACCATGATGTTCAACACCATCTCGTCCGGATCGGTGATGAGCAGGCGGTCCAGCGGCATGGTGCCCTTGAGGTGCTCGTCGCGATCCACGATGAACAACTGGTCGGTGTGGTCGGGCAATTCGTCGAAGCGGCGCAAATAGCGCAGCACCACCTCCAGCGTGACGTCCTCGCGCACCGTGACAGCGTCGAAATCCATCAGCGCGCCGACCGAGTCCTCGTCGTAGGACATCGCCTCGCGCAGCTGTTCCCGTTCGTCCATGGGCAGGGCGCGGAAGACGTCCGCCATGACCTCGCGCGGCAGGTCCGGCGCCAGGTCGGCAATCTCGTCGGCATCGAGCTGCTCGGCCGCTGCCACCAGCTCGTGCGAGTCCATCGCCTCGATGAGGGTTTCACGCACCGCATCGGAGACTTCCAGCAGGATCTCGCCGTCACGATCGGCCTTGACCAGATCCCAGAGAAAAAGGCGCTCGTCGAGCGGCAGCGCATCGAGGATGTAGGCGATGTCGGCCGGATGCAGCTCGTCGAGTTTGCGATGCAACTCGGCGATATGCTGCTTGTGCACCAGGCTCTCGACCAGCTCGTGACGCGGCATCTCCTGACGATGCACCAGCCCCTCCACCACGCGATGGCGCGCCAGCAGCTCCTGCACTGCACGCAGTTCCTGCTGGACGTCGTCGCTCTGGCGCAGTTCCTCGATGTCGGACATGTTCTGGACGGGAAAAGGGGCATTCCGCACAAATAACGCGGAATGGCGAATTCTAAGTAATTTGACCGCGCGAAGCGATTAAAAAATCAGGGCAGATCGACTGCGCCCATGCGACCGAGGATGATCTGGCTGCGGGCGACAAGGTAGGACGAGTCGGGCAGGCGGCCGAAGCGGCGCGGATTGGGCAACAGCACGGCCAGCCGCGCCGCCTGCTCCGCCGAGAGCTGCGCGGCGGAAATACCATAGTAGTGGCGTGCAGCGGCCTCCGCGCCGAAAACGCCCTGCCCCCATTCGACCACGTTGAGATAGATCTCCAGGATGCGGCGCTTGTCCAGCACGATCTCCAGCATGAGCGTGATGACAGCCTCCTGCGCCTTGCGCCAGGGTGTCTTGTCGCCGGAGAGAAACAGGTTCTTGGCCAACTGCTGGCTGATGGTCGAGCCGCCGGCGACGATCCGGCCTTTCTTGCGGTTTTTCTCCAGCGCCTTCTGGATGCCCTCCCAGTCGAAGCCCTCGTGCCCGGAGAACTTGGCGTCCTCGGCGGCGACCACGGCCCGCTTGAGGTGATTCGAAACACGCTCGTAGGGCGCCCACTGCCGCTTGAGTTCGGCCCGGGGATCCTTCTCGCGCAGCTCGTCGAGTCGCATGGCCATGAAACTGGTTGTGACGGGATTGGCGAACTTCCACCAGACCACCCAGCCGAAATACCAGCCCTGCCAGGCGAGCAGCAGAACAACGAGGACCGCCAGGCTGCGCCGGGTCCAGCGCCAGAAAGTTTTCATGGCGCGCGCATTTGCGCAAGGACCGCGGCAGTGTCCGGCCGCATGCCGCGCCACAGAAAAAAGGATTCCGCCGCCTGCTCGACCAGCATGCCCAGTCCATCGGCAAGATGCGCTGCGCCCTGCCCCCGGGCCGCCGCCAGGAAAGGCGTAGTCCGGCCATAGACCATGTCGTAGGCCAGGCTGCCCGACGCATAAAGCCCCACCGGCAGCGGCGGCGCCTCGTCCGCCAGGCTGGCCGCGGTGGCGTTGATGACGAGATCGAACTGCCGGCCGGCAAGCTCCGCAAAGCCGCCCGCCTCAAGAACGCTGGCGCCGGCCAGGGGTGCAAATTCCTCCCACATCGACAGCGCTTTCTCCACCGTCCGATTGGCCAGACGCAGCACGGCCGGCTTCTGCTCCAGCAAGGGCAGAAGGACGCCGCGCGCGGCGCCGCCGGCGCCGAGCAGCAGGATGCGCCGGCCGGCAAGTTCGAATCCGAGATTGCGCGTCAGATCGGCCACCAGGCCGAGGCCGTCGGTATTGTCCCCGTGGATGCCGTCCGGCGAGAAGAGCAGGGTATTCACCGCTTTGGCGGCTTCGGCGCGCGGTGAGCGGATTGCCGCCAGATCGTAGGCTTCCAGCTTGAAGGGCACGGTGACGTTCATGCCGCGACCGCCAGCGGCAATGAAAGCCCGCACCGCCGCCGTAAAGCCGTCGAGCGGCGCCAGGATGGCTTCGTAGCGCATATCCTGCAAAGTCAGTCTGGCGAAGACGGCGTGGATCTGCGGCGACTTCGAGTGCACGATGGGATTGCCGATGACGGCGTAGCGGTCGGTCATTCGGATTGCAGCTGATCGGACTTGGTGAACACCCAGGTGCGGGCGAAGGCGACGATGTCGGTTTGTCGTTTCAGCTCGGCGGAAAAATTGCCGTATGGGGCGGCCATACGCACAATGCGCATGGCCGCCTCATCGAGAATCCTGTGGCCGGAGGAGCGCTGCACCTCGACACGCTCGAGACTGCCGTCAGCCTTGATCTCGACATACAGCAGCAGGTTGCCGTAGAGCTTGCCCTTGGCCGCCTCCGGATAGTTCAGGTTGCCGATGCGCTCGACCTTCTGGCGCCAGTCCTCCAGATACTGGGCAGCGGCGAATTCCTCGGTGCGGGTGCCAATGAATTTCTTGCGCGGCCGCTTGTTGTAGTCCTCGATCTGGCGTTCGATCTGCGCCTCCATGCGGGCGATGGCCAGAGCGCTTTGCGCCAGGTCTGCGCCGCGCACGCTGGCCAGCTCGGGCTGTTTCTCGCTTCTGCTGGCCTCGATCTGGATGGCCTTCTGGCTCTTCGCCTGAGTCAGCAGCTTCTGCTGCTGGGCTTCCAGTTCCTGCACTTGGCGCTGCGCTTCCATCAGGCTGTCGCCGGGCTGCACCTGCTGGGAAGCCGGCAGGGGCGTCTTGGCACGCCGGTCCTCGTCGGTGTTGCCGCCGCCGTCGAGGTTGGCCTGGGCGCGCGCCTGGGCCTTGACCGGCTTGCGCGCACTTTTGGCATTGACCAGCACCACTTCCAGTGTTGCGTTTGTTGCGCGCTTGAGGGCGTCGGGCAACTTGAAGTGGATGGAGAGCAGGACGGCATGGAAGATCAGCGAGGCGATCAGCGCCAGCGTGAAGCCGCGGCGGGAAGGGTCCATGCGGGAAAGCCAGTCCGGCCAGGCCAGTCTCATGGCCACAGATTGAGAAAGCGAGGCAACTCCGCGCTCAGGCATGGCCTCGAATTCTACTCCGGTAATGCTTCATCTTCGATGTTCTCCACGCCTTCCGTTTCGCCGAGTATCCCAGATTCAACAGAGGGCACCAGTGTCGTCACATAGCGACAGTGCGCCTCGACCGCCAGCAGGTCGATGTCGGACAGCGCGACGCAAATTCGCGTGTGTGGATCGCAGGCCGGCACGGAGGGACAGCGCAGGTAGAGCGGCAGGCGTTCCAGGCGCAGCAGGCTCTCGCGCACGACGCGCGCCGTGGTTTGCTCCACGTTCTCCTGCAGCAGCCAGCGCAGACACCAGTAGCGTTCCATGCCGCGCTGGAACTCGGCATAGGCGGCATAGGTGATCTCGAAATCGCGCATGGCCGAAAGCAGCGCCTCGGCGCTCGCCGTGAAGGGCGGCGGCTCGCCGGCCAAGTGCGCCAGCAACTGCCACTGGTTGACCAGGTCCACATAGCGCCGCAGAGGCGAACTGGACCAGGCGTAGCAATCGACGCCCAGGCCCTCGTGTGAGAGTGCCGCCGTGGTCATGCGTACCTTGCCGGCGGCCTGTACCCGGTAGATGGCCGCAACCTGCGCCTCGGCCAGCAGCTTGCCCCAGGTGGCGTTGGCAACGATCATCAGTTCGGCCACCAGCTTGTCGAGCGGCGAGCCGCGCCGGCGTTCGACGATGTCGACGCGGCCTTCCGGCTCGGCCCAGTCGACGTAAAAGCTGAACTCCGTATTTTGCGGGTTGGCCGAAGGTTTGCCGCGGCCGGCTTCCAGCACGGTCGCCAATTCCCATAGCAGAGTCAGTTCGCGCCGGTATTCGAAATCCGGCCCGCCCTCGGCCAGCGTCCGCTCATTGAAGACCGGCTCGATATCATGGTGGCGCAGGTTGGCCGCCACCGGCACGCGTTCGATGCGCGAGGACGAACCGCAGATGGTGTAGTCCGCCCCCACCTCGAGGTAAAGCGATATCGCCGGACTGTCGCGTCCGGCCGACAGCGTGAAACGCTCCACCTCCTCCTCCGGCAACATCGTTATCTTGCGCCCCGGCATGTACACGGTGGACAGGCGGGCGCGGGCCATCTCCCCCAGCGCGGAATCGGGACGGATGCCCAGCCCCGGCGCGGCGATGTGGATGCCGATGCGCCAGCCGCCCTGCGCCAGGGGGGTAACCGAGAAAGCGTCATCGATTTCGGTCGTGGCGGCATCGTCGATGGAGAACGCCCGAACTGCCGCAAGCGGCAGGTCGCCTGGCATTTGCGGCGGGTCGTACGCACCAAAACCGGTTCCTTGCGGGAAAAGCTCGAAGAGAAAGCGGCCGAGATGGTAGTCGTGGCTGGAGGGCAGAGCGCCGCAGCGCGCCAGCAGGTGCGCGGCGGACAGGCCGCTTTCCGCACAGGCCAGTTCCAGCGCCTTGGTTTCCAGGCGGTTGCGGTCGGGCTTGTAGAGGAGTTGGTCCAGAATCGGCGGAAACTCGGTCGGCAGGATGCCCGACTTGAGTTCCCCCGCCATGCGCTCGATGGCCAGCGCCTGCTGGCGCTTCTTTTCCAACCCGGCCAGCGCCGCCTTGAGAATGTCCGGCGGCGCCTTGCGGAAGCGGCCCTTGCCCTTGCGGTGGAAGTGGATCGGCGCGGCATGCAGCCGCAGCAGGATGGCGGCCGCCTCGACCGGTTGCGGCACGCGACCGAAGTATTCCCTGGCCAGATCCTCGAAGCCGAAATCGGCCTCCGGGCAGACTTCCCAGAGAAATTCCGGCTCGATGCCGGTCGACTCTCCCTCGGCACGCTCGAGCAGTTCGCCCGGCGCGGGCTGGGCAAAGCGCAGCAGCACATTAGCGGCCTTCACCTTGACGCGCTTGCCGCTCGCCGTCTCGACCTGCAGCGAGGTCACGTTGTCGGCGAGCACGGCGCCGGCCTTGAAGGCGCCGTCCTCTTCAAACAGGACATTCATCGGGAATTGCTGGAAGCAGGGGGGTGCGGCGAATTATACCCGACGCGCTGCCGCGATCAGGATTTCACTCACCGGCAAGTAGCCCTGGGGAACTCGCCAGGACTCGAGTTCCCGCGCCACTTCGTTGCCAAGGCGCATCAGAGTTTCGTCGGGCAGGCGAGAGAGGCCCGCCGCCGCGCCGCCGGCCATGTCGCGGAAAGCCTGCCAATAGTCCTGCGTCGTCGCGAAAGCGCAGCTGAGGGTGTGGGTGTGAAGCGCGACTTCGCTGAAGCCCGCTGCCTCCAGCGTCTGCTTCAGGAAAGACCGGCTGCCGAAGCGGAAGGGCGACAGGCGCGCGGCCTTGGGCGGCGGCAGAATGCGGCGCATGCATTGCAGGGCGCAGGACACCAGGGGCGCTTGCGCTTCCTCGCCCCAAACCGAGAGAACAGCGAGACCACCCGGCTTGAGCACGCGGCGCATTTCCGCCAGCGACTTCTCCGCTTCGGGAAAGAACATCAGGCCGAGGCCGCACAACAGGCGGTCGAAGGTGGCATCGGCGAAAGTCAGCCGCTCCGCATCGGCGGCGGCAAAGACCAGGTTGTCCGCGCCGGCCCGGCGGCGCCCTTCCTGCAACGCGCCTTCGGCAATGTCGCTCGCCACCACGAGCGACAGATCGCCGCCAACCTTTTCCGCCGCCGCGCCGGCCAGCACGCCCGGCCCGCTCGCCAGGTCCAGCACGCGCTGTCCCGGCTGCAAATCGGCCGCCGCCAGCAGCGCGGCATTCAGGTCGGCGCGCAGCGCAGCGCCCTCGGCATAGCGTGCGGCAATCAGATTGTAGCCGGCACGCTCTTCGCGTTTGTGGCGGGCGGCATCGAACGTCATCGCAGCAGCCCGGCGAAATCGAGAATCGTGTCCATGTAGTCTGCAAAGCGCGTGAAGCTGTGATCGCCGCCTGGCAGCACCACCTGCCGGCAGCCGGCGTACTTCGCCACCGCCTGGCGGTAGTCGAGCGTCTCGTCGCCTTCCTCCACCAGCAGCAGGACATCCTCCGGCCGCGACAGCCGCGGCACTTCGATCGCGCGCAGTTCCTCGATATGCGCCAGCCGGAACTCGAAGGTCTCGCCGGTGGTGAGGTTCGTCTGCGGCCCGACGAACTCGGCGAGCGAGAGATGGGCCACCACCGCCGGGTTGATGAGCACCGCGCGCAATCCATGTTTCTCGGCAAGGTGCGTGGCGTAATAGCCGCCGAGGGAGCTGCCCACCACCGTGACCGGCGTCGTTGCGGCTGCGATGGCGCTCTCCGCCAGCGCAATGGCCGCGCGCGGCGAAACCGGCAGCTGCTCGCACCAGAATAGATGGCCGAGGCCGAGCGCCGCCATGTGCGCCTTCAGGCGGCGCGCCTTGTTGGATTCGGGCGAGGAACGGAAACCATGCAGATAGACGATCACGGATGGCTCCAGTCGACCACCCCCGTATAGGCCGTGCCGATGACGACGAAGCCGAAGACGATGCGGTACCAGGCGAAGATCGAGAAGTCGTGGGTGCTGATGTAACGCAGCAGCCAGCGCACGCAGAGGAAGGCCGAGACGAAAGAGGCGGAAAAGCCGACCGCCCACATGCCGAGATCGTCGGCATTGAGCAAGTGCCGCTCCTTCACCATCTGGTAGGCGGCGGCGGCGAACAGGGTCGGCACCGCCAGGAAGAAAGAGAACTCGGTGGCCGCCTTGCGCGACAGGCCGAAGAGCAGTCCGCCGATGATGGTGGCGCCGGAGCGCGAGGTGCCGGGAATCAGGGCGAAGGCCTGGGCGATGCCGAGCAGGAGCGCATCGCGCCAGCCCATGTCGTCGACGCTCTCGATCCGGATCGTGTGCTCGCGCCGCTCCGCCCACAGGATGACCAGGCCACCGACGATGAAAGCTGTCGCCACGGGAATCGGCTGGAACAGTTGCGCCTTGATGGCCTCGCCGAACGCCAGGCCAAGCAGCGCCAGCGGCATGAAGGCAATGGCCAGGTTCGCCACGAAACGCTGCGCGTCGCGGTCATGCGATAGCCCGCGGGCAACCCGGCCGAGCCGGGCGCGGTATTCCCAGCACACGGCCAGTATCGCCCCGGTCTGAATGGCGATCTGGAACAGCTTGCCGCGCTCATCGTTGAAGTCGAGCAAGTCGGCAACCAGAATCAGATGGCCGGTCGAGGAAATCGGCAGGAATTCGGTGAGGCCCTCGACGATTCCGAGGATGAGGGCGTGCAGCAGCAGGGTGAAATCCATAGCGCCGGGATGGTAGCATGGAGACCGATTCTCCCGGCCCGGTAAGGACATGCGCATGGACATTCCGCGCGAACTCATCGAGCGCCTTTCGCGGGCGCGTCGCGTGGCTGTGCTCACCGGCGCCGGCATTTCGGCCGAGTCGGGCATCCCGACCTTTCGTGACGCGCTGACCGGACTGTGGGCCAACTACGATCCGCAGACGCTGGCCACGCCGGAAGGCTTTGCGCTCAATCCCAGATTAGTGTGGGACTGGTATGCCCAAAGGCGGGCCAGCATCGCTGGCGTGCTACCCAATCCAGGTCATGTTGCGCTGGCCGCACTGGAGCAGCGCTTCGATCATTTCACACTCGTGACGCAGAACATCGACAGCCTGCACCAGCGCGCCGGCTCGCGCGAAGTAGTGGAACTGCACGGCAACATCACGCGCGTGAAATGCTCTATCGAGCAAGTCGTCGTCAGCGACTTTGCGGAGGGCGACTCGCCGCCACGCTGCCACTGCGGCGCCTACCTGCGCCCCGATGTCGTGTGGTTCGGGGAGATGCTGCCGGCCGATGCCCTGGCGCGGGCGGAGGATGCAGCCGAGCATTGCGATGTGTTTCTCAGCATCGGCACCTCGGCGCAGGTTTACCCGGCCGCCGAGCTCCCGCTGCGGGCGCTGTCGGCTGGCGCAACCGTGGTGGAAATCAACCCGGAACGCACAACGCTCACGCGCCATATCCAGTTTGCACTGCAGGGGATGTCGGGGACGGTGCTGCCGCAGTTGCTGGACAAGCTCGTCGCCACTAACGCTTGAACAGGCCCTTGAGCGTGTCCCGGGCCTTTTCCTGCACTTCCTTTTTCACTTTTTCCTCGACCTTGGCCTTGGCGGCTTCCACCACCAAGCCACCGAACTCGATGTTGTAGGCGAGATTGTCGAAGGGGCCGCTCAGCCGCACCGGCACGGTGAGGCCCTTGAGGTGTTCAAGATCCCGGCCGCCCTGGCCGCCCGAAGTGTTCACCACGCTGGCCTTGGCAAGGTAGTCCATGCGGTCTTCACCGATGTCGATGTCGCCCGCACCGCCCAGCCGGATAAAGGGCGATTTCATGCTGAGGTCGTCGTTGCGCGCCACCCCGCCGGCGATGCGAAAGGAGGCCGACAGTTCGGAGAAATCCGTTTTCTCGGTCTGCTTCGCCTGCTGCGCGGCATCCTTGCGGCCTGAGAACAACGCCTTCGAGTCGCGGAAAGTCTTCGCCAGATTGATGCCCTTGATGGCGCCGTCCTTGAGGTTCACGTTGGCACTACCGTTGAGGCCCTTCTTCATCTCCGCAACCGTCGTGCCGCCCGACGTGACGTCCAGCGCAACATTGCCGCGCCCCTCCAGCACGTCCTTGTCGAGCGCGTCCTTCATGAGGGGATTGATGCTGACATTGGCCAGGTTCTGCTTCAGCGCAATCCGGTTGTTGTTGGCGTTCACCGAAAGCGCGCCCGTCAGGCTGCCGTTGTAAAGGCTGGCCGAGTGCGGCGCGACGTCGAGCTTGCCATCGGCGGCCTTGATCTCCAGGCGGACATTGGCGGCCTTGACGTTCGACACTTGAAGTTGTCCGATCTTCACGACGCCGCTGGCATTCAGGCCCTTGATCGCGGAGAAATCGAGCGGCGTTTCCGCTTTCTTCCCGCCTGCAGCAGCGGCTTTCGGCGGCAGGTATTTGTCCACGTTGAGCTGGTCGATGTCGAGGTCGAAGCCCAGCGCCAGCGGGCTGAAGCGCGACACATTCAGCTTCGCCGCGATTTTGCTTTCGTCGAACTGGGTACTGGCATGCAGGGCCGCCGTCTGTCCGTCGATGTCGGCGCGCACGCCGCCCGTCAGCGGGAGCTTCACGCTCTTCATGGGCATCTGCGGGTTGGCCACGTTCAGTTCTCCGTTGAACGCAGGCAGTTCGACGGTCTGCTTCTCCAGGTTGGCGGTCAGAGCCGAGGCAAGCTTGCCCTTGATAGTGGTCTCGCCCTGCCGGGCATCCAAGTCGAGCGTCAGATCGCCGACCTGCAGCGACTGACTTTTGCCTTCGACGCCCGACAGGGCGATTTTCGCATCGACCGCACGCTGGGCGCCCACCAGCTTAATGGAAGCGTTGATGGTCGCACCACTGGCTTTCTCTGTCGTGAGCGCCAGTTTCGGCGCATCTAGCCGCGCCTCGAAGGCGTCGCCCGCCTCCTTGCCCTTGGCCGTCAGCAGCAACTGCTCGACGACGATTTCGTTCGCACCGGACAACTGCAGGGCGGCGGCGGCCAGCGTCATGTCCAGCGATTTCATGTCGGCCAGGTCGCCGGTCAGGCGCACATCCAGCTTCGCGCCGCCGTAGCTTTTCTTGTCGAGATCGTAGCGATACTCGCCGGCGGCCTTTATCGCCAGCGCCAGATGAGGCTTCGTACCCACCAGCGTTGCCGACAGGTCGAACTTGTCCGACGCGGCATTGGCCAGTCGCCCCGTTTCCAGATTCAGGGACGAGAGAATCAGTTCCTGGCCGGCCTTTTCGTCACGCCAGGCCAGTTCGCCGTTGGCGAACTTCACGCCGGCGATGTCGAAACGGGCAGGCGGCTCCTTGTCGTCCTTTGCCAGCAGGTCGTCGATGTTGAGGCGACCGTCCTTGAAACGCACCACCCTGGCCTTGACGCCGTCGAGCGCCACGGTATCCACCACCACCTGCTTCGACAGCAACGGCATCAGCCGCAGGGAAATGCGCACGCTGTCCACCGCGGCGAACACCTGATCGCTCTTGTGCTCGGACAGCGTTGCCTTGCCCAGATGCACCCCGATGGCGGGGAACAGGGACAGGGACAGATCGCCCTCGATCTTCAGACTGCGCTCCTTCTTCTCCTTGACCAGTTGGGCGATCTCGCCCTTCCACTTGTTGGCATCGAAGGTCGCCAGAATGAACGCTGCGACGGCTGCCAGCAAGGCCACCAGGCCGCCCAGGACAAAGGCAATGATTTTGACGGCTCTCATGAATCCACCTCCGCCGAACCATGATTGAACGGGTTCAGGTTAGCAGAGAACGCCGTCATCAACTATTGGCTATGGCCAGCGCTTATTGCGCATTCCGGCAAATTTCGCAACACTATTGTCTCTCACAACAACGGCATGAAAGGATTGCACATGAGCATCGTCAGCGAATTCAGCGAGTTCGCCATGAAGGGCAATGTCGTCGATCTGGCGGTCGGCGTTGTCATCGGCGGCGCCCTCGCCATCTTCGTGGCCATCAAGGCGATGAACCGCATCAAGCGCGCCGAGGCAGCGCCCGCCCCCGCCGGGCCGACCACGCGCGACTGCCCGCATTGCCTGTCCACCATTCCGCTCAAGGCCACGCGCTGCGCGCATTGCACTTCGCAGCTGCAATAAAGTCTGTCATCCCCCTATTACTTTTGGGCTACAATCGCACCACCAATACGGAGGCGCGATGGGGCCGGAAGAACTGGATATGCTGCTGCGCGAATCGGTCTATTTCCGCAGCATGTTGGTGGATCTGCTCCAGTCCTCCGAGCAAACCCTGGCGATCGCCGTCACCGCCATGGCGCGCCAGGTCGACCCAGGGCGACTGTCGGCGGACCTCCTGGCCCTGCAACAGGAAGCCGCCGTCGACGACCCCAATCCGATCCGCGACCGCCTGCTGAACGCCATCCGCACTCGATTACACATCCCGGGCAAAGATTGACCTGTCATGCTTGCGCATTGCGGCAAGCATGACAGGATCGGCGGTTTGATATTTTTGGTGGTGCGCTCGAGAAAGCGCACATCGATAAAATCTGGCGCGCCCGAGACGATTCGAACGTCCGACCCCTGCCTTCGGAGGGCAGTACTCTATCCAGCTGAGCTACGGGCGCGAGGACGCGAAGCATAGTCCTTTTCACCTTGATCGTCCATCCGGCCACACGATCCTGCCTGCCGTCAGAGGATATAATCGCGTTGTTATCCAATCCCGGCAAGGAATAAGGAAATGTCTGAACAGCATGAAGAAAACAGCGGCCCGATCAAGACGCCGATGCAGTTGATCGTCGTGGTCGTCATTGGATTGTTTTTGCTTGTCGCAGTCCCATTCTTCTTCTTGCAACTGGCCACCAGCGGCCGTTCCAGCGGGGATCTCTCCGAGGAAGCGGTAGCCAGGCGTATCCAGCCGGTGGCGCAAGTGGCGCTGGCCACGCCAGCGGCTGCGGCACCCGCACCTGCAGCAGAGGCCGCGCCAGCTGCAAGCGCCGGCAACGGCAAGAAGGTGTACGACTCGGCCTGCGTGGCCTGCCATGTCGCCGGCGTGGCCGGCGCGCCCAAACTGGGCGACAAGGCTGCGTGGGGGCCGCGACTGGCCGCCGGCATCGATGGCCTGACCCAAAGCGTCATCAAGGGCAAGGGCGCCATGCCGCCGAAGGGCGGCAACGCCGCTATTCCGGACGCGGACATCAAGTCGGCGGTGGAATACATGACGACCGCCGCCAAGTAAGAATGTAGGTCGGCCTTCAGGCCGACAATTGCGGCCGAAGTCGGCCTGAAGGCCGACCTACGTTTTCATTTTGCGCCGGCCAGCAGGGCGCGCATCTGCGCCAGGCGGGCCGTGCCGGCGGAGCGATCGGCCGGGGCGTCCTGCGTGCCGCCCGATATCTTCAGATCGTCGCCCAGTTCCGCGATGAAGCGGGAGGGCTCGCATTCGCGCCACTCCTTGCCCATCTTGCGCCGCTCGCAATAGGAAATCGCCAGGCTGCGCTCGGCGCGCGTGATGCCGACGTACATCAGGCGGCGCTCCTCCTCCACCGTACCGGCCTCGATCGACTCGCGGTGCGGCAGGATGCCTTCCTCGACGCCAACCAGAAAGACGTGCTTGAACTCCAGGCCCTTGGCGGCATGCAGGGTGGCGAGTTGCACCTGGTCGCCGCCCTCCTCCGACTTGTCCAGCATCGAGATCAGCGCGACAGTCTGCGTCAGGTCGAGCAGGGTCTTGTTCTCTTCCTCGCCCTTCCTCGACAGCCAGTCGACGAAGTCACGCACGTTGGCCCACTTGGTTTCGGCCTCGCGCGGATCGAAGGCATCGAACAGCCAGGCTTCGTAGCCGATGGCATGCAGCAAATCCTCCAGCACCTGCCGCACCGGTTCGCGCTGGGCGCGCCATTCCAGCTTGTTGATGAGGTGGCCGAATTCGAGCACCGCGTCGAGCTGCTTGGGGTTGACGTAGCTTTCCGCGGCGGGATCGAAGGCCGCGGCGAAGAGCGAGGCATGGCGCACGCCGGCGAGGCGGCCGAGCGCTTCCAGCGTGGTGCTGCCGACACCACGGCGCGGCGTGGTGACGGCGCGGATGAAGGCGGGATCGTCATCGCTGTTGGCGATCAGGCGCAGCCAGGCGGTGAGGTCCTTGATTTCCGCCTTGTCGAAGAACGACTGCCCGCCCGAGATGGCGTAGGCAATCTTCTGGTTGCGCAACTGCTGCTCGAAAGTGCGCGCCTGGTGGTTGCCGCGGTAAAGAATGGCGTAGTCGCCCCAGGTGCCGCGGTGCTCGAAGCGGTGCGCCATCAGTTTCATGACCACCTGCTCGGCTTCCTGCTCGCTGTCGCGGGCGACATTCACCTGAACGGCGTCGCCGTGACCGTGCTCCGACCACAGGCGCTTCTCGAATAGCTTGTCGTTATTGCCGATGAGCGTGTTGGCGGCCTTGAGGATGCGCTGCATGGAACGGTAGTTTTGCTCCAGCTTGATGACTTTCAGCTGTGGAAAGTCAGCCTGCAGGATACGCAGGTTCTCCACGTCGGCGCCGCGCCAGGCGTAGATGGCCTGGTCGTCGTCGCCCACGGCGGTAAAGGCGGCGCGCTCCCCGGCCAGCAGCCGCATCAGCTTGTACTGGCTGCGGTTGGTGTCCTGGTATTCGTCGACCAGCAGGTATTGCAACTTGCCCTGCCAACGCAGCAGGACGTCCGCCTCATCTTCGAACAAGCGCACCGGCAGGCGGATGAGGTCGTCGAAATCCACCGCCTGATAGGCGCGCAGGGCCTTTTCATAATCGCCATAGAGCCGCGCCGCCGCCAGTGCCAATTCGTCATCGGCCAGAGACAGCGCCTCGCCCGGCTCGACCAACGCGTTCTTCCAGCCGGAGATGCGCCATTGCAGGCGCTTGAGGCGCGCCTTGTCGGCCTCCTTCGCCAGCTCCCCCATCACCGCGCCGCTGTCGACGGCATCGAAGATGGAAAAGCGCGGCTTGAGGGCAAGCGCCTTCGCCTCCTGACGCAGGATGCGCGCGCCTAGCGCATGAAACGTGGACACGTTGAGCGATTCGATCGATTGGCCGGGCAGCAGCTGGCGCACCCGCTCGCGCATTTCCTTCGCCGCCTTGTTGGTGAAGGTGATGGCTGCGATGTGCTCCGGCCGAAAGCCGTGCTGCTCGACCAGATGGGCGACCTTCTGCGCGATGACGCGCGTCTTGCCGGAGCCGGCGCCGGCCAGCACCAGCAGCGGGCCGTCGAGGTATTTCACCGCTTCGCGCTGCGGAGGATTGAGTTTCGAGTGCATCAAAAGTCAGCGCCGCCAGGACGCCGCGGACGCCGGAAAAACCTTCCCGGTGTTCAGGCAGCCTGGCGGCTGGATGATTATCTAAGGGCGCCGAAAACCTTCTGGATCAGGCTGCTCGCCTGGCCGATGGGGTTCTTGCGGATCGCCCGTTCCTCCTCGGCGATCATGAGGAACAGGCCGTCAAGGGCCTTCTGCGTGACGTAGTGCTCGAGGCTGGCATCTTCCTTGTCGAGCAGGCCGAGCTTGGCGGCGCGCTTGGCGTAGCGGTTGTACTTGTCGGCCAGCTTCACTTTCTCCGTCGCCTGCTTGACGATGGGCAGGAATCGCTCGGTCAGCGGCGCAGAGGTGGTGCGTTTGAAGTACTGCGTGGCCGAATCGTCGCCGCCGGTGAGGATGGCCTTGGCGTCCTGCAGTGTCATCTGCTTGACGGCATCCACCAGCAATTGCCTGGCTTCGGGCACGGCGGCCTCGGCGGCGCGGTTCATCGTGGTGATGAGTTCATCGGCGTACTTGCTCATGCCCAGCTTGCGCATGAGCTTCTCGGCCGTCTGCAGGCTCTCCGGCAAAGGAATCTTCACGTTCGGGTTGCCGAGGAAACCATCCTTCCTGCCCAGGCTGGCCACCGCCGCCGAGGCACCCTGGGTCAGCGCCTGCCGCAGGGCGCCGCTGCTATCCTGCTGACTGATGCTCTCCAGCCCCGCGGCACGTGCCGGAGAGAGGATGACAAGCCAGAGCAAACCGATGAGAATGCGGGTCACGATAGCCATGTTTTGATTCCCGTTGATCTGCGGTCATTTTCGCATGAACCTGTAAACGGCAGCTGAGACTTCACTCTGGTAGGCTAAAGCGTTGCTGGTTGTGGGTTTGCGGGCTATTTCGAGAATTGAAAGGAATCACCCAATGGGTGAAGCAAAGCGCAAGGCGTTGGCGTGTCAAAAAGTG
>CAMTUN010000030.1:0-82907 GCA_947084915.1 uncultured beta proteobacterium | reverse complement strand
TCTCCCTCGCGAATGATAGGGGCATTCTGCGGCGCGAGGCGCCGGCCGGACTTTGACCTAGGACAAGGAATCAGGCGACGCGGAAATTCAGGAACTGCCAGGGGTCGTCGCGGTCGAGGTTTTCCTCGAACAGGCTGCTGCGATCGGCGAGCGGCGTCCAATCGCTGTATTCGCCCACCACCTCGCCGAGGTAGGGACGGATGAAGTCGAGCACCTGATCATGGTCCATCTCCTCCGGCTCGATGACGCCACGGTCCGGATTCTTCAGCGCCCAGATCACCCCGGCCACCACTGGCGCCGTCACCTGCAGGCTGGTGGCGCTGTTGTGCGGGCAGAGCGTGCGCGCCTGCTGGATCGACAGGCGCGAGCCGTACCAGTAGGCCCCCTTGGCGTGGCCCATCAGCAGCACGCCCAGTTCGTCTACGCCGGAGACGATCTCGTCCTTGACCAGGCGGCGCCGCGCCTGCAGATTCCAGTTGCGTCCGGCCAGCTCGTGCACCGACTGCACGGTGTCGTCCGAAGGGTGGTAGGCGTAATGCACCGTCGGCCGGTAGTCTGGGTTTTCGTCGGGGCCGATGCTCAGATAGTCGGCCAGCGAAATCGATTCACTGTGCGTAATGAGAAAGCCGTGGATCGATCCGGCCAGCGGCGTCCATGTGCGCACACATGTGCTGGCGCCGGGTCGGTTGAGCCAGATTGCCGCCCTGCAGCCGGATTCATGGCGGCGGCCATCGGCCGGAAAATGCTTCTCGTGGCTGCCCCAGCCCAGTTCGGCGGGCTGGCAGCCCTCGCCGACGAAACCTTCCACAGACCAGGTGTTCACGAATTCGCCTGGCACCTTGCGTGGTTCGGCAACCTGGGTGTCGCGCTCTGCAATGTGAATGGTGCGGATCTTCAGGTCGCGCGCCAGTTGCGCCCAGCCTGCGCGATCCTGCGGCGGAGCCGTCGGCCGGCCGGTGTCGCGGGCGATGTCGAGCAGCGCCGCCTTCAGCAGATGCGAGACCATGCCGGGGTTGGCGCCGTGAGTGAGGATGGCGGTCGGTGTGCCGGGACGCTTGAGCGCCTGCGCCGATCCACGCAGGGCGTAGTTCGAACGCGCTTCAGGGGGTACAGAAGCGTCGGTGTAGCCGCCGGCCCAGGGTTCGATGCAGGTATCGATGTAGAGCGCCCCCAGTTCCTGACACAGGGCGATGAGGGCGACGCTGGAAACGTCGTTGGAACAATTGATCAGGAAGTCGCCGCGGGCGAGACGCGGTTCCAGCAGGCTGCGGTAGTTGGCGCGGGTGAGGGGTGTGGCGTGGAACTCGACAGCATATTCTGCGGCCACCTGACGACCCTTTTCGTCTCCGGTGACTATTACGATCTGATCCGGCCGGATATCGATATGCCGCAGCAACAAGGGCAGGGCGCCCTGACCGATCGATCCGAAGCCGACCATGACGATGCGGCCGGCAAAGGCCTGTTCTTTGCTAAATACTCCCAATTCTTCTCCCCTAAAAACCTTTCCGCGGCCCTTTTGGCGACATGGTTATTAATTACGTAAGGCCACGCAGAATAAGGGAATTTACCTATAAATGCAATGTCACGGGACAAGACTGCGGCGGATTGGCGCACTTGTGCCCCCGGTTGCGCCTAGAGGTCGGTCGGGGCGTAGAATCCCCGCTGCCATGCGAAAAACCCGGGAAAGAATCGACTACAGTGCTGAAATGAACCGGCACGATTCGCCGGCCATGCGCCTGCTGTTTGCCAGTCTGGGCACCCTGTTCATGCTGCTGGGAATCGCCGGTGTCTTTCTCCCCGTGCTGCCGACGACCCCCTTCATGCTGCTGGCCGCCGGATGCTATGCCCGCGCTTCCAGCCGCTTCTACAACTGGTTGCTGAACAATCCGGCTTTCGGTCCGACCATCCTCGAATGGCGGCGCTACCGCAGCATCCCCTGGCGCGCCAAGCTTACTGCCATCGCCCTGATGGTCGCGACATTGGGCATTTCCATCGTTTTCTTCGTACCCTGGCCCGAACTGCAGGTGGCGCTGGCCTGCTTTGGCCTGCTCCTCGCCACGTATCTCTATCGCATTCCCTCACGCGACCGGCCGGTGAGATAGGCGCAAGCAGGCGGGGGTCAGCCACCCTTGGCCTGGCAAGCCACCGGCCAGACCACCTTGCTGCCGGATGGACGAATCGAACCGCCCACGCCGACGATGGCGATCGGCACCCGTTTGCGTTCCTCAGGCAGGGATTCCGGCGCCGCCCTGTCTGCGTCGCTCGGCAGGAAAAGCAGCAACAGATCGCTGTTCTGCGCGTCGCGCGCCCTGACCATGGAATGGTAGGCGCCGGCCAACTCGAATTCTCCGCTCGGGCCTATGTGGGTGGTTAGATGCAAATGCGGATAGCCGGCCGCTCCGTAATGCCCTCCTGCCGTGCCGGTGCCGCCGGCCAGGGCAATGGCCTGGCCGACCTGCACCGAATCGCCGATATTGAGGGCCGGCACTTCAGCCAGGTGCTGATACTTGGAGTGCACCCAGAAGGGAAACCCCGTGTGTTCCGGCGCATGTTGCAGCCAGAGGAAGTTGCCCTCCATCTGGCCGCCCGCACCCTTGGCGATCACCTTGCCGCCGGCGATAGCCAGCAGCGGCGCGCCCACCTTCAGCGTGATGTCGGTGCCGCCGTGCAGGCCGCCGTTACGATTGGCCGGGCGGCGACTGCCGTCATACCGGTAAGGCGAAGCGAAGCCGGAGGAGATCGGCTCGCATGCGTGATCCGCCGGGAAAGCCGGTGTCAGGCCGGTCGCCTTCAAATTGCTCTCGCGTCCTTCCGCTGACGGTGCGGCACGCTCGCCCATCTTGCCGCGCATTTGCGCTTTGACCGGCAGGATGAAGGCCGGCGTGGAGAGAAAAACGATTAGCAGGGAAGCATGCAGTCTTGTTCGGTCAAGCATGGATTCAACCCATCCTTTCAATTATTTCGCGGTGATCCATGCGGCGATCTTGCCCACAACCCCTGTTTCGATGCCGTTGAAGCCGTGGTAGGCATGTGCCAGGCACGGATCGCCGCGGCTGATGCTAACGCCAAAATCGGACATGCGCGCGGACTATCTGGCTGGCACGCGATGGTGTATGTTGCCGGCTGGCATGACCCTCAACGTTCAACCCGATTCCCTCGCTTTCGCTTTTCAGCAGGCTGCCGTAGCCGTTGGCGAGGTGGTCGCCGGACGCAGCCTGAACGAGGCGCTGGCGCAATGCTGGCGGGCGCATCCCGGCTTGCCATCCGGTACGCGCGGCGCCGTGCAGGATCTCGCCTACACGGCTTTGCGCCGCTGCGGGCGTGACGATTTCTTCCTGACGCAACTGATGGAAAAGCCGCCGGCGCCAGCCGTGCGTGCCTTGCTGATCGTTGCCTTGGCGCGACTGGAGGCGCGGCCCGATGAGGCGCATACCATCGTGAACCAGGCGGTGATGGCGGCGGGCGCAGTCGCGCGGGGGAAGTACAAGGCGCTTGTGAACGGCGTGCTGCGCAATTTCCTGCGCCGCCGCGATGAATTGACCGCAGCAGCCGCGAAGGACGAGGTGGCGCACTGGCAGCATCCGCACTGGTGGATCGCGCGGCTGCGCAACGCCCATCCTGAACACTGGCAAAAGATTCTCGAAGCCGGCAATGGGCGCCCGCCGATGGCGCTGCGGGAAAATCGTCGCCGTATTACAGCGACTGACTTTCAGGTGAGCCTTGCCGGCGCGGGCGTCGCGGCGCGACTGCTGGATGGCGGCGCGTTCTTGCTCGAGCGCCCGGTGCCGGTGGAGCGCTTGCCTGGTTTTGCCGAGGGGCTGTGCTCGGTGCAGGACGCCGGCGCTCAACGCGCGGCGCTGTTGCTGGATGTGCATGACGATATGCGCGTGCTGGATGCCTGCGCCGCGCCGGGCGGCAAGACGGCGCACATTCTTGAAACCGCCCAGGTCGATTTGCTGGCGCTGGATGCCGATGCCGGCCGTGCCGTGCGCGTTTCGGAGAATCTGCTGCGCCTCGGCTTGCAGGCCAGCGTCCTGCCGGCCGACTGCCGCGATGTGAACGGCTGGTGGGACGGCCGCGAATTCGACCGCATTCTCGCCGACGTGCCCTGTTCCGCCACAGGTGTCGTGCGCCGCCACCCGGACGCGAAGTGGTTGCGGCGCGAAAGGGACATCGCGCAGTTCACGCGTGTGCAGGGCGAAATCCTCGACGCGTTGTGGCGGGTGCTCGCGCCCGGTGGTAAATTGCTGTATGCGACATGCTCGCTCTTTCCCGAGGAAAACTGTCGCCAGGTCGTGGCTTTCGCCGCGCGACAAGAAGACTGCATGAGACTGCCCATCGCCGGGTTGCCCGAACTGAAGCTGCTGCCCACCGAGGAACATGACGGTTTCTACTATGCGCTGCTGGAAAAGCAGGCCTAGCCTGCTGGCGTGGTGCCGCGGTGTGGCGCTGGCGGCGCTGCTGTCGTTCGCTTCGTTGGCCGGCGCCGCCGAGATCGAGGTGAAGAGCGCCGAGATTACGCCCGGCGAGGAGTCCTGGTTGCTGGATGCCGAGTTCGGCATTGATCTCGGCCAACGCCTGGAGGAAGTCGTCTCGCGCGGCGTGCCGCTCTATTTTGTCGCCGAATTCGAGTTGACCAAGACGCGCTGGTACTGGGTGGACGAGCATGTCGCCGGGAAAAAGCAGACCTGGCGACTTTCCTATCATGCCCTGACCCGGCAGTACCGCCTGTCTTCCGGCGCGCTGCATCAGAACTTTGCCACGCTGGAAGAGGCACTCGGCGTGCTGGCGCGGCTACGCAACTGGCAGGTGGCGGACAAAGGCGTGCTGAAGATCGGCGAGCCCCACAACGCGGCGCTGCGCCTGAAGCTGGATCTGACCCAGTTGCCCAAGCCTCTGCAGGTCGGCACCATCGGCAACAAGGACTGGAACATCGCAGCCGAGGTGAAGCGCTGGCACTTCACGCCGTCAGCAGCGACTACAGAGAAATGAGAGTCCTCCTCTTTATTGCAGCGGCCTTTGCCGCCATCCTGCTCTTCCTGCTGACGTCGGCTTCCGCCAACACAGCGCTCTTCGCTGGCCAATACCGCCTGCTGCTGGGTTTTACCGCCGCCGCTGCCGCCACGCTGCTTGGCCTGGTGCTGTGGCAATTGCGCCAGCTCTGGCGCGAACACCGCGCCCAGACCTTCGGCTCGCGCCTCAAGCTGCGCCTGATGCTGATGTTTGCGCTGATGGCCGTCGGCCCCGGTGTGCTGGTATATGCCGTATCGCTGCAGTTCGCCGTGAAGAGCATCGAGTCCTGGTTCGACGTGCGGGTGGATAAGGCGTTGGAGGGCGGCCTCAATCTGGGACGCAATGCGCTCGACTATCTGCTTGCAGATCTGTCGGAGAAGGGGCGCACCATGGCGCTTGATCTCGGCGATGCGACGGACGCCGCGCGCCCGGCGCAACTGAACCGTCTGCGTGAACAAGCCGGTGTGCAGACCGCCACCCTGCTCTCGGCTGGCGGACAGGTTGTCGCCAGCAGCTCCTCAGCCGAGCGCGCTGCGCTGCTGCCCGATCTGCCCACACCTGTGCAACTGAGGCAGACGCGCCCGGGCCGCAGCCTCTCCACGGTGGAAGGCGATGCCACCACCGGGCTGATGCTGCGTGTGCTGGTGCCGGTGGCCTCGCGCTCATTTTCCGGCGAGACGCAGGTGCTGCAGCTGTCCCAGCCGGTGCCGGCCTCGATCGCCGCCAGTGCCGAGAGCGTGCAGGCGGTCTATCGGGACTACCAGGAACTGTCGCTGGCGAAAAGCAGCCTGAAGTGGATGTACTTCCTGACGCTGACCCTGGCGCTGCTGCTCTCGCTGTTTGCCGCCATTGCGCTGGCCTTCCTGCTGGCGCGCAGACTGAGCGCCCCGCTGTCCATTCTCGCCCGCGGCACCGAGGCGGTGGCGGCGGGCGACTATTCGCCGCGCGAGACGGTTTCCACGCGCGACGAACTGGGCGTGCTGACGCAGTCCTTCAGTCAAATGACGCGTCAGCTGGACGAAGCACGCGCACAGGCGGAAAAAAGCCGGGCCGAGACGGAAGCCGCCCGCGCCTACCTGGAAAGCGTGCTGGGCAATTTGTCGGCAGGCGTGCTGGCCTTCGATGTTGAAAGCCGGTTGCGAGCCGCCAACAACGGCGCCCGCGCCATCCTGCGCGACGATCTGGCCGAAGAGGAAGGGCAGCCTCTGGCCAGCTGGACGCAGCATCTCACCTTGCGCGACGCCATCGCTGCCGGCTGCACCGAGCGGTCGGGCGAGTGGCAGTCCGAGATCGAGATGCAGAACGGCGCCGGCGTGCCGCAGGCGCTGCTGCTGCGCGGTTCGCGCCTGCCGGAGACTTCGGGCGGCGGCTGCGTGGTGGTGTTCGACGACATCACCCAGCTCATTGCCGCGCAGCGCTCGGCTGCCTGGGGCGAAGTGGCACAACGCCTCGCCCACGAGATCAAGAATCCGCTCACCCCGATCCAGCTCTCTGCCGAACGGCTGGCGCACAAGCTGGCGGACAAGTTGGAGGGCGCCGAACGCGACATACTGGAGCGCGCGACGCAGACCATCGTGAACCAGGTCGAGGCCATGAAGCACATGGTGAACGACTTCCGCGACTACGCTCGGATGCCGCCCCCGCAGCTCGGCGCACTCGATCTCAATGCGCTCGTCGAGGAAGTGCTCGGCCTTTATGAAACGTCGCGCGCATGCCTGTCGGTGGATCTGGCCAATGGCCTGCCGCGCGTGGCCGGGGATGCGGCGCAGTTGCGCCAGGTAATTCACAATCTGGTTGCCAACGCCGAGGATGCACTGGCCGAGGTGGTAGAGCCGGAGATTCGCATCAGCACCCGCGCGGAAGGGCGCGGCGCCGTGTTGGCGGTGAGCGACAATGGCAGCGGCTTTCCCAAGGAAATACTTGCCCGCGCTTTCGAGCCCTACGTGACGACCAAGGCGAAAGGCACCGGGTTGGGTCTGGCCATCGTCAAGAAGATCGTGGACGAGCACCACGGCCTGATCGAGATTGCCAACACCGCGCCGCATGGCGCGCAGGTCAGGATACGGCTGCCGTTGGCGGCCTGAGCGCCGCCCGCCGGGCCGCCCCAAGGGCGGCGCAGCCAAAGGCATGGAGCCGCATTGCGGCGAACAACCGTCACCCCCTTCCGTGGGAAGGGGGCGGGGGGATGGTAAGAATACATGGCAAACATACTGGTAGTTGATGACGAAGTCGGCATTCGCGAGCTGCTCTCGGAAATCCTTCGCGACGAGGGCTACGACGTGCAGTTGGCCGAGAACGCCGCGGCGGCGCGTGCGGCGCGCAATGCTGCTCGACCCGACCTCGTGCTGCTCGACATCTGGATGCCGGATACAGACGGTATTACGCTGCTCAAGGAATGGTCCGCCGCCGGCCAGCTCAACATGCCGGTGGTGATGATGTCGGGCCACGGCACCATCGATACGGCGGTGGAGGCCACGCGCATCGGCGCGCAGGACTTTCTGGAAAAGCCGATTGCCCTGCAGAAGCTGCTCTCGGCCGTCAAGCGCGCCCTGCAAAAGTCAGTCTCCACAGGACGGCGAAGCGAGCTGACCCTGGTGGCGTTCGCCCGCTCCGCGCCGCTGCGGGACCTGAAAAAACGACTCGACCAGGTCGCCGCGAAAAGCCGCGTGTTGATGCTGAAGAGCGGGGCGGGCAGTCTTGCGGAATTGTGTGCGCGCAGCCTGCAGATGCCGGGCAAAACATGGCTCGACCTGGCCAATCACGGCCAGCCGTTGGCGATCGAGGCGCTTGAGCAGGCAGCGGGGGGCATGTTGTTTGCCGCCGAGCTGACGGCGCTGTCCCGCCTGCAGCAGAAGAATCTCGCTTTCGCGCTCGACCGACTGGAGAAATACGACCTGCATCTGGTGGCCGCCAGCATCCATAGCACCGCCGAGCTGGCGACGGCGGGTTTCGATGAGGCGCTGCTGCGCCGTCTGGCGGAAGTCAGTCTCGGCGCACCGGGTCTGGCCGAGCTGAAGGACGAAGTGCCGGAAATTGCCGCGCAAATTCTTACCCACCTGGTCGAGGCCGGCGAGGTGCCGCTGAAACGCCTGTCCACGGCGGCGCTGAATGCCCTGCGCAATCAGACATGGACAGGCGGTTACGCGGAGTTGAGAAATGCCGTGCGTTCGCTGGCACTGGGCGCGCTGGAGGAGGAGGTGGCTGCCGAGGAGGTGTCGAGCCTGCTGGCGCCGCAACCTTCCGCCGCTGCGCAGGCCTTGCCGCTCGATCTGCCGCTGCGCGAGGCGCGCGAGGCATTCGAGCGCGTCTATTTTGAGCACCACCTGCAAAGCGAGGGCGGCAACATGACGCGTCTTGCGGAGAAAACAGGCCTGGAGCGAACCCATCTCTACCGCAAGCTTAAGGCGCTGGGGATTACGACCGGGCGCAAGGGAGAAGAGCAATGAAAATCATCATTCTGGGTGCCGGCCAGGTCGGCACCTCCGTGGCGGAAAGCCTGGTGTCCGAGGCCAACGACATCACGGTTGTAGACACCGATGCCGAGCGGCTTGCCATGCTGCAGGACCGGCTCGATCTGCGTACCGTGACGGGGAATGCCTCGAGCCCGTCGGTGCTGCGACGGGCGGGCGCAGAGGACGCGGACCTGCTGATCGCCGTGACGCAGAGCGACCAGACCAATCTGTGCGCCTGCAAGACGGCGCATGCCCTGTTCAACCTGCCGACGCGCATAGCCCGCGTGCGCTCCTCGGATTTTAGCGATTACGCCGAGCTGTTCAAGCCGGAGAACTTCGCCGTCGATTTCTCCCTCTGCCCGGAACAGATCGTCACCGACTACATCGTCAAGATGATCGAGTTCCCCGAAGCGCTGCAGGTGCTGGAGTTCGCGGACGGGCTGGTCAGCCTGGTGGCCGTCCGTGCCTTCGGGGGCGGGCCGCTGGTCGGCCATCCGCTGAAGGACATCCGCAAGCACATTCCACAGGTCGATGCGCGCATTGCCGCCATCTTCCGGCAGGATACGCCGATCATTCCGGAGGGCGACACGGTGATCGAGGCGGGCGATGAAGTGTTCTGCCTGGCGGCGACGAAGGACATCCGCCAAGTGATGCGCGAACTGCGCCGCATGGATAAGCCGGTCAAGCGGATCATGATCGTCGGCGGCGGTAACATCGGCTACCGGCTGACGCGCGCCATCGAGAACGACTACCAGGTTAAGGTGATCGACCACAACAAGCGCCATGCCGAGTGGCTGGCCGAGAATGTCAGCAACGCGCTGGTTCTGCAGGGCGATGCGACCGATGAAAAATTGCTCGAAGACGAGAACGTCGACCAGATGGACATGTTCATCGCGCTCACCAACGACGACGAGAACAACATCATGGCGGCGCTGCTGGCCAAGCGCATGGGCGCCAAGCGTGTCGTGGCACTGATCAACCGGCGCGCCTATGCCGAGCTGGTGCAGGGCAGCCAGATCGACATCGCCATCTCGCCGGCGCAAACGTCCATCGGCACCCTGCTGGCCCATGTGCGGCGAGGCGACGTGGCGGCGGTGCATAGCCTGCGCCGTGGCGCCGCCGAGGCGCTCGAGCTGGTGGTGCACGGCGACGAAAAGTCCTCGCAGGTGGTCGGCCGCCGCATCGAGGATCTGCCGATCATCAAGGGCGCCACCATTGGCGCCATCGTGCGCCAGTTGCAACAGAAGGAAACTGCGGTGCAGCGCGACGACCTGGCCGGGGAGCGGCAGTACAAGGTGATCATGGCGCACCATGACACGGTGATCCAGGCCGGCGACCATGTCATCGTCTTCGTTGTCTCGAAGCGCCTGGTGCCGAAGGTGGAGAAGCTCTTTCAGGTCGGCTTCGCTTTCGTGTGATCCGCAGTATGCGAATGGGGAGCGGCCGATGAGCAACCCGCTGGCGGTATTGCGCGTTTTCGCGCTGGTGCTGCTGGTGTTTTCACTGACCATGCTGCCGCCTGCACTCGTTGCGTACCTGGAGCAGGACTCGGCCGCGGGGGCTTTTCAGATCGGAAGCGCGGCGACCTTCTTCACGGCAGTGATGCTATTGCTGTTTACGCGCCGGCACACCGACGAGTTGCGCGTGCGCGACGGGTTTCTGCTGGTGTCCCTGGTCTGGGTGCTGGTGCCGGTGTTCGCCGCCATTCCCTTCATGGTTTTCTTCCCGGCGATGAGTTTCACCGATGCCTATTTCGAGGCCGTGTCCGGACTCACCACGACCGGGTCTACGGTGATCGAGGGGCTGGACGTGCTGCCCTACTCAGTCAATCTCTGGCGCGCAGAACTGGTCTTCCTCGGCGGCATGGGATTGATCGTGCTGGCGGTGGCGATCCTGCCGCTGCTCGGCGTCGGCGGACGGCAACTGTTCTCGGCGGAATCGCCCGGCCCCATCAAGGAAACCAGGCTGACGCCGCGCATGGCGCAAACGGCGAAAGGACTCTGGCTGGTCTACCTGGCCCTGGCAATCGCCTGCACGCTCGGTTATTTCTGGGCCGGCATGAGCTGGGGCGATGCCTTCATCCACATGTTCACCACGCTCGGACTGGGCGGTTTTTCCAGCCATGATGCCTCCTACGCTTACTTCAACTCGCCGCGCATCGAGGCGGTGGCCATCGTCTTCATGACGCTGGCCGGCATGAACTTCGCCACGCACTTCATGGCGCTGCGCCGGCGTTCGCTCTCCTTCTATTGGCTGGATCCGGAGATCCGCTGGTACGTCGGCGTGATGTATGCCAGCGTGCTGGGCATTGCCGCCTATCTCTGGCTGGCCGGCACCTATCCGGATTTCGTCACGGCGCTGCGCTTCGCCGCCTTCAACGTGGTGTCCATTGCCACCACTACCGGCTACGCCAACACCGACTACGCGCAGTGGCCCTTCTTCGCACCGCTGTGGATGCTGTTCCTGTGCAGCTTCGTCACCTGCGCCGGATCGACCGGCGGCGGCATCAAGATGATGCGGGCCATCATCGTTTTCCGCCAGGTAATGCGCGAGATCGTCAGAACGGTGCACCCCAGCGCGGTGCGCGCGGTCAAGCTGTCCGGTGCGCCGCTGCCCAACAAAATCATCTTTGCCGTGCTGGCCTTCTGCTTTGCCTATATGGTGATCCTCGTTTCGTTGACTTTGCTGATGGTCTTCTCGGGTCTGGATGTGGTCACCGGCTTCTCCGCCGTGGTGGCGAGCTTCAACAACACCGGCCCCGGCCTGGGCGAGGTCGGCCCGGCCACCACCTACAAGTCGCTGACGGACTTCCAGACCTGGGTGTGCAGCATCGCCATGCTGCTCGGCCGGCTGGAGATCTTCACCCTGCTGGTGGTGTTCTCTCCGACCTTCTGGAGGAAGTAGGGATGGAGCGCCTGCTTGCCGTCATCCACACCTTTTCACGCATCGCGCTGGTGTTCGGTCTGGCGATGCTGCTGCCGATCGGCGTTTCCTGGTGGATCGGCGACGGCGCGCACGGCGCTTTCGACGAAGCCTTTCTCGGGACGCTGGTGGGCGGTGGCATTGTTCTGCGGGCGACGCAGCGTTTCCGCCGTGAACTGCGCGCCAACGACGGCGTGTTGCTGGTGGTGATGTGCTGGCTGCTCCTGCCGGCCATCGCTGCCGTACCCCTCATGCTGGGCATACCCGGGTTGCACGTTGCCGATGCATACTTCGAAGCGGTGTCCGGGCTGACGGCGACCGGCGCGACCGCGCTCTCGGGACTGGACAGTCTGCCGCCCTCGATCAATCTGTGGCGCACCGAACTGCACTCGATCGGCGGTTTGGGCATCATCGTGCTGGCGGTGGCCATCCTGCCGTTGCTCGGCGTCGGCGGCCGGCAGTTGATGAAGGCCGAGGTGCCCGGCCCGGTCAAGGAGACCGGCATCACACCGCGCGTGGCGGAAACCGCCAAGGGCTTCTGGGTCATCTACCTTGTGCTGATTGCCCTGTGCACATTGGCCTATGGCCTGTTCGGCATGAGTTGGCTGGACGCGCTGACCCATGCCTTCAGCACCGTGGCGCTGGGCGGCTTCTCCAGCCACGATGCCAGCCTGGGCTTCTTCAATTCGCCGGCACTGGAAGCGATCACCATCGCCTTCGCGCTGATCTCCGGCATGAGCTACGTGACCCACTTCGCCGCCATCTCCGGCCGCAGCCTCCGCCCCTACTGGCGCGATGGGGAAGTGTCCTTCTATCTGGGGGTGCTTGGTGCGAGCGTGCTGCTGATCGCGGCCTACCTCTGGCATCAGAATTTCTACACCGAATTTGCAACCGCGCTGCGCCATGCCGCCTTCAATACGGTGTCGGTCGCGACGACGCTGGGTTACTCCTCGACAGACTATTCGCGATGGCCGTTCTTCGCGCCGCTATGGATGCTGTTCCTGTGCAGCTTCGTCACCTGCTCGGGGTCGACCGGGGGCGGCATCAAGATGATGCGCGCCATCGTGCTGTACAAGCAGGTGTTTCGCGAGATCACCCATGCCATGCATCCGAATGCGACGACCTACGTCAAGCTGGGTGGCACGATCGTGTCGAACAAGATCATCCTGGCTGTACTCGGCTTCGGCTTTTTATACATGGTATGCACCATCGGTTTCACGTTGGTGCTGGCGGCGAGCGGTCTCGACATCGTGACTTCCTTTTCCGCTGCGGTGGCCTGCTTCAACAACACCGGCCCCGGCCTCGGCCTGGTCGGCCCGGACAGCAATTACGGCGTCTTCAACGATTTCCAGATGTGGGTGTGCAGTTTCGCCATGCTATTGGGGCGGCTGGAGATTTTCACCCTGTTGGTGGTTCTGACGCCCGCTTTCTGGCGCAAGTAGTAAACTTGCGCCATGAACAAACCTAAAAACGACACTTTTCTCCGCGCATTGCTGCGCCAGCCGACCGACTTCACGCCGGTCTGGCTGATGCGCCAGGCTGGCCGCTATCTGCCTGAATACTGCGAAACACGCCGCCGCGCCGGCAGCTTCATGGATTTGTGCCGCAATGCACAGCTGGCCACGGAGGTCACATTGCAGCCTCTGGCGCGCTACGACCTCGACGCGGCGATCCTGTTTTCCGACATCCTCACCGTACCCGACGCGATGGGCCTCGGCCTGTATTTCGTCGAGGGCGAGGGGCCGAAGTTCGAGCGTCCGTTGCGCGAGGAGTGGGAAATCCGCAACCTGACCGCGCCCGATCCGGGCGTGGAACTGCGCTATGTCATGGATGCGGTGGCGGAGATTCGTCGCGCACTGGACAACTCGGTGCCGTTGATTGGATTTTCCGGCAGCCCGTTTACCCTGGCCTGCTACATGATCGAGGGCGGCGCTTCGGCGGATTTTCGCAGCATCAAGTCCATGCTCTACGACCGACCGGAACTGTTGCACCATGTATTGGAAGTGAATACCAGCGCAGTGACCGCTTACCTCAACGCCCAGATCGAATCCGGCGCCCAGGCCGTGATGATCTTCGACACTTGGGGCGGCGCGCTCTCGCACCGCGCCTACCGCGAGTTCTCGCTTGCCTATATGGAACGCATCGTGGATGGATTGATACGCGAACACGACGGTGCGCGCGTCCCGTGCATTGTGTTTACCAAGGGCGGTGGGCAATGGCTGGAGGAGATTGCTTCAATCGGTTGTGACGCAGTCGGCCTGGACTGGACCACCGACATCGGCGCGGCACGCAAGCGTATCGGCGACAGGGTGGCGCTTCAGGGCAATCTCGATCCTGTCGCGCTGTTCGCGCAGCCGGAAAAAATCGCACTGGAGGCGCGCGCGATCCTCGATGCCTTCGGTCCGGGCAGCGGCCACGTCTTCAATCTTGGCCACGGCATTTCCCAATTCACGCCGCCGGAACATGTCACCGCGCTGGTGAATGCCGTTCACGAACACAGCCGCAGGCTGCGTCAAATCTAGGTCTTCGCCCCTCCTCGCTGGAAGCCAGACTGGGCGCGGGTTGGCGCGGTACCCCAGCCGAAAACCACATGAAACGAAGTTTCAGTGAAGGCTAATTTTTAGGTTACGCCGTAACTAAAAAAAGTGCTCCGGGAGGGTTCAGGGGGGTTGACTTATGCACAACAGCCTGCTCCAGCCTGGAAAAAACACCTCACTTTCTTCATGCCTAAGACACATTGTTATATCTTTGTTTTTCAATGAGATTATTTTGGTTATTTTCTGAGCAAAGTAAGGGAATGCCTTGACTGAAGCGGGGTTAGCGAGAAAGCGAAGGGGTTTCCCACAAAGTTATCCACAGATTTTGTGGAAAAGATTATTGCGCTTTTATTGCAGTACCTTAGCAATGATTTCAATACTTCGCGCGAAGATGTGAAACCAAGCCAAGTGCTACACGAAATTTCTTGATATGACTTCGTCGATTGTGCGTGTTGCGCTCGATGTTCCGTTGCCACGCGGCTTCGATTATCTCGCGCCCGATGCGAGTGCAGGCGATGTCGGGCGACGCGTCAGCGTGCCATTCGGCCGCAGCGAAAAGATAGGCGTCATTCTGGAAGTACTTGCGGCAAGCGACTTGCCACCGGAAAAACTCAGGCCGGTGCGCGCCATCCTGCGCGATGCGCCCCCCTTCCCGCCGGACTGGCTGGAGCTGGCCGATTTCTGCAGCCGCTACTATCAGCATCCCATCGGAGAAGTCATTGCCCTGGCTTTGCCGCCGGCGCTGCGCCGGCGCGATGCGCTGCCGCGCGTGCCTGACCGGGAAACATTCCGCATTACGGAAGAAGGCCGCCATGCACTTCCGCTGCTGTCGCAACGCAGCATTGCCGCGCACCTGCTTGCTGCGCTGGAACTGAATGGATCGATGTCGCGCCGGGATCTGCGCTCAGTTTCTGCCTCGGCCATGAAACAATTGCCGGACTTGCTGGAGAAAGGCTGGCTGCTTGCGAGCATCGAGGCGCCTAACTTAAAGGCGGTGGCGGGGCCAGATTTGCTGGAAGAGCAGCGCCTGGCGGTGGACAGCGTGGCGCAATCCTTCGATCGCTTCGAGCCTTTCTTGCTGCATGGCGTCACCGGCAGCGGCAAGACGGAAGTGTATTTGCGTCTGATCGAACAGGCGCTTGAGCGTGGCGGCCAGGCATTGCTGCTGGTGCCGGAGATTGCGCTGACGCCGCAACTCGAAGCGAGGGTGAGCAATCGCTTTCCCGGCGCGCGCCTGATCAGCCTGCACAGCAGTTTGGCCGATGGGGCAAGGGCGGCAGGATTTCTCCAGGCCATGTGCGGTGAAGCGGACATCGTGCTGGGCACGCGACTGTCTGTGTTTACCCCGCTGCCGCGCTTGGCGCTGATGGTGGTGGACGAAGAACATGATTCTTCCTTCAAGCAGCAGGAGGGCATGCGCTACTCGGCGCGCGATGTGGCGGTGTGGCGCGCCAAGCAACGCGGGGTGCCCATCATCCTTGGTTCCGCCACGCCATCGCTTGAGAGCTGGGCCGCTGCGCAGTCCGGCCGCTACCGGCTGCTGGCGTTGCCGCGCCGGGCAGTGGCCGAAGCGTTGCCCGAAGTGCGCTGCGTAGACATACGGCGAGAAAAACTGCAGGACGGCATGAGCGAGCACATACTGCGTGCGCTCGCCGCCAGACTGGAACGGGGCGAGCAGAGCCTGATATTCCTCAACCGCCGCGGCTACGCGCCAGTGCTGGCCTGCCCCTCCTGTGGTTGGGCGAGCCGCTGCCCAGGTTGCGCGGCGAATCTGGTGGTGCATCTGGCTGATCGCAGGCTGCGCTGCCACCACTGCGGGCGCGAGGAGCGCATCCCCACCGCCTGCCCGACTTGCGGCAATCAGGATATCCACCCCTTCGGCCGCGGCACGCAGCGACTGGAAGAGACGCTGACCGCCCGCTTTCCGCAGGCGCGCATCGTGCGTGTTGACCGGGACAGCGCGAAGAATCCGAAGCAATGGCATGCCCTGCTCGAGGCGATTCACAATGGCCGGGCTGACATCCTGGTTGGCACGCAGATGCTGGCCAAGGGCCACGACTTTCCCCTGCTGACCCTGGTCGGTGTGTTGAACGCCGACGCGGCGCTGTTCGCAGCCGATTTTCGTGCGCCGGAGCGCTTGTTTTCGCAGTTGATGCAGGTGGGCGGCCGCAGCGGCCGTGCCGCCCTGCCGGGCGAGGTGCTGATCCAGACGCAGTATCCTGACCATCCCCTCTACAGGGCATTGGCCACGCATGACTATGCCAATTTCGCCGAGGCCCAACTGGCGGAGCGCGAGCGGGCCGGCTTTCCGCCCAGTACGCACCAGGCGATGTTGCGCGCGGAAGCGCCGGAACTCGCCCAGGCTCTGGCCTTTCTCAAGGCGGCCGGCGAGACAGGCGACACGCTACGGCCTGCGGAGGTGTCGCTCTACGATGCCGTGCCGATGCGGCTGCATCGCCTGGCGCATCTCGAGCGCGCCCAGTTGCTGGCCGAGTCGGCCAGCCGGCCGGCGCTGCAGGCCTTTCTCGCGCAGTGGTTGGCGGCGATACGCAGCCAGAAGACGCCCAGAGCCCTGCGTTGGCATATCGACGTCGATCCGCTGGAATTCTGATTTTCCAGAGACAGAAGCTACCCCAAGGAGGAAAAATGCCAGCCCATTTCGTGCCGCTGAGTTCCTATGTCGAGTATCCGTCCGGGGAGATGGCCCGGCGGACAAGGGCGTTCTACGCCGACATGAATCGACGCCGCACCGTTCGCGATTTCTCCGACCGCCCGGTAGCGCGCCAGATCATCGAGGACTGCCTGAGGACGGCGGGGACGGCGCCGAGCGGGGCGAATCTGCAGCCGTGGCAGTTCGTGGTGGCGGGCTATCCGGCCGAAGGCGCGCAGGTTCCCGACATCCAGCGCAAACCCCTGTCTGATATCGCGGTCTTTGTCTGAGACTCAGGCCTGACGGCGCCCTTCCAGGACGAACCAGGCATAGGCCGACGCCTGCATGAGGAACATTGCCGCGAAGGCGGCGCGATAGGCAGCGGTTTCGACGACGCCAAAAGACAGCAAGGCCTCGACGACCAGGCCGATGCCCCACTGCAGCCCGAAGGCGCCGATAAAGGCGAGCAGGTTGAGCGCGGTGGTGACGCGTCCCGAAAGCGATGCGGGAAACAGCGCGGCCAGCAACGCGTAGGCCAGCGTGCCGGTACTGACGAATAGCGCAAAACCGGCCCACAGCGGCAATGTCGGGCCGAGGCCGAGGATGATGATGCCTTCGCAGGCGAGCGCCAGGCCGGTGCCGCCGGTGAGCAGCATGATGGGCTGAATGCCGGCCCGCGACAGGCGCGTGGCCAGTGTGGCGACGCCGAGGTTGCACACCAGCATGGCCAGCCCCATCGCCAGCAGATGTTCCGCGGCGACGGCGCGCGTGGCGCCCGAAACATTCATCAGCCAGGGCACGGCCCAGAGACCCTGCAGCGCCATGAAGGCGCCCGGGAAGAGCGCCATCTGCGGCGCGAAGCGCCAGAAGCGGCGATCGCCGAAGATTACCCCGATGCTGCGCAATTGTTCCCTGAGCGTGTCGGCCTGGGTTTCCGCCTTTCGTTCCGGCAGGGAGAAGAAAATGAAGGCGGCGGCGGCAATAGCGGCCACGGACAGTGCGATGAAGGCGCCGCGCCAGCCGAGCAGTGGCAGCGTCATTTCGAGCGGCACGCTGGCGGTGAGTGCGCCCAGGCCGCCGGCGGCCATGATGGCGCCGGTGAGCGAAGCCTGCTTTTCCGGCGGGAACCATTGCGTGAAGCCCTTGAAGGCCGCCATCAGGCAGGCCGACACGCCCAGCCCGATCAGGCCGCGGGCGAGGGTCAGCTCGGTCAGGTCGCGGCCAAATGCGAACAGCGCCGCGCCGGCCGCCGCGATCAGCAGCAGCCCCGCTTCGACCCGGCGCGGGCCGTAGCGGTCGAGCAGGATGCCGAGGGGAATCTGGAAGGCGCCGAAAACCAGGAGATAGGTGCTAGTGAGCAGACCGAGGTCGGCCGGCGAGAGCGCCAGCTCGTTCGACAGCACCGGCGCGATGACGGCGTTGGCATTGCGCAGGAAGTACGACAAGTAGTAGCCGACCGCAAAGGGCAGGAAGACACGCAGCCAGAGATTCATGTCAGCCGTTCTGCCGCAGCCACTCGAGGCGTCCGCGCAGTTTCTCCGCCCAGCTCTCGGAAAGGCCCCGCGTCCACGCGAGGCGCGAAAGCTCCGTCGACACTGGCCGATGGCTGCGCGTGACCTGCCACAGATGGCGCAGCGTGACCGGATCGGGATTGCGTTCGAGCAATTCGAAAGGATCGCCCGCGGCGATGCTGCCGCCTTCGATGACGCGGCAGTACCAGCCGGTGATGCCGCGTTCGGCGACGAGCTGCAGGGCATCCTCCAGGCCATAGCGGGCGTTGATCTTCCAGCAGGGGCTGCGCGGCTGGGTCACCTGCACGCGGGCCGCGCCGATGCGGAAGATGTCGCCGACGCATACCGTCTCCTCGGTCCAGCCGGTGGTCGACACGTTCTCGCCGATGCTGCCGGGGACGAATTGCGTGGCGCAGTCCGGATAGGCCTGGCGAAATGCGGTGTAGTGCTCGGCCGGGTAGTGGTGCAACGCCTTGTCCGGCCCGCCGTGCACCTTGCGGTCGGCCTGCATGTCTCCTTCCAGGCCGAGCGGGCCGAGCAGGACAGGGCCGCCAACGGCTTCCTTGATGATTCCGGAAGGGTGTCCATTCGGTGGCAAAGGGCGAACGACTCCGGCAAAGACGATGTCAATCCTGCAGTTCATGGAGCCAGATTCGCAAGGGCATTGCCTTGAGCGGTCTCGATGTCGGCAAGATCGCTGATCGATACACCGAGGTCGCGCAGGCGCCCGTCGGACAGGCCGTAAATCCAGCCATGCAGCGAAATGGGCTGGCCGCGCAGCCAGGCATCACGCAGGATGGTGGTGCGGGCAACGTTAACGACCTGCTCGATGACGTTGAGTTCGCACAGACGGTCGAACTTTGCCTCCCCATTCAGCGGCGCCAGCGGCGCGGCATGCTTGTCGCGCACATCCTGGATGTGGCACAGCCAGTTGTCGATGAGGCCGAGCCGCTCGTCCGACAGTGCGGCGCGCACGCCGCCGCAGCCGTAATGGCCGCAGACGATGACATGCCTCACCTTCAAAGCATCCACCGCGTATTGCAGTACCGACAGGCAGTTGAGGTCGCTGTGCACCACGATATTGGCGACGTTGCGATGGACGAATACTTCCCCTGGGGCAAGTCCGGTGATCTGGTTGGCCGGCACCCGGCTGTCGGAGCAGCCGATCCACAGGTACTGGGGGGTTTGCAGGCGCGACAGCTTGTCGAAGAAGGCGGGGTCTTCCGCCTGAATTCGTGCGGCCCAGTTCCGGTTGGCCTCTAACAGGTGTCGAAGGGGTGGCATGCCAGTAGTCCGGTGTATTCGGCAATTATACGGGGGCGGGATAGAATGGTCGCCATGTTAGTCGTCTTCAAATCCAGGGCCGCCGGCGACGTCATGATGTTCGGCGACGTTGCCTACGCCATGATGGAAATCATGGGCAAGGCGCCCGGAGAAAAGGGTATCGTCACCGCGGAGCAACTGCCGGAGGCCATCGCCCGCCTGAAGGCCGCCGTAACGCAGGACAAGTCGGTCAGTCCGCCCCGCGACCACGATGAACGCCTCTTCGAGAAGACGCCCGAGGGCGGCAAGCGCGAGCACGTCAGTCTGGCGCGCCGCGCGGTGCCGCTGATCGAACTGCTGGAATTTTCCCTGAAGGAAAACGAACCGGTGGTCTGGGGCGTCTAGAGGACGGGCGCCAGCCAGCGCTCGGCTTCCGCAAGCGTCATGCCCTTGCGCTTTGCGTAGTCTTCGAGCTGGTCGCGGCCGATCTTCGTCACGGCGAAGTAGCGCGCCTCGGGGTGGGCGAGGTAGAAGCCGGACACCGAAGCGGCCGGGTGCATGGCGAAGGATTCGGTGAGCGCCATGCCGGTGTGTTTTTCTGCTTCGAGCAGGGTGAAGAGCGGCCCCTTCTCGGTGTGGTCCGGGCAGGCCGGATAGCCGGCGGCGGGTCGGATGCCGCGGTATTTTTCCTCGATCATTTCCTTGTTGGAGAGCGCTTCGTCTGCGGCATAACCCCAGAACTCGCGCCGCACGCGCTGGTGCAGGGCTTCAGCGAAGGCTTCCGCCAGGCGGTCGGCCAGGGCCTTGAGCAGGATGGCGTTGTAGTCGTCGTGCTGCGCTGCGAATTCGGCGAGCTTCTGCTCGATGCCGATGCCGGCGGTGACGGCGAAGGCGCCGACGTAATCCGCCACGCCGGAGTCCTTCGGCGCGACGAAATCCGACAGGCAATAATTTGGCTTCCGAGGTTTACTATTGGGTCGCGCCTGCTGCTGGCGCAGGTTGTGCCATGTCATATGCAGAGTATTGCGCGATTCGTCCGTGTAGATCTCCACGTCGTCACTGACGCTGTTCGCAGGGAAGAGGCCGTACACCCCGTTGGCGGTGAGCCATTTCTCTTCGACGATGCGCCCGAGCATGGCCTGGCCGTCGGCGAGGACCTGTCGCGCTGTCTCGCCGACTTTCGGATCGGCGAGGTTCGCCGGATACGCGCCGGCCAGGTCCCAGGTCTGGAAGAAAGGCGCCCAGTCGATGAAGGGCGCCAGCGCGGCAAGATCGTAATCGGCCAGCGCCTGCACGCCGAGCCGCTTCGGTTTCGTCGGCGCGTGATCCGCGAAGCGGAAGCGGTTGGCACGCGCCGCCTCCAGCGAAACGAGCTGCACGCCCTGCTTGCGGCCGTGCTGCTCGCGCAACTTGGTGTAGTCGGCGGCGATTCCGGCGCGGTAGGCCGTGGAGTGCTCGGCGGAGGCAAGGTTGGACACGACGCCGACGGCGCGCGAGGCGTCGGGTACATACACCGTCGTGCCGGAATAGTGCGGCGCGATCTTGATCGCCGTGTGGGCGCGGCTGGTGGTGGCGCCGCCGATCAGCAACGGCTGCGTGAAGCCCTGCCGTTCCATTTCGGCGGCGACATGGGCCATCTCCTCGAGCGAGGGCGTGATGAGGCCGGACAGGCCGATCACGTCGGCATGGTGTTCGCGCGCCGCGGTGAGAATCTTGTCGGCGGAGACCATCACGCCGAGGTCGACCACCTCGTAGTTGTTGCAGGCGAGCACCACGCCGACGATGTTCTTGCCGATGTCGTGCACGTCGCCCTTCACCGTGGCGATGACGATCTTGCCTTTCGAGGAGGCGGCGCCTTGCGCCTTGTCCGTCTCGATGAAAGGCAGCAGGTGGGCCACCGCCTGCTTCATGACGCGCGCCGATTTCACCACCTGCGGCAGGAACATCTTGCCGGCGCCGAAGAGGTCGCCGACGGTATTCATGCCGTCCATCAGCGGGCCTTCGATCACATCGAGCGGACGTGTTGAAGCGAGGCGCGCCTCTTCGGTATCCGCGACGATGAAGTCGGTGATGCCCTTCACCATGGCATGGGCGAGGCGTTCGCGCACCGGCTTGTCGCGCCAGGCGAGGTCCTGCGTGATTTCCTTTGCGCCTCCTTTGACGCTGGCCGCCACCTCCACCAGGCGCTCGCCGGCATCGGGGCGCCGATTGAGCACGACGTCCTCGACGCGCTCGCGCAGTTCGGCGGGGATGGCTTCGTAAACACCGAGCTGGCCGGCGTTGACGATGCCCATGGAGAGCCCGGCCTGGATGGCGTGGTAGAGGAACACCGTGTGGATGGCCTCGCGCACCGGGTCGTTGCCGCGGAAGGAGAACGAGACGTTGGAGATGCCGCCCGAGACCTTGGCGCCGGGCAGGTTCTGCCTGATCCAGCGCGTCGCCTCGATGAAGTCGACAGCGTAATTGTTGTGTTCCTCGATGCCGGTGGCGATGGCGAAGACGTTCGGGTCGAAGATGATGTCCTCGGCCGGGAAACCCCCGCCTTCCATTGCGGTGAGCAGGTCGTAGCAGCGCCGGCAGATGGCCGTCTTGCGCGCATAGGTGTCGGCCTGGCCTTGCTCGTCGAAGGCCATGACGATCACCGCCGCGCCGTAGCGCCTGACTTTGCGCGCCTGCTCGAGGAATTTCGCCTCGCCTTCCTTCAGCGAGATGGAATTGACAATGCCCTTGCCCTGCAGGCATTTCAGGCCCGCCTCCAGCACTTCCCACTTCGACGAGTCGACCATCACCGGCACGCGGGCGATGTCCGGCTCGGAAGCGATGAGGTTGAGGAAGCGCACCATCGCCGCCTTCGAGTCGAGCATGGCCTCGTCCATGTTGACGTCGATGACCTGGGCGCCGGCCTCCACCTGGTTGCGCGCCACGCTCACCGCCTCGGCGTACTGCTCGTTGAGGATGAGGCGGGCGAAGGCCTTGGAGCCGGTGACGTTGGTGCGCTCGCCGATGTTGACGAACAGCGCAGCGTCGCCAACGTTGAACGGCTCCAGGCCGCTCAGACGTAACTGCGGCCGCAACGCAAAGTCAGCCGCCACGGGACGGCGCGGCGGAATCGCGGCGAGCGCCAGCGCGATGGCGCGGATGTGATCCGGCGTCGTACCGCAGCAGCCGCCGGCGATGTTGACCAGGCCGTGGCGCGCCCAGTCGGCGATTTCCGCGGCGAGCATCTCCGGCGTTTCGTCGTAGCCGGTCGGCGAGAGCGGGTTGGGCAGGCCGGCGTTGGGGTGCGCCGAGACGTGGCAGTCGGCGACGCGCGACAGTTCCTCGACGTACTGGCGCAATTCCTTCGCGCCGAGCGCGCAGTTGAGGCCGAAGGACAGCGGCCGCGCATGGCGCAGCGCATTCCAGAAGGCTTCCGTCGTCTGGCCGGACAGCGTGCGGCCGGAGGCGTCGGTGATGGTGCCGGAGATCATGATCGGCAGGCGCTGGCCGACCGCGTCGAAATACTGCTCGACGGCGAACAGCGCCGCCTTGGCGTTGAGCGTGTCGAAAATGGTCTCGACCAGGATCAGGTCGGCGCCGCCGTCGCACAGGCCGCGTACCGCCTCCGTGTAGGCGGCGACCAGTTCGTCGAAGGTGACGTTGCGGAAGCCCGGGTCGTTCACATCCGGCGAGATCGAAGCGGTGCGCGAGGTCGGGCCGAGCACGCCGGCGACGAAGCGCGGCTTGTCGGGCGTCTTCGCGGAAAATTCGTCCGCCGCCTCGCGCGCCAGCCGGCTGCCTGCGACATTCAGTTCGTAGGCGAGCGCCTCCAGGCCGTAGTCGGCCTGCGAGAGGGAGGTGGCGTTGAAAGTGTTGGTCTCGACGATGTCGGCGCCGGCGTCGAGATAGTCGGCGTGGATGGCGCGGATGATCTCGGGCTGCGTCAGCAGCAGCAGGTCGTTGTTGCCCTTGAGTTCCTTCGGATGATGCGCGAAGCGCGCGCCGCGATAGTCAGCCTCCGCGAGACGGTGGCGCTGGATCATGGTGCCCATGGCGCCGTCCAGGATGAGGATGCGCTGTTCGAGCAGGGTATGAAGCTGGGCGCTGCAGTCGGGTTGCATGTTCGGCTCGTTACGGAAATAAAAAACCCGCTCGTCTGTGGGGCGAACGGGTTTGCGCTCGCTTTAGCGGAATTTGGTTCGCGCCCCGCAAGCTGATCTCAAATCGGCGCGAGGCGAACCTTAACCTCGCCGGGAAAAGCTGTCAAATCCGCCCGAAGGAAGTACCCTTGGGGTGCGCGCCGGGTGAAACCGGGGCCGCTCGCCTTGTAGAAGACGCTGCGGTCGGTGCGCAGCAGCCGGCCGTCGGCGCCGAAGTAGGCATTGAAGTGCACGGTTTTTTCCGTGGTGTCCTCGATGCGCCAGGACCAGGCATCCTCGTCGGGCTTCAGCGCAAAGCGTAGCTTTTCCTCGGGTGCGCCGAGCAGGCGACGCGTTTCGTCCTGCGTCAGGCCCGGCACGACGCGGGCGAAGTTGGCATCGGTGAAGGCCTGACGAATCTCGCGCACCTTGCCGTCGGGCCCGATGGCAATCATGTAGCAGAAGGCGCCGTTCGGCTGGCCGGAAAACTCGAGCAGCCGTCCGCCGTCGGGCTCCGTCCAGACCCTGTCGGGGGCGCCCAGCTTTGCTCGCAACTCCGTTTCGGTGGTGTGGCCCGGCGCAAAACCGCTTACGCCGAGATGTGCGCAGCCGGCGCCGGCGAGCAGGAGGAGGGCTGCCAAAAAAGAACCGATCAGTTTGTGCAAAGTTCGTTTCCCGGTATTTGCGAACATCAGTGTAATCCGGCTTCCGGGCGGCATCAAATTCGCCGGAATGCCTCTGCTATACTCGAAGCGCATTCAGGAGAACAGTCATGAAACACCTCGAACCCAAGGCCGCCAACCAGTTCCTGCACGACAATCCGACCGCGCTCTTCATCGACTGCCGCAGCGAGATGGAGTTCCTCTTCGTCGGCCATCCTGTCGGCGCCATGATGATCCCCTGGAACGATGGCCCGGACTGGGACATCAACCCGCACTTCGTTGCCCATGTGAAGAAAGCTGCCAGCGTCGACCGCCCCATCGTGCTCATCTGCCGCAGCGGTAACCGCTCGGTGTCCGCCGGACAGGCCCTGGAGCAGGCCGGCTTCACCCAGGTGTTCAACGTGCTGCACGGCTTCGAGGGCGAACTGGACGACCACCACCGCCGCGGCACCAAGGCCGGCTGGCGCTTCGACGGGCTGCCCTGGGAGCAGTGCTGAGCGCGCTTGAACCGGCGCCGCCGTCGCGGCGGCGCTTCGGCTTGCCCTGGGAGGTCTGGGCCTTTCTGCTGATTTTTGTTGCCATCCAGTTCTGGCAGTCGCGCGAAATGCAGGGCGGCACGATGCCGCCGTTGGCCGGGCAGCTTGCCGACGGCGGTCAGACCAGCCTCGAAGCGATGCTGCGCGAGGCCGGCGGCAAGCCGTTGCTGCTGTATGTCTGGTCCAGTTCCTGTCCGATCTGCCGTGCCGAAGAAGGCGCCATCACATCCGTCGCGCAGGACTGGCCGGTGATGACCCTGGCGATGCAGTCCGGCGATGTCGAGATCGTGGCGAAATTCATGCGGGAGCGCGGCCTGACTTATCCGGCGCTGGTGGATGCGCGCGGCGAGATCGCCTGGGCACTCGGCGTGCGCGCCACGCCGGCCTGGTTCGTCGTCGACCGCAGCGGCGCCATCCGTTTCTCAGGCATCGGCTATACCACCGGCTGGGGATTGCGCGCCCGCCTGTGGTGGGCGCAAGCGTTCTCGTGACATGACGGAAAAGCACTACCCGCCAGCCCGACTGGCCTGGTTCGTCTGGGGCCTGGGCGCCCTGCTCTACCTCATCGGCTTTTATCAGCGCGTCGCGCCGGCGGTTATCACCGACCGGCTGATGACGGATTTCGCCATCGGCGCGGCGGCGCTGGGCAACCTCTCGGCCTTCTATTTCTATTCCTATGTGGCGATGCAGATCCCGACGGGCGTCATTGCCGACCGCTGGGGTCCGCGCCGCCTGCTGACGCTCGGCGCAGGGGGTGCGGCGCTGGGCACGCTGCTGTTCGCCTTCGCGCCGAACCTGTGGTGGGCCAGTGCCGGCCGCCTGCTCATCGGCGGCTCGGTAGCGGTGGCCTTTGTTTCCATGCTCAAGCTGGCCAGCCACTGGTTCACGCCGCGGCAGTTCACGCTCGCCTCCGGCATGGCGCTGTTCGTCGGCATCGTCGGCGGCGTCTTTGCCGGCGTGCCGCTGCGCCTGCTGGTGGAGGCCTTCGGCTGGCGGCCGGTGATGGGCGTCACGGCGGCGGTGACGGCCCTGCTCTGCGCCGCCATCTGGCTGCGCGTGCGCGACGATCCGGCCGAAGCCGGCTATGCCAGCCACTACAGCGGCACGCACGGGGAGACCGCGCACGGTTCGGTCTGGCGCGGCCTGCAGGAGGTGATGTCGTATCGCAACACCTGGCTGCTGATGATCACGCCGGGCGGCGTGGCCGGCGCGGTGATGACCTTCGCGGGGCTGTGGGGCGTGCCCTGGCTGATGCAGGTGTACGGACTCAACGCACGCGAAGCGGCCGCCATCGCCTCGGCGCAACTTGTGGCGTGGGCGCTCGGCGGGCCGCTGCTCGGCGCCTGGTCGGAGCGCATCGGGCGGCGCAAGCCCCTGTATGTCGCGACCAGCACCCTGGCCCTGCTCGGCTGGGGCGTGGTCATCTTCGTGCCGGTGCTGCCGCTGCCGCTGCTGGTCGGGCTGCTGATGCTGCTGGGTTTCGTCTCGGGTAGCATCATCATCGGCTTCGCCTTCGCCAAGGAATCGGCGCCCCTGCGCCTGACCGGCACGGCCTCCGGCGTGACCAATATGGGCACCATGATGGGCGTCATGATCCTGCAGCCGGCGGTGGGCTGGATGCTCGACCGAAACTGGAGCGGCGCCGCGACCAACGGCGTGCGCGTCTACGATGCCGCGGCCTGGCAGGCCGGCTTCACGCTGGTGTTCGCCTGGGTGGCGGTTTCTTTCGTCTGCATCATGCTGACGCGCGAGACGTACTGCAAGCAGACCGCAAACTAGAAGTCAGTCCCCGCAATACGGCGATAGTGGATCGCCTCGGCGCGCGATGGCCTGCGTGCAACCACAGTGGGCCATACCCGGTTTGTTCAGGTTTGCGTTCTTGTGTAGCCCGCCTCCCGCTGGCTGCGCAGGGCCAGCACGAAGACCGTGTCGATCTCGGCGACGTAGCGGTACAAAGCCACATAGCCGCGGGAGCGGCGCCCTATCACCAGTTCGCGCATGTCTGCCAGAACGGGTCGACCGATGAGGGGGTTGTGTTCGAGCACGGTGATCGCCTGAATGATTTCACTGATGCGGGAGGGCGCGTCATCGACTTCGTATTGGGCAAGGTGGTCGAGGATGCGATCGAAGTCGTCTCCCGCTTCGGGCGCCAGTTCGATGCGCGACATCCTCAGCGCGCCAGCTTCCGTGCCGCCGGACGCTTCGCCGATTTACTCGCCAAGCGGTCTTCGAGATAGCTGCGCATTTCATTCCAGGGAATCGTTTTCCCCGAGGCCACGATGCGGGCGAAGCGCTTCTCGGCGGCTTCATTGAAATCCGCGCGCCGCTCCTCCTGATCCGCTTTCTCCGCGATGGCCTCCAGGATAAAACTGTGCGGCGTCGTGCCCGCGCGCTTTGCGGCTGCGGCGATGCGAGCTTTCAGATCCTCCGGAAGGCGGATCGTGGTTGTGGACATGGCTGCCCCTTGTAGTAGTTGCCGTGTCGATATTGTAGCACTCATGTGCTACAGATCGCCAGTCGGCTAGGGCGCCGATGTGGGCGGGGGTTTTCAACAGCCTGCAAAAAGTCCCTGCAATACGGCGACAACATCGCTTACCCTATTTTTCCCGCCAGTAGCCGGAAGAGCGCCGGGGGATCAACCCCGAGCGCCTTTGCCACATCGAGGAATTCGATGATGTCCAGACGGCGTTCGCCGCGTTCGTACTTCGACACATAGCTTTGCGGCCTGCCCAGCCGGGCGGCAACTTCCACCTGCGTAAGTCCCTTGCGCTTACGCTCGGACACAAGCAGAGCGCGAAAAATCGCGTATCGGGGATCGTGCAGCGGGTTGGGCATCCGCGCACGTTAATAACCTGTTGCGGGATATCCCATATTAGGTTATGTTGGCTGCAAATTATAAAGGTTGCAAAAAGGTAGTCAGGATGTTGACTTGTATCAAGGTATGAGACGGCGGGGTCGGTCAGGTTGCGCGGTCGGTGGGACCGGAAATTCATCATGCATGACGGTAGCCGCTGTGCAGGACGCCCATGCCGCATAAAAGCAAGCCGCGGCCCGCCGCAACGGCCCGGCCCCTTTTTAATGACTACAACAATTCCGGAGTCGATTCATGACGGGAAACTCGCGCCGTCGTTTTCTGGTTGCCGCAGGCGGGGTCGCCGCCGCGGCAAGCTTGCGTGCATTCGCGGCGAATGCAACCCCGCCCGGTCGGCAGGCAGTCAACAAGTCCGGGCGGATGCGCATGTTGTCGCAGCGCATCCTGAAGGCCTACGCTCAGGTTGGGCTCGGCCTGATGCAGAACGAGTCGCTGAATATCCTTGCCCGTTCGGTCATGCAGGCAAACGGCAGCGTAGTGGATTTGCGCGCCGCCGCGACGGCCGAAACGCTCAAGGCCCAGTTGGCGAAGGTCGAGAAGACCTGGGCTGCGTTCCGCGACCTTGCCACTGTCGCCCCCGCGAAGAACGAGGCGAAACAGGTCGCCAGGCTGGGTGACGGTCTGCTCGTCGAGGCCGACAGGCTCACCGGGCTTTTCGAAGCGGCGGTGGGCGGCGAGACGGCGGCGGTGGTGAATCTCGCCGGGCGGCAGAGGATGCTCTCGCAGCGGATGGCCCGCTTTTATTTCTACGCCGCCTGGGGCGTCGGGGAGAGCGCCGACAAGGCGACGTTCGAGAAGGCCCGCGCCGACTTCTCCGGTGCATTGGCGACGCTGAAGGCGTTCCCGCAGAACAGCGGCGACATCAAGCACCTGCTGGCCATGCTCGGCGACCAGTGGGATTTCATGCTGGCGGCGTGCACGGCCGGAAAATGGGGCGGCTACAGCCCGGCCGAAGCGCGCCATGTGGCCACGACCAGCGAGCGCATCCTGGAAATCGCCGACGAACTGACGGGACTCTACGCCGACCTGAAGTAAGTCGGACGCGGAACAAAAACAAGGCTTCCGCTATCGCGGGAGCGTGGCCGCAAGGTATCCGGCGGCCTTGAGGGGAGGGAAGCACCATGCGTCTTCGCACGTTCATCATGGCCTCGTCGGCTGTGGTGGCGATCGGGTTTTTTGGCGGCAGCTACGTGATGATCAGCCGCATCTTCGACCACGCCATCAAGCAGAACGCGCTGCAGTCCTCGGCGGCCCTGGCGCAGGTGACCTTCAGCGGCATGTACCAGATCATGAGCGCCGGCTGGCGGCGCAAGCAGGCCGAGGCGTTCATCGAGGCTACCCGCAACGCGACACTCAATTCGCCGACGACGGTGCAGATTTACCGCGGCGCCGTGGTGGCGAAGGAATACGGCGAAATCGAACAGCCGCTACTCGACGAGACGCTGCGGCGCGTGCTGGGCTCGGGGCAGGCGGTGAGCCTGGAGGCCGGCTGGCAGGTGAGGAACGTCATTCCCCTCAACGCCGAGGAGCGCTGCCTGCGCTGCCACAACGATGCACGCGTCGGCGACGTGCTGGGGGCCATCGACGTGCGCCAGGACCTGGGGCCGCTGATAGCGCAGGCGAGAGGCGAGTTCGGCGGCATGCTGGCCCTGCTGGCGCCCCTGGCGATGATCGTGGCGGCCTTCGCGGTATGGGTCGTCAATCGCCGCATCGAGCGTTCCATCGAACTGGTGGATGAGAGCGTGTCGAGCGTGAATGCCGTCGCCGACCTCAAGCAGGTGCGCTTCGACCGCCACGACCTCGGCTTCGACGAGTTGAACCGGCTCTTTGCCCACCTGGGCGAATTGGTGGACAAGCTGAAGAGCATCGCCGTCGACAAGGAAGTGCTGCGCTTCGAGATCGGCCTGCTGGAGAAGTTCGTCATCACTTCGGAAGTGGTGCGCGACTGGAAGGAATCCATCGCCCAGCTTCTGGCGGACATCAACCAGGTGGTCACCACCCATGTCCTGTTCTCGGTGTTCCAGGTGGGGGACGAGCTGTTCGACATCGAGATCTTCTGGCGGGGCCGGCCGGATGCGGCCAGCCGCGACATGATGGAGCGCCACGTGCGCGGCTGCCTGGCGGCGGACCCGCGTTTTTCCGGGTACACCACCACCATCAACGTCCATCATCACGAGCCCAGGAACGGCCCTGCCGACCTGGTGCTGGACGAGGACGCCATGCGACTGCACACCAAGACCCTCACGGTCGAGCAGCCGAAGATCGGCGGCATTGTCGGCATCGGCGTCAATGCCGCGGCGCTCGAAGACGACACGGTGCGCCTGGTGATGGACAGCGTGCTGTCCACCATGCTCAACGTGGTGGGCTCCATCAAGGCCATCTACAAATACACCCGCGACCTGGAGTATTACGCCACCCGCGACCCGCTCACCGACCTCTTCAACCGGCGGGTGTTCTGGGATCTGCTCGCCTACGAGGTGGCGCGCTCCCAGCGCCACGGCTGCCCGTTCACGCTGATGGTGATCGATCTGGACAATTTCAAGCTGGTGAACGACAGCTTCGGCCACGTCACCGGCGACCGCTATCTGCAGGAGTTTGCCGTGGCGGTGAAGCACGTCCTGCGGCTGGGAGACGTGTTCGCCCGCTACGGCGGCGACGAGTTCGCCCTCTTCGTTCCCGAAGCCGACCTCGACGAGGGGCGCGCCGTCGCCGAGCGGGTGCTGGAAGCGGTCGAGCGGATGGAGATCCAGGCGCCCGACGGAACGGTGATCAAGGGGACGGCATCCATCGGGCTGGCGGTGTACCCGGTTCATTCGGCGGAGCCGAAGGACCTGTTCCTCTTCGCCGACAACATGATGTACAAGGCCAAGGGCGCGGGCAAGCATCGCATCGGCGTTCCCACCGGCGAAGACATGGCGGCGGTGTTCCGGGACATCAATCAGATGAACGTGCTGGTGCTCAACGCCATCAGCGAGCGCAAGGTGGTGCCCTATTTCCAGCCGATCCTCGATCTGCATACCGATCGCGTGCTGGGCTATGAAGTGCTGTCGCGCATCAACGAGAACGGCAACATCATCGTGGCGGAAAAGTTCATCGAGTTCGCCGAGAAGGCCGGTGTCATCCATCGCCTCGATGCCATGGTGATCGAGCAGGCCCTCGATGCCGCGGCGCGCGGCGGCTTCGACGGCTGCCTGTTCATCAACCTGTCGCCGCGGGCGCTGGTGCTGGGCGATTTTGTCCGTACCCTGAAATCCATCGTATCCGCCAGCGGCATCGCGCCGGAGCGCATCGTCTTCGAAATCACCGAGCGCGACACGGTCAAGAACATCGCCATCCTGGAGAAACTGCTCAACGATCTCAAGTTCGACGGCTTCAACCTCGCCATCGACGATTTCGGTTCCGGCTTTTCGTCGTTCCACTACCTGCGCCGCTTCGCCATCGACTATCTCAAGCTGGAGGGCGAGTTCGTCATGAACATCCTCGAGAATCCGAAAGACCGCTCCTTCGTCGGAACCATGTGCGCCCTGGCCGCCGATCTGGATATCTGCGTGGTGGCCGAGCACGTGGAGACCGCTGCCGTGCTGGCGGAGCTGCGGCGGATGGGCCTGGATTGTGCCCAGGGGCAGTACATCGGTCCGCCGCATCCGCTCCTGCCCGCGGAGCGGCACTGGGTGGCGCCGGGGGCCTAGCCCGTCGGCCGGCTCGTTTCCAATTACATGGAAGGAGGGAAGTCATGGGATTGCTGGACTGGCTGCACAAGACTGAAAAGACGGAACGGAAGGACGAAAGCCCCCGGATGCCCGTATTCGGCAGGCATGAAGAGGAATTTCACGGACTGAACATGCGCCTCGCCCTCGAAGCTCACCTGAAATGGAAAGAGCGTCTGGAAAAAACGCTGGCAGGCTCATCCGGAGAATCACTCGAAGTCGGCGTCGTGGCGGCCGACGACCGTTGCACCTTGGGCCAATGGCTGCACGGCGAGGCCAGGCGGCTATTCGCGCAGTACCCGGAATACGACTCGCTGGTCAAGGCGCATGCCGATTTCCATCTCATGGCCGGCGACATCCTTTGCGATGCGCATGATGGCAGGACAGACGAGGCCCGCGACAAGCTGCGATCGGGTTTTCGGCAAAAATCCGATCGCGTTCAACTCGCGCTCGTTCGCCTCTATGCGCGCGCCCGCGCCTGAGAGTCTCCCTTCAGGGCGCTCCCGCCAGGCGCGGTCGGAGGCGACGAGCGCAAGGAGCCGGTCTCGCGGCAACCTGCGGCTTGACCGGCGCCGGCTTCATCAACGCCGCGCACCACAAACACGTTCAGGAAAGACACAACGCAGGGGAGGACATCGCCGAACTGTCAAACGGCGATCCGCGTCACTTTGGGTTTGCGGTGCTGCCTGGCTTGCCATAAATCTGAAAAACTCATTTCAGCCGCGGATGAACGCGGATATTCGCGGATTTTCATTGGGTTGATGCTAGCGAGGCGCTCACCCGGCGGGTGAGTGGCGCAACCCGGATAACGTCTTGTTCTTGATCCGCGTTCATCCGCGTAATCCGCGGCAAGTGCTTTTTCTAGGATAAATCGTATCCTGCCTGCATTTCCAGCCACATCTCGGCGCTGGCGCCGAGCGCAGCTTCCAGGCGCAGCGCCGTCATTCCGGCGCTGACACCGGCACGGCCATTGAGCAGCGCGGAGAGCGCTTGGCGGGTCACCCCGAGCCGCTTGGCGGCTTCGGTTACGCCCAGGGTTTCTGGCAGATACTCACGCAGCACTTCGCCAGGGTGCGCAGGGTTGTGCATACGAGACATGCAGTATTCCTTCAGCCTGGTGGTAATCAAGATAATCGACCAATTCCGCATCCTTGCCGTCGAAGCGGAAAATCACACGCCAGTTGCCGCTGACAGTGATCGAGAAATATCCCTTCAGGCTGAACCAGCGCAGGCTTAAAAGTCAGCCCCCGCGATACGGCGGTAGTGAATCGCCTCGGCGATGTGGGCGCTCGAAATGCGTTCGGCGCCGGCGAGATCGGCGATGCTGCGCGCCACCTTCAACACGCGGTGATAGGCGCGCGCCGAAAGGTTGAGGCGCGCGATGGCCTGCTTGAGGAGTTGCGCGCCGGCGTCGTCGGGCGCGCACAGCTTGTCGATTTCCTTTGTGGCGAGCCGGCTGTTGGGCTTGCCCTGGCGCGCGCGCTGGGTTGCGCGGGCAAGCGTAACCCGCGCGCGCACGGCCTGGGAGGATTCGCCGTTCGCTTTCCCCTGCAGTTCACCTTCCGCCAGCGCCGGCACTTCGATGGTCATGTCGATGCGGTCGAGCAGCGGCCCCGAGAGTTTTCCACGGTAGCGCGCCACCTGGTCCGGCGTGCAGCGGCAGCGCGCCGCGCCGAGATAACCGCAGGGACAGGGGTTCATCGCCGCGACGAGCTGGAACTGCGCCGGGAAGTCGACGCGATGAGCGGCGCGGGCGACGCGGATGTGGCCGGATTCGAGCGGCTCGCGCAACGCCTCGAGCACGCGCCGCTCGAACTCGGGCAGCTCGTCGAGGAACAGCACGCCGTGGTGGGCGAGCGAGATCTCGCCCGGGCGCGGGTTCGAGCCGCCGCCGACGAGAGAAGCGGCAGAGGAAGTATGGTGCGGCGCCTGATAGGGCCGGCGTTTCCAGTGCTCGATGCGGAAGCCGCCGTTGAGCGAGTGGATGGCCGCCGCCTCCAGGGCCTCATCGTCGTCCATCGGCGGCAGCAGGCCGGGAAAGCGCACGGCGAGCATCGACTTGCCGGTGCCGGGCGGGCCGATCATGAGCAGGCTGTGGCCGCCGGCCGCGGCGACTTCCAGCGCGCGCTTGGCCTGGGCTTGCCCTTTTACCTCGGACAGATCGGGATAGTCGGTCGAGGCAGGGGCGGGCGCGCCGGCGAATGGCGCGATCGCCTGCTGGCCGTTCAGGTGCGCACACACCTCCAGCAGCGAACCGGCAGGCAGGATGGTCGCCGCGCCCACCAGCGCCGCCTCGGCCGCGCTCTCCCGGGGCAGAACGAAGCTGCGCGCATCGCCGCGTGCGGCCAGACACATCGCCAGCGCGCCGCGGATCGGCCGCAGTTCGCCCGTGAGCGACAGTTCGCCGGCGAACTCGTGCTCGGCGAGATGCTTGCCGCTGACCTGTCCCGAGGCGGCGAGGATGCCCAGGGCGATGGGCAGGTCGAAGCGGCCGGATTCCTTGGGCAGGTCGGCCGGCGCGAGATTCACGGTGATGCGGCTGGCGGGGAATTCGAAGCGCGCGTTCTGGATGGCGGCGCGCACGCGTTCGCGGGCCTCCTTCACCTCGGTGTCGGCCAGCCCGACGATGGTGAAGGACGGCAGGCCGCGGCCGAGGTGCACTTCGACCGTGACTTCCGGCGCTTCCATGCCGGCGAGGGCGCGGCTTTTCAAGACGGCGAGCGACATGATGCGAAATGAATGGGCAAAGCGCGCAGTGTACCCCAGACCCAAGAGCGGGCACTCGTAGCCGAGGGCATCGTTAAAGGGTCATCCGGGATCTGCCGTAGACGCAATAGGCGGGCGGCAGTGCCGCACTGCAGCATGTCATGCCACGAACGAAGAGGCGATGCCAGTCATGAAGCACGCGACCAGACGGAAAGGGCTGAAGTTTTTCGGCGGCCGGCAGGCGCCCGGGGACTATTGGGGCGGCATGGCGGCCATGCTGGTGGCGTTGCCGGCCTCGATCGCCTTCGGCGTCACCGTCTACTCCGTCCTTGGCCCGAGCTATGCGGCGTATGGCGTGATCGCCGGGATCGTCGGCGCCACGGTGATCGGCCTCGTCGCCGCCACCCTGGGCGGCACCGACCGCCTCATCAGCGCGCCCTGCGCGCCGGCGGCGGCGGTGCTGGCGGCCTTTGCCTATGAACTGATGCGCCAGGGCGTCGCGCCCGGCGCCATCGTCCTGCTGATGATCATGGTCGGCATCATCGCCGGCCTGGTGCAGATGCTGCTCGGCTTCGTCGGCGTCGGCCGGCTCATCAAGTACATCCCCTACCCGGTGGTGAGTGGCTATCTGACGGGCGTCGGCCTGATCATCATCGGCAGCCAGATCCCGCGCCTGTTCGGCGTCGTCGCCGGATCCCACTGGTGGGAAGTGCTGCTCGATTCCACGATCTGGGACTGGCGCTCGCTCGTCATCGGTGGCGCCACGGTTGCTGTGGCGGTCATCGCCCCGCGCCTGACGCAGAAGGTGCCTGGCACCATTCTCGGCATCGTTGCCGGCCTGCTCGCCTACTTCGGCCTGGCCATGGACGATCCGGCGCTGAGGAGCGTGGCTGCCAATCCGCTGGTCGTCGGCCCCGTCGGCCTTTCTCCGGACGGCCTTTACCACTCGATCACGGAGCGCTGGCGAGAAATCGGCGACCTCAGGCTCGGCCAGGTCGCCGCCCTCTTCGGCAGCGCCCTGACGCTGGCAGTGCTGCTGTCCATCGATACGCTAAAGACCTGCGTCGTCCTCGACCAGCTCACGCGCACGCGGCACGACTCCAACCGGGAACTCATCGCCCAGGGCATGGCCAACATCGCCTCCTCCTCGGTGGGCGGCATACCGGGCGCCGGCACCATGGGGGCGACGATGGTCAACCTCGGCAGCGGGGCGCAGACGCGCGCCTCGGGTGTGTTCGAGGGCGTCTTCGCCCTGGTCGCCTCGCTCATCCTGAGCACCCTGATCGCATGGATTCCGGTCGCCACGCTGGCCGGTATTCTCATCGTCATCGGCGTGCGCATGATCGACCGCGAGCCGTTGCGCTTCATCGAATCGCGCGCCACGGTGTTCGACTTCGCCGTCGTCGTCGTCGTCGTCATCGTCGCGCTGACGATCGGCCTCATCGCCGCCTCCGCGGTCGGCGTCGCCATGGCCATCGTGCTTTTCGTGCGCGAGCAGATCGGCGGCTCGGTGGTGCGCCACAAGATCTATGTCAACCAGATGTCCTCGACCTGGCACCGGCCCGAGGCGGAAATGCGCGTCCTCGAACAGAAGGGCGACCAGGCGGTCATCGTCGAGCTGCAGGGAAGCCTGTTTTTCGGCACCACGCAGCAGCTCTATGTCGACCTCGAGCATGAGCTGAGCACGCGCAACTACGTCATCCTGGATTTGAAACGCGTGCAGTCGGTGGATGTGACCGCCGCACACATGCTCAACCAGGTGCGCGAAGCCCTGCTGGAGCGCGGCGCCCTGCTGATCCTCTCCAACGTGCGCGAGAACCTGCCCAACGGCCGCAACCTGCGCGAGTTCCTGGAGCACACGGGCGTGCTCGACGAAAGCGAGTCGGTGCGCATCTTTCCCGAGCTGGACAGCGCCATCGCATGGGTGGAGGACCGCATCCTCGGAGAGACCGAGACCGAAGCCGACCTGCAGGCGGAGCAGCCCATGCAACTGGCCGAAATGGAGATCTTTGCCCGGCACAAGGACGAGACGCTGAAGGATCTCGAGACGCGCATCGAAGTCCGCCGCTACAAGGCCGGCGAAACCATTTACATGAGCGGCCAGGCGGGCGACGAGATCTACTGGATCCGCTGCGGCACGGTGCACATCTATGCGCCGATCGGCGCCGGCCGCGTGCGCCACGTCGCCAGTTTCGGGCGCGGCGATTTCTTCGGTGGGCTGGCCTTCCTCGACAACCAGCCGCGCGGCAACGACGCCACCGCCCACTCCGACACCGAGATGTATGTTCTTTCGCGCGAGCAATTCAACCAGCTCGCCGAATCCCACAAGAAACTCGCCTTCAACCTGATCATGGCCATTTCCCGCACCCTGGCGCTGCGACTGCGCCACGCGGACACCGAACTGGCCATGCTGCAGGAATACTGAAACACCCGAAGTTCTCGACAGAAAGGAGCGGCACCATGAAAGCCAAGTCAGGAGACAGGAAGAAAGCGGCACCCAAGGGGGAAATCCTTCGCGATGCCAAGGAGGTCACCACTATCGAGGAACGCTGGCATGTTATCGGCGACAGCAAGCCGCCGAGCCGCTCGAAGAAGAAATACAAGTACATCGACGAGATGGCCCGACTTCAATTCGAGCTGCTCAAGATGCAGGAATGGGTCAGGGTGCAGGGACTCAAGGTCTGTGTTCTGTTCGAGGGGCGCGATGCAGCGGGCAAGGGCGGCGTCATCAAGCGCATCACGGAAAGTCTCAACCCCCGGGTTTGCAGAATTGTGGCACTCGGCACGCCCACCGAGCGGGAACGCAGCCAGTGGTATTTCCAGCGCTACGTCCCGCACCTGCCGTCGGCCGGTGAGATCGTCCTGTTCGACCGCAGTTGGTACAACCGGGCGGGCGTCGAGAAGGTCATGGGTTTCTGCTCCGAGGAAGAGTACAAGGAGTTCCTGCGCGCCTGTCCCTTGTTCGAGGAAATGCTGGTGCGCTCCGGCATCCATCTCGTCAAATACTGGTTCTCGGTCAGCGACGAGGAGCAGGAGAAGCGCTTCGCCGAGCGCATGCGCAACCCGATCAAGCGCTGGAAGCTCAGCCCGATGGACCTGGAGGCGCGCAAGCACTGGGTGGAGTTTTCCATGGCCAAGGATGCGATGCTGAAACACACTGACGGCAGGAAAACCCCGTGGTCCATCGTCAATGCGGACAACAAGAAGAAGGCGCGCCTCAACTGCATCTCCCACTTATTGCGCCAGATTCCCTACAAGGACCTGAGCCCGATCGAGATGGAGCTGCCGCCGCGCCAGCAGGAAACCGGCTACAAGCGCCCGAAGAAATCCAGCCAGAACTGGGTGCGGCCGATTTATTGATTGGCCGTCGTTGGTTCCTCCACAGCCCCTGCCCCTCTCCCCGGCCCTCTCCCCGCAAGCGGGGCGAGGGAGTAAGTGTGGCTCCCCTCTCCCGCGTGCGGGAGAGGGGCTGGGGGAGAGGGTTAGTCCGCCTTGAGCGCCTCGATCTGGATCGCCACCTTGACGTCGTCGCCGTGCAGCGGCAGGCCGTACTTCATGCCGAAGTCGGAGCGCTTGAAGCCGCCCGAGGCGTCGGCGCCACAGACTTCGCGCTTCAGCATCGGGTGCTGGATGCACTTGAAGGAATTGATCGTCAGGTTGAGCGGCTTGGTGACGTCGAGCATGGTCATCTCGCCCTCGACGGCGGCGGGCGCATCGCCGTTCCACTTGGAGATCTTTCCTTTGTAGGTGATCTTCGGGAAGAACTCGACATTGAAAAAGTCGCCTTTGCGGGCATGATCCTCCATCTTGGCATGGCCGAAATTGATCGAGGAGGCATCGATCGTAATGTCCACCGTGCCGCTCTTGGCGGCGCGGTCGAGCGTGACGCTGCCCGAAGTCTTGGTGAACTTGCCGCGCCAGACCGAGATGCCGAGGTGGCCGGCCTCGAAGCTCGGGTAGGTGTGGTTCGGCTCGACGTTGTAGGTCTGGGCGAAGGCCGGGGCAAAAGTCAGTGTCGCCAGTACGGCGGTGAGGGTTTTCAGTTTCATGCTGTTTTATCTCCTTAAGGGGTTGGGACTGCTCTGCTGCGGCTATTTTTTCGTCGTGACGATTCGGAACTTGATCTGCACTTCGTCGGCGACGGTGGACGTGTCCTTCCACTCGCCTTCGCCTATGTTGAACGCCAGCCGCCGGATCGGCAGCGTGCCTTCGAAGACCTGCTGGCCGCCCTCCGTCCTGAAACTGACCGGGGCGACGACGTCCTGCGTCCTGCCCTTGATGGTGAGCTTGCCGGCGGCCTCGTACTTGCCGGCGCCGGCAGGCTTGATGGCGGTGGTGACAAAGGTGGCCTTGGGGAATTTCGCCGCATCGAACCATTCCTTTTTCGCGGTTTCCCGGTTGAAGTCCGCATCGCCGAGGTCGAAGCTGGCGATGTCGATTTCGAGGCTGGCACGGCCCTCGGACGGCTTGGCCGGGTCGAAGCTGACCTGTGCGCTGAAACGCTTGAAGGCGCCCTCGACGGGCACGCCCATCTGCTTCGATATGGCGACAACGCTGCTCTTCGCGGCATCGAGCTGGGCCAGGGCGGGGGCCAGCACGGCGGCGCCCAGTGCCAGTGTGAGCAGGGTTCGTTTGATCATGTTTTCTTCCTGTTCAACAAGGGAATCATGCGGCCGAGGACTTCGTCACGATCCACGAAATAGTGCTTCAGCGCCGCGCCCAGGTGTGTGACGACCAGCGCCGCCAGCGTGAAATTGAGCGCTTGATGCCCGATCAGCAGCGCATCGCCCAGCGCCTTGTCCTTGGTTAACAGGTCGGGCAGCGGGATTATTCCCAGGTATACGGTCTGGAAGCCCTTGGCCGAACTCATCAGCCAGCCGGAGATGGGCACGAGGATGAGCAGCGCGTAGAGCAGGTGATGGGTGGCGGTGGCGGCGATGCGCTGCCAGGCCGGCATACCGGCGGGCGGCGGCGGGGCCGGGTGTCGCATGCGCCAGGCCAGTCGCGCGATGGCCAGCAGGAATACCGTGACGCCCAGCCACTTGTGGTACGAGTAGAGCTTGAGCCGGGTGGGCGAAAACGGCAGGTCGCTCATGTAAAGGCCGAGCGGAAACAGGCTGAAGATGAGCAGGGCGATGAGCCAGTGCAGGGCAATGGCCGTGCGAGTGTATTCAGGCTCGGTCGTGGGCAGTCTGCTGATTTTCATCATCGGGCACCTGCCTTCCGGCCATCGGTCGCTTCGAAGATTTCACGCAGGCCGCGCAGGGTGGATTCGATCTGCGCGAGCCGCGCCGCTTCGAGCCTGCCCAGGGCCAGGCGCATGTGGGCGAGATGGGCGGTGAAGACGCGCTCGAAGAGGCGTTCACCGGCTGGCGTCAGGCTGACGATCATGCTGCGGCCGTCCTCCGGCGAGGCTCTGCGGCGGACCAGCTTCTGCGCTGCCAGGCGGTCGACCACCCCGGTCAGCGTGCCCTTGGTGATGAGGGTCTTCTCGCCCAGTTCCTTGAAGCTCATGCCCGGCGTGTTGCCGAGCGTGGCGACGATGTCGAACTGCGAGGGGGTGAGGCCCAGGCTGCGCACGTGAGTCGAGGAGTAGGCCTCGAAGGCCTGGTAGCAGCGTGCCAGTTCGCGCAGCATGGGCAGGAAGGGTTCGCGCGACAAATGCAGGTTCCATATAGTACTAATGCGAACAATATTAGTGCGCGTTAGGACTGAATGTCAAGCAGGGCGAGCTTGCGAGGCTGAGGTTACTGCGGGGGTGTCTGCTGCGTGGATTGGGCTTCGAGCGCAGCGACGCGGGCTTCCAGGGCGGCGAGTTCAGCCAGGCGGGCAGAGAAATCGTCAAGGATTTTTGGATTCAGCATGGCGTTCGGTAGTGAGTGTTTCCAAGCCAGTACCCCAGATGCTAGGGCGGGTACTCGCTACCGCAGGTAATCGGCCCTGCACCAGCTTAGTGCGGCCAGGCGAAATCACGCGACGACTTGGTGCGCGGGCTCGGTTGCCCTGACCATGAAAGACTTCAATACATTGTTATTCAATGAAAATGTGTTCTGGCACGGTTGATGCGAGACAGGGTAGCAAACTTATCTTTTTAACCTTGTTCTGGAGCCAGCCATGCGTAACACTCTACTTGCTGCGGCCATTGCCATCCCCTTTTCTCTACCCGTGACGGCCCATGCGCAGAATGCGCCCGCGGCCGCCCCCGCCAGCCCGCATACCTTTACCGGCAACGTCGGCCTGGCGTCCGAGTATCTCTATCGCGGCATCGCGCAGACGCGCGGCAAGCCGGCCCTGCAGGGCGGCTTCGATTACGCGCACGCCAGTGGGCTCTACGCTGGCCTTTGGGGTTCCAACATCACCTGGATCGGCGATGCCGTGGCCGGCGCCAGCGCCGGCATCGAGCTCGACGTGTATGGCGGCTACAAGGGCAGCTTCGGCGGCGACTGGGGCTACGACCTCGGCGTGCTGACCTACAACTATCCCGGTTCCGGCAAGACGGCGGGCGGCACGATCCTCAAGCAGGACACCACCGAACTGTATGGCGCCGTGTCCTGGAAATGGCTGACGCTGAAATACTCGCACTCGACCACGGCCCTCTTCGGCTGGGGCAAGACGACCAATGCCCTGAGCAAGACGCGCGGCTCCGGCTACCTTGAACTGAATGCCGCCTACGATCTGGGCGACGGCTGGGGTATCAACGGCCATGTCGGCCACCAGCGCGTCAAGGGCAACGGCCCGGCCTCCTACACCGACTGGAAGATTGGCGGCACCAAGGACGTCGGCTTCGGCACCGTCGGTCTGGCCTACTCCACGACCAACGCGCACGACAGCTGCACGGGCAATGCCGCGACGACCGCACGCGACGTGTATTGCTATGTGAACAACGCCGGCACGGACGCCTACTCGGCCGGCAAGGGCCGCGTCCTGCTGACTTTCAGCAAGTCGTTCTGAAGAAGGGGGAGCCATGAAACTAGTCACTGCAATCATCAAGCCGTTCAAGCTCGACGAGGTGCGCGAGGCGCTCTCGGCCGTGGGCGTGGCCGGCATCACTGTCACCGAGGTCAAGGGCTTCGGCCGCCAGAAGGGGCATACCGAGCTCTATCGCGGCGCCGAATACGTCGTGGACTTCCTGCCCAAGGTGAAGATCGAGGCCGCCGTCGAGGACGACCTGCTCGAACAGGTGATCGAAGCCATCGAGAAGGCCGCCAGCACTGGCAAGATCGGCGACGGCAAGATCTTCGTCTTCGATTTGGAACAAGTCATCCGCATCCGCACCGGTGAGACCGGCGTGGACGCGCTCTAGGAGAACGCCATCATGAAACGATTCATCGCAATCCTGCTGACGGCCTGCAGTTTGGGCCTGGGCGGCAGCGCCCTGGCCGAGGAAAAGGCGGCTGCACCGGCGGCTTCGATGACCGCACCGGCGGCTGCGCCGGCCGCTATGGTGGCAGCGATCGCCGAAGCGGCGCCTGCAGTCGCACCCCAGCCCAATAAGGGCGACACGGCGTGGATGACGGTGGCCACCGTGCTGGTCATCCTGATGACCATTCCCGGCCTGGCGATGTTCTACGGCGGCCTTGTCCGCTCCAAGAACATGCTCTCGGTGCTGATGCAGGTGTTCGTCATCTTCTCGCTGATCAGCGTGCTGTGGGCGCTCTACGGCTACACGCTGGCCTTCGGCGGGGGTGGCGCCTTCTACGGCGGCCTGGACAAGCTGTTTTTGAAGGGTGTCACGGTGGATTCGGTGGCTGCCACCTTCAGCAAGGGCGTGGTCATATCCGAACTGACCTTCATTGCCTTCCAGGCCACCTTTGCCGCCATCACTTGCGCGCTCATCGTCGGCGCCTTCGCCGAGCGAATGAAGTTCTCGGCGGTGCTGCTCTTCACGGTGATCTGGTTCACCCTCGCCTATCTGCCGATGGCGCACATGGTGTGGTACTGGGACGGCCCCGACGCCATCACCGACGCAGCCTCGCTCGAAGCCGTGACGGCCTCGGCCGGCTGGCTGTGGGGCAAAGGCGCGCTGGACTTCGCCGGCGGTACGGTGGTGCACATCAATGCCGGCGTGGCTGGTCTGATCGGCGCCTACATGGTCGGCAAGCGCGTCGGCTACGGCAAGGAATCGATGGCGCCGCATTCGCTGACCACGACCATGATCGGTGCTTCGCTCCTGTGGGTGGGCTGGTTCGGCTTCAACGCCGGCTCCAACCTCGAAGCGACGGGCACCGCGGCGCTGGCCTTCTTCAACACCCTGGTTGCAACGGGCGCGGCGACGCTGTCCTGGACGCTGGTCGAATGGATGCTGAAGGGCAAACCCTCGATGCTCGGTTCGGCTTCCGGCGCGGTGGCCGGTTTGGTGGCGATCACCCCGGCCTGCGGCTTCGTCGGCCCGATGGGCGCCATCGTCATCGGCCTGGTGGCGGGCGCGCTCTGTCTGTGGGGCGTGAATGGTCTCAAGCGCATGCTCGGGGCGGACGATGCGCTCGACGTGTTTGGCGTGCATGGCGTAGGCGGCATCGTCGGCGCCATTCTCACCGGTGTCTTCGTCTCGCCCGATCTGGGCGGCACCGGTGTGTACGACTATGTCGCCAACAAGGTCGGCGAGTTCAGCATGAGCAGCCAGATCGTCAGCCAGCTCTGGGCCGTGGGCACGGCCATCGTCTGGTCGGGCGTGGTTTCGTATTTTGCCTTCAAGATCGTCGATATGCTGGTCGGTCTGCGCGTACCGGAAGAAGAAGAGCGCGAGGGCCTGGACATCACCTCGCACGGCGAGTCGGCCTACCATCACTGACCTTTCTCCTCCCTGAGGTCGGTGAGCGGGCGCCCCGGTTTGACCGGGGCGCCCGTTTTGCCTCCGGCCGGCCGCATGCGCGGCCTTAACTTGCGTTGCAAGTTAGCCTATGCCGCAATAAGCGCCTTCGGCGCGTATTGTCTATGCGGCGAAGGGTGAAACTTCCTTTTTCACTTTCCTGGTCAGGGTTTTCTCGGCCGTCCTGATCTCGTAGGCGACCTGGAGGTTCATCCAGCTCTGCACGTCGCCGCCGAAATAGCGTACCAGCCGCATGGCAGTATCCACAGTGACGCCCCTGCGCCCCAGCACGATGTCGTTGATGCGGGAGGCGGGTACGCGCAAGGCCTTGGCCAGTGCATTGGCGCTCATTTCCAGCGGCTTCAGGTAGTCCTCGCGCAGGATCTCGCCGGGGTGTACCGGCCGCATGCCATTCTTCGGAGCAGGAGTTCGCATATAGTCTTTCCTTCAGTGGTAATCGACGATCTCGACATCCCTCACGTCATCCTCGGCCCAGACGAAGCAAACGCGAACCTGATTACCAATGATCCTCAGCCAGTGAGCCAGAGGGGGTAGCAAACTGGCATCGCTTGATTTTCCAAGGAGATAAGCGATGCCGAAGAACAAGGTGCAATTTCAGCGGAGCATGGGTTTGCGCGAATTCATGGACAGGTACGGAACGACGGAACAATGCGAACAGGCGCTCTTTGCCTGGCGCTGGCCGCAGGGGTTCGTCTGCCCCGAGTGCGGGCACAAGGGCTTCTGCGCTCTCAAGGGCCGTCGGCTGATCCAGTGCAACAGTTGTCGCAGGCAGACATCGGTTACGGCCGGAACGATCTTCGCCGGCTCCAAGCTGGCCCTCAACGTCTGGTTTCTGGCCATGCATCTGATTACCCAGGCCAAGAACGGCATCTCGTCGCTGGAACTGTCTCGCCAACTGGCGATTTCCCAGAACAGCGCCTGGCTCATGAAGCACAAGCTCATGCAGGCAATGCTGGAGCGTGACGCCGGCCGGCAACTGCGGGGCCTGGTGCAACTCGACGACGCCTACTGGGGCGGCCGGCGCAGGGGTGGCAAGCGCGGGCGCGGCACACGCGGCAAGCGGCCCTTCGTGGCGGCGGTGGAAACCGATGCGGCGGGACATCCGCGCCGCATGAGTCTGAATTGCGTCAAGGGCTTCCGCCTGAAGGAGATCGCCCGCTGGAGTCAGGCGAAGCTGGTGTCCGGCACAAGGGTTCATTCGGATGGCCTGGCCTGTTTCGGCGCTGTGGCTGCGGCCGGTTGCAATCATGCGCCGACCGTCATGAGCGGGCCGGGGATAGCCCGCCGCAGGCTCGCCCTCAACTGGGTCGATACCATGCTGGGCAATGTGAAGAACGCAATCCACGGCACCTATCACGCGATCCGCGCGAAGCATCTGCCGCGCTATCTGGCCGAGTTCAGCTATCGTTTCAACCGACGATTCGATCTGGCAAGCATGCTCGCCCGGCTGGCCACCGCCGCCGCGCACACGCCGCCTATGCCGTACCGGCTCGTAAAGTTGGCTGAGGGTCATTGGTAATCAGGATTGATTATTAGCGGAACACCACCGTGCGGTTGCCGTTGAGCAGGACGCGGTCCTCGACGTGGTAGCGCAAGCCGCGCGCCAGTACCGCCTTCTCGATGTCCTTGCCGTAGCGCACCAGGTCCTCCACCGTGTCGCCGTGGTCGATGCGCACCGTGTCCTGTTCGATGATGGGGCCGGCGTCGAGTTCGGATGTGACGAAGTGGCAGGTGGCGCCGATCAGCTTGACGCCGCGCAGGTGGGCCTGGTGGTAGGGCTTGGCGCCGACGAAGGACGGCAGGAAGGAGTGGTGGATGTTGATGATGCGCCCCGGCAGTTTCTCGCATAGCTCGGCCGGGATGATCTGCATGTAGCGCGCCAGCACCATGACGTCGCCGCGCGCCCCCTCGAACAGCCGGGCGATTTCGGCGTTCGCCGACGTCTTGTTCGCAGCCGTCACCGGCACGTGGTGGAAGGGGATGCCGTGCCATTCGACGAAGCCGCGGAAGGTCTCGTGGTTGGAAATCACGCAGGGGATGTCGACGTCGAGTTCCTTCGACTGCCAGCGCGCCAGCAGGTCGTAGAGGCAGTGCTCCTGCTTGGAGACGAGCACGACGAGGCGCTTCCTCACCGCGGAATCGGCGATGCGCCAGTCCATCTTGAACTCGGCGGCGATCGGCTGGAAGCGGCGGCGGAATTCGGTGAGATCGAAGGGCAGCGAGTCGGCCTTCATCTCGATGCGCATGAAGTAGCGCTTGCTGTCCTCGTCGGCGTGGTGGCTGGTCTCGAGAATCCATCCCTGGTTCTCGGCGATGAAGGTGGCGACCGTGGCGACGATGCCGACGCGGTCGGGACAGGAAGCGGTCAGGGTATAGCGGCGTTGCGGGTGCATGATCTCGGCTTCGGCTGTAAGGGCTTGCTGAGGAATAAGTGCCTTGATTCTAGCGGAGATTCATTCCTTACTGCTTCTCCAGTTCCTCGTGCAGTACCAGCCATTTCTCCTCGGCCTCGGCCAGTTTCGCGACGAGTTCGGCCTGACGGGCGGTGCTTTTCTGCAGCGCGGCGCGGTCGGCGGACTGGTAGCTCGCCGGATCGGCGAGGCGCGCGTCGATGCGCTGCTTCTCTTCGGTGAGCTGCGCCATGCGGCGATCCAGCTGTTCGATTTCGCGCGCGAGGGGCTTGCGATCATTGGTGCGGCGCGGTTCAGTTGCCTTGGCGCTCGGCGCGGTGGTGTTCGCCGTGTCCTGGCGGCTGACTCTCGTGCCAGCCTTTGCTTTCGTGGCATTGTCTGCCGATGACGACTGGTCGAGCCATTTGCGGTAATCGTCGAGGTCGCCGTCGAAGGGCTTGAGGCCGCCGTCCGAGACCAGGGCGAAGCCGTCGCAGGTGGTGCGCAGCAGGTGGCGGTCGTGCGAGACCAGCACCATCGCCCCCTCGTATTCGGAGAGGGCCAGCGTCAGGGCGTGGCGCATTTCCAGGTCGAGGTGGTTGGTCGGCTCGTCGAGCAGCAGCAGGTTCGGCTTCTGCCAGATGAGCATGGCCAGCGCCAGGCGCGATTTCTCGCCGCCGGAGAAGGGGCCAACGGGCGAAGTGGCCATGTCGCCGTGGAAGTTGAAGCCGCCGAGGTAGTTGCGGAAGTCCTGGTCGCGCGTGCGCGGATCGAGGTGGTTCATGTGCCAGAGCGGGCTCTCGTCCGGGCGTAGCTGCTCCAGCTGGTGCTGGGCGAAATAGCCGATCTTCAGGCCCTTGCCGTCGTGGCGGAGACCGGACAAGGGCTGCAGTTCGCCGGCGAGCAGCCGGATCAGGGTGGATTTGCCGGCGCCGTTGCGGCCGAGCAGCCCCAGGCGCTCGCCTTTGCGCAGGGTCAAAGTCAGCCCCTGCAGGACGGCGACATGGCCATATCCTGCGGCTGCATCTTCCAGCACCAGCAGCGGGTCGGGGCTGCCGGTGGGCTCGAACAAGCGGAACTCGAAGGGCGTGTCGACGTGGGCGGCGGTGACCTCCTCCATGCGCGCCAGGGCCTTGATGCGGCTTTGCGCCTGACGCGCCTTGGTGGCCTTGGCGCGGAAGCGCTCGATGTAGCTCTTCAGGTGTGCGACCTCGCGCTGCTGCTTGACGAACATGGCCTGCTGCAGCGCCAGTTGCTCGGCGCGGGCGCGCTCGAAGAAACTGTAGTTGCCGGTGTACAACTTCAGCCGGCGACCCTCGATGTGGGCGATGTGGCCGACCACCGCGTCGAGGAAGTCGCGGTCGTGCGAGATCATCAGCAGTGTGCCGCGGTAGGCGCGCAGCCAGCCCTCCAGCCAGATCACCGCGTCGAGGTCGAGGTGGTTGGTCGGCTCGTCCAGCAGCAGGAGATCGGAGCGGCACATCAGCGCCTTCGCCAGATTCAGGCGCACGCGCCAGCCGCCGGAGAATTCCGCCACCGGCCGCTCGAAGTCTGCATCGGTGAAACCGAGGCCGTGCAGGAGCGCGGCGGCACGGGCGCGGGCGCTGTAGCCGTCGATGTGGCCGAAGTCCATGTGCAGGTGGGCGATGGCCTCGCCGTCGTGCTTGTCCTCGGCTTCGCGCAGGTCGGCCTCGATGCGGCGCAGCTCGACGTCGCCGTCGAGCGTGAAGTCGAGGGCGCCGGTGGCCAGCGCCGGCGTCTCCTGCCCGACATGGGCGATGACCCATTGCGGCGGCAGCTCGAGATCGCCCGCTTCCTGGTGCAGGTCGCCGGTGAACAGGGCGAAGAGACTGGACTTGCCGCAGCCGTTGGCGCCGGTGAGGCCGACTTTCTGGCCGGCATACAGACTGAGATTGACACCCTCGAGCAGCGGCCGGCCGGCGCGGGCGAGGGTCAGATTGCGCAGAAGAATCACGAGGAATACTGGCCGGAGCGTTCAACCGGCGACGGGGGAAAAGCGTTATTGTACTTGTACGCAACCTTTCAGCCCCGAGACCGACATGAAGCGCCTGCTGATCCCGTTTTTCTGCCTGATCGCCCATTCCGCCTGGGCGGAAAATCCTGCTCCAGCAGCCCCAACTACTCCATCTACCCCATCCACTATTACGCCGGAAGAGCGGCAGCAACTGCTCGATCGGGCTGACTCGCTCAAGGCGGAGTCCTCGAAGATCCTGGATGAGGCGGAGAAGAAGCAGAAGGAAGCGGATGCCGCCTGCTGGAAGAAAACCCTGGTCTCCAGTTGCCTGAACGATGCCCGAGGGGAGTATCTCAAGAGCAAAACCTCGGCGCGCAAACTGAACCTCGAAGCTAAGCGGATCGAACGTGAGGTGCGCGAGCGCGACAAAGTCACCAAACGGGCCAAACAGGTCGAAGAGGCGCCGAAAAAGCGTGCCGAGACCGAGATAAAAATCGCCAAGGAGAAGACAAAGACAGCCGAACAGCAGCAGAACCGCGAGGAAAAAGAAGCGGCCCGGATAAAAAAGGCCGAAGAGGGCAGCGCGCGTGCCAGGGTACAAGAGCGGCAGCGCCAGGAAAAACTCGAGGCGCGCAGGAAGAAGGAGGAAAAAGCCGAACAAAAAGCGCTCGAACTGGAGAAGAAGGACCTGAAGCGCGCCGAGGAGCGGGCTCGGCAACTGGAGAATGCTCGGCAGCAAGGCAGGTAAGGCAGGTTACCTGAAACGAATTTCTCCCTCCTTTTCGGGTCGCTTGCCCCGCTTGGCCGAATAAAAGGCGCGAATTCCCGCCAGATCCTCCGCTTCGTTTCCGCTCAGCGACAGCCAGGTGTCGATGCCGACCTCGTTCCGCGAATAGTCGATGAAGGCCAGGCCCAGCGGCACGTTTGCTGCCAGCGCAACGCGGTAGAAGCCGGATTTCCAGTATCTAACCTTCGAGCGCGTCCCCTCAGGCGCAATGGCCAGATACAGGGTGTCGGCCTTGTCGAAGGCCTCGATGAGAGCGTCGACGAAACCGCTGCTCTGGCGTCGATTGACTGGGATGCCGCCCAGGCGCCGAAAAAGGGCGCCGAAGGGCCAGCGAAACAGAGTGTCCTTGCCGACAAAATGAACCGGAATGGCAACGGCGAATCGGGCCAGGATGCCGACGATGAAATCCCAGTTCGACGTGTGCGGATAGACGATCACCACCGCCTTCGGCATGCTTGGCGGGACGAATATCACACGCCAGCCAAACAGCTTGAGAAGGGCGGCGCAGAAGCGGCCGAAGTTACCGGGCTGCATGTTAAGATTTGCCGTCAAGAAATCGTCCTGTTTCCGATGCGTGGCGCAGTCCTGCGCCGCTTTTTATTCTACTGAATAGTCCATGAGCGAAGGCGAATCGCGCGACATCACCCGCCACGGCCAGGTATTCACGCCGCCGTCCGTCGTCGAAACCATGCTGGCCCTGCGCCGCAACCGTGGGCGCGTGCTGGAGCCGGCCTGCGGCGACGGCGCCTTCTCCGCGCGGCTGCCCGGCAGCATCGCCATCGAGCTGGATACGCTGCATTGCCCGGCGGGCGCGCTCAACATGGACTTCTTCGCCTACCCGGAAAAGGAGCAGTTCGACACCATCATCGGCAATCCGCCCTACGTCAAGGCGCGCGACATCCAGCCCGGCACCCGCCGGCAGTTGCACTCGCGCCTGCTCAACGGCCACAGCAATCTGTATCTCCACTTCATCGAGAAGTGCGTGCGCCACCTCAAACCGGGCGGCGAGCTGATCTTCATCACGCCGCGCGATTTCCTCAAGGCGACCGGCAGCGCGCGGCTCAACACCTGGCTCTACGACCAGGGCACATTGACGGATTTCCAGGAGCTGGGCGATGCGCGGATTTTCGAGGGTGTCGTGCCCAACTGCGCCATCTGGCGCTTCGAGAAGGGCAACATGACACGGCGCACGCGGGACGGACGGCGCATGGTGCTGGCCGGCGGGCAGATCCTGCTCACTCGCGGCATCTACAGCGTGCCGCTCTCCAGCGTGTTTGCGGTGAAGGTCGGCGCGGTGTCCGGCGCCGATGAGATCTTCGCCCACGCTGAATTGGGCAATGCCGACTTCGTCTGCTCGAGAACGGCGCAGACCGGCGAGCTGCGCCGCATGATCCATCTCGAGCGCGAGGGGCCGATCGCTTATCTGGAGCCGTTCAAGGAACGCCTGCTGGCGCGGCGGGTGACGAAGTTCGACGAGTCGAACTGGTGGAAATGGGGGCGGCGCCATCATGTGTCGGAGGCGCCGCGCATCTACGTCAACCAGAAGACGCGCAACCTACGCCCCTTTTTCCTGAACGACTGCCGCAACTACGACGGCTCGATTCTGGCGCTGTTCCTCCACCGCCACCACAGCGCCGACCTCGATCGCCTGCGCGACATGCTCAATGATGTCGATTGGGCCGAGCTGGGCTTCGTCTGCGACGGCCGCTTCCTCTTCGCCCAGCGCAGCCTGGCGCATGCGCTGCTGCCGGAGGATTTTGCCCCCTACGCGGCGCGACCTCTGTTATAACCGCGCCATGGTGCCACGACTGACGACCGCCCTCACCGGCCCGCTGCTCGAACTCGAGCGGACCTTTCTCGATCGCGCCACGGATATCGAGCAGTGGTTCCGCGCCCAGTGGCAGGAACACACGCCGCCTTTCTACTGCTCGGTCGATCTGCGCAATGCCGGCTTCAAGCTGGCGCCGGTGGACACCAACCTCTTTCCGGGCGGCTTCAACAACCTCAACCCGGCTTTCCTGCCGCTGTGCGTGCAGGCGGCGATGACGGCCATCGAGAAGATCTGTCCCGAGGCGAAGAACCTGCTGCTCATCCCGGAGAACCACACACGCAACCAGTTCTACCTGATGAACGTGGCGACCCTGGCGACCATCCTCAACCGCACCGGCCTCAATGTGCGCATCGGCACACTCATACCGGACATCCAGGCGCCGACGCCGCTGGCGCTGCCGGACGGGCAGACGCTGTTGCTCGAACCCCTCAAGCGCCTCAACGGCCGCCTCGGCCTGGAGGACTTCGATCCCTGCGCCATCCTGCTCAACAACGACCTGTCCGCCGGTGTGCCGGAAATCCTCAAGGACCTGCATGAGCAGACGGTGATTCCGCCGCTGCATGCCGGCTGGCATATTCGCCGCAAATCCCGCCACTTCGCCGCCTACGATCGCGTGGTGGGCGACTTCGCGCAGGCGATGGGCATCGATCCCTGGCTTATCAACCCCGATTTCGCGGTGTGCGGCAAGGTGAATTTCCAGGATCGCCAGGGCGAGGAGTGCCTCGCCACCAACGTCGATGCCGTGCTGACCCGGGTCAAGGCGAAATATGCCCAGTACGGCGTGAAGGAACAGCCTTTCGCCATCGTCAAGGCCGATGCCGGCACCTACGGCATGGGCATCATGACGGTGCGCGATGCCTCGGAAGTGCGCGGCCTGAACCGCAAGCAGCGCAACAAGATGGCAGTGGGCAAGGAGGGCCTCCAGGTCACCGAGGTCATCATCCAGGAGGGCGTGTATACCCACGAGACCATTGAGGGCGGCACCGCCGAGCCGGTGGTGTACATGATCGACCGCTACGTCGTGGGCGGCTTCTATCGCTTGCATACCGAACGCGGCCGCGACGAGAACCTCAACGCACCCGGCATGCGTTTCCAGCCGCTGGCCTTCGACTACGGCTGCAGCCTGCCCGATCCCGGCGGCGCGCCCGACGACGCGCCCAACCGCTTCTTCGCCTACGGCGTGGTGGCGCGCCTGGCCCTGTGGGCGGCTGCCGTCGAACTGGAACTGACGGCGCCGGCGCTGGAAATAGCATGAGTCCCGGTACGCAATCCGTCATTCCCGCGAACGCGGGAATCCATGCATCCAATACGACTGGATTTCCGCTTCCGCGGGAATGACCAGCACACATGAAATTTGCCTTCATCCTCGACCCGCTCGACCACATCAAGGCCTACAAGGATTCCAGCGTCGCCATGATGCGCGAGGCGCAGCGACGCGGCCATGAGGTCTGTGCGATCATGCGCCCGGCCCTGGCCTGGCGTGATGGCGCCGTGCATGCGGAAGCCTCGCGCCTGACGGTGCGGGAGGATCATCATGACTGGTTCGAGGCGCAGGCGCCTGAGGACGTGCCGCTCAGGGCTTTCGATGCCGCGGTGATGCGGCAGGACCCGCCCTTCGATATGGAATACGTTGCCGCCACCTGGCTGCTGGAGCGAGCGCAGGCCGGCGGCGCCCGCATCTTCAACGATCCGCGCGCCGTGCGCGACATGTCCGAGAAGCTGGCCATCCTGGAATTCCCGCAGTTCATCCCGCAAACCCTGGTGGCGCGAGCGCCGGAGACGCTGCAGGCTTTCATCGAGTCGGTGGGCGACGTCATCCTGAAACCCCTCGACGGCATGGGGGGCAGCCAGATATTCCGCGTGCGGCGCGATGATCCCAATCGCAACGTCATCGTCGAGACGCTGACCGACCATGGTGCGCGCACCATCATGGCCCAGCGCTTTCTGCCGGCCATTGCGCAGGGCGACAAGCGCATCCTGCTGATCGGGGGCGAAGTCGTGCCCTTCGCGCTGGCGCGCATCCCGAAGCCGGGCGAGACGCGCGGCAACCTCGCCGCCGGCGGCAGCGGCGTGGCGCAGCCGCTCGGCGCCCGCGACCGCGAAATCGCCGAGCATCTTGCGCCGATCCTGCATCGACGCGGCATCTTGCTGGCCGGCATCGACGTCATCGGCGACTGCCTCACCGAGATCAACGTCACCAGCCCGACCTGCTTCGTCGAGATCACGCAGCAGTCCGGCTTCAATGTCGCAGGCATGTTCATCGATGCACTGGAAAAGGCCGTGCATGGCAGGTGATAGAAGTTGGCAGGCAAGGCCAGCCGTTTCCGTATTTCTCCGTGCCTCTGTGTCTCTGTGGTTAATGGTTTTCCTGGCCGGCTGCTCCAGGGCGCCGCAACTCCACCAGCGCGAGGCCTTCGTCTTCGGCACCCGCGTCGAGGTGTCTGTGTGGGGCGAGTCCGCCGAGCAGGCGAAGCAGGCGATGGGGGCCGTGCTCGCCGAGTTCGACCGCCTGCATCGCACCCTGCATGCCTGGCAGCCCTCCGAGTTGACCGCCCTCAACGAGGCGATTGCGCGCGGCGAGCGCGACATCGCCGTATCGCAGGAGCTGACTTTCATCCTCCAGGACGCTGCGGACATTGCGGCGCGCTCCGAACAGCTGTTCAATCCCGCTATCGGCAGGCTGGTGGCGCTGTGGGGTTTCCACTCCGACGAATTCAAGCCGGTGCTGCCGGATGCGGCTACGCTCGAGGCGGTGTTGAAGTCGCGGCCGAGCATGGCCGATTTGACGTTCGCAAAGAACCTCGTGGCGAGCGCGAGCCGCGCCGTGCAACTCGACCTGGGCGGATATGCCAAAGGGTACGCGCTGGATCGGGCGGTGGACATCCTGCGTGGGCGGGGCGTGAAGAACGCCCTGATCAACATCGGCGGCAATGTCATGGCGCTGGGCGCCAAGGGCAGTCAGCCCTGGCGCGTCGGCATCCAGCATCCGCGCGCCGCCGCGCCGCTGGCCACCCTGGAACTGCGCGACGGCGAGGCCATCGGAACCTCTGGCGACTACCAGCGCTATTTCGAGCTTGATGGCCGGCGCTATTGCCACCTGCTTGACCCGCGCAGCGGCCGTCCGGCCGAGGGCGTGCAGGCCGTCACCGTGCTGATCCCGCCGCGCGCCGGCGCATCCCAAGGGCACTTCCTTCGGGGCGCCGGCGCCCTGTCGGATGCGGCCAGCAAGCCCCTGTTCATCGCCGGCGCCGGGGAGTGGCGCGGCCTGGCGCAGCGCCTCGGCGTGGCGCATGCGCTGCGCATCGACGGTGGTGGCGTGATGCACGTCACGGCGGCGTTTCGCGAGCGGCTTACAATTCTGGCATCCGACATTACCATCGAGAGTGAGCCATGAGCCGGGAATACGTCGATAGCATGGTGCGCCGCCGGATTGGCCTGGATGTCCTGCGTCGCTTGCGGCGCCTGGTCGATGCCGATCTGGCGCAGGAAGCCGACAATGCCCGCCTGGCGCAACGCATCGCACTCGCGCTCGCCGTTCTGGCGGGGCTGACTTTCATCTTCTTTCTCTTTCGCTGATCTGATCGCGCGCGCGGCTTCGGTTACAATCGAAGCAGTTTCCGGCGCGCAAACATGATCGGCATTTTCCTCATTACCCACGGCAGCCTGGGCGAATCGCTTGTCCAGTGCGCCTGTCACGTGCTGAACAAGCGCCCGCTACAGATCGTGCAGCTCGGCGTCTCCGGTCAGGACGATCCTCTCGACGTTTTTCCCCTGGCGCAGGACATGATGAAGCTGGTCGATACGGGGGAGGGTGTGCTGCTGCTCACCGATATCTTCGGAGCCACGCCGAGCAATATCGCGCTGAAGCTGCTGCAGCCCGGCCATGTCGAGGGCGTGGCCGGGGTGAATCTGCCGATGCTGCTGCGCGCCCTGACGTATCGTGAAAAGGACATGGAAATGCTGGTGACCCGGGCTGTTTCGGGAGGCCGCGATGGCGTGATGTTGATGAAGAGCGCGCGCGATGCCCCGGGCTGAGGTCGAAATCATCAACAAGCTCGGATTGCACGCGCGCGCCTCGGCGAAACTCACCCAGGCCGCGACGACCTATACCAGCGAGGTCTGGCTCGAGCGCAACGGCCGCCGCGTCAACGCCAAGAGCATCATGGGCGTCATGATGCTGGCTGCGGGCAAGGGCGCCAAGGTGATCGTCGAGACGGAGGGCGTCGATGGGGACGCCGCACTGCAGGCCATCCTGAAACTGATCTCGGACAAGTTCGGAGAAGGGGAGTGAGCTTCACCCTGCACGGCCTGGCCGTTTCCAACGGCATTGCCATCGGCCATGCCCACCTGGTGTCGCATGCGACGCTCGAGGTCGAACATTACGTTTTGCCCGTTCGTTTCGTCGACGAGGAAATCACGCGCTTCGAACAGGCCGTGGCCAAGGTGCAGGCCGAGCTGGATGCCCTGATGGCCGGCACCGATCCCGGCGCCCCGGCCGAACTGACCGCCTTCATCGATCTGCACCACATGCTGCTGGCCGATCCCATGTTGATCGATGCGACGCGCCAGCTCATCCGCGAACGGCGCTGCAACGCGGAGTGGGCGTTGGTGCAGCAGCTGGAGCAAGTCGGTGAGCAGTTCGACAAGATCGAGGACGAGTACCTGCGCGAACGCAAGGCCGACATCGTGCAGGTGGTCGAACGTCTGCTGAAGGTCCTCATGGGCCACCCCGGGCATCCGCCGAAACACGCCCGGGGCGAGCACCTCATCGTCGTCGCCCACGATCTGTCGCCGGCCGACACGCTGCAGTTCAAGCAGCTCAAGATCGGGGGCTTCGTCACCGATTTAGGCGGCGCCACCTCGCATACTTCCATCGTCGCACGCAGCCTGGCCATTCCGGCTGTGGTCGGATTGCATCACGCGCGCCATCTCATCCGCGAGGACGACGTGCTCATCGTCGACGGTACGCGCGGTGTGCTGATCGTCGACCCCGATGCGCGCGTGCTGGAGGAATACCGCCTGCGCCGCAGTGCGCTTGAACTGGAACGCACCAAGCTCAAGCGCCTGAAAAAATCGCCTGCGGTCACCCTCGATGGTGTCGAGATCGAACTGGCCGCCAACATCGAACTGCCGGGCGACATCGGGCAGGTCAAGGCGGTCGATGCAGCCGGCGTCGGACTCTTCCGCACGGAATTCCTTTTCCTTAACCGCGATAGCGTACCCGGCGAGGAGGAGCAGTTCGTGGCCTATCGCAGCGTGGCGGAGGCCATGGGCGGCCGCCCGGTCGTCATCCGAACCCTGGACCTCGGCGCCGACAAGAATCTGCGCGGCGTCGAGCGTACCGAGGCCAATCCGGCGCTGGGGCAGCGCGCCATTCGCTACTGCCTGGCCGAGCCGCAACTGTTTCTCACGCAGCTGCGCGCCCTCCTGCGCGCTTCGCACTACGGACGGGTCAAGATGCTCGTACCGATGCTGGCGCATGCGCACGAGATCGAACAGACGCTGGCCCTGATCGCCCAGGCCAAAGAGCAGTTGCGTTGCAGCGGGCAACCTTTCGATGAAGGCACCGAGGTTGGCGGCATGATCGAGATTCCCGCCGCCGCACTGGCGCTGGGCGTGTTCCTGGAGAAGCTGGACTTCCTGTCGATCGGCACCAACGACCTCATCCAGTACACCCTGGCCATCGATCGCACGGACGAGGCGGTGGCCCATCTTTACGATCCGCTGCATCCAGCGGTGCTGCGCCTGATCGCCCATACCATCCAGGCGGGTGAGCGCGCCGATCTGCCGGTGGCGGTATGCGGCGAAATGGCGGGCGATCCGACGCTGACGCGCCTGCTTCTGGGCATGGGCTTGCGCCAGTTCTCCATGCATCCGGCGCAGATCCTCGAGGTAAAGCGGGAAGTGCTGCGCAGCAATCTTGCCGATCTGCGTCGCAAGGTGACCCGCCTGCTCAACACCGACGATCCGGTGAAGCTGCGCCAGCACCTGGAGCGGCTGAATGCCGCATAAGCAAAGACGGGAACCCGTGCGAATTGACATTCGTTGCCCGCCGAGGTAACTTTGCCTCACAGCGCCGATTTGACAGTCATCAGCTTGCGGGCGCTTAAAAAATACGGCTAAAGCGAGGGCGATCACCCAGTCCCGCTTTGCTGCTTCGAGCCGACTGGGTTTTTTATTGCATGCACGAGACAACGAACAGTGTAGGTTTGGCGCAGCCACAGCGCGCCCATTTTGACACCCCGCTCACCCTGACGGGGGGCGCGGTGCTGTCCTCATTCGACCTGGTCTACGAGACCTACGGAGAGCTGAACGCATCCCGTTCGAATGCGGTACTGGTTTGCCATGCCCTGTCGGGCAATCACCATGTCGCCGGCTGGCATGCGGACAACCCGATGAACATCGGCTGGTGGGACAACCTGGTCGGCCCCGGCAAGCCGCTCGACACGCGCAAGTTCTTCGTCGTCGGTGTCAACAATCTCGGCGGCTGTTACGGCTCGACCGGTCCGGTGACGATCAATCCGGCCACCGGCAAGCCCTGGGGCGCCGATTTTCCAGTGATTGTCGTCGAGGACTGCGTGGCGTCTCAGGCCCGTCTGGCCGATCACCTCGGCATCGAGTCCTGGGCGGCGGTAATCGGTGGCAGTTTGGGCGGCATGCAGGCGATGCAATGGACGCTGGCTTATCCGGAGCGAATCCGCCATGCCCTGGTCATTGCGGCGGCATCCAAGCTGACGGCACAGAACATCGCCTTCAACGAAGTGGCACGCCAGGCTATCCTGACCGACCCGGACTTCCACGGCGGACATTATTTCGAGCATGGCGTTGTGCCGGCACGCGGCCTGCGGCTGGCGCGCATGCTCGGGCATATCACCTATCTGTCGGACGACCAGATGGCCGAGAAATTCGGCCGCAAACTGCGCCGGGAGGCACTACAGTTCAATTACGACGTGGACTTCGAGATCGAGTCCTACCTGCGCTACCAGGGTGACAAGTTCGCCGGATTCTTCGATGCCAATACCTACCTTATCGCTACCAAGGCGCTCGATTACTTCGATCCGGCGGGCAGCTACGGCGGCGATCTGCCGGCAGCCCTGGCCCGTGCCAAGGCAAAATTCCTCGTCGTCTCCTTCTCGACAGACTGGCGCTTCGCGCCGGAGCGCTCGCGCGAGATTGTCTACGGCTTGGTGCACAACAGCCTGGATGCGAGCTATGCCGAGATCGAGAGCAGCGCCGGTCACGATTCCTTCCTGCTCGATGATCCGCACTACCATGCCGTGCTGCGGGCGTATTTCGAAGGGATCCGGCTATGACAAATGTTCAGGGCCGCTTCGACTTCAACATCATGGCCGACTGGATCCGGCCGGGCGAGAAGGTGCTTGACTTGGGATGCGGCGACGGCAGCCTCCTGCGTTACCTGAAGGACGAAAAGGGCGTGCGTGGCTACGGCGTGGACAATGACCCGGATAACGTGCTCGCCTGCATCAAGAACGGCGTGAACGTCGTCCAGATCAACCTGGAAGCGGGGCTTTCCGGCTTCGAGGATGGTTTTTTCGATCACGTCGTGATGTCGCTGTCGCTGCAGACGGTGCGCCATACCGAACAAATGCTGGCCGAGATGCTGCGAGTGGGACGCGAAGCGGTGGTGAGCTTTCCTAATTTCGGTCACCGCAGCCATCGCGAGGCGATCGCCGGGGGCCGCATGCCGGTGTCGAAAATTCTGCCCTACCAGTGGTACAACACGCCCAATGTGCGTTTCTTCACCATGGCGGATTTCGAGGCGTTGTGCGCGGAACGTGACATTGTCATCCGCGAACGCCTGGCTTTCGACGGTGAGCAGGTGGTTACCGAGGAGCCGAACCTGAACGCCAGCATCGCCGCCTACCGGCTTGGCCGGGGAGGCTGAAGATGAACGGGCCTCCACGCGCACTTCGTTCGCTGCCCCCCCAGCCCTCTCCCCCGACCCCTCTCCCGCTCGCGGGAGAGGGGAGGCAGATGTCTTCTCTCTCCCGCTTGCACCCCAAGGGTACTTCCTGCGGGGCGCGGGAGAGAGATCGAGAGAGAGGGATCGGGGCGCTTAGTGCCCTTCGGGCACCCCAAGGGTTCTTCCTTCGGGGCGCGGCCGGGCGGGCACTAAGTTGAAGGAGCGCGGCCTCCTCTTGCGGTCGAAGTTCTTCTGGGTCGCGGTGCTGTATTTCGCCGAAGGCTTCCCGCTCGGCGTGTTCTACGAGATTTTCCCCGTCTACTTTCGCCAGCAGGGCGTCGATCTGCGCAGCATCGGCGCCCTTTCCCTGCTTGGCCTCGCCTGGACGCTGAAGTTTCTCTGGGCGCCGGCAGTGGATCATTACCGACATCACCGGCGCTGGATGGCTGCCGCCGACCTGGCCATGGGCGTCGTGATGATCGCCTTCGCCGCCTCTGCCGGCCTGCCGTACTGGGTGTGGGCGGCCATCGCGGTTTTTGCCGTGCTCTCGGCCACCAACGACATCGCCATCGACGCCTACACCATCGAGTTGCTGCGCCGGGACGAGATGGGGCGCGGCAACGGCCTGCGCATCGGTTTCTACCGTGCCGGCATGATTGCTTCGGGCGTGGTGCTGATGGCATCCGATCTGCTCGGCTGGTCGGGCGCGTTCCTCTGCGCCGCAGGAATTTTCGCAGCCTGCGCGACGGCCAGCCTGCTGGCGCCGCGCGAACAGGATCGCGTGCGGCCGGCATCGGCGGGATTCAGTCGGGAATTCAGGGGGTTTCTGGCGCAGCCGCACGGTGCTGCGGTGCTCGTCGTGATCTTCCTGGGCACTCTCTGGCTGGCGGATGGCGCCCTGCGCCTGTCCGGCCGCTGGCCCTGGCTGTGGCCGGCCATCGCTGCAGCCTCGGCGGCGCTCTACGGCTTGCTGCGCCTTGCCGGAAAGCGGCGCGAACCGATGCCGGTCGGCGAAGTACCGGCCGGCGCCCTCTTCGGCGCACTCGCTGACATGATGCAGCGGCCGGGCATTCTGCCGGTGCTCGGCTTTATCCTCATCTTCAAGCTGGCCGATGCCTCGATGGGGTTCATGGTGAAGCCGTTCTGGGTGGATGCCGGTTTTTCCGCCACGGAAATCGGTCTGGTATCGGTGAATATCGGCCTGGCGCTGTCGATTGCGGGCGGGCTCACCGGCGGCTGGTACGCCGACCGCGCCGGCATCTTCAAGGCCCTGTGGGTGCTCGGACTGGCGCAGGCCGTCTCGAATCTCGGCTACGCCCTGGCGGCCTGGATCATCCCGCTGGCCGGCGTACCCCTGCCGGAGCACCGGGCGCTGATCTACGCCGCCAGTGCGCTGGAATCCTTCACCGGCGGGCTCGGCACGGCGGCGTTTCTCGCCTTCCTCATGGCCATCGTGCGGCGCGAGCACAGCGCCGCCGAGTATGCCTTGCTCTCTTCGGTCTTCGCCGCATCGCGTTCGGTGGCGGGCTGGGCCGGCGGCCTCGGCGCGCAGGCCCTGGGCTATGCACCGTATTTCCTGCTGACCTTCTTCCTGGCCTTTCCGGCCTACCTGTTGCTGCCGTGGGTGAAAAGAATGCTGGCAGCGCAGGATCAGCGCGAGGTGGCAGAGACGAAAATTTAGTGCCCGCGCTTGCCGCGCCGGCGGTCCAGCCACCAGGCGAGCATCGGCAGGATCAGCACGGAGCCGGGAAGAGCGAGCGTGACGAGATAGGGCGAGAGGTTGGAGAATGCGCGCATGGTCTCGATCAGTTCGCGGCGTTCGGCGGAAGACCACCTGAGGCCGTTGCGCTGCTTCATCAGTAGCGGCATCAGGCCCTTCACTTTCAGTACTTCCTGCACCACGAATACCCGTTCGCGCTGCTGGGCTTCCAGAATCTTGCGAACCAGCGCGGGCTTGGGTTGATGCGCTGCCGCCGCAGCGTGCGCGATGTGCTGCCCGTCTTCGCGGCTTAGGCGCTTGGGCATCGCTTCAGCGTGATGCAATCAGGGAATCTATGCCGCCGCGCACACGGCGCAGGCCCTCCCAAATGAAGAAACCGCGCTTGGCCCAGCGGAAGAGCGCGCGCGGGCGGACCACCAAAAGCGTGACGCCGGCTCCGACGATCATCTCGGGATGCGCCTTGGCCCAACGCACCGCCGCTTGCACCTTGTCGGCGGCGCCAAAGGCGGGTGATACCGATTCGATGGCGTGCAGGATGCGCACGCGCTGAGCCGCCGCCTGCAACTGGAGCCGCTGCTTCTTCAGGGCGAGTTCAACGACTCTGGGATTCATTGTCCGGCCGGATCATGTCGCGATCCTGTTCCAGCTCGGAAATGCTGGCGGCGAACAGGCGCGAGGCCTGCCTTCGATGGCGTGCGGCAACCAGGGCCGCGATGATGCCGATGGCCAGGAACAAGGCCGTGAACATGCCCAGCGCCAGCAGGCGGTGGCTGTCCCACAGCAGCACGGTGAGGAGCAGTGCCAGCATGACGGCGCCGAAGCCGAGGAAAAAGAATGCCACGGCGGCATAACCGAGAAACGAGCCGAGGCGCAGCTTTTCCTCCGCGATCTCGGTGGCGAGAAGTTCCAGGCGCGTCTGCAGGATGCCGATCGCGTCGGCAGCGTAGCTGCGCAGGCGCGCACCCACGCCGCTGCCCGAGTTGCCAGGGGCGTGCTGCATGCTCAGGCGGGGATCAGCGGCGGCCGATGAGCAGGCCGATGAGCAGGCCGATGCCGGCGGCGATGCCGATCGAGCGCCACGGATTGTCGTGAACGTAGTCGTCGGTTGCGCGTGCGACAAGCCGGGTTTTTTCCGCGACGGCAGCTTGCGCCTCCGCCAGACTGTGGCGTGCGCGGTTCAGATTGTCCTGCAACTTGGCGCGCAGGTCGGCCATTTTTTCGCCGGCCTGCCCGGCGGTGGCCTTGAGCAACTCTTCGGCGTCGGCGACGACGATCCTGAAATCGGCGATGAGTTTTTCCTTGCTTGCTTCGGTCATTTCAGACATGGCATTACTCCGGATGAAGGGGGATTATTCGGCTTGAAGGCTACCGGCTTTCCCGATCGATGGCAAATATGCCATTCAACCGAGTTCATAATCATAGCCGATGGTCAGGGGAGCGTGGTCGGAGAACCATTTTTCCTTGTAGACCGACGCATGGCACGCGGTAGCGGCCAGGCCGGGCGTGGCGATCTGGTAGTCGATGCGCCAGCCGACGTTCTTCGCCCTGGCCTGGCCCCGATTGGACCACCAGGTGTAGGCCTCGCCCTCGATCTCCGGGTGCAGACGCCGGTAAGCATCGACGAAGCCGCCCTGGTCGAAAACACTGCCGATCCAGGCACGCTCCTCGGGCAGGAAGCCGGAGTTCTTCAGATTGCCTTTCCAGTTCTTCAGGTCGATTTCCCGGTGGGCGATATTCCAGTCGCCGCACAGCAGGATTTCGCGGCCGGAACGCCCGAGTAGTTCCAGGTGCGGCCGGAATTTCCCGAGGAAACGGAATTTCGCCTCCTGCCGCTCAGGTGAGGAGGAGCCGGATGGCAGGTAGACGGAAACTACGGACAGCTTGCCGAATACGGCCTCGAGGTAGCGCCCTTCGGCATCGAACTCGGGTACGCCGAAACCTTCGATGACCTGCTCGGGCTGGCGCCGGCTGTACAGGCCGACCCCGCTGTAGCCCTTCTTTTCGGCGTAATGGAAATAGCCGAAGTAACCCGCGGGATTGAGGAAGTCGCACGTCATGTCGCCGACCTGGGCCTTGAGTTCCTGCAGGCAGACGATGTCGGCATTCTGCTGCCGCAGCCATTCGAAGAAGCCCTTGCGGTCGGCTGAGCGGATGCCGTTCAGGTTCAGGGTTATGATACGTAGCATTGTCGGGTTGTCCGGGCGGGAATATGGATTGTAGCGGTGAGTTCATTGCATTTGCGGTCGAGACAGGTGTCTTGCGCTTCGGTGAGTTCAAGACCAAGGCAGGCCGACTGAGCCCGTACTTCTTCAATGCAGGATTGTTCAACAACGGCCTCTCGCTCAACCGGCTGTCAGAGTTCTACGCCCGAACCATACTCGACTCAAAGCTGTCATGCGACATGTTGTTCGGGCCAGCCTACAAGGGCATCCCGCTGGTGGCCGGAACGGCCATCGCCCTGGCTCAAAAAGGGCGCAATCTGCCCTATTGCTTCAACCGGAAGGAAGTCAAGGACCACGGAGAAGGGGGTACGCTGATCGGTGCACCTCCTGCCGGACGGGTGCTGATTGTCGACGATGTGATATCGGCCGGCACCTCGGTACGCGAGTCGGTGGAATTGATTCGTGCCGCCGGCGCCACCCCCTGCGGCGTCGTTATTGCGCTAGACCGTATGGAGCGCGGCCAGGGCGAATTGTCCGCCGTGCAGGAAGTGCAGCAGGCGTATGCCATGCCGGTCGTGGCGGTGGCGACGCTGGATGATTTGCTGGCTTTTCTGGGTGGACGGCCGGAACTGGCGCAGAATTTGCGTGCGGTCACCCAATACCGACAACAATACGGGATAAAAAAATGATGCTAAAGGTTGGCTCGGCCTTGATGCTGATTGGTGTTGCGATGCTTCCGGCGCCGGCAGCGTCGCAGGGTCGTATGACCTATTGCTGCGTCGACAGCGACGGCAGGCAGGTATGTTCCGACGTGTTTCCGAAGCAATGCTACGGCCGCGCCTATCGCGAGATAAATCCGCAAGGCGTGACAGTCAAGCGTATCGACGCGCCACTTACCGCTGAGCAGCGCGTCATCAAGGAGGCCGAGACCAAAAAAGCCAAGGAAGAGGAGATCAAACGGATGGAGCAGGAGCGCAGGGATCGTGCGCTGCTTGCCACGTATTCGAACGAGCAGGATATCGACCGCGCGCGCGATCGCACCGTGGCCGACGTCCAGAAAAACATCATGGCCTCGCAGGACAAGCATGCCGAGCTGGCCAAGTTGAAGGAGGAACTCGACGCCGAAGCGGAGTTCTACAAGAAAAAACCCATGCCGCCGAAGCTGAAGGCGCAAATTCGCGACAACGAAACCGATATGAAGGCGCAGCAGGCGGCCATCGATAGCAAGCTGAAGGAAATCGAGGCGCTCAAGGCCAGATACGAAGACGAGAAGGTGCGCTACATGGAGCTGACAAAGACGAGGGCGATGGGCCGCAGCGAAGCCCCAGTCCCTGCGCCGGCCGGCGCCGAAGCCCGGCCACGCTGAATGCCGGGTCGATGCCGATCAGCGCCCTGATTGCTCTTGTTGCATGCGTCGTACTGGTCGCCGCCCTGGCGATCCGGGCTCACTATCTCGATGAACAAAAGCGCTGGCCGGTCTACGTCTTCAAGCCGCTTGCCACGCTGCTGATTCTGGCGCTGGCGTTATCCCTCCCGCCGGCCCGCCCGGAATATCAATGGGCGGTCGCCGCAGGTCTGTTGTTCTCGACGGCCGGCGATGTCTTCCTCATGCTGCCGCGAGACCGCTTTGTCGCTGGTTTGGCGAGCTTCCTGGTCGCCCACCTCTGCTACGTATGGGCCTTCAGCATCGAGGTGCCGTTTGCTGCCGAACCGTTGTTCTGGCTGCCTTATTTTGCCGCGGGTGGCGGGGTGGTGGCGCTGATCTGGCCGGGCCTGAAGCCTGCCTTGCGCGGACCGGTGGCAATCTATGTCATCGTGATCGCCGTCATGGCGAGCCAGGCAGCGGAGCGCTGGCTGGCTCTGGGCAGCGGGGTGGCGCTGGCGGCCGCGATGGGCGCCGGACTCTTCGTCGTGTCGGATGCCGTGCTGGCGATCGACCGATTCCGCTGGCCCTTTCGCGCCGCGCGTGCGTTGACGCTGGCGACCTACTGGGCGGCGCAGTTGCTGATCGCGCTGTCTATCTCAGCCGAGTTTCTTGCGCAGTAGTTCGTTGACCTGCTGCGGATTGCCCTTGCCCTTGGTGGCCTTCATGGCCTGGCCGACCAGGGCGTTGAAGGCCTTCTCCCTGCCGGCGCGGAATTCCTCCACCGATTTCGGGTTGGCCGCCAGCACCTCGTCGATGATCTTCTCCAGGGCGCCGGTGTCGGAGACTTGGCGCAGTCCCCTTGACTCGATTAATTCGTCAACGAGTTGCGGGTGACCGCCTTGGGTGGCGTAGCCAGAGTCGCGAGCTTGGCTCCAAAACACCGAGAAAAGCTCTTTTGCGGTCTTGGCATTGATTACTCCTTCACGGAGTCGTCTCAGTATAAGTCCGAGGGTGTCGTCGCTGACGCCAAATTGCCACGAGGGTAATCCGTCTTCGTTTAGCTTTGCCGCAACTTCATTGATTACCCAGTTTGCGCAAAGCTTGGCGTCTGCTGTTGCCAGCGACTCACCATCTTTCAGTGATGTCCTAATTACACCTTCGAAATAGTTGCCAATGTCCCAATTCGAGTTAAGTACGGCGACGTCATAGGACGACAAGCCAAAATCCGTTAGGTAGCGTTGCGTCCTTTGCTGCGGTAACTCGGGCAGCGATGATTTTACTTCGTCGATCCAGGCGGGCGAAATGACCAGTGGGAGCAGATCCGGATCGGGGAAGTAACGGTAATCGTGCGCCTCTTCCTTCGAGCGCATGGCGCGCGTCTCGCCAGTGGCCGGATCGAACAGCACTGTGGACTGCACGATGCGGCCGCCGTCTTCCAGGGTCTCGATCTGCCAGCGCGCCTCGTACTCGATGGCCTGCTGCAGGAAGCGGAAGGAGTTGAGGTTCTTGATCTCGCGCCGCGTGCCCAGTACGTCGGAGCCCATCGGCCGCACCGAGACGTTGGCATCGCAGCGGAAGGAGCCTTCCTGCATGTTGCCGTCGCAGATGTCGATCCAGCGCACCAGGGCGTGCAGCGCCCTGGCGTAGGCCACCGCCTCGGAGGCCGAGCGCATGTCCGGCTCGGTGACGATCTCCAGCAGCGGCGTGCCGGCGCGGTTGAGGTCGATGCCGGACTTGCCGTGGAAATCCTCGTGCAGGGATTTGCCGGCGTCCTCCTCCAGGTGGGCGCGTGTGAGACGGACGAGTTTTTCGCTCGCCGTCCCGCCGGTACTGACTTTTATCGCCAGCGTGCCGCCGGACACCACGGGCAGTTCGTACTGGCTGATCTGGTAGCCCTTGGGAAGATCGGGATAGAAGTAGTTCTTGCGCGCGAAGACCGAGCGCGGGGCGATCGTGCCGCCGACGGCCAGGCCGAAGCGGATGGCGCGTTCCACCGCGCCGCGGTTGAGCACCGGCAGCACGCCGGGTAACGCGATGTCCACTGCGCAGGCCTGCGTGTTCGGTGCCGCACCGAAGGCCGTCGAGGCGCCGGAAAAGATTTTCGAAGCCGTGTTGAGCTGGGCGTGGGTCTCCAGCCCGATGACGATTTCCCAGTTGGTGACGCCCATAAAGTGTTTTTCTTTTCTCTCAGAGCCCGTCCGGCCGCCCGAAGGGCGCTGAGCGCCCCCTCGGGGGGCAGCGAACGAAGTGAGCGCGGGGGTGGTTCATCTCAGGCGCAGGAGCCGTCCCGCCGGTCGTTGAGGATGGGCCAGAGGTAGGGGTACGAACTGCCCGAGCACATTTTCTCGCATTGCTGAAAGGCGACCGTGACGCGTTCGCCCTGCTCCCACATGCGCACGATGCAGTGCCCGTTCAGCTGGCTGAGCTCGATGGCGGGCAGATCGCGTGTCTGGCGGAAATGCTTCAGATCGAAGCGGCAGGCGCCACGCCGCGGAATATTCACCTTCGCTTCGAAGGCATGCACCTGCGCGCCCGTCACATCCAGCTTGAGCGCGCCGTTGTAGCCGGTCTCGTCGTGGAACTTGCACTCGGTTTTCACGTTGAGCGGGCGCACCGGGATCGGTCCCGGCCTGGTCGGCCTGGGTGCAACGACGGGCGCGGCGACTACCGGCACGGCGGGTACCGGTGTCTCGACCTTCGGCAGGGGCGCCTTTTCGGGCGTGGCGCAGGCGGCGAGGACCAGGACGGGCAACAGCAGGGCGAGCTTTCTTGTCATGCCGACTCCTTATAACGCCGGCGCGCGGCGATGCCAATCGGTGGCGAGCTGGTACTGGTGCGCTGCGTTGAGCATGCGCGCCTCGCCGAAGTAGTCGCCGATGATCTGCAAGCCGACCGGGCGGTCCTTGTTTCCCGTGCCGCAGGGAATCGACATGCCTGGCAGGCCGGCGAGATTGACTGCGATGGTATAGATATCCGAGAGGTACATCTGCACCGGATCGCCGGCCTTGTCGCCCAGGTCGAAGGCCACCGTCGGACTGGTGGGCCCCATGATGACGTCGCACTGCCTGAAGGCCTCGACGAAATCCTGGGAGATGAGGCGGCGGATGCGCTGCGCCTGCAGGTAGTAGGCGTCGTAGTAGCCGTGCGACAGCACGTAGGTGCCGATCAGGATGCGGCGCTTCACTTCCGCGCCGAATCCCTGGGCGCGGCTCTTGCAGTACATGTCGTTGAGATCGCCGTATTGCGGCGCGCGCCAGCCGTAGCGCACGCCGTCGAAGCGCGACAGGTTGCTGGAAGCCTCGGCCGGCGCGATGACGTAATAGGCCGGCACCGAGAGCTGCATATTGGGCAGCGAGATGTTCACGGTGGTTGCACCGAGGCGGCGGTATTCGGCGATGGCGGCCTCGACTGCCTGTGCCACGTCGGCCGACAGGCCCTCGGCGAAGAATTCATTTGGCAGGCCGATTCTCAGGCCGGCGAGCGGTTTGTCCAGATCGCGCGCGTAATCCTCGACGGGCCGCTCCAGGCTGGTGGAGTCGCGTGCGTCAAATCCCGCCATGGCATTGAGCAGCAGGGCGCAGTCCTCGGCGCTTTTTGCCATCGGCCCGCCCTGGTCGAGCGACGAGGCGAAGGCGATCATGCCGTAGCGCGACACCACGCCGTAGGTCGGCTTGAGGCCGGTCAGGCCGCACAGGGCGGCCGGCTGGCGGATCGAGCCGCCGGTGTCGGTGCCGGTGGCGGCCGGCGTCAGCCGGGCCGATACGGCGGCCGCCGAGCCGCCCGAGGAGCCGCCCGGCACGGCGGTTGTATCCCAGGGGTTTTTCACCGGGCCGTAAAAGGAGGTTTCGTTCGACGAGCCCATGGCGAACTCGTCCATATTGGTCTTGCCCAATGTGACAGTGCCGGCGGCCTTGAGGCGCTCGATCACCGTCGCGTCGTAGGGGCTGACGAAATTCGACAGCATCTTCGAGCCGCAGGTGGTGCGCCAGCCTTCCGTGCAGAAAATATCCTTGTGGGCGATCGGGATGCCGGTGAGCGGTCCGCCTTCGCTCCGCGCAATGCGCGCATCGGCTGCGCGCGCCATCACCAGGCTTTTCTCGCCGTCCACCGTGATGAAGGCATTCAAGGTCGAATTGAGTTTGCCGATGCGATCGAGGAACAAGGTGGTCAGCTCGACGCTGGAGAGCTGCTTGTTCGCCAGTGCGGCGGAGAGTTCTTTCAGGCTGGCGTTGATCATTTCCATGTAGGTCGGCCTTTAGGCCGACGCGGGCTTGTCGGGCTGAAGCCCGACCTACTCAATCACCTTCGGCACCAGATACAGCCCCGCCTCGACTTCGGGCGCCCCCTGCTGGAATGCCAGGTGACAGTCCGTTTCGACTGCCCGGTCCTCGCGCAGGCGCTGCGCGACGTCCTGGGCGTGTGCCATCGGCTCAACGCCGACGGTATTGACCGCCTGCATTTCCTCGATCAGAGCGAAAATGCCGTTGAGCTGATCGCGCGTTTGCCCGACCTCGCCGGGGGCGAGTTCGATACGGGCAAGATCGGCGATGCGCTGAACCTGGTCGAGGCTGAGGGACATGGCGCGGGGACTAAAAATGCGAAGCGCAATAGAGTATCATAGGCACTTGATTTTTCGCTGACGGCAGGGACAAAGTGTGATGTTTGGTTTTCTACGCTCCTATTTTTCCAATGATCTGGCGATCGACCTCGGCACGGCCAACACGCTGATCTACGTGCGCGGCAAGGGTATCGTGCTGAACGAACCTTCGGTGGTGGCGATCCGCACCGAGGGCGGCCCCAACGCCAAGAAGACGATCATGGCGGTCGGTCAATCCGCCAAGCAGATGCTGGGCAAGACGCCCGGCAGCATCACGGCCATCCGGCCCATGAAGGACGGCGTCATCGCCGACTTCACGGTCACCGAGCAGATGCTCAAGCAGTTCATCAAGAAGGTGCATGATTCACGCCTGTTCTCGCCCAGCCCGCGCATCATCATCTGCGTGCCATGCGGGTCCACCCAGGTCGAGCGGCGCGCCATCCGCGAATCCGCCCTGGGCGCCGGGGCGAGCCAGGTTTACCTGATCGAGGAGCCGATGGCAGCCGCCATCGGCGCCGGCATGCCGGTGTCGGACGCCACCGGCTCGATGGTGGTGGACGTGGGTGGCGGCACCACCGAGGTGGGCGTCATCTCGCTCGGCGGCATGGTGTATGCCGGCTCGATACGCGTCGGTGGCGACAAGTTCGACGAGGCTATCATCAACTACATCCGTCGCAACTACGGCATGCTGATCGGCGAGACCACCGCCGAGTCGATCAAGAAGCAAATCGGCTCCGCCTTCCCCGGCTCGGAAGTGAAGGAGATGGAAGTCAAGGGCCGCAATCTCGCCGAAGGCATTCCGCGCAGCTTCACGATATCCAGCAACGAGATCCTCGAGGCGCTCACCGAGCCGCTCAACGCCATCGTCGGCGCGGTGAAATCCGGTCTCGAACAAACGCCGCCCGAACTCGGCGCCGACATCGCCGAGAAGGGCATGGTGCTCACCGGCGGCGGCGCCCTGCTGCGAGACATCGACCGACTGCTCATGGAAGAAACCGGCCTGCCGGTGTTCGTGGCGGAAGATCCGCTGACCTGCGTGGTGCGCGGCTCCGGCATCGCGCTGGAGAAGGTGGATACGCTCGGGAGCATTTTTGCCAACGAGTGAGGCGTGAGGAGAGAGGAGTGAGGAGAAATCAACGGGCGCCGAACGCACTTCCCGCTTTTTCCCCTCACTCCTCACCCCTCTCCTCTCACTGATAGATGTCCGTCGTCGGCCACCAACCGCCCCCCTTTTTCAAGCGTGGCCCCGCGCCGCTGGCGCGGCTTGCCTTCTTCGTCATCCTCTCGCTTGCCCTGCTGGTGCTCGACCTGAAGTATCGCTACCTCGAACTGGCTCGCCAAGGCGTGGCGGCCGTGCTCTATCCCCTGCAGCGTGCCGCCTATACTCCAGTCGATCTCTATGAGCAGCTCGGCGGCTATTTTTCCAGCCTTTCCACGGTGCAGCAGGAGAACGACCTGCTCAAGCGCAAGGAACTGGAGTCGGCCAAGTGGCTGTTGCGCCAGCAGCACCTGGAACTGGAGAATCAGCGCTTGCGCCAGCTGCTCGACATGAAGGCCAAGCAGCCGGTATCCAGCACCCTGGCCGATATCCTTCATGCGGCGCGCGACCCCTTCTCCCGCCGCGTCATCGTCGACAAGGGCAATCAGCACGGCATCGTCGCCGGCCAGGCTGTGGTCGACGAGGCGGGTGTCCTCGGCCAGGTGACGCGCGTCTATCCCCTGCAAAGCGAGGTGACCCTGGTCACCGACAAGAATCAGGCGGTGCCCGTGCAGATCGTGCGCAACGGGCTGCGCACGGTCCTCTTCGGCGCGTCGGACGGCCAGCTCGAACTGCGTTTTCTTGCCGCCAATGCCGACGTTCGGCCCGGCGACCAGCTCGTCACGTCCGGTCTGGACGGTGTCTACCTGCCCGGTCTGCCGGTGGCGAAAGTGTTGCGGGTCGACCGCGATGCCGCCTATACCTTCGCCCGCATCGTCTGCGAGCCGGCGGCCGGCGTGGAAAAACATGGTCAGGTGCTGATACTCGGCTTGCGCGAGGCGCTGCAGCAGCAGGTGGAGGAAACCGGGACCCGGGACAAGCCGCTGAAGGCAAAGCGGGGGCGCAAGAGGGACGGATGAACATTCAACCCACCCACAGTTCGCGGCGCATCCTGCTGCCCGTTCGGCAGTGGTTCATCCTGTTTTCGCTTGCCGCGGCATTTTTTTTCAACCTCATTCCGCTTGGCAACACCATCGGCGTACCGGACTGGGTGGCGCTGGTGCTGGCCTTCTGGAGTGTGCGCGAGCCCTTGCGACTCGGCATGGGCACCGCTTTCGTGGTTGGCTTGATGATGGATGTCGCTTCCGGCAGCGTCATGGGACAGCATCCGCTGGCCTATCTGCTGCTGTCGTACGCCGCCGGCGGCTTGTCGCGCCGCATTCTCTGGTTCCCGCTCGTCCAGCAGGCGCTGCACATCCTGCCGCTGTTGCTGGCGACGCAGATTGTCATGGTCATCACACGGTTGATCGGTGGCGCGGACTTTCCCGGGTGGGGCTACTTCCTGGGCAGTTTCAGCGGCGCCCTGCTCTGGTTCCCGCTTACTTTTGTGCTGCTGCTGCCGCAGTACCAGCCTGTGGAAAAGGACGAGAACCGTCCCATATGATGTTTGCGCCACTATGCGGTTGACGGAATTCAGGAACCCGGAACAGGAACTCGATCGCTTCCAGCGGCGTCTGGCGGTGGCGGGCGGCTTCGTGCTGTTCGCTTTTTTCCTGCTCTTTGCGCGTTTTTTCTGGCTGCAGGTGGTCCAGCACGAGCACTACCAGACGCGGGCCGAGGACAACCGCATCTCCATCGTACCCACCGTGCCCAACCGCGGCGTCATAACCGATCGCAATGGCGTCGTGCTGGCGCGCAACTATTCCGCCTATACGCTGGAAATCACGCCGAGCAAGGTGGCCGACCTGGAAGCCGTCATCAACGAACTGGCCGGCCTCGTCGACATTCAGCCGAAGGACCACAAACGTTTCCGCAAGCTGCTCGATGAAAGCAAGAACTTCGAATCGCTGCCCATCCGCACGCGCCTCACCGACGAGGAAGTGGCGCGCTTCATCGCCCAGCGTTTCCGTTTTCCCGGCGTGGACATCAAGGCGCGCTTGTTTCGGCAGTACCCGCAGGGCGAGCTGGCGTCGCATGCACTGGGCTACATCGGCCGGGTAAACGATCGCGACCTTGTCACGATCGAGAAAAACGGGGCCGAGGACAACTATCGCGGAACAGTGCATTTCGGCAAGACTGGGCTGGAGCAGAATTACGAGTTCGAACTGCACGGCCAGACCGGCTTCGAGCAGGTCGAAGTGGATGCCGGTGGCCGCGCCGTGCGCGTGCTTTCCCGCAAGGCGCCGATACCCGGCAATAACCTCACGCTTACCCTCGACGTCAAGCTGCAGCAGGTGGCGGAAAATGCCTTCGGCAAACGCCGTGGCGCGCTGGTCGCCATCGAGCCGTCGACGGGCGGCATCCTGGCGCTGGTGTCCGTGCCCGGCTACGACCCCAACCTGTTTGTCGACGGCATCAACACGCAGGACTGGGATCTGCTCAACACCTCCGAGGACAAGCCGATGGTGAACCGCGCACTGAACGGCACCTATCCCCCCGGCTCCACCTTCAAGCCCTTCATGGCCCTGGCTGCGCTCGAAACCGGCAAGCGCACGGCGCAGCAGGCCATCGCCGATCCGGGATTCTTCAGTTTCGGCGGCCACACCTTCATGGACGACAAGAAGGGCGGCCATGGCATGGTGGACATGTACAAGTCGATCGTCCAGTCGTGCAACACTTACTACTACCTTCTCGCCAACGACCTCGGCATCGATGCCATTTCCCGCTTCATGGCCCCGTTCGGCTTTGGCAGCCCGACGGGCATCGACATCGCGGGCGAGTCGAAAGGGGTGTTGCCCTCGCAGGAGTGGAAGAAGGCGCGTTTCAGGAAACCGGAACAACAGAAATGGTATGCCGGCGAGACCATTTCCGTTGGCATTGGCCAAGGCTACAATGCGTATACGCCCATCCAGCTGGCGCAGGCAATGGCAGCGTTGGCCAACGACGGCGTAGTCTTCCGGCCTCACCTCGTCAAGCACATCGCCGACAACCGGACTGGCGAGAAAATTCCCATCGAGGCGCAGCCGACCCGCACTATTCCGCTCAAGCCGCAGCATATCGAGACCGTCAAGCGCGCCCTGGTCGGCGTGAACAAGGAGGGCACCGGTGCGCGCGTTTTCGCCGGCGCCGAATACGAAGTGGGCGGCAAGACGGGAACGGCGCAGGTGTATAGCCTGAAGGGGACGGCCTACAACCGCGAGAAGGTGAAGCAGGAACTGCGCGACCACTCCCTGTACATCGCCTTCGCGCCGGCTGCGGCGCCGACCATCGCGCTGGCCGTTCTGGTGGAGCACGGCGGCTTCGGCGCCCAGGCCGCGGCGCCGATTGCGCGTCAGGTACTCGACTATTACTTGCTCGGCAAGCTGCCCCAGGCTGCGGCGCCGGTGAGCGGGGAGGCGGGCGAGAATGACTGATTTCGCCTTCATGCCGCGCGAGTGGTGGCGGCGCCTGGTAGCGCCGATTGACGCCGTCCTGCTCGGATTGCTCGCCCTGCTGCTCGGCTTCGCCCTGCTGCTCATGACGAGCGCTTCGCCCGGGCGAATGAACAACCATCTCTTCAACGTCGCCGTGGCGCTGGTGGCGATGCGCGTGGCGGCGCAAGTGCCGCCGCAGCGACTCATGCATATCGCCCTGCCGCTGTATCTGGGCGTTGTGCTGCTGCTCGTCGCGGTGGCGCTGTTCGGCGACGTCTCCAAGGGCGCGCGGCGCTGGCTGAACCTCGGCTTCATGCGCATCCAGCCTTCCGAACTCATGAAGATCGCCATGCCGCTGATGCTGGCCTGGTATTTCCAGAAACACGAGGCCATGCTGCGGCTACGTGACTGGCTGGTCGCCCTGCTGATCCTGCTGCTGCCGGTTGCGCTCATCGCCAGGCAGCCGGATCTCGGTACGTCGATCCTTGTCCTGGCGGCGGGCTTCTTTGTCATCTTGCTTGCCGGACTATCCTGGAAGGTGATGGCCGCTTTGTTTGTCGGCGTACTGGCCAGCCTGCCCTTTGCCTGGACGATACTGCACGACTATCAGCGTCAGCGCATCCTGACGCTGCTCGACCCCGAGGTCGACCCGCTCGGCAGGGGCTTTCACATCATCCAGTCGACCATTGCGGTCGGCTCGGGCGGCATTCTCGGCAAGGGCTGGGGCAGCGGCACACAGACCCATCTCGAATTTCTCCCGGAACGACACACAGACTTCATTTTCGCCGTACTCTCGGAAGAGTTCGGCCTGCTCGGCAACACCTTTCTGCTGGTGCTCTACGCCCTCATCATTGGTCGCGGCCTGATGATCGCGGCCAACGCGCCGACGCTGTTCTCGCGATTGCTGGCCGGCAGCATCACCCTGATCTTCTTCACCTATGCCTTCGTGAACATGGGCATGGTGAGCGGCATCCTGCCGGTGGTGGGCGTTCCGCTGCCCTTTGTCAGCTACGGCGGCACGGCGCTGGTGACGCTCTTCCTGGGCGTGGGCATACTCATGAGCATTCACAGGAACAGAATGCTCATGCAGAAATGATGAGATCGACCCGCCCCTCCCGCCCGCTGCGCGGCCCACGGCTGGCTTTGCACAGCCAGCCGGCTGCGGCGGCGCGACGCATGCGTCGCGAATTCCCGCCTCGCCCCCTCGCGGGGAGGAGCCTGCTTGCTCACTGCGCTCGTATGTTACGGGTCTCGGCAAATCGGCTTCTGAGCGGATTGCGCCTCCGGCGCGTTTCGTCCGGCATTGGGGCGCCCCGGGAGTACTTCTTCAGGGCGCACCCCAAGAGTATTTCCTCGGGGCAGCTTCGCCTGCCCCTCGGGGCAGCTTCGCCTGCCCTTCTGGGCGCGGCCCGGCGGCAGGACTGTGCCGTTCTTGCTGCGATGGTTATGCTATCAAGCCTGCTGTCCGCCTGTGGTTCGGCGCCGAAGCAACCTCCTGTCGAGCGGGCCGCCGTGCCGCCGGGGCTGACTTTGCCGAAGCCGGCGCCGGTGACGAAGGGTGGCGGCTATTACCTGGACGATGGCCCGGGCGACAGCGTGCCGGACAATCTCGACGCCATTTCCGACGCCCAGCCGCGGGCCGAGCCGCTGCATCGCTTCGCCAACAGGCCCTATTCCGTGCTGGGCCGGGACTACGTGCCCTCGCAGGAACTGAAACCCTACAAGGCGCGCGGCATCGGCAGCTGGTACGGGCGCAAGTTCCATGGCCAGAAAACCTCCATCGGCGAGGTCTACGACATGTTCGCCATGACGGCGGCGCATCCGACGCTGCCGATTCCCAGTTACGCGCGGGTGACGAACCTCGCCAACGGCAGGTCGGTGGTGGTGCGGGTAAACGACCGCGGCCCCTTTCTGCACGGCCGCGTGATCGACCTCTCCTATGCCGCGGCCTGGAAGCTGGGCTACATCGGCAACGGCAGTGCGCAGGTGGAGGTGGAGAGCGTACTGCCGGGTGAAGAAATTCGACCGAAGGAAGTGCAAAGCCCCCCCGGCCCCCTATTTGTGACCGAAGGAAATCCCCGTGGGACAAAGAGGGGAGAGAGTTCTGTGGCGGTTATCCCCCCCTTTGAAAAAGGGGGGTCAGGGGGGATTTCTCCCGACCCGATCGCCGACATAGTCGCTACCGCCCCCGCCGAGGCGCCGCCGCTACCGGCCGTGCAGGAATTGCGCGGCACTTTCCTGCAGTTGGGCGCCTTCGGCAGCCTCGACAACGCAGAGAGCTTCCGCGCGCGCATCCTGAGGCAGCTCGACTGGCTGACCGAAACCATCCACGTCCACTCCAGGGACGGCATGTATCGCCTGCATCTGGGCCCCTACCGAGATGCGCAGGAAGCCGGCCGCGTGGCCGAACGCATCCGCGAGGCGCTGGCCTTCAAGCCCTTCGTGGTGCAGCGGTAAAGATCAGATTCGTTCTGTAGGCCGTTCGTGTTTGCATTCACCCCAACTCGTTCGTGCTTCGCCGGTCCAGCGATCCCAGATCAGGTATTGAAAGTAATCGCGGTTACCTGAGAAGGCGACCAAGTCGTAGCGCATCCAGAGTGCTACGAATACTGCGGAAATCGCGAGCAAGAACAGCTTTGCGGTCTTTTTCCCCCTTGAACTGAAACCGGCAGCAACCCATTCCACCACAAGAGTCGTCCGCGATAGCAGCCAGGCAAGACAGAACAAAGCAGCCGAGTGTGCTACGAAAAGCGCGAAAAAAACGGCAGCTACTTCGCCAGGGCCCGGTTTTAGATTGGCAAGAGTCGACTGAATTGAAAAGAGGGGGACGACACACGTGGCGACGACCCAAACCCGAATCCAGCCCGGCCAGTTGCTGGTAAAACCTGCCGAGGTAGCCGGATCATTCATGTTCGATCCACTCCGATATTGCCTTCGCAACGCGCATGTCTTGCGGCAAACCCGCAGCAATCCTTGTCCGCAAGAATGCGCTGCAATAGCGCGGTACCGGAAATCAGGCCCAGGTCAAATACTCTCCGCATACCGGGCAAGGATTCGACATACGCTGGAATGAAAAAGCGTTCAGTTTCATCGAGAAGCGATTCGGAAATTTCAATCCGCACATGTTCGCGATCCCACGGCTTTGCCGCATATTGCAGAATGGATCCAGGAGAATGAATTCCACCGTGCGCCATAGCGCATCGTGATGTGAGGAAAGGCGCGCATGAATTGATCCATCTCAGATGAGCAGTTCTGAATGAAAAGTTCTGTAATCTGGCTCATGGTGATCTCCTAGTGTTTGATTCGCTTGAATCTCTTGCCTACAGTGATGACTGAATCGTCGTCAGCTGATACCACCATGTAGGCATCCCTGTGGTCCGCAAAGAGCCTCCGCACCGGCTCACGCCCCCACTCTCTTTCCAGTTTTCGCCAACTGCTTTTGTTGAAGTGATAGATCACGGCGCCATGATGGTCATAGACGCGCTCGCCGAAATCTCTCAGACAGCGAATGATGAGTGGTTGGATTCCGCGTTGCAGCATGCGTTGAGCACTATGATGTGTATGCATTTCAGTCGTTCCCCGTAGTTCCATTTTTGTACGGAATCGCAAATATCTCCGTCGGCAGTTACGTCTTGATGCTATGCGAGCGAATAGCAGATTTACGAAGGTCTTTTCGTACTTCGGCCATAAGCCGCCTTGTGTTCTCGACTCGCTCTTTAGTCCAAACCAGTTCCGACTCGTAGTAGTCGGGATACAACGTACCGTCGATCTCGAACCGGTCTGCAATCAGATACGCTTGCACCCGCTTATTGAATTCTTCCTCTGAGTAAGCCAGCGAAGCCCTTGGGTTTGACACAATGATTGCTGGCCGGATCAAGCGCACACATAGGAACCAGATAAAGGCATCGAAGAATGCATTTCGCGGGATATTTTTCTCAGCGCAAACAGATGAAACACGTTGCGCAACCGAATCCTCAATGTCGAGTGTTATGTTCTTTTGATACTTGTCTGAGGCGAGAGCCAAACTTCTTTCATATCTGCGCCCCTCATCGTCACTCCTAGGCAACCGCTCCACGATTTCCAGTTCATCAGGCAGGCGGGCATTTATGTAAGGATCACGACGAAGTTTCAAGAGTTCGCAGATTTCAGAAAAGCACCTAAATCGTAATTCGTTGGCTCGCACAGTGATTTCCATGGGGGGGTTCTCTTGGGCAACATGAAATTATTTACATAATAGCACATGCAACCGGTAATGTAAACACCGGATATCCGGTAATTAAAGCATATTGTAATAACACGGTTTTTATATAAAACATACTTTTGATTAATTCATTCTGAAAATATATAATTTCCTTGTTTCCTTACTTCATGGAATCAAGATGCTCGCCAAGCTAACCTCCAAGAATCAGATCACCTTGCCCAAGGCAGTGGCGCAGGCCTTTCCGGATGCCGAGTACTTCGAGGTGCAGGCCGAGGGCGGACGCATCGTGCTGACGCCGGTGCGCTTCGGCCGCGCCGATGCCGTGCGCGACAAGCTAGCGGTGCTGGGTATCGTTGAGAAGGATGTCGAGTTGGCGGTGGCCTGGGCGCGCAAGGCCGGCAAGAGCAGCCGCAAGAAATAGCTTTGCGCGTCGTTCTCGATACCAATGTGGTGGTCTCCGCGCTGCTGTTTCGCGCCGGTCGGCTGGCTTGGCTGCGCGATGCGTGGCAGCGACGAGGCGTGGTTCCCCTGGTGACGCGCGAAACCGTCGAGGAGTTGCTGCGTGTCCTCGAATATCCGAAATTCCGCCTCACAGCAGAAGATCGGAAAGAACTGCTGGCGGATTTTCTTCCTTTTGCGGAGATTTCAGCGGCACCCAAAAAAGCCGTTAGTCTGCCCGCCTGCCGCGATCCCGATGACGAAATATTCCTCAGGGCCGCAGCAGCAGGGGAGGCCGATGCCTTGGTCACCGGCGACGCCGATCTTCTGGCGCTGGCCGGGCAAACTCGCTTCGCCATCCTGACTCCGGAAGCGCTGCGGCAGCATCTCGGCGCCTGAGTACGCCGCGCTATAATTCGAGCCTTTCCTAGGCAGCACCCCATGAGAATTTTTGTCTTTCTGTTTTCCTTTTTCTTTGCCGCCCTGGTCCAGGCGCAAATCCTGCCGCAGGCCCCCACTGTGGCGGCGAAATCCTGGCTGCTGCTCGATTACTCGACCGGCCAAGCCCTGGCTTCCTACAATCCGGACGAGCGCGTCGAGCCGGCTTCGCTGACCAAGCTGATGACGGCCTATGTGGTGCTGGCGTCCCTGAAGGAAGGCAAGCTCAAGCCTGCCCAGACGGTGCCGGTGTCGGAGCGGGCCTGGAAGACGCAGGGCTCGCGCATGTTCATCGAGCCCAATCGCCCCGTGACGGTCGACGAGCTGCTGCGCGGCATGATCGTGCAGTCGGGCAATGACGCTTGCGTTGCGCTGGCCGAGGCCGTGGCGGGCTCCGAGGAAGCCTTTGCACAGTTGATGAATCGGGAGGCGCTGCGGCTCGGCCTGAAGAACACGCGCTTCACCAACGCCACCGGCCTGTCCGATCCGCAGCATTACTCGACGGCGCGTGATCTCGGCGCGCTGGCGGCGGCGCTGATCCGCGATTTCCCCGAGCACTACCCGCTCTACGCGCTGCGGGATTACAGCTACAACCGTATCACCCAGGCCAACCGCAATCGCCTGCTCTGGCTGGATCCTGCTGTCGACGGCGTCAAGACCGGGCACACCGAGAACGCCGGCTATTGTCTGATCGCTTCGGCAAAACGCGGGCCGCGCCGCCTGCTGTCGGTGGTGATGGGAACGGCTTCTGACGGCATGCGCACCCAGGAGTCGCAGAAACTGCTCAATTTCGGCTTCCAGTTCTTTGATGCGGTCACGCTCTACGCCAAGGATCAGGCGGTATCCCAGCTCAGGGTGTGGAAGGGCGCGCAGAACATCGTGAAGGCGGGCTTTCTCGACGACTTCACCCTGTCCCTGCCCAAGGGCATGGCGGAGAAGCTCAAGGCCAATCTGGTCAGCCAGCAGCCGCTCATGGCCCCGGTGCACAAGGGGCAGCGCGTCGCCACGCTCAAGCTGACCCTCGACGGCAAGCCCTATGGCGAGTATCCCGTCGTAGCGCTGGAGACTGTGCCGGTGGCCGGCATGATCGGCCGCGCCTGGGATACGTTGCGCCTCTGGTTCGAGTAAGCTCGGGCACGACGATGCAGACGGTCTATCTGAACGGTTCATTGCTTCCCATTACCGAGGCGAAAGTCCCGGCGATGGATCGCGGCTTCCTGTTCGGCGATGGCGCCTACGAGGTGGTCCCGGTCTATTCTCGCCGGCCCTTCCGCCTGCCCGAGCATCTGGGCCGCCTGCGGCACACGCTGGCGGGCATCCGGCTGGACAATCCGCTCAGCGACACGGAATGGACACGCCTGATTGAAGAAATCATCGCGCGCAACGCGGGAGAGGACCAGTCGGTCTATCTGCAGATCACGCGCGGCGCGGACACCAAACGCAACCATGCCTTCCCGGCCCAGGTGACGCCGACGGTGTTCATCATGTCGGAGCCGCTGGTGACGCCGCCGCCGGCGCAGCGCGAGAGCGGCATCGCGGCGGTGTCGGCGCCGGATGTGCGCTGGCTGCGCTGCGACCTGAAGACGACTTCGCTGCTGGCCAACTGCCTGCTGCGCCAGCTGGCGGCCGACGCCGGCTGCGTCGAAACGATTCTTTTCCGCGACGGCTTCCTGACCGAGGGGGCCGCCTCCAACATCTTCGCGGTGAAGCATGGCGTGCTGCTGGCGCCGCCGAAGAACCACCTCATGCTGCCCGGCATCACCTACGACGTCGTGCTTGAGCTGGCGGCCGCCCACGGCCTTCCCTGCGAAGTGCGTGACGTGCCCGAAGCCGAGGCGCGCGCTGCCGACGAGCTGTGGATGACCTCCTCGACCAAGGAGGTATTGCCGATCACGCTGCTGGATGGACAGGCCATTGGCACGGGGAAACCGGGCCCATTTTTCCAGAAGATGTATGCCTGGTATCAGGACTTCAAGCTGAAGGTGATGCGTGGTGGCGGCTGAGCAGTCGCTGCTGGCATTCCCCTGTGATTTCCCCATCAAGATCATGGGAAAACGCGAAGACGGTTTTGCCCAGGAGGTGCTCGAGGTGGTGCTGCGGCATGCTCCCGATTTCGATGCCACCACCATCGAAATGCGGCCCAGCGCGAAGGGGAATTACCTGAGCCTCACCTGCACCATACGCGCCGTCTCCCGCGAACAGCTCGACGCCCTCTACCGCGAGCTGTCGAGTCATCCCCTCGTCAAGATCGTGCTGTGAGCGTGATCCACGTTCGCCGTCTTGGCCGGACTGACTTTGAGCCGACCTGGCGCGCCATGCAGCGCTTCACCGCCGAACGCACAGCCGCTACACCAGACGAGTTGTGGCTCACCGAACACCCGCCGGTGTTCACCCAAGGGCAGGCCGGCCGACCCGAACACCTGCTGCGCGAGATCGGCATTCCCCTCGTGAAGATAGATCGCGGCGGCCAGATTACCTATCACGGGCCCGGCCAGGCGGTGGCCTACCTGCTGATCGACCTCACGCGGCGCGGCCTCAAGGTGCGCCAACTGGTCACGCGCATCGAGCAGGCGGTGATCGACCTGCTGGCCGACCACGGCCTGCGCGGCGAGCGGCTGGCCGGTGCGCCGGGCGTCTATGTCGGCGGCGCCAAGATCGCCGCGCTCGGCCTGCGCGTGAAGGGTGGCTGCTGCTACCATGGCGTGGCGCTCAACGCGGACATGGAACTCGCGCCGTTTTCGGCGATCAATCCCTGCGGCTACCCCGGCCTGAAGGTGACGCAGTTGCGCGACCTGGGCGTGGACACCGACTGGCGGCGCGCCGGCGAGGCATTGCTGGCGCACCTGGAAAGACAGATCGAACGATGAATCCCGACAAGCCGAACAAACAGCGAGGCGAGGCAAAGACCGCGCGCGCATTTGGCAAAAGCGCGATCAAGGTGGCGCCGGCCGCCGTGCCGCTGAAAAAGCCCGGCTGGATCCGCGTCAAGGCCGGCAACAGCCATGCGCGCTTCGGCGAAGTGAAGCGCATCCTGCGCGATGCCGCCCTGCACACCGTGTGCGAAGAGGCGTCCTGCCCGAACATCGGCGAGTGCTTCGGCAAGGGCACCGCCACCTTCATGATCCTCGGCGACCTGTGCACGCGGCGCTGCCCGTTCTGCGATGTCGGCCACGGCAAGCCGCTGCCGCCGGATGTGCAGGAGCCGGCGCACCTGGCGCAGACCGTGGCGGCGATGCAGCTCAACTACGTCGTCATCACCAGCGTCGACCGCGACGACCTGCGCGACGGCGGCGCACAGCATTTCGCCGACTGCATCCGCGCCGTGCGCGCAGCGTCGCCTGCGACGCGCATCGAGATCCTCGTGCCGGATTTCCGCGGCCGCCTCGACATCGCCGTGGACATCCTCACCGCCACGCCGCCGGATGTCTTCAACCACAACCTGGAAACCGTGCCACGCCTGTACAAGCAGGCGCGCCCCGGCGCCGACTATGCGCATTCGCTGGCGCTGCTCAAGGCCTTCAAGGCACGCAATCCCGCCATCCCCACCAAGTCCGGCCTGATGGTCGGCATCGGCGAGGATGATGCGGAAATCCTCGACGTCATGCGAGACCTGCGCGCGCACGAGGTGAACATGCTCACCGTCGGCCAGTATCTGGCGCCCTCGGGCCACCACCTGCCGGTGCTCCGCTACGTGCATCCGGATGGGTTTTCGATGTTCGAGCGCGAGGCGCAGGCCATGGGCTTCTCGCATGCCGCCTGCGGGCCGATGGTGCGATCGAGCTATCATGCCGACCAGCAGGCCCACCTGGCGGGCGTGTCCTGATTGGAGTCGAGATGTTGAAGAAAATTCTGTTGATTGCCGCCCTGTTGTTTGCCGCCACCGCACAGGCGCAAGTCAAGACCGGCCAGGTGGTGCCGCCATTCGATACGCTGCTGCTCGACGGCAAGACCCTCTCCGCGCAGGCCTTGAAGGGCAAGGCCGTGCTGGTGGTGTACTGGGCGACCTGGTGCCCGCCCTGCCAGCGTGAGTTGCCGGAACTGCAGGCGCTCTACGAAAAACACCGCGACAAGGGTTTCGAGATCCTCGCCCTCTCCATCGACGCCGACAAATTCACCGTCGAGGAATTCTGGAAGGACCACGACTATAAATTTCCCGTCGCCATGATCGCGCCGGCGCACACCCAGGCCCTGGGCAAGGTCAAGGCCACGCCGACCCTGCATCTCATCGACCGGGAGGGAAAGTTGAATTTGGTTCGCCTCGGCCCCATGGAACAGGCCAAGCTGGAGGCGCGTCTTCTGACGTTGTTGCGGAACTGATTCATTTCAAATTCTGGGTGATGCCTTGCACGGTCTCGCTCTGTTTTTTCAGCAGATTGCTCAGGACAGACATCATTTTTGACAGGCGGTCCATAGCCATCTGCAACTTCAATGACTCCATTTCGCTCATTCCGGACATCTCGTCCTCTTGCTTCTTCAGTAGTTCGAGCATGGCATCGAGATCCGCTTTGGTAGGGGAGACCGGGAGCTGATAGCCGGGGTTCTCGCCGCGCAGTCGTGCCTTGGTGTCATTTATCTCCTCGAGCTTTTCGGTCATTTTCTTGATGAGGTCGTCTTTTGCCGACTTTAATGCCTCGAGCATGAGCAGCATGGCCAGCCAGGGTTGCTTCTGATCGCCGCTCACGAGACTGCCGGCATGGCTCAAGTAATACGGCATATCGTCCGCATCGGGAATCTCGCCACCGCGGGCGAGACCGGCGCCTCGCATGCGCACCCACGCAGCGATTTGAGGGGAAAAGCTGTCGAGGTCGGGCAGCGCAGGCAAGTCTTTCAGCAGGTCATCGTGCAAGGAGGGCTGGACGGGTGCCGGCACGTTCGCCGAGGGGGAAGGCTGCAGCGACGCGGGTAGCGCAGGGGAGGTCGCCGGTGCGGGAACCGTGATGCCCTGAGCAGCGCAGGGCGCGACGCCCAGGACAAGCGCAGTCAGTATGGCGGTTCGATAGACCATGACGCCCTCCCCTGGAATAAGAACGGAGCCGCGCCAGTCCGGCCGGTCAATCCTTTCGGTTCTGGGCCAGGGCCGAATCGACGGCGCGCTTGTAGTAGATATAGTCCATCTCCGGCGCGGGCGCGCCCAGACGCGTGGCGGCGGCGGAGACCTGGCCGCGGTGGTGCACCATGTGGCTCATCATGTGGGTGAGCACGTCGCGCACCCAGTTGCGCCGCTCCTTGCCGTCCGTGCCGCGATAGGCGATCTCCGATTCGAAGAAGGCGTCGGGCCGGCTCTCCAGCCAGTGCTGCAGCTCGCGCATTTCCTGGCGCAAGGCTTTCTTCAACTCGCGCCAGCCGGGGTGGCGAAGCGTCTTGAAGTCGACGATCGGGCTCTCGCCCTGCAGACGCAGACGCCACAATTCCTCCACCACCAGGATGTGGTCGAGGGTGTGATGGATGGTGGAAAAGAACAGACCCTGGGGTTCGGCCAGCGCCTTCGGGTCGAGTCGGCCCAGACACTCGAACAACGCTTCGTTGGCCCAGTGCTGATAGTCGGCCTGGTAGATGAAATATTGCTTCCAGCTCAATGCACCCATCGTGTCTCCTTGCCCGGCCCCATTCATCCTAAAAAAAGCAGTGGGCCAGTCAGATTGCATTAAGTTAATGCCAACTGTGGCGGCGGTCCTGTGGTTGTGAGCATGAATTGAGCAAACGCACGAGTGAGGATGGCCCGCAGTCGTTGAGCGTCAGTTAACTGCT